>NZ_JADOES010000046.1 GCF_018739885.1 Leptothoe spongobia TAU-MAC 1115 | reverse complement strand
TCCAGTATGGCTGTAAATCCCTACTTTGAACTATTTGAGACGATACCAAGCTATGGCGAAAAATTAGTGACACTAACGAGAATAGCGACTACCTCTATGTGCTATCTACATTTATCTATGAGCCGGTGCGCTGGTGCGATCGCTTTGGTTGGCGATCTCTGAGCACCTTGGAAAAACAGGCCATGTATCACTTTTGGGTTGCCGTGGGGCAACGTATGGGCATTACCGATATCCCCGACTCCTATGATGCCTTTGAGCACTATAACCAGAGCTATGAACAGCAGCATTTTACCTATGCTGTAGCCAATCAGCGGGTGGCAGACGCAACTCGGGCCATGCTGTTGGGATGGTTTCCGATGGGGGTGCGATCGCTAGCCAACACAGCCATTCCAGCCTTGCTAGATGAGCCTCTTCTCAAGGCCTTAGGGTGGCAATCTGCACCGGCCCATCTAACCACCCTACTCGAAAATAGCCTCAAAATTCGCAGCCGGTTTCTCCGAAAACTCCCCCCTCGTTCCCTACCAGACTTCTTCGCTGACCAATCAATTCGTAGCTATCCTCAGGGCTATAAACTGACTGACATTGGTCCTCCGTCAATGCTGACAGATCTAAACTCTACCAATGAGAGAGAATAACCATTAGGAGATTTTTATGGCCATGCAGTTAGACAACGTAGTCCCGTTTGGTCGGTCGTTTGACGAATATGTGAGCATGTTTAACCTGATGGAGCCAGACCTGCAACAGTCTATATTGAGTGTGGCCGATGGGCCAGCGAGTTTTAATGCAGAAGGGACTCGTCTGGGCTATCGTATTAAATCGGTTGATCCACTCTATTGTTTTGAGTCTAGCGAAATCAAGCAGCGCTTTGATGCTGTTGTTGACAACATTATTTCTCAGATAGAAAGCACTCCAAATGACTGGGTTTGGGATTATCATCGCTCCCCAAGCAATCTTCGAAAAAATCGTGAAACTGCCCTCTACAAATTCTGTCAAGATTTTGAGCACAGCAATCATGACGGGCGCTATGAAGTAGGAGAACTGCCTCAGCTTAAATACGCGGACTCCAGCTATGGTCTGGGTCTCTGTTCCCATTTCCTGTTTCTCTACTCTGATCAGTTTGACCAATCTTTTCATCTAAACTCAATTCGCGAAATGCTACGACTATGCCGGGAAGTCCGCATTTTTCCTTTGCTTAGCCTCAATCTACAAACCTCCCCCCATTTAGAGTCTGTTATGGGCACCCTAAGGGAACTGGGCTATCGGTGTGAGATTCAGCCAGTTGCCTACGAACTCCAACGCAACGGCAACAAAATGCTCAAGATCACCCCCCCATAGTCAGCGGTTTGCCCCCTCTCTTTTCCTCGTTTCCCCCGTCTCCCATGCATCCCCTACCCACTTCCCATTGATACCCTAGCTTCACGCCCATTCCCAACCATGGTCACCAGACGACAACTCCTCCAAAACACTGCACTATTCACCGGAGGTTTACTCATGGGTTGCACCAATTCCAACACCCATACCGCTAGCCCATGGCGAATGCCCGATGAAGCCATGCCCCATGAGCGCACCTGGATGGCCTTTGGCGCAAGCGAACGTATCTGGGGACGACGGTTACTCCCAGAAGTACGCCGTAATTTAGTCACCATTGCTCACACCATTGCCCAATATGAGCCGGTTTCCATGCTGGTCAGGGCTGAAGATCATGATCTAGCTCACAATCTGTTGGGTGCCGCCGTTGAGTTAATTGTCTCGCCGTTGGACGATCTATGGATACGCGATACGGGACCACTGTTTGTGCTTTCTGAACAGGGTACAAAAGCAGGTATAAACTTCAATTTTAACGGCTGGGGTAGGAAACAAGTTTTTCAACAAGATGCGGCCATTGCCGAGTTTGTCACTCAACAAGCCAGCGCTGAGGTGATTAATACAAGTCTGGTATTAGAAGGTGGCTGTATCGAGGTAGATGGCCAGGGTACTGCCATTATTACCGAAAGCTGTGTGCTGAATGACAATCGCAATCCCGGCATTACCAAAGCGCAGTTTGAAGATCTACTGATGCCGCTGCTGGGGTTAGAAAAAATCATCTGGCTACCCGGTATAAAGGGCTATGACATCACCGATGGCCATACTGATTTTTATGCCCGTTTTGCTAAACCTGGTCTGGTGTTAGCCGGGTATGAACCCAATCCAGAGTATTTTGACCATGGGGTGACTCAACAACATTTAGAGATTCTGGAGGGGGCAACCGATGCCCAAGGTCAGCCTTTAGAGGTGATTGTGCTGGCAGCACCCAGCACAATCCGAGATACTTATGAAACCGAAGACTTTGCCGCTGGCTATATCGGTTTTTATGCCTGTAATCATGCCATTATCATGCAAGAATTTGGCGATGATCAGGCCGATCAGATGGCTCAGGCAGCCTTACAACAAGCCTTCCCTGAGCGAGAAATCATTGCCATTAACATTGATGGTATTGCCGCAGGCGGCGGCAGTATCCACTGTGCTACTCAGCAAGAGCCCAACCTGGTTGGGTAAAGAGCCCAGCCTGGTTGGGTAAAATGCCGCCCTAGACAATCTTCAAGCGAAAGCTATTGGCCGTAACCACTGACATTAACGAGTCGATAGCCATCGGCCACATACTGGTCAAACCGGTTCTGATACTGACTAGAGTTCATCCCATGACGGGCGACCCAGGCAGCACCGGACTGCCTTTCCCAAATGGCGGCATAGCGATTGCGATTGCCGACCTTGTAGCCACTGACGTTGACAAGGCGATAGCCCTCTGCAGTCAGTTCATCAAATTTGGCTTGATACTGACTAGAGGTCATGCCGTGGCGGGCGACCCAGGCAGGACCTGAGCGCTTTTCCCAAATGGCAGCGTAGCGAGCTTGGTTGCCCACACTGTAGCCGCTGACGTGAACGAGTCGATAACCATCGGCCACATATTGGTCAAACCGAGCCTGATACTGACTAGAGGTCATGCCATGACGGGCAACCCAGGCAGGACCCGAGCGCTTTTCCCAAATGGCGGCGTAGCGAGCTTGGTTGCCTACACTATAGCCACTGACATCCACCAGTCGATAACCATCGGCCACATAGCGGTCAAAGGCATTTTGATATTGCCTGGAGGTCATGCCATGACGGGCGACCCAGGCAGGACCCGAGCGCTTTTCCCAAATGGCGGCATAGCGAGCTTGGTTGCCGACACTGTAGCCACTGACATCCACCAAGCGATAGCCATCGGCCACATATTGATCAAACCGAGCCTGATACTGACTAGAGGTCATACCGTGACGGGCAACCCAGGCAGATTGGTGGGAGGTTTGTTGCCAGATGGCGGCATAGCGAGCGGTTGGACTGCTTTGGGCAACACAATGGGTGCAGGATGACGTTTCATCCAGGGCCGCTACCGGCAACGATACAAAGGGGGTTAAAAGGGTAGCTGCGCCAATAACGGCGGCTGTAATTTTGGCTAAAGACATGGGATGGGATTCCTTAAGGTGACGAGCAAATGGCTAAGGCATCAGGACATTTGCGATAGAACATAAACAAGTTAGAGAGTCATCATCAACTCTCCATAGGTTTTCTCCGTAGGTTTGTTTGAAGCACTATCCATCACTCACAGGCAAAGACCAGGAATTATGCAAATGGGCAAAAAATTCTATTTTTGGTTTGAGGGACAGAACAGACACAGCTGCTGCCCGATGCAGACAAATTCTGATGCAGACAAATTCTGATCCAGGGGGATCAACTTAATACGGGACGTTTTCTAGAAGATAGTAGTTGGTAGTTAGTCGTTAAACTCCAGTCAGGGACTAACCACCAACCACGAACCACGAACTTCCTTACCTGATCAGAATTTCCCGGCTTACGCGGATACCCCCAATAAGGCTGACCCGCAGGTTTTTGCCAGGTTTTGCCAGTATTAAGGCATCATTGTAGGCTGACAATAGTGTTCTAGCTCCCACCCCAAAACTATGCGCAATACGACAGCCATTGGCCTTGGGTTAATCACCCTATTCACAGGTCTAACCGTTGCTTATTTTTCACGTCAGCAGGCGATGGCTCAGGCCACAGCTCCCACGGGATTGATTCTTAAGGCCAGTCCCTACAGTGTGGAAGAAACGGAGACGCGGTTTAAGAAAATCCTGGAATCCAAAGGGTTGAGCCTATTTGCCACCGTTGACCATGCTGAAAATGCCTCAGGGGCTGGCCTTGAGCTGCGACCTACTCGCGTGGTCATTTTCGGTAATCCTAAGGTAGGGACGCCCTTGATGCAATGTCAGCAGACCATGGCTATTGATCTGCCGCAAAAGGTTCTGATTTGGGAAGATGAGCAGGGTGATGTACAGCTGGCCTATAATGACCCGCAGTATTTAGGGGGACGTCATCGCCTCAATGGCTGCGGTGTGGAAACCCTGAAAACAGTGTCCGGAGCGCTAAACAATTTGACGAATGCTGCGATCGCACCTTAAAAAACCATCCCGATGATTTGAAATTCGCAACTTAATCCCCTCCTGGGAGGGGCAACGGGGTGGGTTGGCCGTGAGTGCTAGCGATCGAAACCCACCCCGCCTTTCAGGCAACCCTCCCGAGGAGGGGATTAAGTTGAATACCTTATGAAATCCTCATTCCTAAGTCAAGTAAGCCGACAAACAAGTGGGTGTTGTTTTCGTTCTCAACTCAATAATCCCCTGGGTTTCAGATGACTTAGACAATAGGTGTTCTAAGTGCTGGCGATCGGTCGCTTGGGGAGGTTGAATACTTAGTTTCAACAACCCCTTGCAGATTAAATCCATGAGTTGAGCTTGGTTAGCCGGTGTTATAAACCGAGACCACTGAGGCGTTAATCGCTGAATGGTCTGTAGAGTTTCATACAAGTCCTGATTAATCTGATAAGTCGTAAAATAGGGATCATCAGGTACAAAAAGCTCTATCTGTTGCTTAACATTACCGAGGCCCGATTCTATTCGAAATCTCAGATTTGGCAACAGGGAAAGAAAATACTCATCTCGGTTAGAGGATTCTAACAACTGACGTTGCTGGAAATAACCCTCTACAAAATCAGAGATCGTCTGGGTGGGGTTATGAACTGTTCGACAGAAATAGGAGCCTGATGGTTGCTCAACCTGTCTTCGGATCAGAATATAACCAAAATTAACCGCCTGTAGACCAGCCTCATGGAAATTATTCAGCCAGTTTTCTAACTCAGTATTGTAAGCCTCTAAACTTTGGCCAAAGGGGGCATGGCTATGGGGTACCGAGAACAATACATCATCTCGATCAGCCGTGCATAACACTAGCTGATGGGCACGGCCACCACACCACCACTGGTCAAGTTTAGCCTGATAAGTTTGCACATCCACCAGATCCGTCACAATAAAGACGTGGCCTTGGGGTTTCAGATACTTGGCACTATCCCGGATGATGGCAGCAAGAATCTCTTCTCCGTTGGCTCCTCCATCGCGGAAACCTAGATCCCGTTTAGGACTGGGCACAAAGGGCGGATTTGCCAAAATCGTATCAAAGGTTTGACCCGTAACCGGTTGATACAAACTTCCCTGGTGAAACTGAATGTTACGGATATCATTGAGTTGGGCATTAAAGCGAGAAAAACGAATAGCCCGTGGATTCAGATCAACAGAGGTCACCGTCTGACCATAACGACTGGCGACTAATCCCTGGACACCACTGCCACAGCATAAATCGAGAACTGCCTCAACAGTATATCGAGGAGCCGTATAGACGAGTCCCTGGCTATCTGCACCGATATACATCACCGGACTTTCCGCCATGCTATCTTCTGGCAACAGCATGTATCGGTGATCCGTGGCGATGTAAAGGCCCTCCACACAAAATAGATCAACCCGTGACGACCATTGCTCTCCCCGTGGAATCAGCAGCCCCAATCGAACTAAAAGCTGTGTTAACTGCTCTCCAAATAGCTCACTTAAGCGAGCTTGGGGCAACGCCACCCGCAATAAAAAGAGACGAATTAAGTCATCCAGATTGCTTTGACCCAATTGATAACGGTCATAATAATGTAAGCGCGTGGGCTCAATGGATTGTAATGACTCCACCTCTAATTTTTGGCAAATTGTTGGCAACGTGTAATCTGCCCGTTGTAAACAGTTTCGCAATTCCCCCAACTGATGCCGCAATATAAATTCTGCATCTTCAAAAGCAGCCAGAGTCTGGCTACTCTCAGCAGGCAGGGAAGAATCTACAGTTCTCCCAGGGGAGAACGTATCAGCTAACTCAATGCCATATTGGGCCAGTTGGGTATGGGCCCATTGTATCTGTTGAGAAAGCTCGGCATGGGTCAAACACAGCTCGTGGCGAATTGTCTCCTGCCAATCAGGCTGCTTGGATAGTATGGCCATCAACAATTTGACCTGATCAAAGCTATACCCCCTGACGTTCTCCCCATTGAGCAACTGCTTAGGATTGCCTCCACTGACTTTAGACGCTAGTCGAACAGCACAACTAAAATTATGACTGCTCACGTTTGAGGTTGAATTAAGGTCTGATTTATGATTTGAAGCATGGTTAAGACGCTGCTGCACAAAGCCACTTTCCACTGCGAGATTAACAAGAGTAGATTTATTCAGCGGATCGAGTATCCATACGACATCCTGGGTCACCTTAGTATTGATCGGTCCGATCAAGGGGGAGTCAGGAAAGAGAACACTGGTTTCCTTATACCGTGCCCCCAGGGTAGAAAGCCGTTTCAATTCTGTTTCGCTCCAGGGGCAATTGGCCTGCTCCCCAAGAAATAGAGCCCGATCCAAGGTGGCCATCAGGTCAGTAACCGCTGGTTGATGAGGCGCTAGCCCCTGGGGAACCACTGCATCTCCAGTTTTGGATAAATGTTCGCCATAGTTTTGGACACGGACATGTTTTTTAGAAATCCAGACATTTTCAATGGCTAAATAGTCAATATCCGTATTCAAGAAGGTTTGAATTGCTTCTGCTGGAGTTTCGACAATGGGTTGTCCAGCCACATTGAAACTAGTATTGAGTAATACGGGGGGTCCCTGTCGGAGATCAACCAAACGGTGACAAAGCTGATGGAAGTAGGGATTATCCTGGGCTGTGACAGTTTGAACCCGTCCAGTGCCGTCAACATGGGTAACCGCCGGAATCTGTTGACGCATCTCTGGCTTGATCGGGGCAACCATCAGCATAAATGGCGATTGACCGTCCAGCTCAAAGACGTCACCTACATTTTCTAAAGGAATCACTGGGGCAAATGGCCGAAAAGCCTCACGGAATTTGACCCGAGCATTGATAATGTCTCGCATCCGCCGAAACGTTGGATCCGCCATAATGGAACGATGACCTAAGGCTCGAGGGCCATATTCAGCTCCCCCTTCAAATCGAGCAACAATGTGACCATTGGCCAGGGCTTGAGCACTGCGCTCTAACACCCCCTCGGGGGTAAGTTCTTCGAAATCAATGAGATCAGCAAATTGTTCTAGTGATTGATTGACCTGGGGCGGTTCATAGGCATGCCCTAAGGTGGCTTGGGTCAATGCCGGTCGTTTGCAACCGCCTTGTTGAGCATAGGCCCACAAAGCAGCCCCTGCCGCAATCCCACTATCACTAGCCGCTGGAAAAATAAAAATATCGTCTAAACCCAGCTCACTAAAGAGCCTGTAATTAGCAACCGAATTCAGGCCTACACCACCGGCAATACATAACTTCTTTAAGCCGGTCCGCTCCATTGCAACTTTAACAATGTGCTTAAGCGCCTTTTCTAGTTCATCCTGAATTTTATAGGCTAAATCGACTAAATAAGAACGCAAATAGGGTTTACCCTCGCCAGTATCATAGGTCTTTTCTAAAGCCGCTATCTCCAAAAAGATATCGTAGGGAGAAATTGATAGGCTGTAGCTATCTTCTACTGGTTTGATCCAGGGATAAAAATTAACCTGCTCCCCTCCGAAGGGGGCTAACCCCATGAGCTTACCCGCTTCTGCATGGCTCACGTTAGTATTTCCTAACTTGGAAACAAATCCAGCTTTGCGAGTGACATATTCATACAAAAAGCCTAGGGTAGATAGACCTGCTAAATGAGAGTCTACCGTCTCACTATGGAGAGTATGGAGACTGTGGCCATCACCTGCATAGAGAGTGTAGGATTCAGTACGATGCTCCTGGTCTATGGAACCAGTGGCATCAATCACGAGCACCAGTGCCTGATCAAAACCAGATGGCCAGTAGGCCGAGTAAGCATGGGCGAGATGATGGCTGGGAATGGCCATCACCTTGTCAGCAATGTCAGCAGGCAACGTATTCCGCATAATGGTAGGCGCAAAATCATGCCCTGGCATATTAGCGGTAACGGTCGCTAAATCATCGAGGGTAATACCACAGCTATCTAAACAGTAGCGAATAGCTTCATGGGGGGGTTGCATACGTGCCGTCACTCCAGGTGACTGCAGCATGAAACCGATACTATATTTTTGCCGATCTAAGCGCTCTTGTTCGATCGCCACCAAAATCTCACCATCTTTAACAATGGCAGCTGATCGCTCATGACTAAGATTGAGTCCAAGAAAATACTGGGACATTTCTATACACCCTAATGAATGGAAGTGGTGTCGTTATTGATCCTCGGGTTCTTGGCTCGAACATACTGACATAAAGCAAGATTTACAGATCGCGCCCTTCCCTAAATCGACAACGACAAAATTGTTTTTAATGCGATATGGCTCCGACTTTTTTTGTGGAGTTCTTATGATGACAATAGCATCTGTAGTAGCAAAAAGAGTGAAATTTTCCGTATATTCCCAGAAGGTACGTCAAAAATCGACCATAATAGTCTAAAGAGAAAGGTATTTTAAAGCACCAAAAGACGTAAATTTTAAGCGGATTTAGCAATTTTTAAAATCTGTTGGAAGTAAAATCTTTTGCTAAATTTATGACAAGACGGTATGGTGATGACTATTAGGAACAGAAAGACTGCGTAAGCACTTAGATTTAATTAAGTTGTTTTTGTACTATAGCTAGTCTTATGTCGGTAGGCATGGAGTAGTACATTGCTATTCCGTAATGCAAGTCCCTGCTGATATTGATGATTCCTTATTTGAGAATCTCTCTCCGAAAGTTGATTCATATGGCAAGAGTCCTATTAAAAAGTAAAGTCAACAGATGTCATGGCTATGGTTGAAAATCTGTTGAAAATCCCTAAACGCCATAGAAAAAAGGGGGGAAAGTAGTTAGCACTACTCTCCCCCTTTTTGTTAGACAGTCAGTCAGGCTTAACTCACAAACAGAAAGCTGTCAGGATTTGCACCACCGGCACCCTGCACATTGGCGATGGCATCACCAGACTCAGTGAAAATAAACAGATCCGTACCTGCGGCAGTAATTTATCCGGTCAGAACCGCTTGTACCTTGCAAGAAGTCGTTTCCACTCGTACCGAAAACATCATTGGACTCAACATTAGAGTTAAGCGAAGTGAGATTCATGGGGAACAGCTCATTAACAAATTACTGTTGGTAATTTAACGGAGGTTGCTTGCTGTCCCCTAAGCAAACCCTGAGAGTCTGCTTTGTTTCGATGAGAGTTTCTTGTTACTGACTAGGCAAACCCTGAGATTTGCCTGAGGTTTTTAAGGATTATCGTTACAAAAGACTCAGTATTGGGAGCAGGGATGAGCCCCTGCCCCTCCTAAAGATTGATTTTAATGGGGCGTGTGGAGCTAACGTCTGGCCATCACCGTTGGTGCCATCAGCTGCAACTGCTCCTGACTAACCCAGCGAGTCTGCTGGTCATTGGCGATTTTGCATAAATAATAGTTGCCATCATCCAGCAAAACTTCTACAGCTTGAACAGTCCACTGTTGATCAAGATAGCGGACCGTATCCCCGACTGAGGGCACCCAGCTGGGGATGGCAACAGCGGGTTTGCGAGCTAGCAAATAGTCAATGTCTTGCCATAGGAGGCGCAGGGCTCTTTGTAGTAGAGGTGTGACGGCATCAGCAATGGCGGCGAGGATTAGGGTGCCGAGGATCATCAAGGGAAGTGCGATCGCATACCTCACACCATCCCCCTGAACCACCAGCCCCAATGTCCGGTCTACCACAAAATTATGGATCAAGAAAAAGCTATAGCTGTACTTACCTAAACTCAGTGCTAAGTGATGACTCCATCGAGCTGTCGTTAACCAGCGGCACACCACCATGCACACTAGCGTTAGCCCCAAAGGCACCAACAGATCACAGACTAGCCAGCCCAGTTTGTAAAACTGACAAATAAATCCCACACCATAAAGTAACGTACCGACCTGTAACGCTTTGGCTTGAGACCAAAAGAGCACACCACGACCATGCTTATAGGCCTGGGCCGCGACCATGCCAATCACAAAGGTACTTAACTTAGCCAACAGCACATAAAACGGCAGGGGACCATGGGCCGTATCAAGCATGGTATAAGTCGGCTGTCCGCCAAAGACATAGGTGGCCAAGGCCCGGTAACCCAGGGTGACCACGAGACTGATCACCACCAAGTTGCGTCCTCCCCAGCGATACATCAACCGATGCAATACCGGGAAGCACAAGGTAAAACTCAAGATCAACGGAATAAACCACCAGGGACCGCTAATGGGTAATAAGAGACTACCGTGATAGTCAAACAACAACGGAAACGTAGACGCGGCAAACAGATTCCAAGTGGGGGGAATATAACTTTGGGTAGCCGCACCCACGACCCACAAAATCGGATAAGCGAGCAACGCCACTGTCCAAAATGGCCACAGTAAACGCGATAGACGTTTTTGCCAAAAAGCTAACCAGTCAAAGGAGCGCTGTCGGGTAGCCAGCATCAGGCTAAACCCACTTAACAAAACAAATACATCGACAAACTGAAACCCAAATAGGGCGGGAGTCCCCAACAAATGGATCCAGCCCGACAGAGTGGTGAGAGAATTTACCTCGGGAATCAGCTGTTGTAAATTGTGAAATAGGCCTGTGGGCTGTGGAGTATAGCGATACTGGGTAAACAGCAACTGCGCGTGGTAAAGCAAGATCATGACGGCAGCAAACATGCGTAATCCGTCTAGCCAGGCAAGGCGCTGTACCGTCGCTGAGCGTTTCAACGCTGATGAACGACTAAAACGACGAGTCATAGTAGGTGTGAGCGTAAAAGTTGTTTTCTAAAAGTGTGGTTTGAAACAATGTGGTTTAAAGCTGTTACGCAAGGGACACTATTAACGGCTGTGATCAACCATCTTGCCCAAACAAACATTATTCAGATATAGATTGCTTTAAAGCCTGGCTGTTTCAGGCAAGGCGTAGACCTTTTCAAAGTTGGCAACAGCGGGAGCCACATCCCGTGGAGTGACCACCCAGTCGGTTTTTCCATGGAGGTGATCATAGAGTGCGACCACTGCGATCATATTCTTAAACAAAGAATAGAACGGTGTGAGCAGGGCATATTGCAAAAAGTAATACCCCGGATAGTGACAATATCCAACCTTGGCCGTTACCAACAGTTTATAAACACTGCTCAAAAAGGTAATGACTGTCGCTGATAACAAAAACAAATTATCAGTGAAATTAATGGTTCCCATCACCAGCCAGCTGCTCAAGACAATGGGTAAAATTTGCACCGACAAAATCGGAAATATCTCTCGGTAATATAGCAAGTGGGTCCACACTAGCTTTTGACCAAAGGTGAGCTGGGACGATTTCCAAAATCGCTTTTGATAACGCAGGCTAACTTCTAGCCATCCCTGGGACCAGCGCTTGCGCTGGGACCAAAAAGCGCCCACACGGTTAGGAGCCAGCTCTGTCACCGTAATGCTGCGATCGTGGACAATGCGATACCCCTGTAGCAGAGTACGTATTGAGGCATCAATATCTTCAGTCAGCATGGTGGGATTAAATCGGATCTGCTTGAGTACCGATGTGCGCCAGTAGCCATTCGATCCGCCAAACAAGGCCGTATCCACCATCAACGACTTGGCAGAATGACTGACACCATAGATGGACTCAAACTCGACCGCAACCAGACGGGTCAGCAGATTTTCACCCCGGTTACGAATCATATTGCGCCCCTGCACCACATCATAACCATTGTTAATCCATCGGTTCGCCCGCTCAAAACAGTCTGGAGCCGGGTGATGGTCCGCATCTAGAATGCAGGTGATGTCGCCGGTCACGATATTGAGGGCTGCATTAATATTTTCGGCTTTAGAATGGCTACCCTTTACCCGGTAGGGCCGAAAGTTAGGGTATCTTCTAGCCAGTTGTGACAATGTGTGCTCAATGGGCAGCGCCACAGGGGTGTTATAGGCCAGAATGACTTCTAGGCCAGCTGCAGGCTGATGCACGCGATTGAGCAGATGGTCAATCGTTTCTAAAATAATGTTCTGTTCATTGGGCAAATAGGCCGCCACGATAAACGAACAGCGGGGCAGAGGCTTGGTCTCAATCGGTAAATCCGCCCCTCTAATGCCAAGGCCCTGCTTTAGTCGATGCTTAAAGGTATCAGGGGGCGATAGGGAAAAGGGCGATTGTCCAGCAAAGCGGGGTTGTCCAGCAAGGCGGGATTGTCCAGCAAGGCGGGATTGTCCCGTCAAGCGGGGTTGTCCCGTCAAGCGGGGTTGCCCCGCAAACCGTCGCCAAACGGCTGCGGTAGACTCGGCAATCAACATGGCTGCACTGGTTAAATATAGGATAACCAGTGAGAAATGTAGCCATTTTAACGAGAGGTTACCTAACGTCAGGCTGTAGTAGCAAACAATGGTCGGCAGCCCGATTAGAAGCACATTTAGAAAAATCAGCTTGCTGGCAATTTGCCAACGCACACTCTTAAATCGCAAGGATTTGCGATCGCGTCTATTATTTTTATTCTGCATATAGCACCCCTCTGCAGGTGTCCGATCAAACGTTGAACAATCGTTGAAGCACAAACACGCCGCCTAGTCGCCATACAAGTGCATGACTTGCAGCCCAAAAGCTGCTCAAACGTAAGCCAGGAAATCGCCAAAACACGTTGCTGATCAATACACCAAATCAACTTTTTTTGATGAATTTCGTGACTTGACTGCCAATTCTAACCCAATGTTAAGCGTATGTTAACTTCTGTGTGTACGGACATTGGGCAACGATATGGAATGCTTATCAAAGCAGGGGGTTATTTTATTGACTCGGTAGGACTCTACTTTCGGAGCTTCGGAGAAATATATCGGGATACAAATGTAATGCTGCAAACAGCAATGTCAGTATCGATAAGAACAAGAGACATATGACGTTTAACTAAATTGCTTCTTGTCGCTGTTGGCGAAGGAACGTGAGAAAATCTTTCTCGTTAAGGATTTTATAAGGTCCAGAAATATTGGATTTGGAGAGGCGTTCCATGGAACGCCTGTACGTGAAGAAATAGGTTTAATTGAATCCTTGTTCCTTAGCCTAAATTTAATTGCCGCCATTAATCATTGGGAGGATTGTTTTTATCCCATTTGTGATACATCACTCCAAAAAGCGTGTTAGCGCAGCATTGTATACCTGATAAGGTTTTACCCCTGTCAACGTCTCCATCAGTTCGCCATCTTTAAAAAACATAACTGCTGGCATCCCCTTCAGCCCAAACCGCTTAGGCACCTGCTTATTCGCATCAAAGTCTATTTTTCTCACATTGACGCGTTCCTTATAAGTCTCTGCTAGCTGATCGATCAATGGAGTTACCAGTTTGCAAGAACCACACCAAGACGCCATGCAATCTACCACCAACAGAGATTCTTTTTCCAAAAGAGAATCTAGCTCTGACTCATCTTGAATAAAACCAGCGGCTCCGGTTTCCTCCTCAAATAACTCAGCCAATGTCTGGGTTATCTCCTCAGCAGACAGGCTAGCATTGATTTTTGATAGCTGTTGCTGCTGCTGATAATAGTCGAGTAAAGGTGCGGTCTCTTCCTGATGGCGAGCCAACCGACGACGAATTGCCGGAATGGGTTCATACTCCCCCTCGGCTGTCAGTCGGTTTATCAACAGTCCAGTCATCGCCCTCAGATAAGCAACCGTTGCCACAGGCTGACCCACCTTTGCTAAAAACTCATTCAGTCCCTGGGCCTGAGTTAGCGTGCGGGGAAAGCCATCCAAAACCCAGCCCTGCAGCATGACATCCGGTTGCTCAAACCGCTTGCGGAGTAGCTTCATGACCAAAGCATCAGGCACCAGCTCACCTGCTTCCACATAGGGGCGTGCCTCAATGCCAGTGGCAGACTCCTTAGCGATTGCCTCACGGATAAGCTGACCCATGGATACTTGGGGAATATGCCAGCGTTTGGACAGGGTGACCGCCTGTTCCTTTACCCCGGCACCGGGAGGTCCTAAAAGGATAAGCTGCTTGAATTCCATGGATAAACCCTTGTAAATCGAAACGTTGACTGTTTTAGCAGACCTGCAGATGCCCCAGGTTAAATGGCTTGCGTCCAACGGTCTACACCTACAGGTCACTAGTATGTTTCAGGTGTCCATGATGGCCCCATTTTTATGCTTATTCTTTTAGATTTGGCCTGGATGCATCTGCTTGCATGGGGGACCCAATCCTTACTCAGCCCGACCGTAGCGAGCCACGCCATCTGGGTCGCTATCAGTGATTCCTAACCAGGCCCACATTTGATCCCCCAGGGAAAAGTGCCACCACTCATTGGGATGCTGACGAAAACCGACCGCCTGCATCGCCTCTGACAACAGGGTGCGATGCTGATGAAATAGCTTCCCATCCGGTTTATCAGCAAAGTAATTAGGGTAGGACCGCTCCGAGATTTCATCAATCGCAGCCCCCATGTCTACTACCCGTTGCAGTTCGTTCACTAACGTGATGTCGATGGCCGCTCCAGTGCTGTGGGGGGGTGGGGTCGCGATATCGTCGCTGGGGGCCGCCCAAAACTGATACACCTTTTGGCGCAATTTCTCTTTGGGGGGAGTCTGCCCAGCTGGATGGTCACTTTGCCAGGCTGCTAACAGTTGTTCATAGGTGTAGTCCACCATAAACTGTTGCACCGCAATGGGACGATAGGCATCAAAAATTTGGATTTGCCAGCCGGGCTTTTGCTCCTGCAGATGTGCTTGAGCCTGGAGCAGGGCACGCAGTACCCCCTCCCGCACATAGTAAGGAGAACGCTCCCCATAGGGAGCCCCCAGCACTGCATAGGGATGGGGATCGACCACAGCGAACTGGTTCAAGGGAATTGGCACCAGAGGTTCGCCGCACTCCTGGATCGGAATCCGTTGATAGGGTTTAGCCATCATTAACCAACGGCAACGGGTTGTTTCACCATTTCTACAAAGTTGGCTAGCAGCTGTAGCCCTGTTCTGGCAGACTTCTCGGGGTGAAACTGGACTGCCATCAGATTATCTTTGGTGACAGCGGCTGTGACCGTTTGACTGCCGTGGGTGACTGTGGCCGCAACAATGGATGGATCGGTGGTTTCTGCATAGTAGGAGTGGACAAAGTAGACCCATTCGTTGGAGGCAATGGTGGCCCATAGAGGGTGGTCGGACTGGGTCAGCTGCAGTTGGTTCCAACCCATGTGGGGAATGGTGATATCGGGCTCTGGCTTAAACTTGCGCAGGGTGCCTTTAAGTACCCCAATGCCGGGTTCAACGCCTTCTTCGGAGGCTTCAAACAAGAGCTGTAGGCCAACACAAATACCGAGAAAGGGTTTGCCGCTGGCGATTACGTCACGAATGGGTTGAACCAGGTTGCGATCGCACAAATGCCGCATGGCTGGATCAAAGGCCCCCACCCCTGGCAGCACCACACCATCTGCTTGATGTAGTACGTCCGGTTGATCAGTGACTATCGGCGTAGCTCCAGCAAACTCTAATCCCTTGCAGGCAGAGTGCAGATTACCCATGTCGTAATCAATCACAGCGATAGTTGGCATAGTCATTCTGGTAGGTGGCGACTGCTCTATACTATCGGCTTGACAGAAGGATGGGTAAAAATGTGGCATTACCAATTTTGATCACTAGCTTTCGTCCGTGGAAAGCGCATCAGGGATTGAACAGTAGCGACGTGTTACTGACCCAGGTGGCAGCAAAATTGCCTGACAACGTGATTTGCCTGCGCTGGTTGCCGGTTAATTTTGACCTGGCCCCCATGCAGGTGATGAGTCACATTGTTCAATACCTGCCAAAGGTGGTGATCTGCTGTGGCATGGCAGAAAACCGTAAAACGCTGACGGTGGAGCAATGGGGCACCTATAAAGACCAACGATTGGCTACCCCCATTGATCTACAAACCCTGATCCAGAAAACAATTTATACCCACATCAGCTACGATGCCGGAGACTTTGTTTGTAACCGTCTCTATTATCGAGTACTACACCATTTACAACATCAATCCGCCGCCGCCCTATTTGTGCACGTACCGGTGATCACCCCCGCCAATCAGGCGGTGCTTGAGTTCGATTTTCTGAAAATTGTTGATCATTTAAATCGGAGAGAATGATTCTCCGGTATGATCCCCAATGCTCACTCATCTTTTACAGTGGCTGAGCGTAGGAGCTGTTAAGAAACTACTTCATGGTTTAAACCTGAAAGGCTTGTTAAGCCAGGATTTAAATAAACAAAGCCATGATTTTAATTTTTAACAAGCCCGTCGTCGTTCGCGAAGCGTCTCCACCGGAGTTAGCCTGCCCCCCTGCTGGATCAGCCCATGTTCCCCCTGCCTATCACCCTTCCCATCGCCCAAACCCCTGCGCCCCAACAGATCGTTCGTCCCCAAGACGTCAGACCACTCCCGGCTCAGTTAGATACAATCCCTGTGTTTAACAGCAACAGCCCTGAACTGATCGGCGAACCGGGGATTTTGCTATCGACGTTTCCCCCTGGGGGCATGGCAACGCCAGAGGCCCATCTCGACTTTGCCTTTGAGGGACGGTTTGATATGTTTGCCCACCATGTTTACAAGGCCACGGATCCCGACGATCTGCGGTCGATGTACGTGGCAGTTTTAGTCCATAACCCTGGGGTAGAAACAGTCACGGTGAATGTGCTGGCAGGGGCTAGCTACCTGAGTCAGCCGGATGCACCGTTTATGCAATTGCCTAGTGAGGTGCCGTTTTCACCGCGCGCTCCGGTTTTTGCTGGACCGGGCAGTCGGGTGATGGGCGATCTGATTCAGGGCCATCGCCAAGCAACCCTACCGTCCCAGTTGGTGATTCCCCCTGGGGCCAATGCGTTATTGATCAATGCGCCGATCCCGGTGGCTGAGTTTGATCCGCCGATCAATGGTCGCTCTACGCTGATCGAGCTGGATAGTAGTGGTCCGGTCTATGTGGCCAGTCTGGCGGAGTCGGCCAATGTGGATGGTAATGAGACTGAGATTGCCCCCACCCTGGCTCAGTGGGAAACGATTTTGGAGAATTCGGGCTTAGCTGGGCCGCGCGATCGCATCCCCACCCCCATTACCGACAATCCAGAACAGGTGATCTACGGTCGGGTCGCTGGTGTGGCCCAGGGTGCCAGCTGGACTGCGACCGTCACCGATACTGATAACACTGATTTCCTCACAATCCCAACGTCAGGGCAAGCCTTTTCCTATGGCATCAGTACCTTATATGTGGGGCAACTAGGCACTGACCAAAACCAAAGCGCGTCCATGCTGGTGCGATATGACGACACCGCCTACCAGGCCCACGGCAACTATGGTGTAGCCTACAACCTTTCGTTCCCCCTCTATAACCCAACTGACGCTCCCCAAACCGTCACCGTCACCTTTGAAACCCCGATCAAAGAAGACGAACTATCCACAGAGGGGCTGCAGTTTTTTGAAACGCCACCCAACCGCACCTTTTTTAGAGGTCCGATCCAAGTCAAATACCGCGATGATGACGGATTACCCCGCATTCGCAATCTCCATCTGGTGCAGCTGCGAGGACAACGGGGCAATCCTCTAACAACCGTTACCTTGGCACCCCAGGAAAAACGACGAGTAGAGATAACGGTGCGCTACCCCCCCGACTCCACCCCACCCCAAGTACTGACGATTCAAACTCAATAACCAGGCCAAAGGTTCCCAGACCCATGCGATACCGTCATTTTATTTTCTGAAAAACGCAATTAATATTACTTTAAATGACTTTGATGGCTTGAATCAGTATAACTTGCGAGTTATGCTCGTAACGAAAGACACAGGTGCATTTATCCCCTATTTCACTAGATATTACTTTTCCCAACTGGTGAATGTTGGCTCTATTTTTTAATGAGACTTTGACCATAGTCTGTACTCAGCCCTCCTCGGTGTAGGGCAGCGCGCGAGCATGTCACACAAATCAATCATTGACGAGCTAGACCAGAAAATTCAGCGAGCAAAAGATAGCTTATTTACTGGAGTTCTAGCGATCGGAATCAACAATCAGGTTGAATGGTTTTTCTATTTTCTCGTTGGACAAATTGTATGGGCCAATGCCCATACCCATTCAAAACGTCGTTGGCATCGACAATTCCTTAAATACTCGTCCCACTTAAACCGACAAACGATCAAAGAGATTGCGCATCAGGCTCAAAATTATAAAACTGTGGCGCAGTTGGTAATGCACCAAAAGTTTAGCCGAGAGCACTTTTCTAAGATTGTTAGGGGCTGCATCTCTGAAGTGCTGTTTGATGTTATTCACAGTGCCACCCTGACAGCTCACACATCTGAGTCACCCTTGATCTATAAGGTTAGTACCCGTAATGGAGCTAATTTCCCCTGCATTGGCCTGCACCGTGAGCCGATTTGGGAACAGGTTCAGCAAGACTGGCAAAACTGGCAACAGGCCAATCTAGTGGGCTATTGTCCAAATCTAGCCCCTGTCATTACTCGGCCTGAGATTTTAAAGGAGCGGACGTCATCAGACACATTTGATGCCTTGAGATATTTGGCCAATGGGACACAAACCCTACGAGATCTAGCTGTCAATACACAACAGCCGCTGGTGGCCCTAACTCAGTCATTGGTCCCCCACATGCGGCGAGATTTGATTAAATTGGTCCATGTGGATGACCTGTCCTTAAAGAATCATCCCCAGAAACAGATAGCAACATCTCCGCCAAAAATTTCTGAACCAAATTTCTCTCCAGCCAGGGTGAAATTAAATTCCAAAGAGTTAGCCTTGGCCAGCTGTCCTTCCACTCAGAAAGGAATCAATCATGGCCCTGTCATCACCTATATCGACGATAATCCTGTCGATAGTCAATCCATGGCTGAAATTTTTCAAGGCTCAGGCTATCGCTATGTCAACATCGCTGATCCGCTAAAGGCTCTTCCCAAACTGATAGAGCTTAAACCTCAGCTGATTTTCCTCGATCTGGTCATGCCAGTGGTCAATGGTTATGAGCTATGCGCCCAGATTCGACGAGTTTCCAGGTTAAAAGAGGTACCTGTCATCATTATGACTAATAACAATGGCATTCCCGATCGGGTGCGAGCCAAAGTTGTTGGTGCTAGTGGTTTTCTAGGCAAGCCCATTCAAGCGAAACAGGTTCTAAAGGTGGTTATCAAGCATTTGCAAACCAGCCCTGCCACCCCCATCAGACAGCCTTACTTCTCCAGGTTAACGCCCTCGGTGGTTTCCTAATGATTGCTAATCAAATAGCCCCTCCCCCAACCTTTCTCCAAGAAGCCTCCCAGCTACTCCAACAAATAGACGCAGAGCTCCCAACCCTGAGGCAAAACTTTAGCATTCAAAAAGCGCATACCCTGATGCGGTTGACCCATACCCTGAAAGGAGCGGCGGCAACTGTCGGACTAGATGCGATCAAAACCACCACCCAAACCCTCGAAAATGCTTTTAAGGCACTATGCGTGCCAGACGCCAAACTAACATCTGTGGTCGAGGGGTTGATTTTTGATAGTTATGATTGTCTCAAGTTATTGTTCTCAGTCCAGCTAAACAAGACTGCCATCAGTGAGTTTGATATTTTGGAGCGGATGACGGGCATTGTCTCCAAGCTTCAGGAAAATTTAGGTGATCAGTTTGGTCAAGATGGCCAATTGCCTACGTCCACACAATTGGGTGTGGATGTGACGCAATCAATTTTTGAAAGCGGTGTGACCGAATACCTGGATGAGTTGGAGCATGCTCTGGAGATTTCTGATGCAGCGATTCTCACCGATCTGTTACAGGCTCAGGCCGACGTCTTTGTCGGGTTGGCAGAGTCCCTGAGGCTACCAGGATTTGGTGACATCGCCCAAGCTACATTGGTAGCTTTACAACAACAGCCCGTTCAAGTGGTGACCATTGCCCAATTAGCCCTCGTTGATTATCGTGCTGGCCAAGCGGCTGTACTCCAAGGAGATCGGACCCAGGGGGGGACCCCCAGTACGGCATTAAAACAGCTGGGGCATGAGCCTATTGCTCTGAAAAAAAGCTGGATTAGGAACCTCTGGAAATGGCTAAATCAACCTATTTCCCTTCCCCGTTGGTCACCTCAGTCTAAAAATACTCAGAACAGTCAAATTATTCCATTAGTGGCCAAGATACAGCCACTGAACACGGTCTTTCATCACTGTCGCCAGGTTCTCAATGAGTGCACCCAACAGCAAGGGAAACCCGTGGATGTGCAAGTAAAAGGAGGTGAGGTCCTAGTCGATCAAACCCTGCTCAATTCACTATATGCCCCCCTTTTACATCTGGTTCGCCATGCCTTTGAGCAGGATATTGAAATCCCTGCCGTGCGTCGGCAACAGGGCAAGTCAACAGTGGGCACTATTCAGCTGGCGGCTAGACAAGTAGAAGACTGTTTAGTGATATGCATTTGGAATGATGGGTGTGGATCAAATCCAAACCTCATTTGTAAACAGCTACAGCCTCAGATAAAGGCTCTACTAGGAAAAATTACGGTTACCCATCGTCCTCAAAGGGGAACCTGCTTTACGCTGAGACTGCCGACTGAGCTTTGATGAGTAATCCCATATCGTGCCTCCCTGTACAGCTACTCAAACCTGAAAATTTCGATTGGTTTGGGAATCAGCTTATATTAATGGTATTGCTCTGATTTGACCAGGTGGCTAAGAATATCGAAATGGGCTCTGCTAAGCAGCTTCGCATCAATTTACTGGGCCATTTTCGACTGACATTTGATAACGAAATTATTACAGGGTTGCAAGCCGATAGATATCAATCCTTATTGGCCTATTTCATTCTATGTGCACAAACGCCTCAACCCAGGGGCCAGGTTGCCAGCGTATTTTGGCCAGAGACTACGGATAAAAAGGCAAAAACTAATCTGCGCAGGGAGCTGCATCGATTCAGACAGATGTTACCGGATGCGGATCAGTTTATCCATGTGACCACTCAAACTCTTCAATGGCAGCCTCAGTCTACAGTCTGGTCCGATGTGAGTGAGGCGAGCTGGTGGGCGGTCCAGGCAATGGAATTGGACTTACCTGACCCGGCGCTGTGCTGAATCAGGTACTTTTGGCCAGCCCCTTCTTTTCGGGTTTTATCAATCAGCTGGTTCACCACCTGCCACTGGTGATAGCGGGGAAAGATTAGTTTTTCTTTGGGTTTACTGGAGCCGTCAAAGTCTTCTTCTTTGGGCTTTTGCAGATGTAAAAATCGGTCCAGCACCTTGAGCCAGGCATCGGGCTGAAACAGATGTTCCCATAGGTAAACGGTTACGGGGCGGTCGTTGCAATACTGGCGTTTGGCATTTTCGATGGATTGTTTGAACTCACTTTTGAGTTCCAGGGTGGCGGTGGGGATACCGTTGATGAATAGCACCAGGTCGAGGCGGGGATTATATTCGCCCTTGCGGGCATGGGGCGAGTAAGACACTTCGGGCACTACCCGCAGGCGGTTGGCCTGGTAGCGGGCCTGGGTGTCGGGGTTCATGCCGTGGTCGGGCTTGATTAAATCACCTCAGATATTAAAACGACAGGTATATCAGTTAATTTCTTAAACTGCCGGTCATTGGTTAAAAACGAGGTACATTCTGCTTTTAGAGCAGTGGCCGTATGTATAGCGTCTGGAAGCTTAAGTTGAGTGTTGCCCCTAATGCTTGCTGCATCGATTAGCAAATCTCGGAAAATGGGCACAACCAAGAAGTTTTTTCGATTGACGATCGCTTTCTTGTACAATGCTTGCTGGTCTGGGTTCCCGTCTCGACAAGGTTGGACGAGTAGTTCAGCCAGGGTTAGTTCACTAGTTACACCTATCAGTGTCCCAGACTGGATTTGCTCAAAAAGCTGCATCAGATCTGCACGAAACGCTGAATAGCCTTCCAGAGCATAAATCCAGATATTAGTGTCTATGTAAATTCGATTACCCTGTAGCGATTCTAGCAATCCCATTCGTCTCGTTCTTGGCGAATAAACTGGTCGGCAGCGGCTGGGGTGGCAAAGTTACCAGGAGCAGCACCAATCAAACTGGTAAGGGGAGTATCATCAGCCGTTTCTGTTGTGTAATTGACTGATAGCTCTTCTTCGGCACTCATGCAGCCAATCCAGCCAGAAGCTTTAAATTGCTCGTACACAGTACCTTCGGAGGGACCAGGCTCCTGAGCATCAGAACCGTTTTGTTGCGTGACGGGCTGGCTACCTTTTTTGAGGAACTGGATAAACTGATAGACCAGGTTCAGTGCCTCTTGGGGCAGGATTTGGAGTTCTTGCTGGATTTGCTCAAGAGATGCCATGGTGATCGCTGGGTGAATGGGCGATTGTTGGTATTTTAGCAATTGAGGCAGTGTGGCTGCATCCTCTAGGTTGGACAGTGACGTTAGTGGTTGGTTTTCCATTGATTTTTCTGATTCCATTATTGTTTCAGGACCTACCGGATTAGCGATCGCAGCAGCATTATGCAATCACAATCTACTTCTAACTTCTAACTATGATGCTTTCTTCACTTTCTGTTTTTACGAGTTCTTCACTGCCGTTTCTGACCCCGCTACTGGCCTCAACCGGTGGCGCTGAAGGGGAATCCTACGCCAAAATTCTGGCGGCGGCAATTACGTTAGTCACCATTGTCATTTTTGTATTTGCTCAAGTGTTTGGTGAGATTGCGGCTCGTTTTAGCCTGCCTGCGGTGTTAGGGGAACTTATTGCCGGGCTCGCTTAATGTTGCCATTGTGTTGATGGTGATTGCCACCACCTTTGTGGCTCCTCCCATGCTGCGATGGGTATTTGCAAGTAAGCAAATGGCTGCAGCTCAGCAGGAACAACAACAGTCTGGTACAAAATAAATCTGAAGTTTTGCTTGGGAGGCTACACCGCACTAACGGCTGCAGGTGCAACCATCGATATTGCCTGTTTAGAGCTGATTCACTGTACTTATCTAACCGGTCAACTCTAGAAAGCTGTACTACACATTAGCATTGAGCTATACCCAGCAGGGGTTGGACGCTTTGGAGACGGGTTAGAGACACTTGTTTGATTACAGTTAAACCATCGAATAACGACGCCATCAACAGTCAATTTCGAACCATAACTAGGGAGTCTAAATCATGAAGCATTCTAATGATATACAGCTACAAAAATCATCTGAGGTCATACAGCTACAAAAATCACAAGTTTCAGCGGCTAGCATAGTTGCAGCCAAAGCCTTTGAAGACGATCCCATACTGGCTTATATAATCTCTGATGATCGAGAATTTCGGCTGCAGTCTTTAACCTGGTTAATGAGTAAAGCGATTGCTTATTCTACTCAGTACAATCATGTGTATACAACCCAAGATTTAGACGGGATTGCTGCCTGGTTGCCGCCGGAAAAAGTCTCTAGCAGTTTACTTCAGTTATTGAAGATGGCCTGGAGTCTTCAATTGTATGCCTTACCGACGAAAATTCGCTGGAGCCGATTAGGGCGATGCCTAAAGTTGTTATTGGCTATTGATCAGGCCCATCAACAAGATATGGGCGATCGCCCCCACTGGTATTTAAACGTGATGGTTGTAAATCCTGCAGCTCAGGGACGAGGCGTTGGCAGTCAGTTACTACAACCGATTTTGCAACGGGCAAGCAATGAAGGTATTGTCTGCTATTTGGTGACTTTTGTAGAACCAGCCGTACGTTTTTATCAGAAGAATGGATTTGAGATCGTACAAGCCCAGAAAATAGCACCCGATGCGCCACCCTTCTGGACACTCAAGCGAAATCCATAATGTATGAGAGTTAATACAACACTGGAAGTGAGCGGAGCTTCATCTTAACCTATGTATAGTTAGAGATAGTCGCGCCCTAGCCGCATCTACGGCCAAATTCCCCAACTTTCTGTCATGCCATGTCTTTTGCTAAACTACTACGAATCATAATTCTTGGATTGATTAGTCTATTTGGGATACTTATCTTGGTAGGATTAGCAGCCTGGTGGCACTATTGGTTTTATGGCACCCTTAATCCAGATAAGGTGAGACCGCTTGAGGATTGGACGCTGGGATTAGGCGTAGGCGTACTTTATATGCAGGGCGTGACCTTGATAGAAGCCCTGCTCATAAGCCTTGCCACGCGGTTGCGATGGATAAAATTTAATCGAGGAAGAAACGCGGTTGGACTACTTAGCCTGATGCTACTGTCATTAGCGCTACCCAAGGGCATTACGTCAGCTACACCTAGCGAAATCGTATCGCTCTTATTGTATTTGTTGTACCTCACTTTACCTGTGATACCTGCCTGGTGCTTATTGTCTCTTCGGCGTAACCAGGGACTTGTAAATAGATAGAGTACGCAGTGTTTCTGACGATTACACATTCGGGGGTTATATTGATGGGGATGCTGTTTGCATATTGTTCCCTGTTCCATATGTTTGCGGATTGAAATTTTGACTAACGCACACGCGCACCGCGATAGCGTAGTTCTGGTTTTACCAGCTGCCGTTTGATCATAGATGGTAGGTCTCCCTGGTGTCCCATGAGAATCAGGGCATCACCAGAGGCCAGAAATGTATCTTGGGTGGGATGGATCAAAATCTCACCAGACTGACGTCTTAGCGCAACAATAATAAATGTGCCATGGCCCTGGGTTTCAATATCTTGAATAGTGGCTCCCACCAGGCTAGATTGGGACTCCACAGGCAGTTCACTGAGCTGAATATCAATCTCCGATAGCAATTGATTGAGAGTATTACGACCTTCTCCTTGGGCCAAAAAATCTTCAGCAGCAGGATTGATCAATAGATTGGCCATACGTCCCGCACTAATCGTGGCCGGTAGCACGACATGGTCCGCTCCTGCCAGGCGTAATTTCTTCTCGGTAGACGGGAGCTCTCCCCGAGCCAAAATGGTAATATTGCTGTTTAACTCGCGGGCTGTGAGGGTAATAAATACATTAGCCGCATCATCAGGGAGAACTGTCGCTAAGGCTCGGGCGCGATGAACACCCACCGCTTCTAGACTAGCCTCATCGGTGGCATTGCCAAGATGCATTAAATAGCCCTTTTCTTGACCTAAGCTCACACGCTGTGGATCCGCATCCACCACGATAAATGACAGACCATCGTTTTGAAGCTGTTGGCATAACAGCTGTCCGATCCGTCCATAGCCACAGACGATCACATGCTCCTTTAGATTTGCAATGGTTTCACTCATACGTTTGAGACTCAATGCCTGACGAATTTCTCCTGCTGCCACGGATTGCACCACACCCGAAATAATGTAGGTAACCGACAGCACTCCAGCGATGATCACCAAAATGGTAAACACCTTTAAACTGTTTGACTCTAACGGTTTGACTTCGCCATAACCAACGCCAAAAATGGTGATCACTACCATATAAATGGCATCCATCAAGGCCCAGCCAGCGGCGACATAACCGATTACAGCCACAATTACAGTGGTAACGAAAAAGCCAACTCCAATAAAAATACGCTGTAGCGACTTTTCCACGACGATTTTACCCCGTAGTTAACAGGGCTTTATCATAATGGGGAAAATGTCCTTGAGTAGTATGGAAAACTGCAAATTGCTATTTTCAGCTATAGGGCATTGCCAATTAGAATAAATGGAGCCCAATGATAGGGATGGGCAATAGAGCTGTTTGCTCCGGGAGATTGACCCTCCCAAGCAGTGTCAAATGAATTGCTGCTGCGCATAGCGGTGAGTCGAGTTTCAACATCCTGGCTATAGAGTAGGCTGAGTTGAGCCTGTTGTAGGGCCTCTGCCTTAGTCAGTTCACCCGATGCGAGAAATTCATAAAATCGCTGCATTAACAGACTGGTACTCTCGTCATTGACGGCCCATAGGGAGGCCATCACCGCTTGGGCCCGATTTCCTTTGAGAAAATAAGAGCTAATCCCCGCAATTTCACGACCATCGCTGCCTTCTTCACCGTAGGCGGTTTCACAGGCTGACAGGACTACCAGGTGTACATTTTCCAGATCGGCCTGCAGCAGTGTATCAATTTCAGGAATGGGTAACGGTTCACCATTGCCTAACAGGATAAATGACTGGTCCGGGGAACCAGGTTCAAATTTTCCATGGGTGGCGATGTGTAAAATCTGATGTTGATAGACTTCCGAGCGCATCAAGTCTCGATTAAAGGCTTTATTCAAAAAGACTTTACCATCATAAAACCCTCTGCTGTCGCTGCTAGTTTCTTTGACAATACTGTCTAACTCTACGGGCACATTCTCCAGGGCTAAAAAAGGAGGAGCTGGGTCTGATAGGCCTAACCCCAAGACGGAGGCTTCAGTAACGGCTGGTGGACTGTCTAGATCGGTTGCAGTTGCAGCCAAAATACTAGACACCGCATACTTTTCAATCAGATATTGTTCGCCATCATGGAGGGCGGCCATGGGAATATAGCGGGTATAACGGTCATGGGCAAAGATCAGATGCTTGATCTGGTTTTTGGTGAGTTCTGCCTCTAAGGGCCGAATCAGCCAGTCATAGAGCTTTTGAGACTTGGCTTGAATTTGTTCTAGGGAGGCTCGATCGCCATAGCTATAGCTGCCTCGACCAATCTCTTGACGAAAGTCTGCCACAGCCAGAGCTAACTGTTCTCGGCTAACATCCTGCACTTCGATGCTGCCAACCACATTATTTTGGGCCGCCCATAGTATCCAGAGTTTATTGTCGACGACAAGGGGGTAAACCAGTACAGCATCTTCGTTAGCTGCCAATAGCTTACTGGCCTCATTGCCTAAATCTTCGGGATTCACACATTGATCGTCAACCTGTTCACAATCGCGTCGATAGGCAGCTTCAATTTTCTGAACCTGTTGTTTATACTGGGCAATTAAATTCTCTCTCTGCAGGCTCAGGTCTCCTCTGGTGGCACAGCGGGTGGCATCACAGGCTTCTATCGCCTGGCTGAGGGCGATTAGGCTACCGTGGGTCTCGTGTACCGATTGCTCCAGGGGGGTAAGAGAGATGCCATTGCTACTCCATACAGAACGGGTTTGAGAGGTAAACTCCCGCAGTTCTTCAATTTTCAACAGATCTAGAACCCTCTGGGCTTCGGGGATACGCCCCTGGGTGAGCAAAACATCGGCCAGTTGTCGATAGGTATCAGCGATGGATTCGGTGTAGGAGGTTTGAAGCGTTTGGTCGAGGGTACGAATGGTTTCTCGAATGGTTTCATAGGTATTGACCGATTGTTTGAGAAACACACTGGCCAGTTCTGGCTGACCTTGATCACTGAGTAGGTTACCAATGGTAGCCAATGTACTGGCTTCGCTGGGACGATTACCCTGTTCTCGATACATGGCCAGGGCCTGTTGCAATAGTTCAAGGGCCTCAGTGGGTTGATTGGCCGCAGCGACAAGCCCTAATCCCTTCAGGGATGAACCCATATCTGAGGCTCGACCAATCCGTCGCTGGATAGTGAGTGCCTGGGTGAAGCTATTTTGAGCAACGTCAAGGTTATTTAGGTTGTACTGGGCATAACCTATGTTGGTCAATGTTAGGGCCTCTGCTCCTACAGCACCCACCGTTTGATAAATAGCTAAGGCCTGTTGGTAATTGGTGAGGGCATCAGCATAGTTCCCTTGATTTGCAGCACTATTGCCCAGGGTATTGTAAATAGAAGCTTGCCCCGTCACTGCGCCAATCTCTTTGAAGATGTTCAGGGCCTCCTGATATCGGGGGATGGCCTGATCGGGTTGACCTAATGTTTCATAGGTTTGACCCAATGCCTGTAGAGAATAGGCGACATCATCCAAATCATCTAACTCCCGCGAGATCCTGAGAGCCGTTTGTTGGTCAGTTAATGCATTGGAAAAATCACCCTGGCTCAGGTATACATCACCGCGTATGCGAATACTATTGGCTTCACGACTCCGTTGTCCAATGCGCTGATGAATTTCTAATGCTTGATTGGCATAGTCAAGGGCTGCCGCATAGTCACCCTGATCACCGACCAAATTGCTGAGATTTAGCAGCTGGGTGGCCTGGGTGGGCAAAAACATCAGGTCTTGAGATAGCTGTAATGCCTGTTGCAGATATTGATCGGCTTGGACATAGTCACCTTGGGCCTGGTAGAGGGTGCCAATATTGCCTAATGTGGTAGGCTCTAACGGCTTCAGACCAATGTCTGTGACTAGCTGCAATGCTCTTTGGTAATAATCAAGGGCAAGGGTATATTCTCCCTGGCTATCGTAGACAATGGCAATGTTATTTAAGCTGGTGGCCATACCAGAACGGGCGTCAATGCCTGCCTCGATGGCCAGCGCTGCTTGAAATGAGGCCAATGCTTGCGTGTAATTGCCCTGTTCTTGATGAATATTGCCAATATTGTTAATCAGCTGGGCTTCAGCCGCTGGATTATTGAGGTCTTTGACAATCTCGAGGGAGCGATTTCTCAGGTCTAGGGAATCTTGATAACGCCCTTGTTCTGCATAGACACCGCCAATGTTGTTATATAGAGTCTGCTCTAGCTCCCAGGTACTGGCTAAACACAGCTGTCGTGCTTGTTCAGCTAATTGTTGGACTTGACGGTCGTTAAAATCCAGGTCTTGATAGGTCCATAGAAAACAGCTTTCTCCCAGGGTTTGGAGCGCATTGGAGGCAGTAAGCTGAGTTCGGATAGTTTGGTTAAGTGCTAAAGCTTGATTATAGGCATCAAGGGCGGTGGTATAGTCGCCTTGAATGCTAGAAATTAGGCCCATATTATTCAAGACCGTGAGCTGTGTGCTGATATTTTTCTGACGCTTCGCTAGATCCTGGGTTGCTTCATAACGCTTTAATGCCTCTGGATAGTTACCTAAGTCGTCATAGAGTCTGGCCAGCCAGAGGGTGGAACGAAGTAACAGCGGCGGAGAATCGATCGCTTGGGCAAGTTGTTCGGTTTGGATGGCAATGTCGAGTGCCCTGTCATAACGGGCAAGGCGCTGATACTGCACGGATATTAAATTCAACGTGTTGAATTCTTGGTTTTTGTTGCCCAGGCGTTGAACCGTATCTAAGGCTTGTTCATAAAATTCTGTGGCAGTAGCATAGGACTGTTGATCTGCATGCAGATCGCCAAGGCTGATCTGGACTGACCATAGGGATGTCAGCGTTAGCTCTGTAAAATATGTTTTATCTTCAGAGGTTTTGATCAGGACAGAGTCTGGTAAAAAATCAGAACTTGGAAACTGTCCTAGGGGACGATCACTGATTGCTAGGACTTGTTCGGCATAGGTCCTGGCTAGGGTTAAGTATTCGAGGGATGGCAAATACTCGCTGTCTTTTCTAGCAGCTTCTCCTAACGCCCAGTGGTGCTGAGACAGGCTCAGCAGGGTAAAGAGTTCTAATTTTGATGCGGCCAGGTGCTGGGCAAGCTCTAAAGTTATGGTTGCGGATTCTATGCCCTCCAGGTGTTGTCCCAGTTGATTATGGGTTTGACTGATGCTCCAGTGGATAATGGTGAGACCGACTCTAGTGGTGACAATGAGTTCCTGATTCTGAGAAGGGAGAATAATCTCTAGTTGTTCTGTTTGGACTTGGAGATTATTTTGTTGAGCCAATAGCTGTTCCGCTAGCTGATCTTGTTTGCCATAACTGGTTGCTTGCAGATTATAGGTTGAACTAAGGTTGCTGTAAGCCTTGGCTAACTCGGCATAAAGCTGATCTGTTAGCTGGTTGTCAGCGGTGGATTGACTCAGAGCGAGGGCTTGCTTGAGCAGTTTGATGGCTTGAGTGCCGGAGGTGATAGCCTGTGTTACCAGGTTTTCGACCTGGTTAAAGGTTTGGGCTTCGATCAGGGTGTTGATCTGTTGGCGATAGTTTAGGTTGGCTGTATTTTGGGCTTCGGCCTGCGATCGCAAGCCTGCGATTTCAGCATTGGTATCATTTTGCTTGGGGCGGGGGATGGCATGCTTGGGGAGTTCAAGGCTGTTTCCATAGGCCCAGGATGGCCGTACAGCCATTTCCAAACCGACACCAAGTACCGAAGCTAGGCTAAGGGCAATCAGACCATGACGCATTAACAGGTAGGGCCAACAGGGCAAGATAACGTTTGTAATGTCATAGTACTGGTGCGCCCTAACCTATTCAAAAACAGTTCATGAATTGTTCTTAAAATGAGAATCGACAGCTAGAATCCCTCAGAGATTCACTATCAAAACTGGGGGTATCGATCAGTATCGTATCCTGAGAACGTTGATAGAGAGGAGACTTGCCAGCATAAATCTCAGAAGCAGACTTATTATTGGATGGGAAGGATAACGACAGTCGATCATCCACCCAGAGAAGAATGACATCACCACTAGCTAGGGGACCCAGGTTATCGCAATAACGATAAACCTGTCGGCAAAAGAGTCCCACGGGGCCACATTCAAACAGAGTTAGCTGTCCCTGGATATCCATGCTCATCATGTAACCTGCATGGTAGTGTTTGTTCCAGTCCTTGACCTTAAGACTATCCACCGATACAAAAGAGAAGCCACCGACGGGAATCAGTGAAACCAATAGAACTACGAAGACTAAAAATGCAACCACGCTTTTAGTTCTCACTCGTTGGGGGAAACGACTAATCAGGATCAAAATCCACCAGATATCAAACAAGATTGCCAGGATTAGTAGCCCTAGCAGGCCCATGGGACCGGATTGGCTAAATAGGATGGGTATCAGTACAACTATGCTGATAATGCCCAACAGCATCAGCCCTAAGAATTTAGACCAGCGGCGTTTAATTCCTCGCAGCGTGGTGACAGGAAAAAGGACACTCGCTGGGACGATGGCCAATACTAAACACCAAAAGCCAGGTAAAAAAATACGTTGGAATTGAATAGCAAGATGGTACGGACCGGGTACGAGGCCGTGGATAAAGGATAAATGCCAGGCCAGATAGCTTAGGAATAGTAGCAATCCGATCCAACTGATTTGCTCAAAACGGTTTTGGCGTTGCCATAGGGAATAAATGTGTCGTAAAAACGGCATAAATTGAGCATAGGGAATAACAAGTCTGGCCTATACTTCACCCATCACCAGTCTGATTTCAGATCTTGTGGCCCATACATCATGACTGCTTATGAAATACCAGTGAAAGATTATTGGCAGGCATGTCAATCACTTCTTTCAAGGCTAATTGATGCACCTTAGCGGTTCCTTCCACGGCTTCTACATCGCGTACACCCCAGTCGGTTGTTTGTTCTTTGAGCCAGGTGTCAAAGGTGGCATTACTGGGGGCGGTGTGTTGGCCATTGCGTTTGAACGGGCCGTATAGATAAAGCACACCGTTCTCAGGCAATATTCGCCCAGCCCCTGCCATCATTGCCTCGCACGCTTTCCAGGGAGCGATGTGGATCATGTTGATATTGACGATGGCATCAATGGACTGTTTTGCATTAGTCTCAATGGGCCACGGCTCATCGCGGACATCCAGTTCAATGGCAGGTTGCAGATAGCGGGCGTTGGTGGCCTGCTGCCAAGCGGTAATGCTTTTGAGCATGGGGGCGCTGATATCACTGGGTAACCAGCGGCGTGGGGCTAGTTTGGGGGCGAAAAAGCTGGCGTGTTCGCCGGTGCCACTGGCTATTTCTAGGATGGTGCCTGGGTTGGGTAGAATTCGCTCTAGGACTTCTAGGATGGCTTCGCGGTTACGTTCGGTGGCGGGGGCGTAGAGGCGACCGTCGTTGGGTTTGAAGTCAGGCATGGGATTAGGGCTAGTGCAACAGGGTCAATTTATCCTACGGTGAATGGGGGGCGTTAGGGTGGTATTGGGATTAAAGATTGGGAAAATTGTTTGGATGGTGGGTGGGGAGTTTAAAGGTGTTGCTTGGGGTCCCTCCGAGTTCCCCAAACCCCCTGGGCAGGGCCGTTACGCCGCCCTAAGACCCAGTCATGGGATTTGTCAATAGAAGGTCGCAACATTCCTTGAAAGGACTTGTGTGACCTTCCTGTAGCTTGAGTAATAGAGCGTGATCTGGACAATTGGATAAAGGATTTAGATTAAGTTTTATTGTCATAGTTCACCTCACTCTAACCGACGTATCAACAACCAGTCATCCGGGGTCACCGTCGTAACAGTGCCACAATTTCCATATGCGCTATCGTCGAGGCTGCGCCCCACTCAACGTTCGTAGTCATTTACACTAAACGCTCACAGGGTCTTAGTCGGGGTCACAGCAAGATAGGTCAATTACTCGTTGTTAGAGAAGATTGAGCTGAACTCTCATTAACGGTTACCTCCAGATTAATGAACAATGTTGTTATTCTAAACGGTCACTTACCTCCAGATTAATGAATAATGTTGTTATTCTAAACGGTCACTTACCTCCAGATTAATGAATAATGTTGTTATTCTAAACGGTCACTTACCTCCGGGTTAATGAATAATGTTGTTATTCTAAACGGTCACTTACCTCCGGGTTAATGAATAATGTTGTTACTCTAAACGGTCGTGTTGGCCTCAGTAGGATAGTCCAACTGATAGAGTTCTCCTTTACGAAACGCCGCTCGTATTTTTCCAATCAGTTTACGGACCACGGCAATGATGGCTTTTTTCCGACCCATGCGCGGATGTAATCGGTCAAAAAACACTTGCAAGGCTGGGTCTTTGCGCACGGCCCGCCAAGAGATTTCCAAAAGGATTCCGCGCAGATGACGATTGCCCTGTTTGGTGATATGCCCTCGACGCACAGTGTCCCCTGAGGAATGTTCACTGGGGGTGAGTCCCGTATAACTAAACACCGCTCGCTCATTCTTGAACTGAGCCATATCACCCAGCTCATTCGAGAGCACTCGAGCACTAATCGGTCCCACACCTGGAGCCGATCGATAGGTGGCTTCGTTCGCATCGACCGCCGCTTGTTGTTTGAGTTGGGCCACTAGGTGATTAATCTGTTGGTCAAGGGATTGCCAGATTTGCCAGAGGGCCTCGATGGCTAGAGTGAAGGTCTCACTTGGCGAACGGTCTAATAACTCCTGGAAAAAACGAGGACTCATCTCTCGTCTATCTTCAGGGGCAATCAGGCCAAACTGATGGGCCTTGGCTCTGATTTGTTGTTTCACCTGAGTGCGAGTTTGAACCAGTTGCTCACGCGTACGACTGAGTAGACGGGCCTGTTCCTGGTCTTCACTGGGCACTCGAATCCCTTTTAACCGACCTGCCTCTAACTGTTCTGCTAGTTTTGCCGCATCTCGTTTATCGGTTTTCACTCGATTGTTGGCAGCCACTTCGACAGCGGCGGGATGAACCACAATGCTATCGATGCCTGCTCTGGTCAGGTCTCGGTGCAATCTAAAGCCGCTAAAGCCAACTTCGTAGACGGTATGAATCTTGCCCCCCTTAAAAAACTTTAACAGTTGGTTGGCCAGGGCCTTCGGGTCAGATGCGGTGGTCCATTTCTTGACAACCGTTTGACACACTCGAACCACGACTACGTAAGTCCTTTTGTGCGCATCGATGCCGACGTAAACCGCTTCGCCGTCGTATGATTTAGAGGGTGTGGTGGTTTTCATTGGGGCTACCTCTTAGCTTAGGTTTCGTAACTTCAAGCTACTGGTTAACAAGCTGCTTTGAGAAGCATCACACTATCCACCATAGGGACAACGTACTGGGTTATCTGCAATGGCATTAGGTTGGGGTTACGGCGGGGTCGATTATGTAGGTTCTTCACTGGTTTTTGCGAAGATTTTGGGGTGGGACTTACTGAATGACTTGGGTGTAGAGCTGTTGGATGGTTTGATTTGCTTGCTTTAGTTGGAGCAATGCTGCTTGCAGTTGGTCTAGTTCTGACTGGCTTTGGTGTTCTTGGTCTTGTTTTTGATTCAGTAGGGTTTCTAGGTCGTTTTTGCGGGCTTTGATGTCGGTGTCTAGGCGGCTGATGACGGATTGTTCGTAGTTGCGAAAGTATTGGACGATGGCGGAGTGGATGGGTTGCTGCTGTTCGGCGGCGATGCGGGGGAGGTGGGTGGTGAGTTCTTGACGGGCGGCGACCATCAAGGCACGACGGGTTTGGTCTATTTGGAAGGCACCGATGCCGAGGCTGGCGATGCCGAGGGTGATGGGACCGGCGATACTACTAATTAAACTGGAGGCTAGGAGGCTGGCACCGATGGCGGCGACGAGGTTGATCAGGATACTTTGTAGGTCGATGCTGGCGAGGATGGCTTTGACTTCTGGTGTATCGGTGGGTTGGTTGAGGGCGTCGATGGCCCATTCGGCCCAGCTGGGTTGACCTTTGTCCAGGGGAATCTGGACTGACTGACCGCTGAGGGTGGTGAGGATTTGATGGGTGATTTGATTATAGGAAGCGCCATAGTGGGCGGCGCGTTCGGAAAGTGTTTGGAAGGCGCTGCGTAGGGTGGGCTCCAGGGTGCGGCTCCAGAGTAGGAGCTGGTCGTTGAGGTACCTCTGGAAGGCGGTTTCGAGGGATTGGTTAAACTGTTGTCGACCGGCAGGGCTAACCAGGTCGATCAGGGAGAGATCGGGCTGGTAGGGGGCAAAGTCTTTTTCAAAGGTGTGTTCTAGATTGAGGATGAAGTCTTTGAAGGCGGTGGTGGTGGCGGTGGCAGTGCGATCGCAACTTTCTCGTATCTCCTTTTGAAATTCATCCCGAATCATCACTAGCTGTTCAAACACTGGAGCTAGTTGCAATATACTTTGCTTGAGCTCAGCCACCGTCTGGTGCAACAGGGTGCGCCGCAGGTTCACTTTTTCCGTGAGTTCTGCCAACGACCGCTGGGATAGTGCCACCACTGGCTGAAACTCAGCCCTGGCCCGTTCCTGGGTGAGAAACTGATCGAGGGTGGTGAGAAACTGCGAGAATCCTGGATCCTGAATTGGTTGATCTGGAGTCTTGATCCGCTGGCGCAATACCTGCAGCGCAGAGATGGGGAAGACTCGTGCTTCGTAGTTGTCACAATAGTCTTTGAGGGTACTGTAAAACACCTTATGGAGCCGGGTTTCGGCCTGGGCCAGTTCATCTGGATCGTCCGGGTCCAGCAAACTGTCTTTAATATGGTCCCAGGCATTTAATAAGAAAAATAGCGACAGTCCTTTATTTTGCAGATAGTTACTCAAATAGCGTCGCTCAGCCAGGGTACAAGGCTGGGTGGCCCGCAGCATAAACAAAATTGCATGGCAGTTTTGGATATAGCCCAGGGAGAGTTTGTTACGGGCCTCGGTATCGTTGAGGCCAGGGCTATCGACAATTTCTACGCCGTTTTGTAATAAGGGTAGCGGGTAGTTGATCACCGCATGACTGACATGGGCAAAGGGGGAGGTGCCATCGGTCTGGCGAGTTTCTGCTGGATCGATGGTATAGCGCTGGGTAAAGGTGTCGATGTCCAGCTGCTGGTCGGTGCCGTCGTTGAAGTGGACGGTGGCCTGGGGCGTAGGACCGTAGCGGAGAACCGTAAGGATGGCGGTGCAGGGGTTGACGTTGCTGGGTAGGAGAGCCTCTCCTAAAAGGGCGTTGAGGAAGGTGCTCTTACCCCGCTTCATATCCCCCAGGACCATAAGACGAAAGACACCTTGGCGGAGGCTTTGGCTAGCAGCGGAGAGATCGGCTAGGGGTTGGGTGAGGTCAAACGTTTGTTGCAGGGGAAGGAGAGTATGGGTAATGGTATCAAGCTGGGTGGCGAGGGCTTGACGGAGATCGGCGATTTGGGAGAGATGGGGTAACAGGGACATGGGCAGAGGGTGGTATCTATCTTGGTTATTAGGTACTGCATTAGGGTGTTAATCCTTACGCTCCAAATAGGGTATTAGGGGCAGCCCTGTAAAGGTGAAATGAATACTTTTAATAATTCTCAAAAGCTCCTCTCTTAAGTAGATTCAACTTTTCCGAGCTAGAAAAGCATTCTCTACAAATTAAAAATTCCTGATAGCAATAGCCGATTTGTTTGGGATATTTTTTCTGAAATAGTCTTAAACTGCCTGAATTTCTCTGATTTTAGTGCATTTGAACTAGCTATCTAAATTGCAAAGTTTGGTCCTAATCCATGAGTAATAATGGTTTTGTCCAAATATAAAGCTCATTGCTAGCCCACCTTGAAAGGGCTGGGTATTAGGGGTTATGTCTAACTCTGGCACCAGTGAGGATTTAACCTTTTCATCGTCTTTATAGATAGTGTCTTCGTACATGCCATTTTCCCAGTGACAGATTGTAATCTGCTGCAGTTCGGGGTCAACTATCCAGTATTCTTCAATGGCTCGGGCAGCGTATTCGGTGTGTTTGTAGCGGTAGTCTCGGTCTCGGTTGGTCTGCCCTGGGGATACGACCTCGAGCACTAAGGCTGGGGGTGGCATATCATGGGTGATGGTGGCACGTTTGGTCCCGGCAAGGGCGGCTTTGGATTCTGCGGAATGGACGAGGAGGTCAGGAATACGGCAGCTAACGCGACGACCACTGACTTCGATTTCGGTGCCCCATGTGACTAACTCTGAGGGAAAATGCTTAATCAGCTTTAATAGCAGCGTTCTAGCAATGCTCAGGTTTTTATCAGAGTCCGGTGGCATTTCGACCAGGGCTCCATCGACGAGTTCGTAGCGGGTCTCTGTGCCTGCGGTGTAGGCAAGGTACTGCGCTAGTGTGAGGTATGGGGCTGAGATGGCTTGGCTCATGGTGGGGTTGCCAGCTGTGGGGTATGACTATTGTAGGTAATCAGGCAAAGCAACAATAACAGCGTTAGTCATCGCTTAGCTCATCTGCAATTTGGTCATCGTCCAGATTAATTACAGGTACCTGTAAACGCCCTAGTTCAAACATAAATTGCAGTTTAGGCATTTGACAAAATACCGCAGCCTTACCTAATGACAATCGACGCAGTTCAAATAGTTTGACTGCCAGCAAAAAAGCCAACTCTGCTTCTAAGGCCTGTGGCGATTTACCTGACGTGATTAATAAATCCTCAGAATATGGCAAAGACAGAGTAGGCATGATAGTTCAGTCTCATACAACTGTGTGTGCATCTATTCTAAACGCATCTACCGATTCCTTTAGACAACCCAATGTCGCTAAAGGCCAGGTACGCCAGGCTTTTCTCTTTATTACATACCAAATCCTGGCTAATAGCCCCTGGTATTGCCGGGCTGGCACAAGGCACAGCCCCTACGAGGTTATCCATTGTGAGGGTCACTTTAAAACTGACACGCTTTTTCAATGCCTGCTGCTTCAGGTGTTTGCAGAATAGAATGTTCGCGGATGCGATCGCAGCCCCAATCCACCCAATCCTGTACCGTTCCCCCTTCCCAGCGCCGTAAAAACCCATCACTATTCGCACTCAGAATCTGCTGACCATCACCACTAAACAAAACCGTCTTAGCGATCGCATTGTGACCCATCAGCGGCTTCCCAATCGGCTCCCCTCGTAAATCCCATAATCGTAACGTCTGGTCACGGCTAGCACTAACCACATACTGACCATCCGGACTAAAGGTCACCGCCACCACATCGCTAAGATGCCCATTAAAAGGACCGGCAATGGGGCTCCCATCACGGTGCCATAACCGCAATGTACGATCTCGGCTGGCACTGACAAACATCTCACCATCAGGACTAAAGGCCAGGGCATTAATATCATCCGTATGCCCCTCTAAGGGATCTCCCATCGGGTTACCCTGTAAATCCCATAGACGAATCGTACGGTCATCGCTGCCGCTGACCAACAACTGCCCATCGGGACTAAAAACAACCGTATTCACCTTGTCTGTATGCCCCTCCAAACTCTCTCCCATGGAGTTCCCCTGCAAATCCCACAGACGAATCGTCTTGTCATCACTGGCACTGGCCATCAGTGACTGGGTCGGATGAATCGCCACCGAATTAACCAAGTCCTGATGCTGGTCGAGAGCCGCGATCGCATCCCCTTGACGCGTCCATAGTCTCACCGTGCCATCAGCACTACCGCTAGCAATCATGTTCCCATCCGGACTCATATCCACCGACAACACCGCGTCCCCATGCCCCGCAAAAGGTGACGTCGCTGCCTCTTGGTTATTAGCCCACAGCCTGACTGTGCCATCCTGGCCAGCCGTAACCATAGTCTCTCCATCACGACTAAGGGCCATCCCATGGACAGCACCATTGTGAATCGGTAGAGATTGACGCGCCAGCACATCGTTGATCTTCCACCATCGCAAGGTGGCATCCTCTCCACTGCTGAGAATGGTCTGTCCATCCGGGCTCACAGCAACAGAAAAAACATAATAATCATGACCCATTAGCGGCGGGCCAACGGGCTGACCATCACGACTCCACACCCGCACCGTATTGTCATTTCCCCCACTGATCAGCCACTGGCCATCGGGACTAAACGCGAGAGACACAATGCCGTCCGTATGGCCTTCCAGTTCTCGCAGTAATTTACCCTGACGATCCCATAGGCGGATAATCTTATCATTGCCCCCACTGGCCATCAGCTGGCCATCGGGGCTAAAGGTTACGGTCAGGACTGCACCGGTATGTTCTGACAAACTCTTGAGCCGTTGACCCTGGAGATTCCATAGATGAATCTTGCCATCTTCTCGACCACTCACAATCTGGGTACCATCGGGACTAAAGGCAAGGGACCATATAACACTCTCACCCTCTAATGGAAACGCTCGTGCTTTTCCTTGACGATCCCACAGTCTGACAACACCGCCCTGATCGCCGCTGGCCAGCGTTGTCCCATCAGGGCTAAAGGCCACCGTCTTGGCATGGCCCCAATGCCCTGCAAAAACATTCAGCTGATTGCCCTGGAGGTCCCACAAACGCACCGTGCTATCAGAACTGGCGCTGGCAATGGTGGTCCCATCGGGGCTAAAGGTCACTGACCAAATGTCATCTTCATGTCCTGTAAATGGCTGTCCCATGGGATTGCCATCGCTATCCCAAAGACGCACAACCTGGTCAAACCCACCACTGGCAATGGTGGTCCCATCAGGGCTATACACCGCCGACCAAACTGCATCATCGTGGGCTTTTATTCGATTTTTCTCCACCGTTATGCCAATGGCATTGCGTAGGGTGGAACGGACGGAGGGACGCAGTGCCCAGAGTCTTGCCCGACTTTTACCCGTTAACTGGAGAGACTCTAGAAGTCCCTCCACAGGTTTGGTTACTAGTGATCGACTCACCCTTGCGGCGGCTTCATCTAATGTCAGGCTACTACTTTTCTTAACTGCGATCGCACTGGCCCCGATGGCAATGAGACATAAAACACTGACCCCTGCCAACAGTGATTGTGTAATCATCATGCGTCGCTTTTCACGACGGCTCTCTGCTGCAAGCGCAGCCTGGCTAGCGATGATAAAGGCCTGTTGCCCCTCGGTGACCACAGGAGTTTTGGACTGTTTTTGGCTGGCCTGGAGCCATTGGGTTGCGATCGCGCTCTCAGCCCCCCGCAGTAGCAGATCATCACTCTGTTCTTTTTGCTGCCACTCCAGGGAGCGCTGTAGCCATTTGGTATGGCTTTGCACATGGTCTCGATCCGTATCCAGAATACGGATCAGATGGTTGAAATGGGTGGTGAAATTTCCCCGCTGTTGACTAAAGTCCAGCCACTGCACCTTAGCCAACTCTGGATGCAGGTCAGCCGCCTTCACCGGCTGATGCAAAATGGTGACAAACCGCTTATTGAAGCGAGCTGCATGCTCAACTTCTAAGGTACAGTAGGGGGAACTCACCGACCGGGGTGACAGAATAAACAAGATATTGTCGGACACCTCAATCCCCTGATAAATCTCTCGTTGAAAGTTGGCTGTCCCGGCGGCAATACTTTCTTGATCAAACCAGGTGGTTTTTCCCTGACTTTGCAAGGCATTATTCAATGTGCGGGCAATATCGGCATCGGCACTGGAATAGGAGATAAAGACATCAATGGACGCCGGGGGCGGATGGTCTAGACTCGTCTGAATAAATTCACTGTGGAAATCTGTGGCTCCATGGTTCGCCCGCCCCCTGGCTGTCTTTAACCATGCTTCCGCCTGACGTAGATCGTACCCCCGCAGGAGGATACTCGGATTCTGCTGCTGTCGTTTCCATTTTAGGGCCTTGACCAACAGATGCTTATGCTGGCTATAGTAGGCCCCATCATGATTTAGGGTCTTAATCAGTTCACTTTCATCCAACCGATAATCATCGGCTTTGACGTTGTCAGTCAAGTCAATGTACTGCAGAGACTGCAGCGCTGGACTGACGGGGACCACCGTCAAGGGTCTCACCAAAATGGGAATTACCCGTTTCTTGAGGGCGACGGCATAGTTCAACTCATACTGGCAGTATTGCGACTGGAGAGAATCCGGCGACAGTAGGTACACCATCGCGTCAGCTTCTTCGATACCCCGATTGACCACCCGCTTAAAGGCCTCTCCCGTGGGAATATCTGTTTGATTACTCCACACCGTAAATCCCTGCCGCCATAGCGAGCGACGAATGCGATTCATCACCTGAGCATCGGCCTGGGCATAGGCCAAAAACACCTGGGTCATCTTGTTGTGAGCATTTTTGACGCTCTCAGTGATGAACTCACAGTGTAAATCGGTGGGGACACAGGGAGGCTGTTCGTCCTTAAACCGCTGATTGAGCCATTGCTCGGCTAACTGTCGCGTTTCTCCCAACAGTAAAAATTCTGTTTGTTTTTGCTGTCGCTCCCAGGCCAGGGCCGCATTGAGTAATTGGGTATGCTGTTCCACATAGCCCCGATGCCGATGAAAGATCTGTTCTAGACTAGCAAGGGATTGATCAAAATTATCCTCGCTTTCCCGCATGTACACCCAGTTGATTTTACTAATCTGGGGATTCATATTCGGAAAGCTGGAATGTAGCCCTTGGGCCCGATAGTCCTGCCACTGAGCATCGGTCCCATCAGGATGACGCCATTGCCAGGTCTCTCGATCAATCTCCTCCACATGCAACAACGGAATAATCCGCTTTTGATCATGTAAAGCCCGATCGATCTCTTTAGCACAGTAGGGTGAGTTTACGGCATGGGGTGAAATGACAAACAGAAAGTTATGGGATTTTTCGATACCGCTATCAATCTGGTTTTGAAAATCAACGGCCAGGGGAATGTCGTTAAAGTCACACCAAACCCGATAGCCTGCGTCCGTCAGCCGTTTATATAGCTTGAACACAAAATCTTTACTGTCAGGCCGACCGTAGGAAATAAATACGTCGTAAAGGTCACCCATAGGAGATCTGGAAACTTATCATCCCCAACCCTAAAAATAACTTAGCTCAATTTCAATCCTGGTCTCGGCTCCAGCGACCAAAACCACAGCCTCACCAAACTCTGGTGGCCCCGTCAGCGCCTCTGGATTCCTAGAAAATCCAAACCCTTCAGTCGGCATGCCCACAAAATTTCGATTAAACTCGCTATCGCTGTTGGCATCATGAAATACCGACACGGCATAGCTACCAGGTGCCAGGTCCTCAAATGTGGCGACCAGAGACACGTCTGCTGTCGTCTCTAAACATTGAGTCTGTAATGCTTGATCACGGTTACTTGGAAACCCAGCACCACTATCAAAAAGATTTAAACAAACCTGTCCCTGAGGCTGATTGAGACCACTGATTTCTACCGCTAGCTGAGTTGGCTGATCCAGCTGCCCATGGGCAGGATAGGCCAGCCCCCCGATGGCGGCCAGGATCAAAGCACCGGTTAAAACAGGTTGTCTATTCATTGTCACCTCCTCTTGAACGTCTTCTTTGCCCTGTGGATGCCCTTCGATACCGGGTGCTATCAGCCAGGATTGCATATTAGTTATGTTTAGCACATTCAATAATTGGACTTTGTACAAATTTGTAGAGAGGGATGTACGAAGAAGCGGCAATAGGCGATAAAGAGCAAATAAAAACA
>NZ_JADOES010000045.1 GCF_018739885.1 Leptothoe spongobia TAU-MAC 1115 | reverse complement strand
CATTACTTGGCGGGGATAGGGGTCTGAGCTCTAGTGTACTATTCGCTATTCTCTTATATTTTCTAGCGAACCATGAGTACTAGGTTCACATTTAGGAGTTTGGCTACAGATACTAATTTTTGCATTTGCAACTAAGCCTTTGTAAGGCATGATTGTGGGGCTTTCTTAGGAGTCTATGGCCTTTTTATGTTCCAATGCTTTGCTACTGTCGCTCGTGGTCTGGAAGAACTAGCTGCAACTGAGCTTGAACAGCTGGGTGCAGACGGAGTGGAGCCTGGGTTCTGTGGTGTAGGGTTTCGGTGCGATCGCAAACATCTCTACACCATCAACCTATGGACAAGACTATCCTTTCGTATACTAGTCACCCTGGCCCATGTCCCCTGTCGCGATAGCGATGCCCTCTATCGCGGCATCCAGAGCATTGACTGGGAGCAATATCTATCCCCAGAGCAAACATTTGCGGTGAAGGCCACCGGCAAGAACGATCACCTTAACCACAGTCATTTCACCGCCCTGCAGGTAAAAAACGCCATCGTCGATCAGCAGCAGGATCGATTTGGCGAACGTTCCGATATAGACACAGAAATTCCTGACGTGCAGGTCAACGTTCATATCAAGGACAACAAAGCCACGGTTAGCTTAGATAGTTCTGGCAGTAGTCTCCACCGTCGTGGCTATCGACCCGCCATGGGCACCGCACCCCTAAAGGAATCTCTGGCCGCCGCCCTGGTACAACTAACGGAATGGTCCGGTAATGTGGCATTTCTCGACCCCATGTGTGGCTCGGGAACCCTGCCGATTGAGGCGTGTTTAAACGCACTAAATATTGCCCCTGGGCTATTTCGCGAGGGCACCAGTCAAGGATTTGGCTTTCAAACCTGGCCTGACTATGATCAGGCCCTTTGGCAGAACGTGGTAGCGGCGGCAAAGAACCGACAGCAGAGTGAGTTAGGGGTACCCGTGGTGGGTTGCGATCTCGATCTAGATATTCTCACCAATGCCCGTACCAATGCCGACAACAGCGGTGTCGATGAACACATCGAATTTAACTACACCGACTTTGCCGACATTGAACCCCCTGCCGACAGCGGCATTCTCATCTGCAATCCACCCTACGGAGAACGCCTGGGCCACACCGAAAACCTCGCCCCGTTTTACAAACTCATGGGGGATATTCTCAAACAGCGCTTCAAAGGTTGGACCGCCTATATTTTGAGCGGTAACAAAGCCTTAACCAAATGCATTGGTCTGAGAACAGCCAGAAAAATACCTATTTATAACGGGTCTATTCCCTGTCAGTTTTTAAAGTATGAAATGTACTAAAAGATAATGAACAACTAGTCATAAACTTCACATATTGAGTTGTTCAAAAAGACAAAAAAAATCCTTAGCCCAATGGGCTAAGGACGTTATCAGGGTGCATCTACCAATTAGAACTACGGGAAATAGAACCTGTTTCAGGACATTTAATCGGTTTATCTAAAAAGACAAAAAAAATCCCTAGCCCGATGGGCTAAGGATTTTATCAGGGTGCATCTACCAATTAGAACTACGGGAAATGGACCCTATTTCAGGATATTCTTGAACGATATTTGAAAAACCCCATATCTTCAGGCTATCAACCTTGACTCCAAAGGGTTCATCTTGTGGGGAGTGTACCTGGTGCTAACCCTGCAAAGGCAAGGGTGACTAGCCAGGATTTCAGAAATCAATACATCAAGTACGATGGCTCAGAGTCACTGTCAGTGGCAGATGGTCGGAACCCACATAGGGGCCAATGGTCCGCTGCTGGGTGATTAGATCAGGGCTATATAAACAATGGTCAATGGCAATTTGAAACAAAATAGGTAAATTGCCTGGCCACGTCATCTGCCAAATCCAGCCTTGCTGAGAATTCTTTAAATTTCCACGAACCATCATTTTCCGGACTCGCTGCGACCATCCAGTAGAGTTAAAGTCACCAATAATAACGACCGATTTATCAGCATCTATCTGTCTACGACTCCAGTCGGCAACAGATTGAAATTCGATGTTTTGAAATTTTGATGCACCGGCATTACCAGGGCGGGTAATATGCACACTCATGAGACTCACAATGGTCTCACCCAAACGCACATCAACCGTGAGTAAAGGTCGCTGCGAATAATTAGGCACCTGAATAATCTGCTTTTGAACAATCTCTAAAGACGAGTCTAACGGCACGAACATGGCGCTGCCATGGGAGTTGGTTTTGGGTTCAGCAGCCACTAGCCGATAGTGGTTTAGCTGCTCGACAATTATCGGCAATGTTGTTGGCGTGATCTCCTGGAAAAAGACAATATCAACAACCTGGCTATCAACGTAATCAATCACTTCGGTGGGTTGACGATTCTGATGATCAATATTGGCATGCAAAATCGTCAGGCTCGGTCCTGTCAAAGAACTGTCTACGACTCCCTGCGTGGGCCATGCCAGTGACAAAATCAGGGCACTGTTTAGAGCTAGGGGAACTAACCACACCAGGCTCCATCTCTGCTGCTGCCATAGACCCATCAGCAAAGGAATCAACAGCAGCCAACAGTACTGCCATCGGAAATGATCCAATAGTTCAAACTGCCACCATAGGCTACCGGCCAACCCACAAAATGTCGCCAGGGTGATGGTCAGACCCAAAATAATGCTGAAAAGATTTAAGGCAATATGGCCCATAGTGCTAGATTCTTTCCCGAAAATGAAAGACTCATCCTGGTATTTGGCACAATAGCTGAGAGCGATTATAAAGGCCACAGACTATGGATTTAGAAACGATATCGTTCAGTATTGTGATTACCACCTATAACCGGGTGGAGCTATTGAAACGTGCGATCGCAACCGCCCTAAACCAAACCGTCCCCTGTCAGGTGATCGTCGTGGACAACGCTTCCACCGATGGTACCCAGGCCTATGTGGAAAGCCTGGGAGACCAAGTGCTCTACCATCGCAATCCCACCAATGCCAACCATTCAGGCGCTGTCAATGCAGGGGTGGAGCGCGCCACGGGTACCTGGATCAAACTGGTGGATGACGACGACTACCTCGCCCCCATCTGTATCGAAGCAATGACTGCAGCCATTAAGCAGCGACCGGAGGCCGTCATTTGCTCCTGTCAGGCTGCCCAGGTCAATGGCGAGGGCCAGGAACTAAGTCGCACCCCCATTATCGGACCAGGCCAGGTATTTTATATTCCCCAAGTCGACATCCACTACGGCATGTTCCTGGAGGTGGTCCCCTTTGGCACCCCCATTCAAGTAGCGGTAAGGCGTGACGCCTTTCTCAAATCAGGCGGATGGGATCTCACCATGACTGGATTTGACGACATTGATTCCTGGATCCGTGTAGCGAACTATGGGGACGCCCTCTTTATTAATAAATGCCTCACCTATCGCACCGTATGGCCCGGCGGCTACGACCAAAAAATCACCCTGCAGCGTCGCCTCGATACTAATATCCTGATTAAGGAGCGCATCTATCAACACGTCAGCCCCAAGCATCAAGACAAATTGCCTACATTACAGACCATTCGTCAGTACCTCAGCCTGCACTGGATGATGGTCGCCCTCAAGCAAAAGCAGCTTTCCAGTGCCCTCACCTTTGGTTTTCCAGCCATATTTTCACCCAAAGCCTGGCAGCTACTTCAGCAAGCTATCAGGTTCCGTCAACAAAAGGCTACCCCTCCCATTAACAAATTAGTCCTTGAATAACACCCAAGTTTTTCCACAAGAAATATACTTGGGTAGGCAATACTGAACCCACAAAACTCCTTCTCTGCCAACGCCCACCTGCCCCACTCACCCCCAATCCCCCATGAACACCACCACCCTATCTCTTTACCAAGTTGGCGGTAGTCTTCATGCCCAAGCCCCCACTTATATCAAGCGCCAGGCCGATGACCACCTATACGAAAGTCTAGGACGAGGAGAGTTTTGCTATGTGTTCAACACTCGGCAGATTGGTAAGTCGAGCCTGCGGGTTAGAACAAAACATCGTCTTGAACAGGATGGTGTGTGTTGTGCAGCCATTGACCTGACCAATCTAGGGAGTGATAACGTCACGACAGAAACCTGGTACATGGGGATTGCCGCAGAACTATGGCGCAGCCTGCGACTAAACGGTAACTTTCAGCAATGGTGGGAACAAGGGGATAGCCTCTCTGCTGTACATCGCCTAGAGCGATTTATGAAGGATATAGTACTGCGGCAGTTAGAGGCTGAACGGATTGTTATTTTTATCGATGAAATTGACAGTGTACTGGCCCTACCCTTTGCCGCTGATGACCTGTTTACCCTGATTCGATACTGTTACAACCAGCGCGTGGATAATCCGCAGTATCGTCGGCTAAGTTTTGCGTTATTTGGGGTGGCCACTCCCACTGACCTCTGTCAAAATCCCAACCGCACTCCTTTTAATATTGGCACAGCCATAGAACTCAGTGGATTCAACCTCGAAGAGGCGATGCCCCTAAGCCGTTGGCTCTCACCCATAGTTAGTAATCCGGTAGAAACATTGGGTTACATTTTGTCTTGGACCAACGGTCAACCCTTTCTGACCCAGAAACTCTGCCAGATGGTGGTTAATCGATTGTCCCCACGGACAGAGGTCTATGTTGAGCAGCCGTGGGTGGATGGTTTGGTGCGATCGCAGCTAATCAAAAATTGGGAATCCCAGGATGAGCCCCCCCATCTCAGAATTATCCAGGAACGACTGCTATCACGGCCTAAACTCATTAGCCGACTGTTGGGCCGCTATAAAAAACTGTTGTCAGGCCAATCGCTCTCCCTCGAAGACAATCACTTACGAGAAGAGTTGTTATTGTCAGGATTAGTGGTTAAACAATCCAGTCATCTCGATGTTCGTAATCGTCTTTATCGAGAAGTTTTTAATGAGTCCTGGATCGACTATCAGCTGGCGCGTTTACGCCCCTATTCCCAAGCCTTTGAAGCCTGGATAAACTCTGGCCAACGAGATCGTTCACGATTGTTGCGAGGACAGTCCCTGGTTGAGGCCCAGGCTTGGGCTAAAGACCAACAGCTAAGTGATTTAGATTATAAATTTTTAGCAGACAGTGGGGCCATTGATCGGCAAGAGGTACAACAAGCCTTAGAGTCTGAACGGCTCAAAGAGCTTGAAGCCCGCTTGGAAGCCCAACAACGAAATGTCACATTACAACGCTTTTTGTTAATTGGTATGGGAGTGGCCTTTCTCAGCATTACCAGTATTGCTATGCTAGCTTACCGCCAATCGCGGCAGACCATGTTGACACGGCAAGACAACCAAAACAATCAGGCACTTTCCGCTAGTTACTACTCCGACGCCCTCTTTAATCGAGACAATCGTCTTCAGTCACTTTTAGAAGCCGTGCGCGCAGCTCAGCAACTACAGCGACTGTCAGTTCCTCAACCTAATGTCAAACAACAGGTCGAGCAAACACTCCGGCGGACCCTCCAGAGTATTACCGAAGCCAACCAGCTGCGCGGCCATCGGGCTCCCGTTTATGGCATCACCTTTAGTCCCGATGGCCAATATTTAGCCTCAGCTAGTTGGGATAATACCCTTAAACTCTGGCATGCCGATGGACAGCCCATTACTACCCTCAGTGGTCACACCAATGCAATTTGGGATGTTGCCTTTAGTCCCGATAGTGAGTATCTAGTCTCTGCCAGCGCCGACACCACTGCCAAAATCTGGCCCATTCGCTATGACAACGATATCCCCACTGTGGTGGCCCCGCCATTGACGCTGAAGGGGCATGAGGGACGAGTAAATGCCGTGGATGTATCCCTAGATAGTCAAACCCTGGTAACAGCAGGAGAAGATGGCCATCTAAAGCTGTGGGATAGGACAGGGGAAATATTGTTAGATATCCCAGCCCATCAGGTCAGTGTTACCCAAGCAGTGATCAGTCCCGATGGATTGACACTGGTAACAGCGAGTGAAGATAAAACCATCAAAATCTGGGATGCTACCAGCGGCAGCTTATTAAAAGAACTTAAGGGACACCAGGCTACAGTCAACGGTTTGGCCTTTAATCCCAGCGGCAGCATACTGGCCTCAACCAGTGATGATCAAACGATCAAACTTTGGCAACTAAGGCCCGATGAAAATAGTTTTGATGATGACAACAGTAGTCCTAACCGTTCTGGAGAGCCCAAAACAATTACGTTAGAAGGGCATCAGGATCGAGTTTGGAACGTTAAATTTAGCCCCGATGGTCGCCAGTTGGCATCGACCAGTTGGGATAATACGGTGAAACTGTGGACCAGTAGCGGTACCCTAGTAACCACCTTAAAAGGTCACGATGCAGGTACCTGGAGTGTAGATTTTAGCCCTGATGGCAATGTATTGGCCTCTAGCAGTGATGATGCCACTGTGCGACTATGGCGCTTAGATAAAATTCCGCAGACACTCCATGGCTACGAAGGTCCTGTCACCGGCCTGGCCCTCAACCAACAAACTGTAGCTGCAGGTAGTTGGGATACAACAATTCGTCTTTGGAATTGGCAGGGCAACCTGCAGTCAGTATTACAAGATCACACAGACCGAGTACGCCAGGTAGCCTTTAGTCCCGATGGACAATCGTTAGCCTCTGCCAGCTGGGATCAAACCGTTAAACTATGGCGACCTGAAGGTAACCTACTGCAAACATTTCGGGGCCATCGAGATCGAGTTTGGGGAGTGGCCTTTAGCCCTGAGGGACAGGAAATTGCCTCGGCCAGCTGGGATCAAACTATCAAGATCTGGCATCCAAACGGTGAGCTGCTGCGCACTCTGCGGGGTCATCGCGATCGGGTATATGGTATTGCCTACAGTCCTGACGGTCAGCACTTAGTATCAGCCGGATGGGATCACACCATCAAGCTCTGGAATCGAAAAGGTGAATTGCAAAAAAGCATCCACGGTCATCGGGCTCCTGTGTGGGGGGTAGCGGTTAGTCCAGATAGCCAGATGATTGCGTCTGCCAGTGCCGACCACACGATCAAGATTTGGACCATCTCAGGGCGCTTTGTGGCCACGCTAAGCGGTCATCAGGCCAGGGTCCATGGGGTAGTATTTAGCCCAGATGGTCAGCTTATAGCATCAAGTAGTTACGATCGCACTGTACGTATTTGGCGACAGAACGGTACCCTAGTAACGACGCTCTATGGTCACAATGGTCCCACCTGGGGAGTTGCCTTTAGTCCTGACGGTCAAACTCTAATTTCTAGCGGCCATGATCGCAGAATTATTCTATGGGACTGGCAGGATAGCCGCAGCTTTGAGCAGCTGCTAGAAGATGGCTGCCGCTGGTTAGACAACTACCTTGCCAACGGGGAGAATCTATCTGATGCCGATCGCCAGCTATGTAGTGGGGGTATCTAGTGCGACTGTTAGGATATTCTTTTAAATTACTTTTTTCACCTTACACAATTTCGGTGTTTTCCCTTAAATTGCTTTCATAGCGAGCTAGTCCATCGGGTATCGGTTGACTTGTAGGCCAGTTGCATCTGAGGCTGCAGTCAGAAAGATCATAATAGTTGTCATCGTTGCTGAGCAAAGACTTAAATGGGTACTTTTGCTCACCAGTTGTCGTTTTTACTCTTTTAATTCTTTTGTTTTTCAAATGGCTTTATGGCCACACTTTTGACGCCGTATCGTTACTGCCACGCGATTTGAAGGATTACAGGAGATGAGGTTATGAAGGCTATTGCAATCGTTGGAAATACTGATCAGTCTCAAACGCTACTTGCTGATTTGTTGCACTGGCATGGGTTGTCTGCATTTCAAGTGGATGAAGGAAAGGCCTTACTGCCTTTATTAAGCTTTATTTCACCTGAACTAATTGTTATTGAATCTTCAGGTTGGGTAGACGCAGAGGTCATTTGCTCACGTATTAAGCGTAGTCCTGTACTCAAACATGTTCCTGTGATTATCTGTGCAGACCGGGCGGATACTGTTGGCCATGCTGATGCCTATGTAAGTTCTCCTTACACCGCTGAAGAAGTGTTTGCCAATGTTCAGGCTCTACGTCCTATGTTTAAGCCCCTATCATCAGACAGCGTAGTCGCTCGACTCGACTCCTAAGCGGCCACCAAAGTACTGCCTGTAAAGATTACAGCTAGCAGTTGCTGTATTTCCCACTAAGGTGACCAGACCCATACTCTCCAAACGATAGGCGGCCATGGGTTCTAATTCGGTAGCGGTATCTTGTTCAATCACTCGATAAAATGTTCTGGCTAGAGTGGGTTCTGCTTCAAAGATAGCCAGATAACTACGCAGATGATCGCTGTAGATACCACTCTGTTGAGGCGCTTCGTTGATCAATCGAGTGAGATCCATCTTATGTACGCTGAGGTTATAGAGCGCTAGATGAACCAAATAGGGATGACCTTCTACTAAGGTATGGAGGGAAGTTAATCCCTGATCCCAAGGTATGTGGTAGCGCTGGGCTAGCTGTTTGGTTTGTTCTAGAGTAAAAGCAGGCAATCGCAGAGGTAGCCCTACATTAAATGGAGACTGATGGATCTGTAGTGGAATGTAAGCTTCTGTCGCATAGGCAACAAGCAATCTGAGATACCCCCACTCTGTGAGATTTTTGGCTTCTTCATGCCACACTCGTAACATGGGCAAGAATTCTTGAGCCATTACAGGATGCTCAAACACGGCTTGAAGATCATCAATCACCAAGAGCAAGGGTTGATGTAGCGGATTTAAAACACTGCTCTGCATGTAGTTGGTACAGCTGACTTTGCTACCTAGATCAATGTTCCAAACATCATCTAGTTGAGCCGTTAGCTTTAACTGTTGAGCAATATTGGCGCAAAACCACCGTAAGAATTTATCAAAGTTGGCTAAAACTCCTGCATCGGCCTGACGGAAGTTAAGTCGAACTATTTTAAAGTTAAGTTTTTGAGCCTGGGCGACGAGGCGATTAACCAGGGAAGTTTTCCCCCATCGTTCTGGTGCACGAATTCTTAGCAACGCTCCCGGCTTTAATAATTCACCCATGGCCTGGTTTTCCACAGGAGGTCGTTCAATATAGAGGGAACTGCCTAAGGGGAGAGGGCTACCAGGAAACGTAGTGTCTGAACTATCGGCACCGGGCCACCAGGGATCGGGGGTGGCAGGCTGATGTAGCTGATAGGCTTGCTGCCGGAGCACCGCGTGGATATTTTTTTTGGTGACACGTTCCCCCAAAACCTGGGATATTTTCTGCCAGAGACGAGAACCTGTGACCCTTACATAATCAGCATCATAGCCCTCGCTAGCTGCAATTTGCGCATAGGTCGAACCCTGCCAACATCGTCTAAAAACGACCTCTTGGATAGCCGTTAATCGATACGGTGAAAGCAGTTTATCAACGAGTGTAATGGCATCTTCAGGAGACATGGGGCCACCACCGTCAACCATAGGTATAGAAAAACACTATCAGTGGACGTACCTCCTACTAACCCTTGGACACTAGGAAGCCACTAATATATCAGGCCATTTGCGTTCTGTTTTGTAATTCAATGTGTATTTTTGATTCGGATTTTTGCCAAAACGTTGCTGAGAAAGCATTTTAGAATTGATTACTATCCATAGGTCTATCTTTATATCTCCCATCTGTTACAAAAAACTACAGACTCAGATGTGAACAAGGTTTAATAGTTCCATGCCGCTGTAGGACATGCTTATGATCGGTCGTTTTAATCGCCTGTGGGGGTGCCTGGGTGCAGCTGCGTTGATTGCCACCACAGCTTGTCAACCATTGCTATCCAGTGTCTCCGATGGCACAAACCAGGAATATCAGGTTCGTGCCATCGCATCAGGCCTGGATCATCCCTGGAGTATGGCCTGGCTCCCCGATGGCAGCCTATTAATTACTGAACGTCCCGGCAGTCTAAGCCATTGGCAAAATGACCAGCTAATACCCATCAGTGGAGTTCCCCCTGTACTAGCCCAGGGTCAAGGGGGCCTATTAGATGTAGCCATCCATCCTCAGTTTGCTGAAAATCGCTGGGTTTACTTTACCTATGCAGCAGGTAACCCAAATGCCAATCATACTCAGGTAGCACGAGCCCAATTAGAGGGGAATGCCCTCAGCAACTGGGAAATAATTTTTTCTGTGTCCCCTCAAAAACAAGGTACACAGCATTTTGGGTCACGGCTGCTGTGGCTGCCCGATGGGACCCTGTTGATATCCATTGGCGACGGCGGTAATCCACCGTTGGAGTTAGAAGGAGCCTTGATCCGTCAGCAGGCCCAGAAAACGGATAGTAACCTGGGCAAAGTAATTCGTCTCAATGCCGATGGCTCAGTCCCCGTTAATAATCCAGTCATTGCTGAGCAGGGAGTGTCGGCCCTGTGGACCTATGGACACCGCAATATTCAAGGACTGGCCTACGATGCGGTCAATCAGCAAGTATGGGCCACTGAGCATGGGGCTCGGGGGGGGGATGAACTCAATCTTCTAACGTCTGGAAAGAACTACGGTTGGCCCTTAGTTAGTCATAGTCGGGAATATCATGTGGACCGGCTTGTCAGTCAGATCCAGTCTCAGCCCGGTATGGTTGACCCATCGATTGTTTGGACCCCATCCATTGCCCCATCGGGATTGGCCGTTTACAGCGGTAATACATTCCCCGAATGGCAAGGAAATCTGTTTGCCGGGGCCTTAGTTAATCAAGAAATTCGTCGTATTCGAGTCACACCCGATGGCAATGCCATTGAAACAGAAGCTATCCCCATCGGACAACGGGTACGGGATATTCGCCAAGGTCCAGATGGAAATCTCTATGTATTGACAGATGAGGATAACGGTCAATTATTGGTGATTGAACCGAAGAACTGACCTAACAACATAAAGCAATCGCCTAAAACATCTGAAGCAGTTGATACCGTCCGTTAGCATCTATTCACTGGCAATTGCACATTCCGGTAATTGCACAAACCTAATGTCAGACAGCTTTATGAAGTCTTTGAATAACTATGAAATCCTCTTTCATAGTTAGCAGTTGTTGTCCTTAATAGTCAACAAAATTTAACACTGCCACCAGGTTTCATTACTCAGGACGCTTTCAGATTTCCCGGTTCTTTTTCATTTCATTTTAAGGAACTTACAGAGGGCTGAGTGAGACATGCTACTAAGCGGGGAAAAATGCTAAGCGCTTTTTGTAAGCCTTCTATTGAAGGTTTGTCAATGAGCCGAAGGATTTATAGGCCCCCTGGGAAGCTGTCCTTAGAATGAGCCGAAGGATTTATAGGTCCCCCTGGGAAGCTGTCCTTAGCCTGTTTGGGGTAATTAAAGTTACCCGTTGAATCGCATTAGAGAAGTGATGAGCTCAACTGTTCGAATATCTCAGAGTCCTGCTCAGTGGCCTGTCGATCCATATCAACATGAGAGACTCTCTGATCACTCATCGGAGAGACCTTTTGTGTCTGTTGTGGTACCAGCTTATAACGAGGCTGCTATTCTTGAAGACAATCTCAACATACTCTGTGACTATCTCCATACGATAGAAACACAGTACTCTTGGGAAATTGTATTGGTTAACGATGGTAGTCGTGACAACACAGGGTCACTTGCTGAACTGGCTGCCCAGCAACATCCCGGTATTAACGTTGTGCATCACCGTGTGAATCAAGGTCTGGGGCAGGCCCTCAAAACGGGGTTTGAGCATTGTCGTGGCCAGTATATCGTCACGCTAGATTTAGACCTGAGCTATGCCCCCGAGCACATTGAACAGTTACTTCAAAAGATCCAGGCAACTCAAGCTAAGGTCGTGGTAATTTCTCCCTATATGCCAGGGGGAAAAGTTTCCAATGTGCCTTGGTCACGGCTAATGTTGAGTGTGTGGGCAAATCGTTTCTTGTCCCTGGCAGCAAAACGAGATACAGCTACATTAACGGGCATGGTGAGGGCTTATGAAGCCTCGTTTATCAAGTCGTTGAGCTTTCGTTCAACTGGGATGGACGTTAATCCTGAGATTCTTTACAAGGCCCGCATGCTTAAGGTGCCGATTGTAGAGATTCCAGGCCACCTTTGCTGGCGCAATCATAGTCGACCACACACACGCAAAGCGGCAAAACCAGCTCGTCGTAAATCCAGCATGAAGATTTTACGACATAGCTGGTCGGTAGTTTTTTACGGGTTTATTTTCCGGCCCGTTATGTTTTTCGTACTACCGGGACTGATGCTATCCCTGGGGGCGGCCTATGTGTTTGCCCATATTGGCGTGCATTGCCTAGAAGCTTATGGTTCGCTGCCCCCTGGAACTGGGTTTTCTGAGTTGATCTCCTACACCTTTGTTGAATATCCCCATGATTATTTTCTAGGGATGATCACGCTAATTTTAGCGTTCCAGTTTTTGAGCCTGGGGTTATTGGCCATGCAGATGAAACATTACTTCGAGGAGAGTTTCTTTTTGGGAACTCAAATCAATAAATCTAATCGCTCTTAAAGCCAGAGATTTAGATTGTCTTACTCAAACGATGTAAAGAGATAAATTAAGGAGCTTAAAAACTATGGTTGGTATGATGCCTAAGCCGACTCAAATGCAACTGCCCTCAGACCAAAACTCATCGGGGAGAACATTAGGAGCAGAGGAAATACAGTTGCTGACAGAGGCCATCAATAGTGGCACTTTGACTAGCACCAAAGGTACCTTTGTCAAAGCTCTAGAAAAAGAGTTTGCCGAAATGTTTGGGGTTAAGTATGCCTACGCTTGTGCCTCTGGTTCAGCAGCGGTCCATACGGCTGTAGCAGCCATCGATCCTGAACCAGGTGATGAGATCATCACTACCTCCGTTACTGATATGGGAGCGCTGGCCCCAATCCTGTATCAGAGTGCAGTGCCGGTGTTTGCAGATATCGATCCAGTCACCTGGAATGTGACAGCTGAGACCATTGAAAAATGCATTAGTTCTCGCACTAAAGCCATCATGGTTACTCACCTGTTTGGCAATCCCTGTGAGATGGATAAAATTATGGCCCTAGCTAAGGCTCATAACATTCCGGTGATCGAAGACACCGCGCAGGCATTTCTAGCGACCCACCGTGATCAAATTGTTGGCACCATTGGCGACATCGGCTGCTACAGCATGCAGCAAGGTAAGCACATTACCACTGGTGAAGGCGGCATTGTGGTCACTAACAATGAGGCTCTAGCTCGCCGCATGTATTTATTTATTAACAAGGCCTGGGGCTATGGCGATCCCAAGCCTGACCATTATTTCTTGGCTCCCAACTACCGCTTGACCGAGCTTCAAGGTGCAGTAGCATCAGCCCAGCTACCGAAGCTAAAAGGCGTTGTTGAAAAGCGCCGTCAGCTAGCCAACAACTTGACCAGTCAGCTGCAGGGTCTATCCGGGGTAACCCCCCCTCACCATGAAACCCATAACACCCATGTGTACTGGAAGTACTGTCTTAGCGTAGATGCTGCGGTTATTCCTGATGGGGCAGTTGGGTTGGCCAAATGGCTCAAGGAAAATCGTGGTATTTTCTCGGCCCCTCGCTACATCCAAAAGCCCGCTTTCTGCTGTGAGATTTTCCGCGATCAGCGCACCTTTGGCAACTCTCGTTTCCCCTTTAGTGTTGCTCGTCCTGAAGCAGTTGACTATGACAAAACTAAGTTTCCTGGTACCTATGACGGTCTAGAGCGAGTGCTAGTACTGCCTTGGAATGAAGGCTACACCCAGGAGCATGTGGACTACATTGCTCAATCAATTAAGGATGAGATCGCAGCGCTTCAGTAATTAAGAGAGTTTTGAGTTTTGACGTCTTAATTTTAAGTCAGCTGAGCGTTTGCCCAGGCCCTTGCTAAACGCCCATCACCTCAAAACTCAAAACTCAAAATTTTCACAACAATGACTTTCTTGATCTTTTACGGAATTTTTCTATGACAATTCAGCCGGTAAAGTTTGGTTTGATTGGAGCTGGAGCCATTGCCCAGACTCACGCTCAATCCTTTGAGCATGTAGAGATTGCCACCTTGGTCGGTGTGGCCGATATTCGTCCTGAAGCTGCTCAGGCCATGGCTGAAAGTGCTGGTTGTGCCAGCTATACCTCCTATGAAGCCATGGCTGAGGCTCAAGAGCTAGATGCGGTCATTATCTGTACTCCACCCATTACTCACCCCGAGATTGTTCTTTACTTCCTCAATCGCGGTGTTAACGTCCTATGCGAAAAGCCCCTCAGTATTGATTTAGAAAATGCTCAAAAGATGTACGCAGCAGCACAACAGAATAATGTGCTGCTGACCATGGCATCTAAGTTCCGCTATGTAGACGACATGGTGAAGGCCAAAAGTCTACTGCAGTCTGGCATCCTAGGCGATATTGTATTGTGCGAGAACGCCTTTACCGCCCGTGTAGACATGGGTAATCGCTGGAATGCGAATCCAGCCGTCAGCGGTGGCGGTGTACTGATTGATAACGGCACCCACTCCGTTGATATCATGCGCTACTTCCTCGGCCCCTTGACCGAGGTCCAGGCAGTTGAAGGTAAGCGGATCCAAGGATTGTCCGTTGAAGATACAGCCCGGATCTTTGTTAAAAGCGCTCAGGGTGTGATGGGTAACATTGACCTATCCTGGAGTATCAACAAAGAACTCGATTATTTCTTGCGGATTTACGGCTCCCACGGTACCGTATCCATCGGTTGGAAAGAGTCCAAGTATCGTCAGTCTTCTAGTCGCGACTGGGTTATCTTTGGTAGCGGCTACAACAAGTTGGAATCCTTTAAAAATCAGTTGACTAACGTTGCCCGTGCCATCCGAGGTGAGGAAGAGCTGCGAATTAAGGCTGAAGATGCGATCGCATCCGTCGAAGTGATCAACGCTGCCTATGAGTCCCTCAACCAGAGCCGCTGGACCAGCGTGAGTACCCTGAGCGAGACCCTGGCGCTCTATGCCCATGGAGACACCAGTGGCAATGGCAAACAACTAGCGACAGGTATCGCCTAGGAGTTCACTATGAGCGTACGGATACACCCCACCGCCATGGTGGAAGAGAATGTCACCTTAGGTGATGGGACCTCGGTGTGGGACAACGCCCACATCCGCCATGGAGCCAGCTTGGGAGAGCAGTGCATCGTCGGTGGCAAGGCCTATATTGCCTACGATGTGATGATTGGTAACCGAGTCAAGATCAACGCCTTTGCCTATATCTGTAATGCCGTCACCATTGAGGATGGCGTCATGATTAGTGCTGGAACGATCTTTACCAACGACCGCTTTCCCCGAGCCACCACACCGGATTTACTCGCCCCCTATCCTTCTGCCCCCGATGAGCATACCCTGCCAACGTTGGTGAGAGCAGGGGCCACCATTGGCGCACGCTGTGTGATTGGCAACGACCTTGAAATTGGTCGCTTTGCTATGGTGGGCATGGGGTCAGTCGTAACCAAGTCAGTCCCAGACTTTCACTTGGTCTATGGCAGTCCGGCCCGATCGGTGGGGGGTGTCTGTCGCTGTGGTCAGCCCCTGGGTCGCTTTACTGAGCTGTCTGACGAGGCAATGGTGAAATGTAGCACTTGCGATCGCTCGTATCACTTTTACCACCAAACAATCACCGAGTTAGTTACGGGTCAAGCTCCCCAGCCTTCCGTTCCCAAAACGTCTATCGAATCCTCAGTATGACTGATCCTTCTTCCCAGCATTGGCCTCCTAAAGAACAGGCTCCCAAGACTTGGGGGCCCAAGTCTTGGGCCATTGTCGGTGGGGGCATGCTTGGCCTCACCCTAGCCCATCGCCTAGCCCAAGCCGGACAGCAGGTTACCCTATACGAAGCGGCCCCAGAATTAGGGGGGCTAGCATCAGCCTGGCATCTGGGAGATGTGATATGGGACCGGCATTATCATGTCACATTGCTATCGGACCTGCGGATGCGGGGCATTTTACAAGAGCTGGGTCTAGAGCAAGACATGCAGTGGGAGATTACCAAAACGGGTGTCTATGCTGATAGTCAACTGTATTCGGTATCCAACGCCATTGAGTTTCTCAAATTTCCTCCCCTGGGGCTGCTAGACAAGATTCGGCTGGCAATTACCATTCTCTACGGTGCCCGCATCAACAATTGGCGCAGATTAGAGCAGATCCCAGTCACCCAGTGGCTAGGGCGCTGGTCCGGGAAACGTACCCTGAATAAGTTTTGGAAACCCCTGCTCCGAGCAAAGTTGGGCGAAAACTATCGGATTGCCTCCGCTGCCTTTATCTGGGCGACCATTGCCCGGCTCTATGCCGCCCGACGAAACGGCCTTAAGGAAGAACGATTTGGCTACTTGAAAGGTGGCTATCGTCGTCTGCTCGAAACGTTTGGAGATCGTCTCAAAGCAGAAGGTGTAGAAATTTTAACGGGTGCACGGGTGGAACAAGTGCGCCGCAGCAAAGAGTCTGACCAGTTGCAAATCGTGCAATCTCGTTTGGATGACCAAGGCAATCAATCGGTGGATGTGCGTAAATTTGATCAAGTCGTGGTCACCACAGCAGCTCCCATTGCAGCTAAAATTTGCCATGGTCTCAATCAAGATGAACTAGCTCGGCTATTTAATATCCAGTACCAGGGTATTGTTTGTGCGTCGCTGTTGTTAAAGCGCCCGCTTTCGCCCTACTACGTTACCAACATCACCGATGATGCTCCATTTACCGGAGTGATTGAGATGACGGCCCTGGTCGATCCAGCAGAATTAAACGGCCATCATCTGATCTATTTGCCAAAGTATGTACCGGCAGAAGATGACACTTTAAAACTCTCCGATGAATTTATCAAAGAAGAGTTTCTTAGCGGCTTAGAAGCCATGTATCCAGACTTTAAGCGGGATCAGGTATCAGCCTTTCAAATCTCTCGGGTAAAGTATGTCATGGCCTTATCCACCCTCAATTACTCCACCCAGCTACCGCCGGTTCATACGTCAGTGCCCGGTTTGCACATTCTCAACTCTGCCCATATTGTCAACGGCACCTTAAATGTCAACGACACCATTCAGCTGGCAGAACGTCACATAGGCTCTTTGCTAGCAGAGGCCAATCAAGGCACTAAGCTACGACACACATCTGACATAGGTCTGTAGCAGCCTGCTAACGACCTAAAAAGCCAATTCATATGCCTATCAGTATGTAACCTAATATGAGCAATCCCCAATCAAAACCTCTAGCAAGTCTCTCTCTGGATCTGGACAATCAATGGTCCTATATGAAGATCCATGGCGATCCGGGGTGGGAGAATTTTCCATCTTATTTGGATACTGTTGTGCCCCGGTTCTTATCGTTTTTAGACGATCTTGAACTCAAGATTACGGTCTTTATCGTCGGTCAGGACGCAGCCCTCACCAAAAATCAAAAAGCCTTAAGGTCCATTGCATTAGCCGGACATGAGATCGGCAACCATTCGTTTAATCACGAGTCCTGGCTACATCTCTACAGTCCTGAAGAGATTGAAAACGAACTGGCCATGGCAGAAGACCATCTAGAAAAAGCCACTGGACAGCGCCCTAAAGGCTTTCGTGGACCTGGCTTTAGTCTGTCTAAGTCAGTGTTAACTATTTTGGCCCATCGGGGTTATCAGTACGACGCCTCAACATTTCCCACCTTTTTGGGGCCATTGGCACGGGCTTATTACTTTATGACCACCAAGCTCACACCTGAGGAAAAAGAACAGCGTAAGGCATTGTTTGGGGGGGTAAAAGATGGCTTTCAACCCTTAAAACGCTACCAGTGGCTGCTGTCCAATCATCGGCTGGTCGAGATTCCAGTAACGACCATGCCCCTCTTCAAGGTGCCGATTCACTTTAGCTACATTCTCTATCTAGCCTGTTTTTCTCCACCGATTGCCCTACTATACTTCCGTATTGCCCTTTTACTCTGTCGACTGACTCGGACAGAGCCTTCGCTACTGCTCCATCCCCTAGATTTTCTCGATCTAAACGATGTACCAGAGCTAGGCTTCTTCCCAGCCATGAAACTACCTGCAGGTAAAAAACAACAGATTTTGCGTCGGGCCCTCACCATGATGAAAAATCAGTTTAATGTTGTGCCCATGGGCATACATGCTCAGGCCAAAGGTCGACAAAACGGCAAGCAAAGCAAGAATCCTAAATTTGGTATGCCGATCATTGAAATGGGTTAAGAGAATTTTGCAGATGCCATAGCCGTTTCCCAATTCGGCACTAATGTACAGACGTTCCATGGAACGTCTCTTCAACCCAAAACTGCCCCTTTCCCTATGTCCCCTAAACGCTGGCTTAGTTTTATTGGTCTTTTCCTCGCCGTTGTCTTGATGATGTGGGCATGGCGGGATGTCAGTTGGACACATCTGGGGCAGACTCTACAACAGATTCACCTGGGGTGGATTGTGCTGGCAACCTTGACCTTTTTGGCAGCATTTGTGATTCGAGCCCATCGATGGGGGCTGCTATTGCCAGGAATCGAAGTTTCGTTTGGCATACGTGTGGCGGCGGTATTTATTGGGTTTGCGGGTAACTGCGTATTGCCAGCTAATGCCGGAGAGTTAGTACGAGTAGGCGTACTTAAACGTCGAGCAGCAGTACCAGTTGCGATCGCACTCGGCAGTATTGTCAGTGCCAGATTATTAGATGCGGCTATCGCCCTACTGTTTCTAGTCGGGCCGCTATTGTGGCTACCGCAACTCCAAGTCAACAATCTAGCCATTGTTGCCCTGGGTCTGGGTGTGGTGATTATCTACGCTAGTTTTTGGTTAGCGGCCAATGCACCCAAACGGATCGAAACCTGGGTTGAGTGGATCCTCATACACCTTGGTTTACAAAAACGGGTGACCACCATACAGCCCATGGTTCGCAATTTGCTCCAGGGCTTTGCCGTGCTCAAGTCTCCCAAGGCCCTAGGCCTGGCTTTACTAGACACCTTAGCCGTATGGCTGCTCTCAGGTATTTCCTTTTGGGTTGTCTTAAAAGCATTCGACCTGACCACACCGGGCTTTATTGGAGCCTTATTTATCCAAAGCATGGAAGCGTTAGCCGTGGTTATACCGTCCACCCCCGGACACCTTGGTGCGTTTGAAGCCGCTGTCCGATTTGCCCTTGGCCTATATGGCATCCAAGGTGATAGTGCCATTGGCTATACCCTGGTGATGCGCCTGATTATGTATGGCAGTCTGAGTGTGGTGGGTGGATTATTTGCCCTGGGTCTGGGTTTAAGTAATGGGCATAACCCGATCAATGACACCCCGGAGACAAGACTATCGAAGACAGACAGTCTGATGCCACCTGACGTTTAGCCCCTCCTCCGACAAAATATCCATCGACCTACCTATATTTAGGCAATTTCTCTAGAGCGCATCCCATGGTGACACCATCTCCAAAGACAGTGACAACGACACCACCCCAGCAAACCATCAACCATTGGAAACTGTTGGCCGGTATTTTGGCACTGGGTCTCTTATTGAGACTGTGTGTCCTCCCCTTTTCCCACACCACTGAGCCAGATGCCATGTCGCGCATATTGATCGGGTGGGAGTGGTTGCAAACACCAAATACTGGGTTACAAAGTGCTGTCTGGCTCCCCTTACACACCTATGTGCTGGGAATTATTTTTAAGATAATTCCCGAGTATTACTACACACCCACACTACTCAATATTCTGTTTGCGGTGCTGACAGCCATTCCCCTGTATTGGTTTAGCTATCGAGAATTTGGGCAAAAGAGTGGGGTGGCTGCTGGAGTGATCGTAGCGACGGCCTTTATGGTCTACCCCCTAGCATTTCGCAATAGCCTGATGGCGTTATCAGATACGCCTTTTGCACTGTTGCTAGCGGCATCACTACCGCTCCTTTCTTATGCTCGTGCTAAGAATGGCACCCTGTGGCAAGCAGCATTAGCGGGTGCTTTTATCACCCTGGGAGCAGGCATTCGTTATGAAGGTTGGGTGCTAATCCCCTTTATGGCAGCAGTTCTATGGCGCTATCCAAAACGGTTATTAGCATTTGGGGCTGTAGCTATGGTCGTGCCCACCCTATGGATGATTGGCTGTGCGATCACCCATGGCGATCCACTCTATAGCTTTAACTACCAAACCCATGACACCGCAGCCACCTTATCAGGTCGTGGTGGTATTTCCCTACTCAAACGCTTTGTAAGACTGATCTTTTTCCCAGGTGTGATGGGATTTGGCCTATCGTTTCCTGTCTTAGGATTAAGCCTTTGGGGCGTTGTCATTGCCCTACGGAAAAGGAGTAGCCAACTCATCTGGCTGGTACCTTTTTTGGGACTATCTTTAATTCTTTCTTACAAATCAGTAGAAGGAACTATGAATCTGCAGCCCCGCTATGCTATCCCCATTGGCATGCTACTCCTGCCGTTCATGGTACTAGGGCTAGAACAAATCCCCCAACAAAAGCGAAAATTAGTCACCGTGGCAGCCCTGGTATTAATGCTGCCATTCTCCTACGTTCTGCATTTATTTCGTCCTGCTTTAAATCTACTTTTGTCAGATACTCGTATGGTCAAACGAGAAAGCCCGGCTTCATTGATAGAGGCTGTACCCCGTCTTTCACCAGGAACATTGGAGTTTTCTAAGCAAATCAACCAAGCCTTAGACTATGACACCGATAGATTAATCATGCTGGGCTATGGTGATGATATTACGTACCTGACGATGCATGCGGTTAAGCTGACCCTGGACCGCGTATGTACGTTAGAAGATTACACCTTAGATAACGAAGTCTTTCGCCAGCGATGTTATCAGCTATTTGCACAATCACAGCAGGGAGTATTAGCCATCCATAAACCAAACTGGCCGACTGACATGGTCTCCAAACCCGTTGAGCAGGTTGCCCAATTAGGGAATGATCAACAGCTGTTGCTAACTGTCGTCGATGAAACTGAGGACTCGGTTATCTATCGTTTTAGGGTTGTTGAGTCATCTGACAGCTAGGGAAAACTGATAGCGGGCCAATGTGAGACGAAGCATCGGCCTGCTATTACCGTTAATCCTATGCAGCATCTCTTAATTGTTGAAGACGACCAGGGAAAACGAGCGGTAAACTTACACGCGGACTCTGGCTCTATTGGTCGTGATATTCGTAACTCTATTGTCTTACATTCCAAGGAAGTCTCTCGTCAGCATGCAATTTTATTGCGAGTGACCCGGCCTGGGGCAGCAGACTATGGATTTCGGATCATTGACGGCAATCTGCAGGGTAAACCTAGCACGAACGGCCTATTTATCAATGGTCGGCGCTGTAACTCCCACAATTTGCGTCACGGAGATGAAGTCGTATTTGGGGCTAACGTTAAGGCACGTTATCACACCGCTGCAGAAAATGTCGAATGGCTGTTGTCGGGCAGTGACGAAGCTGACAAGTACATGGCGACTCTAATCGCAGCCCCCGTAGGACCTCTTATTGCTGAATCCGACGGCTTACAGGAAACCGCTGTGGCGCGTCTCGCGTCGTTCCCAGAACTGTTTTCTCACCCAATTATTGAGATATCTCTTACTGGCGAGCTGACTTATCTTAATCCCGCAGCCGTCAGTCAGTTTCCGACAATCCACATGGCGAAATTAAATCATCCTATTTTGGATGGGGTGATCGATACGGTGCAAGCCCATGAAAAACAACGCTTTGTGCGTACCATAGCAGTGGGCGAACAAATTTTTGAACAGGCATTTCACTATATCCCCCAAAGCGATCTCATTCGCTGTTATCTGGTAGACATTACGGATCGCAAGCGAGCAGAATCTGAGCTGCAGGCCCTTCACGATGGCTTGGAAACACAGGTCAAGGAACGGACCACCCAGGTACTAGCAACAACAGAGCGGCTAAAACAGGAACAAAAGGCACTGCAATCTAGCTATGCCACTAATCGTGCTCTGCTCAATGCCATTCCAGATCCGATGTTTCGGATCAGGGGTGATGGTCAGTTTGTTAACTACAGCGAACCCAAACAACATACCCTGCCATTCAGGCCCGCTGAGTGTCTGCATCAAAATTTAACAGCGGTTCTGCCAGCGTCAGTGGCCAATGCTATGCAACAGCGCATTGAACAGGTACTCAAAACGGGAGAAATTGAAATCCTTGAATTTCAGATTGAAAATGATGCGGGCCTTCTCTATTTTGAAGCCCGTATCGTCAACAGTGACTCCAAGGAAGTGATTGTCATCATTCGCGATATTACCGAGCGCAAACGAGTGGAGACTGAAATTCGCAATACCCTGGAGCGGGAACGGGAGCTCAATGAGATGAAAACTCGGTTTGTGTCGATGACGTCTCACGAGTTTCGAACACCACTGACAACAATTCTGTCATCAGCTGAGCTATTAGAACACTACGGCGAACAGTGGGACACCGCCAAACAACATCAATACCTCCAGAAAGTGAAAACAGCAGCCACCCATATGACTGAGTTGCTTAATGATGTACTCCTGATCAATAAGGTGGAAGCTGGGCGCATGGAGTTTAATCCACAGCCACTATTGCTCAACGAATTTTGCCAAGAAATTATTGAAGAGTTGCAGATTACGACGGCTCGACATAAATTAACGTTGCGATCGCAGCTCTCCGATATCCCCCATCAAATCGACCGCAAACTCATGCGCCATATCCTGACTAACTTACTGGCCAATGCCATCAACTATTCCCCCAGCGGCGGTGAGGTATTAGTAGGACTAGAATCCACAGAGAAGCAAATTGAGCTATGGGTTCAGGACTACGGCATCGGCATTCCCCAAGCAGCTTGCTCCACCCTGTTTGATTCATTCGTGCGCGGTCCCAACGTCGGCACCATTTCAGGGACGGGGCTGGGACTGGCTATCATCAAAAAATCCGTAGAACTTCACCAGGGGCAAATTACCTTTGAAAGCACCGTTGGTGAAGGCACCACCTTTAGAATCACCCTACCTCAGATGGACGGGAAACTCCCATACCATGGTGAAGCACATCTTTGCTCGGGAACTCTATTAAAAACCTAGAGGCTTCTGCATCTACCCAATATATCCATCAAACTGAAATATTGCATTTGCCAAAAAAAATATGGTCAAAATTTTAGTGATCGAAGACGAGGTAGAAATTCGTTCAAACCTTATAGAACTTCTTGAGTTAGAAGACTATGACGTGGTGGGAGCAGACAATGGCGTCACCGGATTGATTGGGGCTGTGGAACATACACCAGACTTGATTATCTGTGATGTGATGATGCCTGAACTGGATGGCTATGATGTATTGCAAGCCCTACGTCAAGATCCTAAGACCCTGGCAATTCCATTTATTTTTCTGACTGCATTAGCCGATAAAGGGGATATTCGTCGGGGCATGGTGTTAGGGGCAGACGACTATTTAACCAAGCCATTCGCCCGCTCAGATGTCCTAACTGCAGTGGAAACCCGTCTACAAAAACAAGCAGCCTCAAAATCTCGGGCAAATCATGCCCAAATCACCGCATTACAACAAGAGATTCAAAAATTTCGCGCAGGTCTTGACAACAATCAAGCCGATTTATTTACAGACATGCGCCAACATCTAAAAGACGCTGTCGTAAAACTAGACATTGTCACTAATATCTTAAAAACGTTACCCCCTGGCGAACAGCGCGAACGCAGTATCGCCCTTGTTCAAAATGTTTGTGCTACAGAGATTAAGATGCTGGCAAAAATACCCAATTTTGAATATTTGTTGGAAACAACATCGGCATAATGTTTGCTCAGTATTGTTGTTTATGTTTAGTTGTTTTGGCCTTTGACAGAGAGGCAAAATGCTCTAATAACAATCGGTGAATAAACAGATACCCGCCCCCTACCTTTTGCAAAAAAATACTAGTGGTGGCATAGTCCAGAAATTTGCTGTAGTTCCAAGGGGTAATGCCACTGACGGTCAATATCAACCGTAACAGCACATGCTTGATTAAAGCTTCACCTCCCCCTGCAGCAAAACCAAAAGCCAGACCTGTTGCCGCCCAGAATGAGGCTTTGGTATTACCAAGGAGAAAACCAGGAACATAGAGAGTCACCATGGCAACAACGGCAAATAGTGTAGAATTACGAGCCGATTGCCAAATGCCTGCATTAGGCTGACTAGCGTTGCCAATCCGTTTACCGCTCAGCCCTCGAATCAGCCCAAAGGTAAGCCCTAAGGTAGCTCCAAAGGCAAGGCCAATGACACTGTGATTGGCAAGACAGTTGCCAGCCAGTAAACAAGCCCTATCACCAAACATAAAGCCAAACCCTACTTTGAGGCACCAACCAATCGGTGGTCCCACGGTGAGGCCCAAGAGTAGATTGTTACGAGCCTTTTGCCAAGACCAGCGCAGTGTCTCTGTAGGAGTGATACGGTTAACACCAAAGATGCGACTACAGATCAGACTGCCCAACAATACTCCCAAAAATAAACGGTCAATGGCCAACACTTGAGAGCCCAGCACCGTAGCGATCGCAAAAAAGCTACACCACAGCCCAATCACATAAGCCCGACGCTGTTTGACAGAAAGCCAATCCGGCTGGATCCGCTCAATCAAAAATACCGTCTCGGATGTGGCTACCAAGCGCTGGGCTAAGCATGTTAGCCAATGCTTGATCTCAGCTGAACCATAGGCATTGCCAGGACGACGTTCTAACATCCGTTGGATGTAGGCATCAAATAACTGTTGTTGATAGTTAGGACGGCCCTCAAGTTCCCCTCTCCCCTGGGGTAGAATCTGCTCAGAAGAGACTCCCTGGTATGTGAGCACCATGATATTCAAAATCAGGGGTGACCGTGCCAGCTCGATCAGGGACATATTTGCATCCTGGATAGCCGCGTCCTTTTCTAACAGAGACTTAAGACCTGTAAGTCCCCGATCTGGACGATTTAGATAGGTCAAAATCTGCTCATCAGTGAGGGGACGCAAATACAGAGCTGCCTGAAATTGAAGCTTTTGAGGCAGTTTTTCATAGTCACGGATGCGACTACACACCACCATTTCAGGGCCATAATCCTGATGAAACTGATTGAGGGCAGCGACGCAGGCTGTTCGACGCTCCTGAGCCACCTCATCAAGGCCATCTAGCAGTAGCAACAGCTGTTGTTCTTCTACCCAGCACTGACCAATGCTCCTGGGTACCTGGTATTTGCTATTCAGCTCTTTGACCAGCCATCGTTCAATGGGTTCATTCAGCCACGAAGAGAGATTAAAGATAACGGGCAACCGGTGGTCACCAGACAACCGCCGGTCACCGGTCACCCGGTCTAACAAATTTCGCGCCAGACTCAGCAGGGTCGTGGTCTTACCGGCCCCTGGCTCACCCAAAATCAATAGGCTGCGGCCCTCGCCAATGGCGTCAAACACATGACTAGCCTGAGTCCCTGTGGGTAAAGGCTGGGGTGACTGGCCTGGAGTAGCATAGGTGATTTGCCAGGGCGGTGCGATCGCATCCGGTCGTTCCTCTAACCCCAGCGTGAGTAAGACCTGACCATGGAGAGATCGCTCTAGGACGCCTTCGATCCAGAAACGACGGACTTTGTTTAAAAGAGCTTGGCGATTGCGATACGTTTGTTGGGAATAGGGGGCAGGAGGAGCAGGGGAGGCAGAGGAGGCCAGGGGAGGAGGAGCAGGGGAGGAAAAAACCGTAGGTTGGGTTGAGACTGCGACACCCAATTCTCCATCCGCCAACGTCACCTCAGGCAATACCGTCGACCCATATTCTCCCGCATTCGTCACCCCAGCCATCAATTGGCTAAAAACATGCAGCGCCTCCATGGCGCTCCCATATCGCTGCCGATGGTCTAAACACACCAACCGGTCAATAAAATCCGCCAGCTCCTCCGACACTGTCACCCCAAGCCGTTCACAGGTGGCCGGGCTCTCAAAACTCATGGGATGGCGACCTGACAACGCCTGCAGTATCACCATCCCCAAACTATACAAGTCACTACCAAAGCAGGGTCTAGACGCTTGCTGTTCTGGAGCCATATAGCCCAAAGAGCCAATCGCCACCGTCAAGTCTCGCCCAGGTTGGGGCGACGCCTGTAGCGCCTTCACCGCCCCAAAATCAATTAGTACCAGTTTCCCTGGTTCTTCTCCAGGCCCCTGACGACGCAAAATATTGCTGGGTTTAATATCTCGATGGATCACATTCTGCCTGTGCACAGCCGCTAGCACCGTCAGCAGGTCTCGCAGACAGGACATGACGTCATCAACAGCCATAGAACCCGCTGCCAATTCTGCTGCCAGGGAATGACCAGCAATATACTCCTGCACTAGATACAGCTCGCCAGCTTCTTCAAAGTGAGCCAACAGCCTCGGGATTTGTGGATGCTCTCCTAGCCGATAGAGGGTTTCTGCCTCCAGGTTAAACAGACGCTTGGCGGTATCAAAAGCATCGGTGTGGACCGGGTTAAGCTGTTTAACCACACAGATGGGATGCCCTGGCAATTGCTCATCGTTGGCCAAAAAGACCTTACCAAAGCCCCCCTGACCCATAAGTTTATCGATGTGATAGCGATGCGCCAGGCGCTGCCCCATAGGTGTTTCTATCGTGTGCTGCTATTTGAGTAGGGTAGCCATATTCCCCTCAAGATATAACAGGCTTTAGCGTAACAGTATCTTGCTACACCCCTCGCAGGGTCTCGTAGTGCAGCTGGAACCAATCATAGGTCTTGGTAATGCCTTCCTTCAGGGAAGTTTGAGCTTGCCAGCCCAGATTAGTCAGCTTAGAGGCATCCATTAGTTTACGGGGTGTGCCGTCAGGTTTACTGGTATCAAAGACAATGTCACCTTCATAGTCAACAACGTCCTTAAGCGTCAGGGCTAATTCTTTGATTGAGACTTCCTTACTGCTACCGATGTTGACAAAGTCGATGCCGTCGTAGTTATCCATCAGGAATAGCAAACCATCGGCCAGGTCGTCCACATAGAGAAACTCACGCAGAGCGCTGCCACTACCCCACACTTCTGCCGTAGGTTGATTGGCCAGCTTGGCTTCGTGGAACTTGCGCATCAGGGCTGGCAGTACGTGGGAATTGGCCAGGTCAAAGTTATCGTTGAGACCGTACAGGTTGGTGGGCATGGCAGAAATAAAGTTAACGCCATACTGACGGCAGTAGTTTTCACACAGCTTTAGACCAGCAATTTTTGCGATCGCATAGGGCTCATTCGTCGGCTCTAAAAAGCCAGTCAGCAAATGCTCCTCCCGCATAGGCTGGGGAGCTAGCTTGGGATAAATGCAGGAAGATCCTAGAAATAATAGTTTCTTAACACCAACTTTATAGGCACTATGGATAACATTGGCCTCAATCATCAAGTTGTCATAAAGGAAAGAAGCACGATAGGTATTATTCGCATGGATGCCGCCGACCTTGGCTGCGGCGAGAAAGACATAATCAGGCTTAGTCGCTTCAAAAAACGATTCGACATCAGCTTGACGACAGAGGTCAAGTTCCTGGCTACTTTTGAGAATCAGATTATTATAGCCCCGGTCTTTGAGGGTACGGACAATAGCACTGCCAACAAGGCCATTATGACCAGCGACATAGATCTTGGCGTTAGTTTCCATAATGGTTATATGTATGAGAAATAAATATTAATGTCTACATTCTACAGCTATCTCTAGTATCGTTATCGATCTATGTAAGATAAGCCTGCTTATCATTGACAATCTTAGTCAATAGCTTACAGGGTAACTCATACCACGGGGCAACAATGGTTTCCTAGTTTACTAAAATTGCTTTTGATAACGATGAAGGAAACGCATCCACTTAGCTTTCTTCATCGTTCATTCTATCTAGCCGGAACTCAGAATACTTTTTGAGAAAGACCAAACTTTATGCCATTGATCGTTGAGGGTCAGACGAAATGATACGGCTTTCTACGTGGGCAGTATCAAATTTTGCTAGACATAACAATCTAATTAATCTCTTTGGATTCTGTTCCTTAATCAGTTCTCTAGAGATTTTAATGATGTGCTCAAAAGACATTACTAAAACCGTAAAGCCCGCATAGTCTCAAGAAATCAGGAGACTATGCGGGCTTTATCAGCTAGACGTTTCTAAACCAGAAACACCCTTAGTACTTGTAGCTATCAGTCTTAAAGGGACCTTCTACAGATACATTGATGTAATCAGCCTGGGTTTTAGTTAGCTTAGTAACCACACCACCAAAGCCTTCAACCATGTAGCGAGCAACTTCTTCGTCAAGGTTTTTGGGTAGTACCTCGACAGTGATAGCGCCAGCTTTCTCAGCATCAGACAAGTCAGCAAACTTGCGCTCATACAAGAACATTTGGGCCAGAACCTGGTTAGCGAAGGAACCATCCATAATCCGAGAGGGATGACCGGTGGCGTTACCTAGGTTAACTAAGCGGCCTTCTGCCAACAGGATCAAGAAGTCTTTGGGGTCATCACTACGATAGACCTTATGAACTTGAGGCTTCACTTCTTCCCACTGCCAAGCTTTGCGCATGAAAGCAGTGTCAATCTCATTGTCAAAGTGACCGATGTTGCAAACAACAGCACCGGGCTTTAGGGCTGCCAGCATGTTAGCGTCACATACGTTGAAGTTACCAGTGGCCGTTACTAACAAATCGGTATTAGCCAATAGCTCTTTGTTGAGGCTAGCAGTAGTACCGTCGTTAACCCCATTAATAAAAGGAGAAACAACTTCAAAGCCGTCCATACAGGCCTGCATGGCACAGATGGGATCAACTTCAGCCACTTTAACGATCATGCCTTCTTGCTGGAGAGAGGCTACAGACCCCTTACCCACATCGCCATAACCAATAACCAGGGCTTTCTTACCAGCCATCAGGTGATCGGTACCACGCTTGATGGCATCGTTCAAGCTGTGACGACAACCATACTTGTTGTCGTTCTTGGATTTAGTCACGGAGTCATTGACGTTGATGGCGGGAATCTTCAGTTCTCCCTTTTCCATCATTTCATAGAGACGGTGTACACCTGTAGTGGTTTCCTCAGTCACACCGTGAATATTGGTCAGCATTTCAGGATACTGTTCATGGATATGACCAGTGAGGTCGCCACCATCATCCAAAATCATATTGGCATCCCATAGCTTGCCTTCGGGAGTACGACAGGTCTGCTCAATACACCAGATGTATTCTTCTTCGGTTTCTCCTTTCCAAGCAAAGACGGGAACACCGGCTTCAGCGATGGCGGCGGCAGCATGATCCTGGGTGGAGAAAATGTTGCAAGAAGACCAACGGACTTCAGCGCCTAGTTCGATCAGGGTCTCGATCAGAACGGCAGTCTGAATAGTCATATGAATACAGCCGATGATCTTGGCTCCAGCCAAGGGCTTGCTATCGCTATATTTCTGACGAATGCTCATTAGAGCAGGCATTTCACCTTCTGCGATCGCAATCTCTTTACGACCCCAGCTAGCCAGGCTAATATCTGCGACTTTATAGTCCCGTGTTAATAAATTTGCGCTCATGGATTCCTTGATGATTAGTGACACTTAATGATCTGACCGATCTGACCTCATAGGTCATTATGCCGTCAGATAATTTTCTATGCATCCAAATTCTTGGATTCTCGCTCTAAAGAGAAAACTGTGGGCAATTATTTTCTAGAGAGCGGCCTTTAGCTGTTCAGCTTTATCAGTATGCTCCCAAGTAAAATCAGGTAGCTCACGACCAAAGTGTCCATAGGCAGCTGTCAGACCATAAATGGGCCGACGTAGATTGAGCATATCAATTAATCCTTGGGGACGCAGATCAAAATGTTCGCTGACAAGCTTAGCAATTTTGTCATCGTCAATTTTGCCAGTCCCAAAGGTATTGATGGAGATCGATGTGGGTTCGGCAACACCAATGGCGTAGGAAACCTGAATTTCACAACGATCGGCTAAACCAGCAGCCACGATATTCTTGGCTACATAACGGCCAGCGTAGGCTGCTGAACGGTCCACCTTAGAAGGATCTTTACCGGAGAAGGCACCACCACCATGGCGGGCCATGCCGCCATAAGTATCAACAATGATCTTACGACCAGTCAGACCACAATCACCTACCGGACCACCGATGATGAACTGTCCAGTGGGGTTAATGTGGTACTGGGTACCAGCATGTAGCCACTGGTGAGGCAGCACAGGCTTGATGATCTCTTCCATTACGGCTTCGCGGATATCGCCCAGGGTAATGTCTGGATCATGCTGCGTAGATAGAACGATGGCATCAATAGCAACGGGTTTACTATCTTCATAGCGCAGCGTTACCTGACTCTTAGCATCAGGACGCAGCCAGCCAAGCTTGCCACTTTTGCGGAGTTCAGCCTGACGCTCTACTAATCGGTGGGAATAGTAGATGGGGGCAGGCATCAGAACGTCTGTTTCATTGGTTGCGTAACCAAACATTAGACCCTGGTCCCCGGCACCGAGGTCTTTATTTTCAGCTTCGTCAACGCCCATGGCGATATCGGCCGATTGCTTACCGATGGCATTGACAACGGCACAGGAAGCTCCGTCGAAGCCTACATCTGAACTATTGTAGCCAATGTCCAAAATAACATCGCGGACAATGTCCTCTAGGTCAACGTAAGTGCTAGTGCGAACTTCACCGGCAATGATAGCCATACCAGTTTTCACCATGGTTTCCACGGCTACACGGGAATGAACATCATCCTTGAGAAGTGCATCTAGAATGGCATCAGAAATCTGATCGGCCATCTTATCGGGATGCCCTTCTGATACTGATTCAGAAGTAAATGTGCTGTATAAACTCATAGCAAATGCTCGTCACAAATAAATGGGATCACCTAGAGCAGGTAATAGGCTGAGTAGATTATCTACAATAATTGATAGCAATCCAACTAGTCTGAACTAAGGTCAAATGATTGAATCAGATTAGGACGGATGATTTTTGGGACGTGGCTATTATCGGCCTTGTTCCTGTTTTTCGCCTCCTATGGCCTGATTCTAGAAATAGTGACAATTGCAAATATTCTAGTATTTCAACTAAAAACTGGTTTGAAATACTAGTAAGTAGGTTATCCAAATTAGGCTTCAGACTCCGAGGCCCCCTTCCGTCCCCCAATACTGGGGGAGACTAGGCTCAAAGCCCCCAGCATTGGGGGTTTGGGGGCATATCCGAGGAGGTCAAACTTCTGATATTCCATCTTATAAATGATTAGGCCAACCTACTTACATGCCGATCATAACTGAGGAATTGCCCAAAAATACTTGGGGCTAAATTTAGCCATGTCAACATTACAGCCGTAGCAGACTGAACAGTACACAGATCATTCTGGCCTGATCTTGAAGCGATCGCTTTGACCGATCGAGCCGGTCTGGCCAGCCATGCCCCAGAAAATCTGGGGCAATCACTTGATATCTAGCCTTGACCAAAGGAGGAATCAATGCATGGTAAAAATATTCCCAGGTGGAAATCCCATTGATTCCCATCGGCCAAGTCGAGGAAGGCTGGCATATCGCCATCTGCCCAGCACACCAGATTCATCACAATCTGCTTCAAGTCGAGGCAATGGTCACGCAAATAGCCATGGCCAGACTGGAATCGGAATTGATATCATCCACGGCAAATATTCAAACATCACCCGGTGTGCCAGCAATAACAACAGTATAGTCATCTGGGTCACTTAGCCAAATCTCGCGATGGTTGGCATTTGAATTGATTTGAGGTCCTTCGAGAATCCTTGCCTGAAAGGCCTGCGCCTTGTCTACTATTTCATCGAATCGATCTGTTTGAAACCAAAGTACCGCCCCATTTCCAATCGGTACTGAAGGATCACCAAGGTGCAAATGCTCATGTGCGTCCCATCGATGAAGTTGAAGCACTATGCGATCACCGTGCATCATCCGCTCATATTTATCACCACCATGTCCGCTACGTAGTCCAAGAACGTTTTCGTACCAATTGCGGCTTGACGATACATCGTGCACAGCGATTAACGGTTGAGGTTTCATCTATTCGAACACACCTTGGGACGACTATCTTTGTACTGCATAATGTTCTCAATCACCCGCCGCAAGTAACCTTGAAATCCTATCGACAAACTCTTGGCGATCGGTGTGCATTGAGATTGCTAGGAAGGGTATAGAAAACATTCGATTTTCGTACTCTCAAGACTTTATCATCAATTAATGTTGTAGTTATGTTTGCGGCTACAACAATTATTTTAAGTGGGCATTGTCACTCAGAGAAGAGTCAGGAGGTTTTACAATCAGTGATATTTGCACGGTGACGATATGTGTCTACCCAGACGAGAACCTCTTCTTCAGAAGCCATCCACTTTTGCTGACGGGTATAAGGGTCACAAACCTCCCACCAGATATTGCCGTCATAATCGACAACTTGTTTGACACTAATCTCATTTTCAACAATTAGCCATTGCTTTAGGACCTGATAAGCTCGAATCAGCCAATTGTCTGCAGTTCGCAGCTCTGATCTAAAGGTTGGGGACGTAGATTTGTGAGATTGTTCAGAATAGAAAAGTTGCATGGTGATTCCTCGTGTGTTGGATTAAATAAGTTTGCTTACTGAGTGGTGTACCTTGTTTGTGCCCTCAGCCGTTGAACCTACTATCGCTAAAATCCTCAACAGAAAAAATCCTGTTTTATTCAGGTTTATTCAGGAGAAAGGGTCAGGTTTATTCAGGTTTCATAACAAAATTCTCTTTTCTAGATCTAAGATCAGAGTAAGATATGATCTGAATCACGAAAAACAATGCTCATATCATCAGCAATAGTAGATACTGTGTTACGAGCTAGAACTGGATAGTTCGGCAGCAATTACATTGCAAAATCACCCGCACGGGTACTATCCAGTTTGGATTTTTCACCCTTACTTGTTATGTAGAACATAGCAATTAGAACATAACAAGTAGTAGTTAGCTAGGATGGAACAAATGCCATTTCAGAACAACTACGCGAATTTGGTTGTCGAAAAGCCCCAATCCCACACTCGTCTGATCCGAGACTATGACGGTGCCAATAAAGACTTCGACATCATTATTATTGGTTCTGGAATGGGCGGCGGTATCTTGGCTGACGACCTGGCAGATCGATTAGGTACCAGCAATCCTGTCCGTGCCCTTGCGGGACTAGCCTTGAGACTGTCGAAACATTTGGGTTAATAAATGACAATATTCTGTTTCATTTATTGTCGAATCTGTTGCACTTTGTCGTAAATATTGACTCCTTAGGGGGCAAACATATGAATACTTCCTTGCTTATGCAATTGATGCATCGATTTCTGGCAAAAACTGGATAGGAGACTAGTCTTTTTGAAAGGGATCGATCACTGTAGGGAGCAGTGAGTTGAGAAACAATCAGTATGCCGAACAGCAAGCAAACTCTCGTCGTTGTTGGCAATGGGATGGTCGGGCATCGGTTGCTTGAATTGATGGTCGCAAAAGGTGCTCTTGACCATTGGCATCTGATTACCTTTTGCGAGGAACCGCGAGTTGCCTATGACCGAGTCCACCTAAGTGAATACTTTGTAGATAAAACGGCGGCGGACCTGACGCTGGTAGAACCTGGTTTTTATCAAGACAATGGGATTCGGATTTATGTGGGCGATCGCATCGTTGAGATTGACCGGCAGCAGCAGCGGGTGACATCGGCCAATGGCGTTGAAATTGCCTATGATCGGCTGGTATTGGCAACCGGCTCCTATCCATTTGTGCCGCCGATTAAGGGCAATGACACGCCAGGAACGTTTGTGTATCGCACCATTGATGATTTGGATGCGATTAAGGCCTATGGTGCGCAGTCCCGTGTAGGCGTTGTTGTAGGCGGTGGGCTGCTGGGACTAGAATGTGCCAATGCCCTAAAGTCTCTGGGCTTAGACACCCATGTGGTGGAGTTCGCTCCCCGGTTAATGCCAGTACAGCTGGATGAGACCGGGGGGGACGTTCTCAAGGAGAAAATTGAAAGTCTAGGAGTGCAGGTACACACTAGCAAAGTCACCACGGAGATTGTTAGCGAAAATGGCAAACTAGTATCCATGCAATTTGCCGATGAGACATCGCTACAGACGGATATGATTGTCTTCTCGGCAGGCATTCGCCCCAGGGATGAGCTGGCGCGCAGCTGTGGGTTGCAGCTGGGAGACCGGGGCGGGGTGGTGATTAATGAGGCCTGTCAAACCTCTGATCCGAAGATCTATGCCATTGGGGAATGTGCCTTGTACCAGGGACGTATCTTTGGGCTGGTGGCACCGGGGTATCAGATGGCGGAGGTGGTCAGCGACCAGCTGCTGGCGGGAACAACGGCGCAGCAGTTTACTGGGGCGGATATGTCCACCAAGCTAAAGCTGCTCGGGGTGGATGTAGCCAGCTTTGGGGATAATTTTGCTAAAACACCGGGAGCAAAAGAGCTGGCGGTGACGGATACGGTGGCGGGCACCTACAAAAAACTGGTGGTGAGTGCCGATGGCAAGCTGTTATTGGGGGGCATTCTAGTAGGGGATGCAGCCGCCTATGGTACCCTGCTCCAGCTGATGCAAAACCAGATGCCATTGCCCACTAATCCGCTGAGTTTGTTGGTGCCTGTGAGCGGTGGCGCGGCGGCCCTGACCATGGACAAACTGCCTGATACGGCCCAGATTTGTTCCTGTAATAATGTGTCTAAGGGGCAGCTGTGTGAGACGATTCGGGAAGATGGCATAACGGATTTGCCAACGCTAAAGAAATGTACGACGGCAGGTACCGGCTGCGGTGGCTGCGTGCCCCTGGTGAAGGATATCCTGACATCGGAACTGAAGAAAGCTGGGGTGGAAGTCAACAATCACCTGTGCGAACATTTTCCCTATTCTCGTCAGGAGCTGTATCACCTGCTGCGGGTGGGTGAAATTAAGTCCTTTGATGCGTTATTGGCCCAATATGGCACCGGCTATGGCTGTGAGATTTGTAAGCCAACGGTGGGGTCGATGCTGGCTTCGTCCTGGAACGATTACGTGCTGAATACGCCCCATGTGGGTCTGCAGGATACCAATGATTCGTTTCTGGCCAATATTCAGAAAGATGGTACCTATTCTGTGATTCCGAGAATACCGGGTGGGGAAATTACGCCGGAGAAGCTGATTGTGTTGGGGCAGGTGGCGCAGGAGTTTGACCTGTATACCAAAATTACTGGGGCCCAGCGGGTGGATCTGTTTGGGGCACGGGTGGACCAGCTACCACTAATCTGGCAGCGGCTGGTGGAAGCTGGGTTTGAGTCGGGCCATGCCTATGGTAAGGCGTTGCGGACGGTGAAGTCCTGTGTGGGCAGCACCTGGTGCCGGTTTGGGGTACAGGATTCGACGAGCTTGGCTATCGAGCTGGAGTTGCGCTATCGGGGGTTGCGATCGCCCCACAAACTCAAGTCAGCAGTATCGGGCTGCACGCGGGAATGTGCCGAGGCCCAGGGCAAAGATTTTGGCATTATCGCCACGGAGAATGGCTGGAATTTATATGTGTGTGGTAATGGCGGGATGAAGCCCCAGCATGCGATTCTACTGGCCACCGATCTAGATAAAGAGACTCTGATTAAATATCTCGATCGGTTTCTGGTGTTCTACATTCGCACTGCCGACAAACTAGAACGTACCTCCACCTGGTTTAACAAGTTGGAGGGCGGTCTGGATTATCTGAAGCAGGTGATTATCGAAGATTCCTTGGGGATTGCCGATGAGTTAGAGGCCCAGATGCAGTATCACGTGGATACCTATCAGTGTGAGTGGAAAACAACCATTGAGACTCCGGAGAAGGTGCGGCGGTTTAGTCACTTTGTCAATGCGGATGCTGCCGATCCGTCGTTGGCCTATGTGCAAGAGCGGGGCCAAAAGCGACCGGCTACTGAGGCAGAACGGGTGGTGTTAAACCAGAGTCAGGATGCATTGACTACCCCCGTCCAGTAAGCCGCCAATGTTGTTTTAGAGAGATTTTTGGAGATTTTTGAAAGTGATGGAAAGTCCCATGGTGCAGTCCACGACGACGACCGATTCGATAGACTGGGTAACCATTTGTGCGTTGGATGCGATCGCACCCAATACCGGTGTGAATGCCCTAGTGGGTACAGAACAGGTGGCCATATTTCGCATCGGCCCAACCGATGAAGTCTATGCCACAGGAAACTTTGACCCATTTAGTAACGCATTTGTGATGTCACGGGGTATCCTGGGCGATCGCCAGGGTGTGTTGAAGGTGGCATCCCCAATTTATAAACAAAATTTTGACCTAAAAACAGGTGTTTGTCTGGATGATGAGACAGTCTCTCTACCGGTGTATTCAGTACGTGTGGTTAATGACCAAGTTCAGATAGGGACCAGCTGCCAAATGAGACATTAATACGATGAAGCCTATACCCTGACTCTATCTCAACCAGTAGTTTCCTAAAACTCACCTGGATTATCATCCAAGGCAAGGAGAAAGTTAACCAAGTCTGACTGTTGCCGAGCGGTAAACCCCTCCTGACCATCAACATAGAATTCATGGCCAGTGCCATCTAGATTATTGATCGTCAGCGTAGGAAATGCTTGATTAATGGCAATTACTTGAGCCCGTAAGTCCCGATCAACCAGGGCTCTGAGACTACTGGCACTATCTGCTGGCTGGCTGGGAAGAGGACTACTGGGCAGTCCTAGCAGTGTGCCCGGTAGTCCTAACCCAGTGGAATCAACAACGGTAAAACTACCATTTTGATTAAATCGCAGTGCTCCTTTTCTCACTGCTACGCCACCATCATGGAGATAAGGGGCACTCAAATATAATCCTCGCAGAGACGTGGTTTTATACCCTCCATTTGGTAGTAAGCCCGAGGGTAAACTCGTTGAGCTGTTAGCAACGCTCTCCGTTGGCACATCAACAACGGCACTCCCCCTTGATGAGGGAGGAACAGTCGTTGTAGGTGTGTAGATTTTAGGCTCAGCCAACAGGTCGATTAACCCTAGCCGAGACCGTCCACGGGCTGGGTTAGTCCTAATTTCACTCACTGGATGAATCTTGTTATCCGTGAAGAAAGGGGGAATATGACAACTGATACACCCAGCATCTTCAAAGACTTTGGCCCCCCGTTGGACAGAACCACTTTGTAGAGCAGCCTGGTTTTCAGGGGTACGATTTGGCGGTGGAGTTAGGCTATTTTGCCAGACCGACATCGCGTTGTTGGCGGCTAAATAGAGCCCCCTGGCATCATCCTGGGAATCATTCGTATCGGGAGAAAAGACTAAGCCATTAAAGGTAAATAAACTGGGGCTCAAATTAGGATATGTGCCCGTGCCAGGGGCCGGAATCTGATCTTCCAATTCTGCCAGGGCTGGATTGGGAGCAACCTGGCGTAACCATAATGAAGGTTGAATGGGTGGGCCATCCGGTAGACGAAGACTCGGTATGGCCGCATTTTGTAGGGCCACACCTAAATAGACTTCTGGATCAATTCCTAATGTTTCTGCACTGAGCTGAGCCGCTGCCAGGATATTAATTTCTGAGGAATGGACACCATTGTTGGTAGAACTCAGCCCTGCAAACGGACCAATGGAGAACTCTCCCCCAGCAGTATAGGGCTGATTGCCAAAGGTAAATAGACTGGGAATTTGAGTGGTATTGTTAATCCCATCTGGTGAGCTTTCAAAGAAACCGACCGGCAAAGATAACACTAAGTCATCAAACGCTTGTTCAAATTTATCTGGATCAGGCAACTTAACCAGCTGTCCCTGACTATCAATAATGGTTTTGCCATTACCTTGATACCGAGGATCAAGGGGATTAATATTTAACCGGGCAAAGCCCGCTGCGCTATTGGTGGCTAACGCCACCAGGAGGCGTACATCTAAATCGCCATTAGGGATACCGTCAAGCCGTTGACCTGTCTCTGAAACGGCAACATGACAAATAGCACAAGTAATATCACCATTTGACTTGAGGCCAATGGGCGATGTTCCACCGGGTACTACATCAAATCCGGTATCAATGGGAAACCCAGCGGGTAATGTTACACTTCCTAAACTAAGGGATTTCTGGAGCTGAATCCGCAGGTTTGAAGTCCCTCTCCCTGCCAGGGTTTGAATCGCTTGTGCTAATTCAGGTTGAACTTTCTCCAAGCCAAAGCCAAAGCCTAATACCGCTTGCAGCCCAAACGTATCCCCAAGCTTGCGTTCAAAAAAGAGGTCTTCCCCTGATTCCAGCATGTTATCTGTAATCCGGACCAAGGAGCGTTTGACCTGGGAAGATGACGGTGAATTTGGTAACCGCCTTGGATTTTTGACTACTTGAGCGGCTGCTTGAGGAGATAGTAACTGGCCAAAATAGTCATAGTGACCGATTGGTTGGGTTGGCGCTGACGCCAACAATCCTTCATTGGCTAAGGTTCTACGGGTTGAAAAGAGAGCATCATGGAGTAACAGCGATGTCAGACAGACAAACGCCAGAAATATAGAAAGTATGATTCTTCGAAGGCGTCCCATGGGATTAAAATATCTCCCTCTTCAAACCTAATTGGTCAGCAAATCATTACACAGTCCCCATAACCTAATAACCATGGGGACATTTGCCAGCATATATACTTTTGCCTTGTCGCTAATATAGCGGGTTTCGAATTAGAGAAAAATTAAGCTTCATAAATCCAACGTCTTAGGGAAGGGATTGGGCTCGATAATAATCAGTAATTCATCATAGTTATGGTTAGGCTTTCTGGGCTCCATTCTGCCGTAGGGTTCTCCCGGCACATATGGCAGCTCTATTTCAGCATGGTTGGGATTTATGATTTGGGATTAATGTGCTAAGGGCCTATATCTCTTGGATGGTTGTTAACTTTAGGGTTGCCATGGGGAGAGCAATGATCAAGTTAAAGTCCAGTAACTTAAAACTGCCTACTTTCTGGCGTTTTCACCTGAAATGTAGCATCGTTACTTTATGCACTCTGTTTATAATTGGCTTAACGACCTGGCCCCTTGTAGCACAGGTTTATCGCCCTGTATGCTATATCGAGACCGCAGATGGCTCATACCTTGACTTGTCTGCACTGTGTGGGTCACAAACGACCAGGGAGGTACAACGTTCTCCAGAGGATTTGTTTTTCGAAAACTTTCAGCAACAAACTCAGCAGTATCCCCAAGCTGTGCGAAATAACCTGTCAACCTATCCACGGGAAAATGCCCTGGCTTCAGGCCAGTGGATTTGTCAGACGTTCAGGCGGGGCGGGGAAAGCGCAGTTGAGATTCGCAGGCAGGCTTTATTGGAGCGAGATCGGTCAACCTCAAACGTAGCTAAACAAGAGATCCTTCATACCGCAGCCATCCGACACCTGTGTTCATAACTAGGATGACGTGTTAGAGCGCTCTAACAGGACGTGTGAAAGCGATTTAAAAGTAAACTGCCTACTCCCATAGCAAGTAAACCCATTACAACACTGGCTTCAGGAACGTCTGTGGTGGTGGGAACAGCGGCATAGGATACAGTTCCTAAACCATCTGGAAAGGTAAAACTGCCAGCTTCACCATAGGCAAAGTCTGTACCAAAGATCCCAAAAGAGGGGCTATCAGCTTGTAAAGGGTCAACAGAAAATTCAAGACCTAGCAACTGACTATTTTCAAAACCTACCAGGCCACCAAGTGGGTCAGATGCCTCAGTAAACGTTTCATCCAGGAAACCAAATTCCAGGGAATCTACATCCAGAAACTCTGTACCTATACCTGTAAGGACAGTCTCATCAAAACTGAAACTCCCACTAAAGCTATCGCCTACTGCTAAAGAGCCAGCAAAGACCTCTGTTAGGTCAACTTGCAAAGAAAATGTAGCCGCCAGAGATGGCTCTAGAGTGATTGCCGTTAAAAGTACATATGCACCAACAGTAGCGGCTGCAGGCTTAAAAGAGACTCTAGTCATATCTTTCACCTTCTTTAAAGACGTTTAATTCGCGCCTTACTCAATATGGTAGAGATTCTTACCTCTAATTCAACTCAATTGCACAAAACTTAGAGTAAAGGCTTTGAGAATACTTGAATCTGGAAGGTTACGATATTCCTATGAAATCACGCCTACTTATCCAGTAGGCCCCTAAAACTCCGTAAACTAGCTAAAACGCTAGACCTCTCGGAGCTGAGATCGTGGGACATAATTTAGAAGTAAACGCTAAGCCAGTGGCTGGAATTCGATGGTTGATCCCTCCGATTCTGGCCATCACAGTCTTTGTTAATTTCCTAACCCGCAATAGTTTAGCCCTAGCCCTGCCCCAAATCGCCCAGGACTTTGGCTGGAGTAACCGCGAACTTGGTAGCAATGGTGAGCTACTTCTAGGCATATTCTTCATCTCCTATTCCCTAGCCAACATGGCCCTGAGCCCCATGGCAGAACGCTTTGGCCCCAAGCGAAGCCTGCTGATCGCCATGGCCGTTTTCTGCAGCCTCACCATTTTCTGTGCGCCTTTGGGGACCTCGTTATTAGCCCTGATTATTCTGCGATTGCTGTTGGGACTGAGTCAGGGCATCCATATCCCGATGATGAGTGTGTTTATCAGCCGCTGGTTTCCATTAGAAGAACGCTCACGGGCAAACGGTATCTGGAGTATGGGACTGATGCTGGCTGTCAGCATTGCTCCTCTGATTGTTGTTCCCCTTAGTAACGCTCTGGGCTGGCGATTGGCCTTTGCCATTATCGGTGGTGCCGGTCTGTTCATAGCGATGCCGCTGATGGGGATTCTGGTGCAGGATCATCCCCACCAGAATCCCAGCATTGCCCCAGATGAATTAGCCTACATTCGGAGTCATAGCGTTGTTTCATCTACCAAAGAGCCTAGCCAGAAGTCTGGGTTGACGGGCTCCCAGCCATTTATTAAAGATCGCCGCTTTTGGATTGCAACGTTGGGAGGTTCCCTGAATAACTTTTGTAGTTTTGGGATCTTGAGCTGGCTGCCGGTTTATCTAAATCGTGCCAAGGGTATTGATTTTGATGCCTTAGGGTGGCCTTTAGCCATTGTCTTTGCTGTTGGCATTGTTGGCATTATGGTGATGGCGGTAGTGGGCGATCTCATCCAAAAACGTACTTTATTAGCCGCCATTGGTTTCCTAATTGCAGGGCCAGTTCTTTATCTAGCCACAACTACACAGCAAATTGGGTTATTAGTCGCTCTCTTTGCCACTGCCGTCTTTTGTCAAAGTGCCTATTTAGCCCAAGAATATGCCTTGATTCAGCGACTGTTGCCCATTTCACAAATTGGTGTAGGCACCGGCATTTACAATGGCCTGGCGGTGCTCTTTGGTGGCGTTGGTGGATCGTTTATCCCCGGTTCGATTGTTGCCGCAACCGGTAGCCTGGATCTGGGGATGCTGAGTGTGGTGGTTGGCTCCTGGCTAGCCTCATTTGTAATGTTTATTTTGGCTCGTTTAGCCAAGTACTAGACTAAAACTAATAACGCGATCAGGTGTAATCATCGTAGTTCCACGTTGTGTTGGCCTACCGTTGTCCACGTAGCTATTGTCGAGGGCGAATTAGAAAAACAACCACCTGTCCTCGACGTTCCCAATGTTTGCGATTGGTAGGTATCATTTTGATAGCGTCTTCTTCAGATTCCAGTAAGAACCGAATTTCACCTGGGGCAAAGGTGCAGTCAATAAATTTGAACGATCGATCAATCCCGGCTGCTCTATCAGCGTTGAATTTTGTCAGCCCTTGGGCACAGGCAATCTTGCCACGATGCTCTAAGCAAGCCCGCTGCCAAGTTCCAGAGTACCTAGGTTTTCCCTGGGAATCGGTTCCGAAACAGTTGGTTTGAAAGAATTTGGGTTTCTCGACATTGCCATAATTGAAGCCGAGGAAAACAGTCATTATGCGGAACTGGCCAACAGCATCTTGGGCCACTAAAACATTATTTTCATGCTGCATAAACGCTCTCCACACAGCTTCATCCTGGCAGGGGATGGGTATCTTATTAGCTAAAATATATCGCTGCGTATCGGCAGAGCACATTAATTCTGATCCAAAAGTTTACGACCATTACGAATCGGTTGAGTGATGGCATCCCTAATAAAATCACTCATGGTGACCCCCTCCTGGGAACACCATGCATCGAAAGCTGAATGTTCTTCCTGAGTAAGCATAACCTGGACAGGCTTATTTTTACGCTTCTGTGGTGGTAATGGTTTTCTTGGCATCCTGACTAAACCTAACGACTTAAGACTATGAACCGATTATACTAACCCTTATAAATATCATGATATAAACATTGTAATGTAATAGGGTGCGACTCTTTCATAGTGACATAATGTAACGAATTAGATAGGTTTTCAGTGAATATTTTTGTTTTGTAGCGATG
>NZ_JADOES010000044.1 GCF_018739885.1 Leptothoe spongobia TAU-MAC 1115 | reverse complement strand
GCGACTCATGGCCACTACACTACCTGATCATCGCAATATTGACGAGAAATTCAGGGGACCCTGTGAATTAATACGTTTGACTAAACCAGTTGCTAACAAACTGTGGGATGTGTCTCCTTGAATGAAATGGAGAAATAATTACTTTCTTCAGGCCTGAGAAATGGAAGTTAAAGCCTAGTCTAGAGCTGATTAAGAAACGACAGTTATCGTCATTGACTAGAAGCCCCCTAATCATTTTTTCAAGACGCTGATAATCATTTTTATTGATTTCATCAATCCCATCAAGGATGAAAAAACCTCGACCTGCACTGATAACTTTCGCTAGGTCAGCCTGCTTGATATCCCATTTTTCAAATGTTGACTCAAAATACGTTTTTAAGCTCTGACCTGATCCCAAAACAGGAAAGTTTCTTACCTCTAGAAATAGAGGTACATATTCTTTAAATAAAGTTCTATTTCGGCAATTTAAGGCAACCCATTTCAAGTAGCTGGATTTTCCTGACCCCGGATCTCCAAAGATAAATATTCGCTCTGATGTTTCAAGAAGCTGACAACTCGTCGTTTTTGTACCATGCAAAAGCCGAATATTCAGGCGATCATAATCATCATCGTTTTGATGATTACCGTTTTGCAGGTCTTCCTTATTAACAACTGCAGGATATTGTGATGGAAGAAATTCAACTTCTACCAGGTCTAAATCAATGAAATTATTCTGAATCCAATTAGCATTATTAAAGCCACTTGTAGAGGAGTAACGTTCTTCATTTTCGAATGAAAATTCGATTTTGTTACATATTTTTTCTATAAGCTGATCAATATTTTTGGGACTTTGTTGCGTACTGATTTGCGAGGTAATGCTAAATGGCGCTAGTGCTGAAAATGGTGCCGAGTTACGCGGCATTTGCGTGATTGCACCCTGGGGGTCAATATTGGCAAATTTACACAGGCCTTTTAATAAGTCGTAGAGAGATGGTTGCCCCTTAAGCGCCTGAAAGATTTGATCTTCGGTATAAGAAGATTGCAGTTTACTTGCTAACCAATCGGCCAGACCAGCCAAATATCCATTTTTCTGAAATTGTGCAATTGCCTTATCTTGAATTTCTTCGGCATCGTTTTCATTGAGTTGAAAATCGTCTAGCACCCCTGACATATCTCCTTAGGCTCAATCTATGAATTAAACACTCGTTGACTGTTAGCTGGAAAAGATCTGGCGAAACTCTAACTTCTATACGGTGGGATTTTTTCCCATATGCCACCACCTAGAGTCGTCGATCAAAATAATGGTGTTAATCCTGTAGATAGAACACTAGTACTACAGGCTTCAAGCATACGAACGTGACTTGAAAACCTACCCACAAATAAGAATGTCCGATATGTTTCTAAATTTCTGCTTAGAGGAATGAGGTGAGTCATCGTAGGGGCAGCTGGAGGGTAAATGTACAGTTGCTAGAGCAGCGTTCGCTTTTAATCCGCCAAAAGCTTAGAGGAGTTAAGCCAGTTGTTAGAGTTGGCATGAACCCTAACAATAAGTTTTAACTCTTCATATGTTTCAGCTTATCCTGCATCTGGAACATAGGCTCATGGCTTTGTAGCTTTTTAAGCATCTAAGGCAAATATCAGCGATTCACTGCTATAGAGAGCCAGTGATAAGTAATTGAAGCGTTAAACCTTAATTTTGCCAGACTTCGTCCATAAGTATTGACGGCTATGACTTAGCAACTAGGGTAAAATTCGCTACCCTAGTAGTACTTGTTACATAAAGCTTTTTTAAAGTCGTGTGATACGAGTCACGAAATCCTTTCCTTAATTTCATATACTAAGGTCTACTTCTGCTAAGGTCTGCTTCCTTTTCATTTTTTTCAATTCAGCTGTCCGATAAGTATTCGAGTCTTTGGTAAAGATTTGAGATAACTCCAAGTTCGTACACTCAAAATATCCTGAATTTATAGTCAGATTTATACACAATGCCTAAGACTAATCCACCTAAAGCTGAATATTTTGGCAGAGCCACGGATTCTGCCTCGGCTTTACGTTGGACAGAGGCACGCAATGTCATGCTGACAGACAACAGTATGCTTGATCCTCAAGATCCTCTATGCTGCATGGATCTGGTTGTATCTTCATGGCAAGTTGAGAACGTCCAAAGATGTATCAAGACGCTTTATCAAGGTTTGAAATGGGCTGATTTGCTCGAAATAAAAGGTGGATATGCTGGCCAGAGAAACTATGGCAGATTATTTTTGATTGATGATCCTTACATCATTGGTGTATTTGACGATCGAAATGCTTTAAGTAATCAAAATCAAGAAGGCCATCGTCCTCCAAAAACCCTTAAGGAGTTAATTCAGCTGCATAACCAGGGTAAAGGAAATATTAAAACATTAGTAGTTTTTGAAAAGCCAAATCTCCGGTTAGCTAATAGTGATGAAAAAGCTCGCCAGTCGTATTTTGTTGCAGAAACTATCTATCCTGCTTTAGCAGCTATTGTAAAGGTACGTGCCCAGACTGAAAACCTACAGATTTTGGGTTATTCAGACACTGAATCCAAGATTAATAATGACGAAGTACAACTCGTAAAAGCGTCGAGTGATATTAGTCAAAAAACTCTAGAATTATCTCCTTGGTTTATCAAGCTTTTCAGGGATCCTAAGCAAGCGAATAAAGAACTTCTTAACAAGTCGCCATTGCAGATTTTCTGTAGCCCTAATTCTCCATTGAATCTAGATATAGATGATGATTTCTGTATTGAGACTATATTGAAGGATTTAGATCTTGCACAATTAGATAATGATTTGGAAAAGTGATGCAGTTTCCTGTAATACCTATAAACTGACGAGAAATTTAGGAGATCCTTTGAATTGATACGTTTGAGGAGCTTTCCGATGGCATTGCAGATAGATCGGAAATTGGTGCCTATTAGTTGTTAGGCGTAAGCAATGCATCTAAAGCCCCGACTGTACAAAGGTTGAGGGCTTCCATCCAAGGGAGTCCATGCAGATTTGCGCCGAAGACCTCCGCTAACGACTGTCCCGCTTTTTTCGCATCTGGGAGAAACGATCTTAAGTTCGTCCCGTTCGCTGATTTCTAAGTTGAGTTTGGAATAAATGGGTCTGGGAGGGCATAAATGGCATCAGGAATCTTCATCAGTTCCAGGATGCGTCGTTGCAGGTCAGAGAGCGGTGTCATTTCAAAAGACCCGTCACGATGATGATAGAGAGTAATGCCCTCGAAGGCCTTGAGCAGTTGCTCAGCGGTGGGGCGATTGGTTTTGCGTTTGGGATTACCGGCATAGAGCCCAGCCAGTTCTTGTTTTTGAATGTCTAACTGTTGCCTGACCTGCAAATCGATCAGTGTGAAACATCGGAGGGCAATGGTGAGCAGAAACATCAAACCCACGATACGTGCTTCATTGCACAAGTAGATCGGCAAGGCGGGCAGTTGTCCCCGCTTAAACCGATGGAATCCATGCTCCAGCTGCCATTGGTCTCGGTAATAAGCAACCGCCTGCGACAACGAGAGTTGTTCCACACTGGCATTGGTGACGTAAATGCGCCAACCGGCCAGCTGTTCAGCTTCGGTAATCGCGTCTACTTGGCGTTCAAACGAGAGTCGGAACCGAGGTTCGACGATTTTCCCAGTCGGATCGTTGCGACTGGGACGTCCCCGACCTTTATAGCGAGTCACCATCTCGGTGGAGATGTCGGTAGACATATAATCGTTGACCCGATAGCGTTTGAGAATAGCCTGAACTTTGTTTTTGAGGGTACAGTGGTCTTTGTGGCGTTTGTTTGCCAGTTTGCTGAGAGCGTCCTCGGCTTTGTCGAGCCGTTGGTGTAAGCTTTTCTGATGCCGCCTTGCCAGAGCATCGGAGCGTACAACCAAAGAGCGTTCAGGCCAATGGAACAACTCGTCGGTCTCGGCAGTGTACTCTAGTTTTTCAAGGTCTATCTCAAAGCCAACCCCTACCGGTGGATCAGTCTCATCGCTGTTGGATAAGCGAATCTCCTGTAAGGTTTCAGGGGCATTGAGTACCCAGTGTTTCAATAACCTGGGCGTATGGCCCGTCTTGGGTAAGGGAAAACAGTACAGCCCACCCGCTTTAGACAAGTGAACTCGAGTTTGATGGGAGGCGGCTTTGCTGTCGGCAATATAGATAAAGCGTTTGTGGCCAATCACCTCTGCCAACCGATGCCAGGTTGGCACATACACCGGGTCATCGGCTCCATTCCCGGCCAAGGTCTCACTCACTAATGGGATACCGGCTGGGTCTACGGTGCCCAGTAACTGGCGATATTGGCGCAAGTCAGAGCGGTGATCTTTGCTGTGACCGAAGCGCAGAAGGCTCGTTGCTTCAGCGTCCTCATCGACCTGGTGATAGACACTGAAACTGCTGGTATCACACCGGGCTACCTCAGTCGGCAGCTCATAGGCTTGGATCATTGTTTGGCCTAGCTGACACTCGATCTGTTCTCTCGGGTCAACCCCACTCCCAATCACTTCCACTAACGCGCCCAAGCGATCATCACTGGCATCTTTAGCTCCGATGCTCCAACCGGTTGCCCAGCCTAAGGTCTGACGATGGTCGTTCACCCAGTCTTCGACCGCACATAACCGGTGGTCGGCTTGACTCATGATGTAACTCAAGAACACCACACTCAGCTGACCATAACTCAACCCCTGGCGGTTTCCATGCGGTGACGGTAGGGCCTCATCGAGAATATCGGGCAAGTCTAACTCAAGTAAACGATAGATGATCAACGGGATATCGTCACTGCGTTCTGAGGTCGTACGAGGTTGGGGGGCTAACATGGAAACGGAGCTATTCAATCATTGCCCTGAAACCTATACGCATCTGAGCACTCAGGTCAAACGACTTCCAGCCTGTCAGGTTGCTTCTCCGAATATTTATTCCAATCTGATCTCAAAAATCAGCGAACTGACCGTAAGTTGTTAACAATGGCCCAAGCATTGAGCATCGGATCAAGACTCTCAGTGGCTCGAAACTGGCCAAACGATTGTAATTTCTCATCTAAAAACCGCATGGAACGATCTAATGCAGAGGAAAGAGCTGGGGCGTTGTCAAACTTGAGGTGATTGGTAAACAGAAACCGTTTCTCTTTGAGAATCGTGAGCCGTTTAAGTAGAATGGGCTCCGCTTGAGATTGCTCTATCATACGCCGTAGACGTTGGGAAAAGGCGGCTAGAGAGGGGGCCTCAAAGATATGGTCGAACTTGTCTTTAAGGGATTGACGTGCCTCGTTGCTGAGGTCCGGGTGAGCCTTGGCATACTCATCTAAGGTGACATCTACCCGCTTGCGACCATGGAGGAGACATTCATTTAGAGAAATACCCGGTACTTGAGTTTCCCAAGCCGTTTGAGCCGGTTTCCAACCATCCGTGGTGACCGATTCAGGGGCGTAAGAGGTGTCGAGCGGCAAGACCTCTTCGTGCTGGGCTGCTTGCTCGATCTCCCCTAATGCATTCATAATCACCTCATTGAAGCTCGCTTGGTCCGTACTCTCCATCCATTCGGCATACCAAATCAATTCTTCCTGAGAGACCAAAAATAAGTAGATTTGCTCACGATTCAATTGGGAAAACTTCTCATCACTGAGGACATGGACGGGGGGAGAAGCCCTAAGCGTACCAACAACAAGGCCACCGGCATTGACAGCCCTAACCACTGGATTAACTGCCAGATCCAGCCAGGATGCCAGCCTGTCTCTGGATTCACCCACTCATAAATCGTGGCGGTTTCCCGCTGCGTCAGCCCCATCCCCAGATTCATTTCCAGCAGCTTTCCCAGGCAATCGGTATCATGACGGCGGTAGCGAGGAATAAAACTGGGTAATACGGTGAACACGGCTTTGCAAGCACAACACTTCACTCGACAAATCGGTAGGGTCTCGATCTCGCCCTGCCAGCCTTTCACCCGTCGTTCTCGCTGACTATGGACGGTATAGCGACTGAGGTCGCTACACTCTGGCTTATGCTTATCCCTCGTCAGTTGGGCTTGCAGAGGGACTTGGATGTACTTAAGGTAAGCATGATGGTGATCGTCGGCCTGCACCAAATCAAGATACTCCTGCCTTGTAGGACCAAAGTAAACGATAGCGGTTCGATTCTGGTTGTGACGCTGTTGGGACATCGCTTGCACTCCTGATAGGTAGCTGCTCAAGACGATGATGATACCTCGCTTTTACACTAGGCACCAATTTCAGATCTATGTGGGCATTGTAGATTTCCTGTAATATGGCAATTTACTAGATTGCTTGGGTTAAGCAAGAGCTATCTTGTCCTAATGGTAGGATATGGGCGTTTAAGCTCAAGCCTAGAGAGTGACCCTTTTGTAGAAAGAGTAGGACATAATTCATGACCTCATTTGACCCTGGAGTACAACTCCAAGCCTCATTGGAATATCAGGCACTATTGCTTGGCAAGATGATGTCAGAAAAGATCAAAGCGAAACAATCTATCAAGTCTTTGCAAGAGGTTGAATTTAAGGTCTTTTCTCAATGGGGCGATGATGGCATTATCCAGTGGCTGGTGCATAATCTGGAGTTTTCTCATCATACCTTTGTGGAGTTTGGTGTGGCCAACTATCGAGAGTCAAATACCCGGTTTTTGTTGATGAACAACAACTGGTCAGGATTTGTGATGGATGGCTCTGAGGATAATGTCAAACAAATCACCACATCGGAATATTATTGGCGATATGAGCTAGCAGCACGGGCAGAGTTTATCGACCGAGATAATATTAATGAGCTGATCCAATCAGCAGGGTTTTCTCCAGACATTGGCATTCTCCATATTGACTTGGATGGTAATGACTACTGGATCTGGAAAACGATCAATGTTGTTTCTCCTATTATTGTCATTTTGGAATATAACAGTGTTCTTGGCATTGACCGACCGATTACTATTCCCTATGACAAGGCGTTTTACCGAACCAAGGCGCACTATAGCAACCACTACTATGGCGCATCTCTCAGGGCGTTGTATCAGCTGTCTCAGGAAAAAGGCTATAGCTTTATTGGCTGTAACGGTGCGGGCAATAACGCCTATTTCGTCAGAAATGACCGGTTAAATGACCAAATTCGAGCAACCTCTTTAGAAGATGGCTATGTGCTTTCAAAATATCGAGAGAGTCGTGACCCGGCTGGTAACCTGAGCTATGTGACTGGGAAAGACAGAATAGAGCTGATCCGAGGTATGCCAGTCTACAACATTGATACGGATCAGATAGAGACGTTGTAGTAGTCAACTGAACTAAAGGTTATAAGGAAGGCTCTATATGGGTTTCTGGGAGGTCTGAATCAAGAAACGGTTGAAACCTTTATCACGCAAGGTTTTTAGCCTAGGAGGAGCAGAACCTCTGAAACATGGTTTGGGTAAGGCTTACATGCCATTTCATTAGTCTATCTCCCTGAAAAAGCTATTGAGCCATAAGGAAAAGGAGCAGTCGGCACTTATAGGGCTCAAGGTCAGTTATGGAAATCGATGAAGACCTGAAGGCATTTCGGTTAGAAAGTTGAGAAATCACGATTAACGTTGGCAATTATTCCCATCACTGATTGTGTCGAGTTGTGGGGAATGCTATGGATGTTCTCACTATTCTGGTGCTCCAAGCCACTGATAAACCATTTGGATTATCAGTGGATGCCATGAATGATACCCAAGAACTTGTCGTCAAACCGTCAGGTAAACAACATCGCCATGGTGGTAGTATCCGTAGATGAGCAGACTTCAAGTTCACAGAAACATTCTGCCTCGACGAAGCTTTAATAAAGATTACGTTATTTAAAGTAATTTTACACTGTCTCGTATTTACGTAAGTGTACGGTGTGTCGTGTAAACTAGTTTTTTTAAGATAGCTATAACCGTGATTTTTCGGTATATGCGCTAATATTTTCAGCAAAATTGATGAATGGGGCAATACTTATTTACCCTTACGGTTCTCCGTACATACACAGACTGAATTTATAAACGGCTATAAAATTCATAATTAGCGAGCTGAAGCTCGGCCATTGTAGCTCGCCTCATTTCAGCAATTGTATGGTGCTATGTAAGATGGAAACTACTTTGCTTAATCGCTCTTATCAATCTCCATCTTGGTTAAACACTGATCGTGAGCCAACGATCTTGAGAAATGTCCTTTTGATTGAAGATAATCTGGGCGATGTGTTTTTAATCAAAAACATGCTTTTGGCTGAGGTCGAGGAACCTAAGCTTTTTTTGAGTCACGTTAATTCGCTTGGTGAAGCTCTTCAACGTCTTGAGAAAGAATACTTTGACGCTGTTTTATTAGATTTAGGGCTACCCGATAGTCACGGTATGAATACCTTGCGGCGACTACGGCAAAAAGTCCCTGATGTACCGATTGTAGTACTCACGGACTTAGATAATGATGCATTAGCCGCTCAGTTGATCCAGCAAGGGGCCCAAGCCTATTTGATCAAAAGTCACATTAGTCAAAGCTGGTTGAAAAGCACGATTACCCTGGCGATGGCTCGCTCAAAACATGTTGCATTACAACACCAACATGAACAACATCTAGAACAGTCTAATCAAGTATTACAAGGTCAAATTCGCGCCTACATGGACGAGATTGACCGCTTGAAAGAGGAGTTGCAAACATTATCAGCACTGGCCTCAACCGATGGACTGACTGGAGTTGCCAATCGTTACTGCTTTGAGGAGTATTTTACTCGTGAGTGGCTGCAAGGTTGTCGAGATCAAACCCCTCTTTCAGCGATCATGATCGATCTCGATTATTTTAAGCAATTTAACGATGGCTATGGACACTTACAGGGTGATGTGTGTTTACGACAGGTGGCCCAATCTCTCCATAGGCTTTTGAAGCGACCCAGGGATATCATTGCCCGCTATGGGGGCGAAGAATTTGTAGCATTGTTACCTGATACGCCCATGTCGGGAGCTGTTCGTGTGGCTACAAGCTTGGGGTTAGAGATCAAAGCTTTAGCCATTAGGCATCCCAGTTCTAACATCAGCAGGTGGGTAACGGCTAGTTTTGGGGTAGCTTCGATCATTCCTCAATCGCATACGTCTGCCTCAGACTTTATGGATGCAGCCGACCGGGCACTATATTTCGCTAAAGATAATGGGCGCGATCGCATCGCCTATTATCAATCATCCAAGTTTGTCACCCAGCCGATTATCTGAATCCATAGCTCCCTAACATCATCGTAATCTCCATGAGAGGTACGTAATATTACTGTTTTTATATCAACCGATCAGCACTAGGATGACGTCTTGATAAAAAATCAGTTTTTTTTGTTACATCCCTCGTAGAATTGTGCACACTTAGGTTCCAAGTATTAAACAAAGTGCACCATGAGTTCGGTCTATAAAGTACGACACCATAATCAGTCAATTGAATGAGCCCTATAAATGTTCTTTTGATCGAAGATAATCTGGGCGATGTATTTTTAATCAATACTTTCTTAGGTCAAGCGGATGACACCCAGTTTAAAGTGACCCATGCTGAGTCTTTAGGGGCAGCCCTCGCCTATATCCAGCAAGCGTGCTTTGATTTAGCGTTAGTAGATTTATCCTTGCCCGACAGTCAAGGCATCGATACATTGCTGAGTCTGCAAGCAAAGGCACCTCACTTGCCCACTGTAGTGGTGACGGGGTTAGATGATGCTGAACTTGCACGTCAACTGATATGGCATGGGGCACAAGATTATTTGGTCAAAGAAAATATCAATCGCACCTGGCTACAGAATACAATTCACCATACAGTGGCTCGATTTCAGAGGGTTGAAGATCGATATCAACTCCAAAAATATTCTAGGCGCAAGCTGATAAGGCGTATCTCTACCTATAAAGATAAGCTCATCGATATGGATGAGAAACTAAAAATCCTAGAGAAACGGTCCTCAACTGATATGCTCACTCAGGTGGCAAATCGATATCACTTTGAGAAAACCTTTGAACAGGAATGGCTGCAGTCTTATCGAAACCAACAGTCGCTCTCTCTGATTATAGTCGATATTGATTTCTTTAAGCAGTATAACGATAGCTGTGGACATCCTCAGGGAGATGCATGTCTGCAAAAAGTTGCACAATCCTTAGAGAAGGGGCTAAAGCGTCCTCAGGATTTGGTTGCACGATATGGTGGCGAAGAGTTTGTGGTGCTTTTACCGAATACCCCTAAGCAGGGGGCTATCAAAGTAGCTACAGAACTTGGGGTAGGAATTAAAACCCTGGCTGCTCGTCATCCCAACTCAAGCATCAGCAGTTGGGTAACGGCGAGTTTTGGGGTAGCTTCGATGGTAGCAAAAACAAATATATCCCCATCCATCTTGTTGAATCAGGCCGATCAAGCCCTATATTTCGCTAAAGAAAACGGACGTAATCGTATTGCCTATTTTCAATCATCTAACTTTGTTACTCAGACGATTATCTAAACAAGTCAGAGCACCTCTACAGAGGTAAGACCCTAGAGGTAGGAACATTTCTGACAAAAAACTACCAGCCATTGAGGCCCCCAAATCCCCAATTTTGGGGGCTTTGAGTCTCATTCTCCCCAGAATTGGTGGGCTAGGGGGGCCTACAACCGGTATAGCTTTTTCGAGAAAACACCTAGGGTTATTCCCATGACTTGCCTGACAGCAGCTTGCTGACAAACTCTTCTTCTGTCAACAAATCAGTGTTAGGACCGATGACAGTCAGTAATGTTACGGAGAGAGTTTATGATTGTCGATGGCAGCTGACAAAGCAAGAATACTTTAAAGCACCCAAACCCTTGTAAGGTAAGGGTTTTACCTGTTCGAAATCAGGGCAACCTAAAATGCTCGTGATTTTCACGAAGTGTCCGTATTGCTACGGTTTTTAGATAAATCAAGAAAAATTAGGATAGCCGCATCATAAAAGCTTCAAGCTTTTTTAATATTTCATCCATCCTGATTATCTCTCCGCGTGTTGACGCTAAAAAAGATCATTTCCAGGTGAGTTTGATTATTTGCTGTCTACCAAATACCTGCGCGAGTGAATGGAATCTACCACTAATATTCTTTTGATTGAAGACAATCCGGGTGATGTGTTGTTGATCAATACCCTTTTAGAAAAGGCAGAAAAGGGGCAGTTTAATGTAACTCATGTTGATTCTTTGGGCTTAGCTTTAGCCTGTCTTCAGCAAACTCGTTTTGATTTAGCCTTATTAGATCTATCCTTGCCCGATAGTCACGGTCTAGATACGTTACTAAGCTTGCGGGCAAGGGCTCCTAAGTTACCCATCGTGGTCCTGACAGGATTATATGATGCGACGCTTGCCGGGCAAGTGATACAGCATGGTGCACAAGATTATTTAGTGAAAGGAAAAATTAATCAAAATTGGCTAAATAATACAATTCTCCATACTATTACCCGGTTTCAAAAAAATGAAGCGCTCTTTGAAACAGAACAGCAATGTAAGCAGAAGCTAATCCGTCGTCTCCATATCTATGAAGATAAAATCACCTGTATGGATGGGAAATTGAAAATTTTAGAGACGCTGTCTTTTACCGATGGACTCACTCAGATTTCGAACCGCTGCTATTTTGAGGCAGCCTTCAAGAAAAACTGGCTGCAGGCCTCCCGATGCAGGCAGCCGCTCTCGTTGATGATGATCGATATCGATTATTTTAAGCAATTTAACGATAGCTGCGGACATTTAAAAGGAGATCGCTGTCTACGACAAATTGCTCAAACTTTAAAGAAAGCGCTAGAACCCTCTAGGGGCATAGTTGCCCGATATGGTGGCGAAGAGTTTGCCGTGATTTTACCGGATGCGCCAATACAAGCGGCGGTTGAGGTTGCACAAAGTCTGAGATCGGAGGTGAAAGACTTATCTATTCGTCATCCTAACTCGACCATCAGCAGTTGGGTAACGGCGAGCTTTGGGGTGGCTGCAGTGGTGCCCAAAGCGCAAACACCGTCAGCAGACTTAATCAATAAAGCTGATCGCGCCTTGTATGTGGCTAAGGAAAATGGGCGCGATCGCATCTCCTATTTTCAGTCCTCCACCGTTGTCACTTAAACCTTGTCCGCGTCCAGTACGGTCGTTTTACCTTGGGAGAAACTAGAGGTTTTAACTTGGACGTGGTTTAGCTAATCAAATGAAGTGTCCGTACTGTCACGGTTTTGAGAATAAACAAAAAAAAATAGGATGAGCACATCATCAAGTTTTCACGATGTTTTCCGTGGGTATCCGTGTAAGCCGAGAAATAACGAAGATCAACAACTTCAGAATTTCGATATTGTAGTTCTCCCCATCGCTGCTTGAACAGCCACTAGCCCCAAAGAAAATGTTTTTACAGTTTTTTATTCGGTATTTATAAGACTATATATAAAGCATATGGGATCTACTAATATTCTGTTGATTGAAGACAATCCGGGCGATGTTTTTTTGATCAATACCTTTTTGGAAAAGGCAGAAAAAGGACAGTTTAATGTAACCCATGTTGACTCTTTGGGCTCAGCCGTCACCTGTCTTCAGCAAACTCACTTTGATATAGCATTATTGGATTTATCCTTGCCCGATAGTCACGGTCTAGATACGCTGCTACGTTTGCAAGCTAAAGCTCCGAACCTACCCACCGTGGTCCTTACAAGGGTAGATGATGCCGCGCTGGCAGTGCATCTGATGCAGCATGGGGCACAGGACTATTTAGTGAAAGGAAAAATCAATCAAAATTGGCTAAATAGCACGATTCTCCATGCCATTACCCGGTTTCAAAAAACTGAAGCGATCTTTGAAACTGAACGGCAATATAAGCAGGAGTTAATCCGCCGTCTCCATACCTATGAAAAAAAAATCACCTGTATGGATGGCAAGTTAAAAATTTTAGAAACGTTGTCTTTCACCGATGGATTGACTGAGATTCCAAACCGCTATTATTTTGAGGTCGCCTTCAAGAAAAACTGGCTGCAAGCCTGCCGATACCAACAGCCCCTCTCGCTGATTATGATCGACCTTGATTATTTTAAGCGGTTGAATGACAGCCGTGGACATCTGGCGGGGGATCGCTGTCTACGACAAATTGCTCAAACTTTAAAGGAAGCCCTAGCGCCGTCTGGGGGAGTCATCACACGATATGGAGGCGAAGAGTTCGCGGTGATTTTACCCGATTCGCCGGTTCAAACAGCGGTTGCAGTGGCAAGAACTCTGGGATTGGAAATCAAATACTTATCCATCCGTCATCCTAATTCGGCGGTAAGCAGTTGGGTAACGGCGAGTTTTGGAGTAGCTTCAGTGGTGCCAACGTCACAAATATCGTCAAAAGACCTAATCTATAAAGCTGATCGGGCCTTGTATGTGGCCAAAGAAAATGGTCGCGATCGCATTTCCTATTTTCAACAATCCAGCTTTTTCATTCAGTCAATTGACTCTAAGGTAGGATTTACGGATAGCTAGTCCCTCTAAGTATTAACACGGGCTTGTGTCGAGTCAACTATCCCTAACATTTCTGATACCCATAGTTCTAAAGTCTGAAATTTGCGAGAGTAATATTGCTAACCTTAAAACTTAGGTATTAACACGGTTTGTTGAAAAGAATATTTCTAAAATAATTGATTATTATTAGGTTTGAGGAGAATATACTCAATCTCACATAATTTTCATATGGTTTGCTTTCGCCAAGCATAATGTCATCTGTAATTATCTTTGCGAATCTCAAAGGAGGCACCGGTAAAACAACTCTCTGTACAAATATTGCGGCTCATTTGGCAACCAATCACCGAGTTTTGATCGTAGACTTTAATCCCCAATCCAATACTATCTCAGGGCTAGAGATTGAGAGCCAACAGCTTGAGCATTCTATTTATGATGCAGTTTTATCTCAATACCAGGGGTACGATGGCGTTTCAATATCTTGATTGATTTGCCGTCAGGCATGGGATTGTTTTGCCTAAATGGCCTTTGTACTGCCGATCAGACTATGATGCCTCTGGATCTGAGCGTTTTTTTCGTTAGAATCCTTTGAAAACCTAAAGGCATATTGCTCCGACCTGAAACAGACCATGGGAATTGCAATTGCATCCTTTCCAATTGTGTTGAACCGATACGTTAAAGCCAGAACGTCTGCTAAGAAAACAAGTACAAACAGCCCGTTACAAGAGATGAAGGCTGCTGTTCAGGCCCTGTCTTATCCTCCGTTTAAAGTACCTGATTCTGTCATTGTTTATCGAGCCCAGCAGGCGACAGTCCCGGTGAAGAATTATTCACCCAAAAGTAGTATTGACAATGCGTTTGGTGCGATCGCAGATTACTTAACCCTAAGTCATCTACCCGCCATCGCCAAAAATTAAGCGTTTAAGCGTTATTCCAGACAGTCCTTCTAACGTGTAGGCCCAAACTAAAACGTCACAGACAAACATAGTCAACCCCTAAAATAAGTACCCGTTAGACAGTGCTCTTAAGTTCTGTTATGGATTGTGCACCATGGTTTTGAATTCTAAGCGTAGTCCAGGGCGTTTAGCCTTTGTTCAGAATTCGATCTTCTCAAACAAGAGGCTCTAACCGAAGTCGGCAATATTGTTTTAAACCATGGCACGGGTGCTATGAGTAATGGAGATATTATTCTGTTCTTTAGAATGCGGTTATTTTTTGATCTTGCTGACAGTACCCTGGCCTAAGACTACCTTTTGCTAATCGATCAGCCTGTTGCTCGTCTTCTCCCGAACTCTACTGAACTAGTACTGAACTGGTATGGAACTACAGTCTCATGAACAAGTTCAACTCAATAACCTCGATCAAGACATCGCCGCTGCCAACACAAAATTTAGCGGACTAGACTATGCACCCGTTGGGTTTTTTGTGCTGCGACAGGATTTTAGGGTACTGTTTTGGAATCATTGTTTGACAGGGTGGACTCAGCTTTCTAGTCAAGAGATAGTGGGTACCGATTTGCGTCAACAGTTTCCAAATATCAATCAACCCAAATACTTAGTCCGTCTAAAACAGGTTTTCCAAGGGGGGTTTCCAGCGATTTTTTCGCCCCAACTGCACCAATCTGTTATTCCTAGTATCCTGCCCAATGGGCAACGGTGCATCCAACAAACCACCGTTACCGCTGTACCTGCAGCTAGCAATCAGGGCTTCTATGCTCTATTTGCAATTCAAGATGTTACCAATCTCACCAATCGGATCCAAAGCTATCAAGCAGAATTACGGGAGCGAAAACGTGCCGAAGCAGAACTACAGCGATCAAATGCCGAGCTAGAGCAGTTTGCCTATGTGGCTTCCCATGACTTACGAGAGCCGTTGCGCATGGTCACATCCTTTACCCAGCTACTGGCCCAGCGCTACTCCAATCAGCTGGATGATGAAGCCAATACCATTATCAATTTTGCAGTGGATGGAGCGGCTCGGATGCAGGCCCTGATCGATGACCTCCTAACATTTTCACGGGTGGGTACCCAGGGTAACCCCTTTGAAGTTGTCGATTGTAAAGAATCTCTAAATCTAGCCCTCTCTAATCTGCAAATCCTATTACAAGAAACCCAGGCTGACATTACGAAAGCACCTTTACCCATTGTCATGGCTGATCCGGCTCAGCTTGTACAATTGTTTCAAAATCTGATTAGTAATGCCCTCAAATATCGAAGTGAACGACCGCTCACCGTGGAGATCGGCTCAGAATCCCAGGAAAACCATTGGCTCATCTGGGTACGTGATAATGGCATTGGCATCAAGCCCAAATATGCTGAACGGATTTTTTTAATCTTTCAGCGGCTACACACTCGGCAGCAATATTCCGGCACTGGCATTGGCCTGGCAATCTGCAAAAAGATTATTGAACGTCACGGTGGACGTATTTGGGTTGAATCAGCCCCCGATCAAGGAGCCATCTTTTACTTTACGCTCCCTAAAAACAATCTACGCTCTGATGGCGGCTTTCTACTTACTTCCTTAGTTAAGGAAGATATATAAACATCAAACCAAGAATATTGCTGAGCATTATCATGAGCTTTACGACTTTTAGAAAACCTATGGATTTGCTCTTGGTAGAGGATAATGCTGCTGATGCATTTCTCATTAAAGCATTTTTGCAAAATAGCCAGTTACCCAACACACTCTATCAGGTTCAAGATGGTGAAGCAGCTATGGCATTTCTACGACAAGAGGCGGATTATGCTGGGGTACCTCGTCCAAACTTGATTTTACTGGATTTGAATTTACCCAAAAAGGATGGATGCGAGGTGCTAGAGGAACTTAAAGCAGACCCACACTTGCAAGGAATTCCTGTGATTGTTATGACAGGGTCGTCTGCGACTCAAGATATCCTGAGAAGCTATGAGTTACATGCTAGCTGCTATGTCACCAAGCCATCTGATCTGGATGAGTTTAATCGCACAATGAAATCCTTGGAAAACTTTTGGTTTAACTATGTAAAACTACCTACAAATTTTGTTCGGGATTAACTTACTCCTAACACCTGAATGGGGCTGCTATTGATCTCATTCTCATTCAGCCCTTAATACTTAGAAAAAATCATATATATTAACTGAAAAAGTCCGTTTTCGCTTTAAGTTCACACCCACAATCACCAGGGACGTAGGGAAGCAATAATGGCACTGATTTTCATTACTGATGATGCAGCTTTCACGCGTCGAATGATTCGTAAGGCATTGCAACCAGGAGACAATGAGCATGTCATTTTAGAAGCCGCAAATGGAGTAGAATGCGTCAATTTACTGGAGTCTCATACACCAGATTGTATTTTTCTAGATTTACTCATGCCAGAACTAGATGGCTATGGAGTACTACAAACGATCAAGGATCGTCAATTAGACATTTCGGTAATTGTTTTATCTGCTGATATTCAGGATAGTGCCCGTGAGCGTTGTATGGCTTTGGGCGCATTTGCCATGCTCAAAAAACCCCCCAAAGGCCCAGAAATTTGCGAAATGATTCAAACAGCAATCGATAAAGCCTAATGATTAAGCAGTTAACCACCGACCAACTAGATGCATTAAAAGAGCTGGTTAACGTTGGTGTAGGCAAATCAGCTGGCATGCTCAACGAAATGATCGAATTTCGCATTCGTTTGCAAGTTCCGAACATCAAATTATTAACCATGTCTGAGTTACAAACAGAACTGGGTGCCCGCTTAGGGGAAGATCAGCTGGCCTCGGTGCAACTTGCTTTTAGTGGTTCGTTTGCGGGCACTGCTCAGTTAGTATTTCCCACTGAAAGTGCGGCAACATTAGTGGCCGTGCTCACAGGAGAAGAGCCTGGCAGTCCAGATCTCGATGCTCTCAAGATTGGCACCCTGACAGAAGTTGGCAATATTGTCATCAACGGAGTCATGGGGTCCATTAGTAATATGCTGACTCAGCCATTACATTACGAAGTCCCTGCTTACATCGAAGTCCCTGTTTACATAGAGGAAGATATTAATAATCTGGTTAGCAACAAAAAAACGCAGCAAAATATGGACATCCTGTTAGCCCAGGCTCGTTTTAATGTCGAAGAATTACAGGTTCAGGGCGATATCATTCTCTTCTTTGGTGTGGGTTCGTTTGAGACATTGTTGACGGCTATCGAGGATGTCGGGTAGGGCCATCTCGTATCATCCTCATGCTCCTACTCCTTGGTTTCACGAGAGTAAAAATTATTCTGGAAACTGTTGGCTCTCTAGGCCTCCACCAACTGTGGGGACAGTATCGGCAAAATCCTGAGGTGACTCTGTTTCGATTAGCTCAGTTTGTTGTTCGGCTGCTTGTACCTCCGCCTGCCAAGCTTGGATCCGACTCTGGGCACTGGGATATGCCTCTGCCTGGGAGGGGATTTGAGCGGCTAAACGAATCGCTGCATCTAAGCTATTGCGAGATTCGCTTTCAGCCAAACTTAACAGGTCCCAGCTCCAGCGATTAATTTGCTGAATCGCATTTGCATACTGAGCGCTACTGGATGAAATTTGGTTGGCGGTGGAAATGGCACTGGCTAAATCGGTAGCATTACCCGAACGGGCGCGACTATTGGCATCCCTAAGCAGGGTCCGATTTCGCTCTTGGGCCCGCCAACTGTCTAGATCATTTTTGACTTCACCATAGAGAGAACGATCGGGCGAAATGCGAGAGGCCGCTGCGATCGCACCAGCCAAATCCCCCGCTGCCGCCAGCCGACGAGCTTCTTCGATCAGCGGTCGGTCTTCAATGGCTTCAATCCGTGCTTGCCAGCGATCAATTCGTTTTTTAGCATCATCCCCTAGGGCTCGGTTCGGATTGATTCTGCGGGCCTCCTGAATTGCCTGGCGCAATGCCTGAGGTGTCCCCACCCCCGCTAACTGATCGGCCCTCACCAAAATCGGCTGGTCTTCCGTCGTCTGTACCCGCTTTTCCCACTGGGAAATTTGGTCAGACACTTCATCCCAGCGGGGATTATCGGTCCCCACCTGTTTGGCCTGGACAATGGCGGAGCGCAAGTCACTAACATTACCTTGGGCCGCAATCTGGCGGGCGGCATCCAACTGGGCCAGGGCCTTAATTTCTGAGCGCCAGCGACCCATCAAAGCCTGGGCACGATCATAGAGCGGACGCTCCTTACTTAGACTTTGCAATCGGTTAATGGCAGCATCTAACCCCAGGGCATCCCCACTCCAGGCCCGGCGATAGGCCTCTGTAAATACCTGAAAATCGGCAATTTCTTGGTCCAGACCCTGATTGCGGGGAATGGCTGCCAGGATTTCTTCTGCCTGGGATAGTTCCTGCCGCGCCAGGGCGTTTTCAGCGACGCGGAGCATGTCCTTGGCGGCGGTTTTCTTTAGCTCCTGGGCGTCTTTGTACAGGACACTTTCGGACTTAATCGAGCTGAGTAACTTGATGGCTTCTTTAAAGCTACTGACCGTGCCGCGACTGATCAACCGTTTGACTTTACCCAGTTTGCGGCTATCTTCTCGGGCCAGGCCAATGAGCTTGGTCAGTTCGTTGTACTTGGTTTTAGACCAGTGGTCATTGCTGACATCCAGTAACCGCACCGATAGGCCAAAGGCATCTTTAAAGTTGCCCTCTATCAGTTTTTCTTTGGCTTCTTCAAAGGTTTCTGACCCCTCGTCCCAAATGCGCTTCCAGCGGTTAATGCTGGTTTCGACCTCATTGGCCGCCGCCGTGTTAGGGGGAATTTTTTGAGCGGTTGCGATCGCAGTTTCCAGCTCCCCCAGATGAAACTGCTCATCCGCTAACGTTAGAATCTGGCTAGACCAGGTTTCTACCTTGGTATTAATCTCAGCCCGTAGTGGATGATCATCGGGTAGCTTCTCTACTAGCTCAATCGCCTCTAGTAAAAAGTCAACACTCCCCTGCCCTGCATAGGACTCAGCACACTGCAGCCGCATTGCCGCCGATGCCGTCGGCCAGAAAATCGCCCGACAGTTGGGTAAGTTTGGCATCCGAAACAGACTGGTCACCGCAAACGCCAGGGTGCCAGTCAAAATCGCCAGTGTCGTTAGCAATAAAAATTGCCAGCTACCGAGCCACCGAAAAAACATCAGTCCCCTTAATCCAGGGCGCTTAATCGGCTCTTTGGAAATCGCTGAAGCCACATCTCCAGACGCTACGTCCCCAGACGCTACGTCTCCAGACGCTACTGCTGCATAGGAAGGAGAGGGGCCTGGACTCTGCGGCACTCGCCGACTCTGAGTCCGACTACGCGGAACGGGAATAGGCTTAGACGGATGGCGAGGATCGCGTTTGGGGCTCATAAACTTATCAGCCAGAGAAAAATTAGTGCTGAATATGGCGATACTTTAGCGCACTAATCGGTAATCTATACCGTCAATTAGCTAAAGTAATCCAACTATTTGTGGGCATAGAAAAAACTATTGCTCATCCTATCCTTTCTATACCCTTCGTCCCACCCGCATCTTATCAAGCCACTAAGGCACGAATTCACACCCATGCTTACCAATACGGCATCAAGCTTAAAATTATGACTGACTTAGCGGATAATCCACGTCTAAGTTAAAACCTATAGTTTCTTCTACGGAAAAATTCCAGTTCTGGACGTGGACAAGGTTTAACCCACGTCCAAGTTGAAACCTATAGTTTCTTCTACGGAAAAACGACCGTTCTGGACGTGGACAAGGTTTAAATCGATCGGTCCAACATCAACACTCGAATCAAACTCCCAGCCTGAATCATCGTTTCCCCCAATGGCACCTGAGCTAACCCATTAGTGCGACTGAGATTCACTAAATTTCCAGAACTGTGACCCCCTGCAGCCAGGGTAAACCGATAGCCGTCATCCGCTGAAACCAGCTGCCCCCAAAGATAGGTCTCCCGCTTGCCCCCGGCTTTCAGATCGCTGTCCGTTATCGCCCAAACAAACGTGGGTGACCAGCCAGTGTTTAGGCCTGAGAGCTTGCGCAATGCCGGTTGTACAAACCGCCAAAAGCTAACCAACGAAGAAACCGGATTCCCAGGCAAGCCAAAATAGAGCTTGCCTTCACTGTGATCCCCTTCACTGTGATCAAACGTAGCCACTGTCAGAGGTTTACCTGGCTTTACCGCCACTGAGCGAATGTGAATGGTCGCCCCCAGCTCTGCCAGAATTTGATCGACATAGTCATAGTCCCCCACTGACACCCCACCGGAGGAAATCACCATATCCGCCTGGGTCAACGCATCGGCAATCGCTTGACGTGTTGCCTCCTTTTGGTCTGGCACGATTCCTAAGGGCACAGGCATTGCTCCCAATTGGGCAATCAGTGCTGCCAAGGCGTAGCGGTTAGAATCCACAATCTGCCCAGGTCCCAGGGACTGCTTAATATCAACCAACTCATCCCCCGTCGATAAAATCGCCACCCTGGGTCGTCGATACACCGGTACCGGTACACACTGCGCTGCTGCCAGCACGGCAATTTCAGATGCCCCAATCCTAATGCCCGGTCCGAGTAATTCCGCCCCGGCCTGATAAAAACTGCCCTGCTTGCGAACAAATGCCTGCTCAGCAGGTGATGCTAAGACAGTGACCTGCTCCCCATCGCGCTGGGTCTTTTCCTGAATCACAATCGTATCCGCCCCAGCTGGCAGCAACCCTCCCGTAAAAATGCGCGCTGCCTCACCTGAGCGCAGGGTGCTCTGGGGCACTTGCCCCGCCGGGATCTCCTCCACAACGGTGAGTTGGGCAGGCACTGTCGCCACATCCCCATACCGCACGGCATAGCCATCCATCGCTGAGTTATCCCAGTGGGGAAAATCTAGCTGACTACTAATAGCCCGACCTAAGACTCGACCCAGACTATCCTCCACAGTCACTGTCTCTATATCCTCAACGGGCCTCACCAGATCTAAAATCAACGTTTCCGCATCGTTTGCAGGCACCATAGCTCAGTCAGAGTTAAATTCATTTAGTATCAGCCACTCCTAACCATATCAAAGGTCAAAGTTACCCTAGGTAGGGTAGGCAATACCCACTGTCCAAACCTGTTCTCCCTCTGCCCCTCTGCCCCTAACAATGACTCTCGCCACCACTCTCAAAACTCGCCGCCAGCAACTAGCCCAGCATCTGGATGCCCCCGTCCTCCTTTGGTCAGGTCAGTCCACCCCGCGCAATTTTCCCGCCAACACCCACCCATTTCGGACTAACAGTCACTTTCTCTACTTTGCTGGATTGCCGTTAGAAAATGCAGTGATCCATTTGGCGGACGGACACCTTACCTTATTTATGGATGACGCGACACCGGCCCAAGCCCTGTGGCATGGGCCTAGCCCTACCCGCAACGAACTGGCCCATCGGATCGGTGCGGGAAAAGCGTTGCCATTGGAAGATTTAAATCGCTTTGTCGATGAACAAGTAGCTACGCTCAGAGTACAGGACAGTGCCACAGTGGCCCAGCAGAAACAGCTTTTAAACCGTTCTCTGGCCATTAATAAACAATCTCAACAACAGGATCTAGCTTTGCTCCAGGCTATTGTCCAGCTGCGCCTGTGTCATGATGACCATGGGCTGACTGAAATTCGTCGGGCGGCTGGGGTGTCAGTCATGGCCCATAAAACTGGGATGACAGCCACAGCGTTGAACAACAACCTGACGGAGGCCCATATTCGAGCGGCTATGGAGCAGGTGATCATGGCCCATGGTATGACCTGTGCTTATAACAGTATTGTTACTGTCCATGGTGAGGTGCTTCATAACAATCATTACCACCATCCCCTAGGAGAAAATGATCTGATCCTGGCTGATGTGGGGGCGGAAACTGAGACAGGCTGGGCATCGGATATTACTCGCACCTGGCCTGTCAGTGGCAAGTTCTCGTCTACACAACGAGATATTTATGATCTGGTACTGGCGGCCCATGATGCCTGTATAGAGATGGCAAAACCTGGGGTGGAATATCGAGAGCTACATCTGTTGGCCTGTCGGACATTGGCGACAGGGTTGGTGGATCTTGGTATTCTTGTGGGCCAACCGGATGATTTGGTGGAGCAGGATGCCCATGCGTTGTTCTTTCCCCATGGGGTGGGACATTTGCTGGGGTTAGATGTGCATGATATGGAGGATCTGGGAGATCTGGCGGGATACGCCCCTGGCCGTAGCCGCAGTGAACGATTTGGGTTAGGGTTCCTACGTTTAGATCGTCCCCTACAGGCGGGCATGGTGGTGACGATTGAGCCTGGGTTTTATCAGGTGCCAGGGATTTTGGCAGATAAGGGGAATTGCGATCGCTACGCCAATATGGTCAACTGGGACCGCCTCACCCAGTTTTCTGATGTCCGAGGGATTCGTATCGAAGACGACGTCCTGATTACAGAGCAAGGGTGTGATGTACTGACAGCCGAACTCCCCACCCAGGCCCATGAGATTGAGACATTGGCTGCAGGAGAGTGAGTGTAATGCGCTTAATCCCGTATCCTCCATCTGGTAGTGGATATTTTTGCCCATGCGTTTATCCGGCGTGGATTCTAGCGTTTGCCGAAATTGGGAGTTGCGATCGCTTGAGTTACCCACACAAACTCATAATGTAACGGACCTAATCGTAAGCCAAGTCTGCAAATTGTTTCATCAAAACTGTCCATTAGTCCGCAATTTATCACTAGATATTCCCAGAATCCATACATACACTTAGGCATAAGATTCACCACTTGGAGAAACAGCCGATGTCCTCCTCTCTCCTTAATAGCGGTCAAAGACTAAAAAAGCATAGTTATCGCTGGGCGACACCCATTGCCAGTATCGTCATAATCCTTTTAGGGCTTGGATTATTAACCCAGCTGCCAGAGGTATCGTCGTGGATCAGCAACATTATGGGAGACGCATTAATCTCCTGGCTATTTAGAGTAGTCTGTGTAGCTGCTGTCCTCACTATCACCATCGCCCTGATCAAGGCATTCTTCTCATATATGCGTGATGAGTATGATCTTGGGCCAACCCCACTCTGTGCATTTTTTGTATTTGGTCTAATTGTGACGCTGATCAGCAGTTTTTGACTCCTAATTTACAATTGAAAGGCTTATGCCGTTGCTGACTTAGAAGATGGACCGATCTATCAGAAATACCGTGTAACGGTGTTTGTCAGATAAAACCGTATCGAGGATCAACAACGTCGACTTAGTTAATACTCATTTAACCAATTTTTCAAGGCCTCAATGTCGTCAAAATCAAACAAGGACTCACCTAAAACATCCAATGTCTTTAACGATAATTGATTAACCTGAGTTTGAATCTCCTCTGGAATATCACCCAGCTTGCGTGATAACTGACGTAGTAGTAGTGAGCGCTGTCGCTGTAGAGTGAAAGAGCGTTCTTCCTCTCTGCCTTCTTCTCTGCCTCTTGTCAGCCCTTCAGCCAGCCCTTCCTTTTTCCCTTCTTGCCAGGAAGTATTCACCACATTGTGCATATCGCGATAGTACTTCAAGCTAGCCTGGTAGCTATCTTGCTCTGCAGGAGAGAAATTAGCAATTTCAGCCACCTCAAAGAGTTGATTAAATACATCTTCCTGTAATGGTGCAGGGGGATCATCAAACTGGGCCAGGTGTTTAAATAGAAATAGCCATTTTTCGAAATGATTTTCTAGCTCATCAAGGGTTTTAGTAAACTTGGGAAGTTCAATATAGATAAATTTGAGCTTGTCATAAAATACCTCGCAGCGCTGGTTCTTGAGTTCTACCACATGCAACAAATCTGGATCTGCTTTATGATCATCAAAAACAAAATCCAGTACACCGACGGTATACACTGCCGTTAGATTAAAGTCCCAAGTCCCCTTTCGAGATTGTTCTTGAATAGGGAATGTTGAATAATAAACACTTCTATCCTTAAAGAAGTTTTGCTTGGCCTTTTGCATTTCGACAATAAACTTTTCCCCAGTATCAGTTTGGCAATAGATATCGAAGATAGCTTTTCGATCTTCAAGGGTGCCGCCTAGAAACTCAGAGTTTTTGAAGCTGACATCCTGAATTTGATGATACTCAGGCAGGAGCGTGTTCAAAAAGTCAACCAGTAGCGCTTTGTTGGGTTCGGTACCAAAGACACGCTTGAAGCCAAAGTCCGTGAGCAGGTCTATATATTTGTCTGGAAGGGAGAAGACCATGATTTTAATTTTTAACAAGCCCTATCTCATGGTGACAAATTCTTCTGCTGAGCTGGGATGAATCCCGACCGTGGCATCAAAATCTGTCTTAGTGGCACCCATTTTCACAGCAATGGCCATCCCTTGAATGATCTCGGCAGCAGCATCGCCCACCATATGGGCTCCTAGAACCTTGTCAGTTTGCACATGCACAATCAACTTCATCAGTGTTTTCTCTTCTAGTTGGGGCAGGGTATAGTACATCGGCCTAAACCGAGAACGATAAACCCGAATCCCCGCTTCACCATACTTGGCGATGGCCTCGGTTTCGGTCATGCCAACGGTCGCCACCTCTGGTGTCGTAAACACAGCTGACGGTACGTTGTCATGGTTCATCACTTGGCGTTTGCCACCGTAATGGGTATCAGCAAACGCACGACCTTCGCTAATGGCCACAGGCGTGAGATTAATGCGGTCAGTACAGTCCCCAACCGCAAAGATGTTGGACTCCGCAGTCTGGCTGTGGGCATCAACAACAATGGCTCCTTTTTTTACCTCAACGCGAGTGTTCTCTAATCCTAGATTCTCTAATCGAGGAATGCGTCCAAGGGCCGATAGACCAACCACATCGGCCAATACCATATTGTTGTTTTTGAGGTTAACCTGCAGCCCTTCGTCTGTTTTCTCCAGACTGACCAGCTCATCGGTCACAATGCGAATACCGTGGCGCTGCATGGCCTCTTGGACTTCAGTGCGAATATCTTCGTCAAAGCCACGTAAAATCTGATCGCGACGGATAATCTGGGTAACTTCTGTCCCCAGGGCGTTGAGCACACAGGCAAATTCACAGCCAATGTAACCCCCACCAAAAATCACCATGCGCTTTGGCTGGTGGGTCAGATGAAAAATCTCATCGGAGGTAATGGCGAGCTCAATACCCGGAATATCGGGTCGATTAGGTTTGCCCCCAACGGCAATGAGAATTTTCTCAGCGGTAACGGTCTGACCGGCTACTTCAATGGTGTGATGATCAACGATACGGGCATGGCCTTTGTACAGGGTGACCTCCGCATTGTCGATCATGCGCTGATAGATACCATTGAGTCGGGTAACTTCATCTTTAACTGCTGTAATCATTTGGGTCCAGTCAAACTTGCCGGGCTCAAAGGTCCAGCCATAGCCTGCGGCCTCCTGCACATGACTAGCAAAATGAGATGCATAGACCATGAGCTTTTTGGGCACACAGCCACGATTGACACAGGTACCTCCCAGTCGATCAAATTCTGCCACCGCTACCTTGGCCCCGTACTGGGCCGCCCGCCTGGCGGTGGCGATGCCACCTGACCCAGCACCGATGGCAAACAGGTCAAAATCGTAGGCCATCTCAATCTCCCTCTCCCCTAATAGCTGTTCGACAGCCAATACATCCTAGCTCTCGGAAAGCAGTTCTATAGTGTTTCTATCAGACCTTTCACAATGTCACCAGATTTTGCAATAAATCCTTTACCGGGTCACCAGATTTTTAATCTGTGCTAACTTAGATGACTTGTATGGAGCATAGCGCCAGTCTAAATCTAACCAAAATGTCTTTCTGAGCACGCTTTTGTAATGGGAAAAGGTATCGAAGGAAGCTTTACCGTGGTAGTTGCCCATCCCGCTTTGCCCCACACCGCCAAAGGGTAAGCCAGGCACGATGGTATGCAGCAATGTATCGTTCAAGCACACCCCCCCCGATGATGTTTCTGTCAGTACCTGCTGTTGTTTGACCGTGTCACGGGAGAAAAGATATAGGGCCAGAGGCTTGGGATGAGCATTGATCTGGGACAGGGCCTGATCAAACCGGTCGTAAGTCAATACAGGCAAAATCGGACCAAAGATTTCATCCTGCATGATTGGTGAATCCCAGGTCACGTTGTCGAGTACCGTAGGGGCAATGTAACGAGTGCCCGCGTCAGTCTCACCACCGATCAGAACGTTGCCATTGTTAAGCAGGCCGGTTAGTCGCTCAAAGTGTCGTTGGTTAATAATGCGACTCAGATCTGGGCTCTGGGATGGATCATCTCCAAAGAACTCTTGGATGGCCACTGTTAGCTTTTCTAGAAATGCGTCTTTGACGGTGCGATCGATGAGTAAATAATCGGGGGCAATGCAGGTTTGTCCGGCGTTGATAAATTTGCCCCAGGTGATGCGCTTGGCGGCATGGTCCAGGTTGATATCGGCATCAATGATGCATGGGCTCTTACCGCCTAATTCCAGGGTGACTGGTGTGAGATGCTTGGCAGCGGCTGCCATGATGATGCGTCCAATGGCAGCACCACCGGTAAAGAAGATGTGGTCAAACTTTTCGACTAGTAACTGCTGACTAACGCTGGCGTCTCCTTGAAATACGGTTACATAGCTGGGATCAAAGGTGGCCGCAATTAGCTCTGTCACTACGTTGGCTGTATTGGGCGCATGTTCGGATGGTTTGAGGATGGCACAGTTTCCGGCTGCGATCGCACCCACCAATGGCGACACCATCAGCTGAAACGGATAGTTCCAGGGACCAATAATCAGCACCATACCGAGAGGATCTGGCTGGATCCAGGCCGATGATGGAAAATTCTCTAGCGTAGACTTGACCCGCTTGGGCTTCATCCAAGTCTTCAGCTTTTTCATCGCCAGATTGATCTCTGACAGGGTGGCGATTTCAAAATACGCTTCAAACTCAGGCCTGCCTAGATCGGCCTTAGCTGCCGCTACAATATCCGCTTGCCGCTCGATGATCGCCTGTTTCAGCTTGGCCAACTGAGCCAAACGAAAATCAAACGGTTTAGTCTGCCCTGACGCAAAGAACAGCCGCTGTTGCTCAAGGGCTTCGGGAATGGGAAAAGATTTAGTCAGCTGAGCGGTCATGATGCAATGCGTGGGGGTAGATTGGTTGGGTATATACACTCTATGATGTCGTGATCTTAGGGATCTGACTAAAAGCTTTAAATTCTGAATGGTGGGCTGTGCCCACTGAATAGTGGGCCGCCCACCCTACGGATTCCTACGGATTCCTCCCATTGTCCATTGCCTTTCTTTTCCTTTGCCTCAATCTCCGATGTTCCAAACCACCCGTCGTCGTCTGGCGTTGTGGTACACCACGGTCACTGCTATTCTGCTGCTTATTTTTGCTAGCGGTGTATATTTCTACGTGCGCAATACCCTGGTGGAACGGGTGGATGACACCCTCAATCACGTGGTGGAAGTGGTACAGCGTTCTCTAGTGATTGAAGCGGCTGCCCCATCCACTGGGCGGGTGCTGACGGCTACGGGGGTGAAAGGCCAAGCGCCGCTACAGGTCAATGTAGATGATAGTTTTCGTGACAACGCTCAAACCCTAGAAGACGATCACATTGACATTGAATGGTTTGATCCCAATGGGCAACTCCAGTGGAGCACCCTATCAGTACCCATGGGGCTGCCACTCCAGATAAACGCAGCTGGAGAAACAGTACACATTAGCCATGGTCTCAACGATGGACAGAACAGTGATGCACAGGACAGCGATCAGGTCCTACGCCAAATTAGTCGTCGCATCCAAGTCAACCATCAGGTGCTGGGCTACTTGCGTGTCAGCCATCCCTGGTTTGAAGTTAGCAAGCCCAGTCGTCAGCTGGTCATCGATCTCAGCATTTGGTCAGGGCTGGCCATTGCGGCCACTGGCACCATCGGCTGGCTGCTATCGGGCCTGGCTATGACCCCCGTCCGTCAGTCCTATCAACAGTTAAAGCAATTTACCGCCGATGCCTCCCACGAGTTGCGCAACCCCATCGCCGTCATCCAAACCAATGTGCAGGTAGCCCTGGCTGATCCTGAACCGGATGCTGATTTTCAACATAGCCAGTTGCAGGTGGTCGAACGTCTGACACGACGCCTGGGCAGACTGGTGGACAATCTGTTATTTTTGGCTCGGCAAGATGGCGGTCTCATCCCGATGCAGTGGGAAGGGCTAGATCTGAAAAATCTTCTGTCAGAGGTGATTGAAGAACAGGAGCTGGTAGCCCATAGCAAAGGCTTGAGTCTGGCTTACCAATCTCTAGAAACTGAATCCCATTGCCGTCATTTAATGGGTGATCGAGATCAACTCATTCGACTGTTTACCAATCTGATCAGCAATGCCATCCAGTACACCTCTAAAGGCACCATAACCGTCACTCTGAGCAAGCATAAATGGCAAAATCAGGATGCCTATCAAGTAACTGTGCAGGACACCGGTATAGGCATCTCCACAGAGCTGCAATCTCAAGTATTTGATCGTTTTTATCGGGTCGATAAGGCGCGCAGCCGTCGGGATGGAGCTGGGTCAGGCTTGGGACTAGCGATCGCAAAAGCCATCGTTACCAACCACCAGGGCGACATCCGACTTGAAAGTCAATCTGGCAAAGGAACAACCGTAATTACGACGTTACCCTTCAAGAAAGTAGACTCGTGACGTCAAGCGTCTACTCTCACCCTCACTGATTCAAACTAGCGACCTCACCCTCTCCTGGGGTAAATGTCTGCTCTACCACCGTACCGGGCTTACCCATCGGTTTCGCTTTGCCCCGGTTATAGGCCAGCACCACTCCCCCCGCATTACCCGCACGAATCGTCAGCGACTCCTGCGCGGACCAGGAACGTTCAGCGCCTTCCTGTAAGATCCCTTCGTAGGTCTCATCACCATCAGCGGTGACTCGCACCCAGGACTGCTGAACAAACTCTACATCTACCACAATGGGTTCCTTTGAACCTGGCTGAGCCTCAGCCTCCTGGGCAGTCGGCTGGGAGGCCGTTGAGGGGACAGCTGTCCGCCGAGGGGCGAGCTGCTCTACCGCTGCAGGATCGACAATGGGTTCAGCTGCATTCTGAGGAATTGCGCGCTGCATCAAATAGGACAAACCACTAACCGAAACAGCGATCAGAACAACATAGGCCGCATACAAATGGTAAGGACGAAGCTGCACCGAATCAACTGACCAGTTACGGCCTGTACCCTTCAAAATCGGAGCTGATACATACTGACTCGACAAAGCTATGCCATCAAGGCCCAAAACATCGCCATAACGCCTAATCAGACCACGGACATACACCGGTTCCGGTAGCTCATTCGTAATACCTTCCTCCAAAGCCACGAGCAACCTAGGACGAACTAGGACCTTGCTAGCGACTTCATCTAAGGTCTGACCGCTTGCTTCGCGAGCATCACGCAGCACTGAGCCAAGCGCAAACAATTGCTCTTGCTGCTGAGTACTGGTGTGGCCTTGGCGTTTCATAGGATCAAAATGTTTCTTAATAAATTTAAGCACATCACCGGTATCATCCAAGCATACGTGGCTTGAAAGGCCTTGTCAGAGAAGATCAAGGAGTTTTTTAATCTCCTGTGGCGTTAATTCGCGACAGTGCCCTAAAGGTAAATCCCCTAGGGAAATGCTACCGATGGCAGTACGGTGCAAACCCACTACAGGATGCCCCAACTGTTCAGCCACTCGACGAATCTGTCGATTACGCCCTTCATGCAGAACAATCTCTAACAATGCAGGGGATTTGGGATGTAACACCGTCACTTGGGCAGGGGCAGTCATTTTTCCGGCCAAGCTTACCCCTCGACGCCATTTTTCTACCAAACCATTGGCAGGAGACCCCTGCACTTTGACCCGATAAGTTTTAGCAATGTGATGGCTGGGATGGGTCAACGTTTGAGTCAGCTGACCATGGTTGGTTAGCAACAACGCTCCAGTAGAGTCTGTGTCAAGTCGACCGACAGGGTGTAGACGAATATCTCCTTGACGCAGCTCCTCAGGCAACAGGCCGATGACCGTTTTACGCCCTTGGGGATCATCACAGGTGGACACCACACCTCTAGGCTTGTTCAGCAACACATACCGCTTGTCTGGTCGATTATCTGGATTCAACGGACGGCCATCAATCCGAATATCATCCACCGCTGGATTAGCCCGCTGACCAATATGGGCTTTGACACCATTAACCGTAATGTGACCAGAGGAAATCAACTGCTCTGACTGACGACGTGAGGCAACGCCCCACTGAGACAGTAACTTTTGCAGCTTTTCATCGGACGATACTGATTTAAGCAATGGTTGTTTAGACAAACTTTTCAGAAAACCTACAGATGTAGACCCTCAGAAACAAACCTGGGAGCGAAGGGCACAGAACTTTTTTGTATGGATAAACCACGTCCAAGCTGAAACCTGTAGTTTCTCCTACGGTAAAACGACCGTTCTGGACGTGGACAAGGTTTATATTCATCCAGCTTAGTGCAAAGCCATGACTTCTAGTGTAGCTCAGTGATTTTACGTAGTTAGTGGATTACTTAGATATCGAATATACCTTATTGGCTTCAACTGAGGATTTGGGTAACCAAACTTGGAGCCAAGCGCCTCCAGTCTCGGGATGGTTTTGGGCTTTTACCAGGCCCTGATGGGACTCCACAATCTTTTGGACAATGGATAATCCCAATCCAGTGCCATTGGACAGCATGTCACTTCCAGAGCGAGACCGGGATGTATCTGAGCGGTAAAAGCGATCAAATACAAACGGCAGGTCTTTTTCAAGAAAGCCCTCACCACAGTCAAAGACATCTAACAGTAGTCCCGGCATCGCTCCTTCCGTAGACTCTTGCAAACGGGCATAAATCCCCTGACCAGGAGGGCTATATTTCAATGCATTATCCAATAGGTTGATCACCATACGATATATCAAACCGCTATTGACTGATGCGATCGCATTATCAGGTCCCTGATACTCCAAGCAATTTTCCTGCTGCTTGGCCTGGGGTTCTAAACTTTGCCATGCCTGTCGCAAAATCCCCACTAGATCGGTGTCTTCTAAACGCTGTGGCGGCTGCTGCTCTAAATGACTAAGGCTGAGCATATCGTCCACCAAAGCACTCAGTCGATTGACTTCTTGCAGTAACCGATCAGCCCAGGTAATCAAACTGGGATCAATCCGATTGCGTAGAGTTTCCCCCACAAGTCGAATGGAGGTGAGCGGTGTTTTGAGCTCGTGGGCCACATCTGAGGTCCATCGATCCCGCTGCTGAGCCAGCATGACCGCCTCTTGTCGATTTTCTAGAAATACCCCTACATTGCCTTGACTCAGGGGAATGCCATAGCCACTTAAGGGATACACTGGACCTTCTAGCACATTGGCGGGATCAGGGGAGATCGATCGCAATGTCCAATCCTTTTTACACTCAGTTTTGGTGGTACGAGTTTCTTCGATCAACTGATCAAGTTCGTAGGACCGTGCGATCGCAAGCAGCAGCTTAGGCGATGTATAGTCAGTCTGCTCAATCCCTAAAAGTTCTCTAGCCTTGGCATTACACCAAAGCAACCGGTTTTCCTCATCAACCTTTAAGTATCCAAATGGTGAGCGCTGCAGCACCAAGTTAGTCTCATCAATTTCAGCCTGCAAATCACTGACGGCAGTACTCTGATTGGCAATAGCACTGGCAATCTGGGCCTCATAGGAGAAAAACTGGGCCTCTGGCTGAATCCGAATCCGTTCCAATAGTGCCTTACGCCTAGCCCCCGACCGTTGCCGAGAAACCAATAGACACACTATACCTATTGATAAACCTGCCAGGAAAGATATCACTATATCGTAAAATCACTGCTCCTAGAATAACCCAGGGGTGGACTTAGTTAGGGTAGACCAAGGAAGTAAACAGATAGGGGAAGCAAGCAAGCCGGGAAAGCGCAAGAGAAAAGATATAGAAATCTGGCTGGAGCGTGAATCCTTAAATAAGGTTGCAATAAAAAAGGCCCCTTACCGTAATAAGGGACCTAAGAAATAAAGTACAAAGTGAATACAATCGTCAGGGTAAACAAACGCTCCTTAACTTAGACGTGTTAACGAACCTGAGCACCACGATACTTAAGACCAGTAACAGTGTTATTCAGGTTGCCAACAGCTTTCTTGACACGGTAGGATGCACCGCGATAGCAAACTAGATCGCCATCTTCAACGGCTACATTGCGCTCGGGTGCTGTGTACTTGACGCCACGATAGGACAGTTGCATGGATTCGCCTCCTTAAATTAGACGTAGAGAGTTAAGATGAGGCGCGTTCCTTCGGTCCGATAGGTTAACTATCTTTCCTACTTCCGTTCCTACCTAGACTGAAGGCAATGGGTAGATGCAATCAATCCGAATAGGAATGAACGTTTCGTTTCTGTATTCAAATATACAGAAACGAAAATGAAATTGTCAATAGGTTTATCTTTTTTTTCTGAGTTATCTGGTCTGATGCTGCAAACGATTCCGCCTGAGCGTTTTTATCCTTATTTGACCTGGCAGGATATTGACCAGATGGCTGATCGGGAGCAGGTCGTCATTATTCAACCCGTGGGAGCCATTGAGCAGCATGGTCCCCATTTGCCGCTGGCGGTGGATACGGCTTTGGGCATGGCGATTATTGGCCGGGCTTTGGAGCAGCTCTCACCGGGGGTGCCCGCTTATTGTTTACCGCCTCTGTGCTACGGCAAGTCTAATGAGCATTGGGGGTTCCCCGGAACGATTACGCTATCGGCGTCTACGTTGATGGCGGTGCTTACGGATGTAGCAGAGAGTATTTATCGAGCGGGATTTCGTAAGCTAGTGCTGCTCAACTCCCATGGGGGACAACCCCAGGTGCTAGAGATAGTGGCCCGTGATATCCACCAACGTCAGTCTGATTTTTGGGTGTTTCCCCACTTTGTTTGGCAAGTGCCCCACCAAGTAGGCCGCTTGCTTAGCCCCAGGGAACGTCAGGAAGGGATCCACGCTGGTGATGCTGAAACTAGCTTGATGCTAGCGATTTTGCCGGACCAGGTGCATATGGATCGAGCCGTCACAGAGTACCCTCCTGAGCAAAAACAAGAGGGGCTGCTCAGTTTGGAGGGGGCACTGCCCTTTAGCTGGACGACCCGTGACATTTCTCAAAGCGGTGTGGTGGGGGATGCCACGGCTGCTACAGCAGAAAAAGGTCAGCAAATTCTCGCAGATGTCGCTGCGGGCTGGGTAACAGTTTTGGAAGAAATTTATCGGTTCGAACCACCTCGACGCTGGGACGATTGATCACAGGGCAGAATGGAAAGCAACCCGTTCATATTGCCAAGGAGTTTCCATGCTGACTGAGAAAAAGCCAGTTATCAATCAGAGTGATGCCCCTCCATCCGATGTGGTTAATCAACGAGTTGTCACTACATTAGCGGTGGACATTGGTGGCAGCGGGACTAAGGTGATTTTGCTGGATCAGGCGGGGCAGCCTCTGAGTGAACGGGCTCGGGTGAAAACGCCATCGCCTGCCACCCCTGAATCGGTGATGGCTGCGATCGCAAAACTTGCTGCCGACCAGCCCTCCTTTGATCGGGTATCCGTAGGATTTCCCGGAGTGGTGCGTAACGGTATTACCTACACAGCCGTCAATCTTGATAGATCCTGGGTCGGCTTTCCCCTGGCTGAGCGCTTAACCCAGCAATTACAGCGCCCGACTAAGGTGGCTAACGATGCTGACATTCAAGGATTTGGTGCGATTTCCAGAACAGGCGTAGAGCTAGTCATTACCCTTGGGACTGGATTTGGGTCAGCCCTATTTGTTAACGGTCATCTGGTGCCCAATCTAGAGATGGCACACCATCGCTTCCGCAAAACAGAATCCTATGAAGAACAGCTAGGTCGCGCCGCCCTCGAAAAAGTTGGCAAAGAAAAGTGGAATCGTCGTCTGAAAAAAGCCATAGACGCGCTTGAGCATCTATTTAACTATGATCGGCTCTACATTGGCGGCGGTGAAACCAAAAACATCACCCTAAAGCTTGCCTCCAATATTGAAATTGTGCCCAATGTATTGGGACTGTTGGGCGGTATCGCCTTGTGGCAGGACTAAGCGAGGCGATTGTCAGGCGGTTGTCAGGCAATTGTTCAGATGGCAAGACTGAGGATATGAAAACTTCATTGATGCCATCAATTTAATTTAATAAAAGCGGGGGGATAACTGCTGGCTCCTCTTGAGGCAGCGGGCATTCTGAACAAAGAAGTTTTCAGTTTTGTAGATAGCCTCTATAAAACTGAAAACTCAGCTTACGTTTGACTGCTTAACCCAACCCATTATTTAACCGAGCATGACTGGCCAGGCGCAGGACCCATCGGGAGAACACCATCAAATTTTTGGATGGCCAACCATTGCTTTATTTTTTGCTATTTGTTTAATCTATCTGGCTTTTCTCAAGCCCGGCATCTGGGGGGTAGACGGGAATGACATGCTCTACATGTCCCAGTCCCTGATCGAAAAAGGTAATTTCTCGATTCCCGCAGGAGCCGGGGGGATCCAGGGACCAGACGGTCAATTTTACTCGATTCGCTATCCGCTATTACCGATTGTCGCCATGCCCTTTGTCTGGGTGGGTATTACCGTTGGTAATGCGCTTAATCTGCCGGTGCAGTATACCTCTGCCACCTGCGGGTTAGTTCTCAATATTTTGCTAACGGCAGCAACAGCCGTTCTGGTTTACGCGCTCACATTGCGATTAGGGGGAGAACGACGTGGGGCATTCATTGCCACCATTGGCTATGCCTTTGGTACAGCGGCCATGGTTTATGCCCGTGAATTTTTTGCTGAACCCTTGTTAGCCTTCATTATTACCCTGGCGCTATACCTGGCCTTTGGGCAGTCCCGTTGGGGGCACTGGGGGACTGGCGTGCTAGCAGCCCTGGCAATTGCAGCTAAACCCGCCGGAATTTTATTGGGGCCGGTAATCGCGCTGTACTTCTTACTACGGCGCTGTAGCTGGGACCGATTTTTGGCCCCCTGTATCGGCACCGTGGCCGGGGTGGGACTCTATCTGGCCTATAACTACGTACGGTTTGGCAGCATTACTTCATCCGGGCAAGATACCTCCCAACTGGGGGGAGATGGGTTTATTTTGCGGGCTTTGGGACAGTGGATCAGTCCTGGCAGCGGCGGCGGTATGTTTTGGTATTGTCCACCGACAATTTTGGCCTTGGTTGGACTTTGGGTGCTGTGGCAACGGCGTAAGTTAGAGTTTGTGGCTCTATTTGGCATTGTGGCCAGCTTTTGGCTATTGCACAGCGGCTGGGACTTTAACGGTTGGAATTGGGGACCTCGTTTTTTGGTGCCGATTATTCCCGCTCTCATGGTCAGCGTAGGACTGCTGGGTAAACGCTGGCGGATGCCTGTGATTGGTTTAATTGTGTTGGGTTTTTTGGTCAATGGCCCTACACTACTGACGTTTTATCAGCGCTATTTTGCAGAAGTGGCCGATATCGATACCGATTTGCTGATGCAAACCGTATCCCTATGGAGTGAGCCATCTCAAGCACCTATTTTCAATGTGTGGGCCGCTGCTGGTCGACAGCTTTCCGATGCCTTTAGCACGCCTGTACAAGAAATTATCAATAATGTGGGTCAGCCGCCGCCCCTGGGACAATTATCTAAGGCTGAGCTGCTGAGAATTGTGGCCGTGTGGTGGTGGTTTTTACCCGCTGCGGGGATTCCTACTTGGGTTGGGGTTGCGATCGCGCTCACCATGGTCAGCATCGGCCTATGGCTCCTGCGCATCAGCTGGCTGATCGGGCTGAAACCCCCACTTCGGCTACAATCGAGCAAAATACCATTCTAAGCCTCTCCCACCGCACCCCAGTTATCGGCATCTTCTTATGAAACTGATTATTCAAATTCCTTGCTATAACGAGGAAAATACCCTGGGTGTAACTCTTTCAGAACTGCCGCGACAAGTGCCCGGTGTCGACAAAGTTGAATGGCTGATCATCAACGATGGCAGTGTGGATCGCACCGTGGATGTGGCCAAAGAGTGGGGGGTGGACCATGTGGTTAACTTTGATCACAACCAGGGGCTGGCCCGAGGCTTTATGGCTGGGGTAGACGCCTGTCTCAAGGCCGGAGCAGACATTATCGTCAATACTGACGCCGATAATCAGTATTGCGCCGCCGATATCCCCAAACTGATCGAGCCCATTGTCCATGGAGAAGCTGAAATCGTGGTGGGCGAACGTCCCATCATGGAAATCCAGCACTTCTCCCCAGTAAAAAAGATTTTGCAGCGATTAGGCAGCTGGGCTGTGCGAGTAGCCAGCAATACCCCGGTTGCCGATGCCCCCAGCGGCTTTCGCGCCATCAGCCGAAATGCAGCCATGCAGCTCAACGTATTTAATGAATACACCTACACCCTAGAAACCATCATTCAAGCCGGACAAAAGGGTATGGCAGTAGCGTCCGTCCCAATCCGCACCAACGGCTACCTACGCCCGTCGCGGCTGGTCAAGAGCATTGCCTCCTATGTGCAGCGGTCCCTATTTACGATTCTACGCATCTTCATTACCTATCGTCCCCTGTCGTTTTTTACGATTCTGGGGGCGATTCCCTTTGGACTGGGCTTTTTACTCAGCGTTCGGTGGGTGTGGCTATTGGTAATGACATTTGAGCAAACGGGGCGTAGTCATGTTCCCAGTCTGATCTTTTCGGCTATTTTGATTTTAATTGGTGTGCAATGCTGGATCTTTGGTCTGATTGCCGATTTGATGTCGGCAAATCGGAAATTGTTAGAAGACATTCAGCTCAGACTGCGACGCTCAGAGATCGAGGAGCATATGAAACAGCATCAGGAGAAGAATGTGAGTAAGACATAGAAGGCGTGGCCTACGTCCTGCAACCGTAACCTACCTCTTAATATATGAAAGACTTATTTGCCAAAGCTGCCCTCGATCAAATTCCTAAAATTCTGACACTGCAAGACCGTAACCCCCACAGCCCTAACTATGGCTGTTTTGATCGCAACTATTGGCAATACAAGATTATTGACTTTCCCAGTGGCATGTCCCAGGAGTTTGTCTGGCCCCTGGCACTAGTTTATGACATGCCACTGCCAGATAATCCTTATCATCAACAACCCAATATCAAAGCCTGGGTAGAAGCCGGGATTATCTTCGCAGCGAAGAGTTCGCATCCCGATGGGTCCTGTGATGATTATTTTCCTTTTGAGCGGGCCGGGGGGGCAGCAGCGTTTTCGCTATTGGCCTGTTTAGAAAGCTATCGGTTACTCAAGCTCGACAATCAGCAGGCGCTGAAGTTTTTTGAAACTCGGGCTGATTGGCTAGCCCATCATCAAGAGAGTGGTTGCCTGACCAACCACCAGGCACTCATTGTGCTGTGTTTGGAAATCGCATCACGGGTTCTGAATACCCAGAAGTGGCAGGGGGCAATCCAACAGCGGCTGGAACAAGTGCTGTCCTGGCAGGATTCGGAAGGATGGTTCCAAGAATATGAGGGCTGCGATCCGGGCTATCACACCCTGACCATTGCTTGTTTGGCACGGGTATATGACCTGGGGGAGAGGACAGATGAGCGGTTACGGGATGCGGTTGCAAACGGTGTGCGTCTCGCCAGTCATTTTGTTCACCCTGACGGTTCCTACGGCGGTGAGTATACCAGTCGCAACACCTACAACTACTTTCCCCACGGCTTTGAGCTAGTGGGTCGCTGGATGCCTGAGGCCCTTAGCATTAACGACCAGTTTCTAAAAGGACTGAATAACGGCTGTGGATCCTGTTACGCCGATGACCACATTGTTGGTCATCACACCTGGAACTATCTACTCACCTGGAAAGACTTTGTCGATGCGCGTCCCCCCACCCAGCCCTCCCAGCTAGGGCGAGTCTGGTTCCCCAATGCCCGCATTCTCATCGACCAGAGACAAGACACAAAGCTATACCTCGCCCTCAACAAAGGAGGAGCCTTTAAATTCTTCCGCAACAACAAACTACTACTTTCAGATACCCAATTTTCACTGCAGGTGAGAGCAGGCGGCAAGGTTAAAAATGCCGTCGGTCATTTAGTAGGCGATTATCAATATGACATTCAGGATAATCAAATCACTATCGAAGGTCCCCTCGGTTGGGCCAAACAAAAACAAATGACCCCTCTGAATCTGATGATTTTAAGAGTAGTGATGTTAACCATCGGGCGCTTCTTCCCTAATCTGATTCGAAAGTTGTTGCAAAAGATGTTGATCACCGGAAAAAATGACGCTCCCTTTAAGTTTCGAAGAGAGTTTCAATGGCAAAACGGCTATTGGTTGCTAAGGGATACGCTCATCGCTACCAGCGGTTGGCAAAATGTTCTCACCGCTGGGATCGGCTGTGACCAAACGTCGATTTATGTCGTTATGAGCCGGACTTTTCAATCAGGGCAACTACAGCCTTGGAAAGACTTGACTAGCGATATGCATACGCTCTCATCTGAGCAACCACTCCAGATCGAACGACAACTATAATATCGCTCTCGTTTAGGTCATACCCCCCTTTGACCAATGTACAGACGTTCCATTGAACGTCTCTTCACACCTCCACCAAAACTGTACAGACGTTCTATTGAACGTCTCTTCACACCTCCACCAAGAACTCTCATATGAAACGCTTTATATCTATCTTTATTAGTACCCTTATCTTAGTGATCTTGTACAACAAGATTAACTTCCCAGAACTAATTAAAGTGTTTCAAGAGTGCGATCCGTTTTGGATGGTGATCAGCCTGGGCATGGTTATTCCGATTACGTTTTTCACTGGCTGGCGGTTGAAGCAGCTAGTCCCAGTCCAGGCAAAGCTAAGTATTTGGGAAGCTAATAAATTAATCTTGGCAGCCAGCGTTCTGAATATGGTGCTGCCGTCAAAAATGGGCGATATTGCCAAATCTTATTTTATGAAAGAGAGAGGGAACCTCAGCGGTACATTATCCCTATCAATCGTGATTTTTGAAAAAGCCTGCGATATGCTGTCGCTATTGCTTTGGTGCTCCTTTGGTCTGCTGCTATATCCCCAAAAAGATGCGTTCTTTTGGACTATGACCGCCGGTATCCTTGGCGGTTTAATCTTCGGTCTCTTAATGCTGGGTTCCAAAGGATTTGCCCGACTTGGGTTTACCATCATGCGTCGCATTGCCCCTGGCAAAATCAGCAAAAAGCTGGCTTCATTTCAAGACTCCTGGGACGAAATGCACGATTACTTTTGGGGTAATCCAGCTCAGTTAACCCGTATTGCTAGCATGTCGATTTTTGTCTGGTTTTTGCACCTATTACAAATCTGGCTCTTTATTTTGGCCCTAAATGCCTGGGCACCTCCTATAATTAGCTTTGCCCTGGCTCCCCTGGCAATTTTGGCCGGTTTGTTGCCCCTCACGTTTGCCGGTGTGGGTACCCGTGATGCTGCCTTAGTGGCTCTCTATGCCCCTTACTTTAGTGCGGCTACTGGAGCGGCATTGGGGGTGCTTTGCACCTCACGTTATTTCTTGCCGGCCATCGGTGGATTACCCTTTCTCAATCAGTATTTGAGCACCGTCAAACGTTTTCAGAAAACCTAGTGCAAGGGTAGTAGAAGTTCTGTGGCAGATACGAGAGTCTTCTTCAATCGGCAAGAGGAGTCTTGTCATAGGTCCAACAACACGGCTTGTATTTCCAGTTGAAGGGCTTGGCCAATGTCCGATTGAAATAGTTGATAAAGGCCAACACCTGTTCAGATAAGTCGTCAACCGACGTGAAATTGCCTCGTTTGAGTAAACGTCGCATCAGAATACTGAACCAGAGTTCAATCTGATTGAGCCAAGACGAATGCTTGGGGGTGTAGACAAACTGAATCCGATGGGCGGGATCTTCGAGAAATGTTTTGCGGGTTTTCATCGACTTGAGAATGCCTGATTTTCCTTTGATGCCCAAGTCATCGTTGATGTCACAGAGTTTGGCCACTAAGCGCACCAGGGATTCAGATTGATGGGTATTGAGCTGATCGACGATAAAAATCCAGAGGTGGGTGGGGTTGGTTTCGATCACCGTTTCAATGTGGGTGGCAAAATCGATTTCGGTGCGTGTCGGCCCGATGGTGGGGGCGACCAAGGTGCCTAAGGCCACGTCCAAACTAGCAATCAGCGCACGGGTGCCATGCCGAGTATACTCAAACTCTTGCCGTTCGAGTTGCCCCGATGCCATCGGCACGCTTGGATGAAGTCTCTCCAGTGCCTGGATGCTGGTCATTTCATCGGTGCTGATCAAATGGGTGTCGATAGACTGCAGGGCAGGAGCCCGCTGATAGAGGGAACAGATATGTTCGGCCGTTTGCCAGAAGGCCCCCGGATCGTCAGGGGTATGATTGAGCCAGTACTTTACCCGATGAGGTTTCAAGTCAGCCTCGTCGAGCATGCGCCGCACCGTCCGTTCTGAAATGGTCTCGGCAATCCCCCGTTTGACCACTTCATCCACCAGTTCTCTCGGACTCCAATGACTCACCGGTCGACCGGAGTCCTTCGGGTTTTCGCATGCTAAGGCGATGATTTGAACCCGTTGTTCCGCCGTAAACCCAACCGGGGTGCCGGGACGGGGGGCATCACTAAGAATCACCTTGATCATCTGCTGCTGAACCCGTTTTGTCACGTTCGCGGCTAAGGCAGCTAAGAGTTGGGGACTATGATTTTGCCAGCGCTGACGCCAACGGATCACCGTATTACGGTTTATCGTCAAGTGTTCAGCAATCTCACTATTATTCCACCCCTCGTTAGCGAGCAGGATAATTTGGGCTCGTTGAGCCAGTCCTTTCGGTGTTTTGCGACGACGACTGAGTTGTTTGAGAATCACACGATGTTGATGTTTCAGGGTTAGCGGTTGGGGGCGAGGTCCAGGCATTTTGAATGACCTCCATTGAAGGGACTTACTCTTCACTTATAGCGCTTTTTTAAACTGCTGAACTATTTATGCCAGGCTGCTATAGTGCATCGTGGGAACTAGTTCGTTTCCCCAGAACTTCCCTAAAACCAGTCTATTATATAGCGCTGTTTTTCTGAGCTGAGTGGAGTTGGTAAGCTAGAGTTACTGAACTAACCGTGTGGGCATTGGCTGATGACTCAAGCTAAAACTAAACCCATAACCTTCGATGAGTATTTGGCTCATGATGATGGCACGGACAAGTGCTATGAATTGATTAATGGAGAGCTAATCGAGGTGCCCCCAGAAACTGAGGAAAATGCGTATCGCGCTTTTTCGCTGTTGATGGCGTTGTCTAAGTTTATTGATATTAGACGTCTCAAGGTGCAGAAGCTGGAGGTAGAGGTGCCAGCGCTGCCAGGTATGCCTAGCAATCGTCAGCCGGATTTGACGGTGCTGGATGAGGGGCATATTGAGGAGATGGCGGCTATTAACCAGATGGCGATTCGGTTTTCGATGAATCCGCCATTGATGGTGGTTGAGGTGGTTAGTCCCTATGGCGGTCGTAGCGATGCTAACTATCGTCGGGATTATGAAGATAAGCGCCAGCAGTACCAGCAACTGGGTATTCCTGAGTATTGGATTATTGATCCGACTGCGCAGCAGGTGACGGTGCTGGTGTTAGTGGATGGGCAGTATCAATCATCAGTATTTAAGGAAACGCAAATGATTGTGTCGACTACGTTTCCAGAGTTAGAAGTGATAGCTAAAGACGTTTTGTTAGTTTAGTCAGATAGGCTCTTTCTCTATCATCGATCAATTATTGGTTTGCTGAAGCTGTAGGCCATTAGGACCAATTTCTAAGTTTCATTCGGGATGGGTTTGGATGGCGGTGGTGTCGCAGTCTACGGTACAGCAGTGGGAGAATGGGCGAAATGTGCCGAGCTTGGAGAATCTGGAGAAGATTGCTCGGTTAAAGGGGATGCTGGTGGAGGATTTTATTGCTTATCTGTATGGTCGCAGCCATGGGCCGACGCAAGAGAATATCTTGGCGCGGCTTGAGGTCATGCAGTTGGAGGAGTTGAGTCAGGTTTTATACCTCATTGGTGACCGGATTGCTCTACCTGACAGGGTGATTGTTGATAAAGGTGAAGGTCAAGACCATAGGGGGGTAGGACGAACATTGCGTTAGTTCTTAATTCAAATTTATAGCGCACTCCCTCAGCTACAACCTAAAGTATCCTTCAGCTGATTAATGACTTGTTTGGGTAATCTTCGGTCCAGACTACTGAGGGTTTTCAACCACTGGCATAGTGTTGCTGGTGGAGAGAGCTGTCGTTGATAGGCTTCTTGAATAACCCATAGGGTGCCATGGACCGTTACATTTTGCTGCTGGCAAAGAGTTCGAAGTGGCTTCTCATTTGTTAGGAGTAAGCGTTTATAGGTTTTGGCATAGTAAAAGTTCAGTAGGTCAGGGCTGCTTAAATTGCCTTGTCGATAGGCTTTGGCTGCTTGTAACCAGTCAACCTTAGTCTCAATAAGCTGAATCCCTGCTTCTAGGATTTTGGTTATTAGCTCAGGCTGTGAAGGGTGATCGCACTCTTCTAAAACTACATCGAGGACTTCCACTGTCTCTAATTGACACAGAATATCTAATCCCTGTACGTGCCCGAGGTCGATTAAGACATTGGCATCTGACAGTAAAATCAATCGCCGTTTTCCTCCATCCAGTTTGCTAACTGTTGGCGAATATCCATCAGATGCTTGTCTAGTACTTCAGCGGCTCTTGATACTGTGAGTTCTTCTCTCAGTAAGGCTAGAAATACTAATCTTTCTAATCGTGTCAGATGTTCAGGAGTTGGTAGCTTAGGCTTTTCGTTGACGCCATATTTTTTCTTGAGAACGCCGATTTGTTGTCCCTGTTGCTTTTTAGTAATGAGACCTAGCTGACCAGCTCTATACAGAATGGTCATTAGGCTGACACCATATCGGCGTTTGATGTCTGCCAGAAGCGGTTCAGGTATCCAGCGGTTTCGATAGGCGCGTAATTCTCGATAAATGATGTCACGAGAAAGTAAAACGGCTCCGGCTAGATGGTTAGCCGCTTTCTCTCGTGGATCATTTTTACGAGTTTGATTGTGCGATTGATTGTATTCCTGACGATGGAAAATTAGATGGCCTAGTTCGTGCAGTGCAGTAAAAAACTGACGTTCAGTAGGGTGGTTGTCATTAACAAAGATGACGGCTCCAGTCGTTTCAGTATAGGCAGAGAAGCCAGAGATGGTTTCTGGTAGAGGATATAGAATAATTTTTAGCCCCTTAGCTTCTAGCAACGCTAGGACATCTCCTAGGGGATAGGTTTCACCAACGCCTAACCAATCACGGATTTCCTTGGCGACTTCTTCCACGACATCCTCGTTATAGGCGGTCAATGGTCGCATTTCTGGCAGCGTTGGCACTTCGCCTAAAATCTGCTCAATCGTGGAATAGTTTACGGACTTTTGAGTAAGGTGGGCTCTTAGGGTAGGTGTCAACATAGAGGGCTGATTGGCACGAAACATGAGCCCCATACCTGGAGCTGGTGCAGAGGTTGCAGGCTCTTCCGTAGAGCCAATCAGTAATTCCAGGGCAATACCCAAAGTTTTGGCAATTTTAGAGAGTTGGACTAGAGATACGGTTCGTTCTCCCTTTTCCCATGCTGCAATGGTTTGACGAGTTACACCCAGGGATTCACCCAATTGATCTTGGGAAAGCCCCTTTTGCTCTCGATAGGTTTTTATGGAGTTAACATTTGTCATCTTAAAAATATTAGCTATAATCGACCTATGTTAGATAAGTATAACACTGGAGATGTTTTATGGCTAAGGGTAAAAAACAGCATATTGTTCCTCATTCTGAGGGATGGGCTGTGAAAGCTGCAGGAGCGAAGCGGGCTACTCGGGTTACTCCAAACTCAGCAAGAAGCGATTAATATTGCTCGGTCTATTGCTACTAACCATCAGTCTGAGATGATTGTGCATCGAGCTAATGGTCAGATCAGGTAAAAGAATAGCTATGGTAATGACCCTCATCCACCCAAGGGTTAAAAGAACAACCTGATCCCGGATTTCTCACACCATCGGTGAGTGAGGTAAAAAAAAACAATATTTAGCTGAGTTTATCGTCAAAGGGGGGCA
>NZ_JADOES010000043.1 GCF_018739885.1 Leptothoe spongobia TAU-MAC 1115 | reverse complement strand
ACTAAGTCTGATGAAATTGGGGCCTTCCCTCATGAAACGAGCTGTTTAACCGTCTTTTTCCTTGTCATTGAGCGAGATCATGCCAAGCATGACCGCAAATCTGTGGCGAAAAATTCATGACACTAACCGTTGTTCACGACACACTTATCAGGACTACACTTATGCGGCTTACTCATCTCGGTGCATCTTACACTCCTCCTGCACAAGATTTCGAAACAGGCACAGCCAAGGCTAAGCCGTCTTTTCTAGGACGTCTTTTGAGGATGAGAGCTCCGGTTGCAAGACCTTTGAATCCTGGGAGAGGGGGCGATCTCAAAAGTCACTACAGAGCATAACATTAGAAAATTCAGTGTTGAATCCAGTAGAGTAGACGTCATAAAGCCTCTGACAAAACTGCCAGAGGCTTCTTTTTATATTCCTGATAATCACTGTATTGGCTAGGTGTAGCAACCTCTGCATCCCTTGGCTGTTATGTGTATCAAAATTGTTTGATTGAGTTGCTAGATGAGTAGTCATTTGAAGTCTAAAATTTAGCTAGTCCTCATTTCTTTCGATCGGTAATAAGGTACTTAGGTTGATTTCTTCACGCACCTCACGACTAACATAACAATCCCCATGTAGACAGCGAGATAGTAACTTATTGACATTGTAATAGTCTTTCAGGGATTGTATCTCTGCTTTGGTGAAGTTCCAGTTTTGGCCAAGATTTCTATAGTCTATGATAATTACTCTAAAGTCTTGAATCCATCTTGGCGAGTCGTTACGCCACCACGGATCAGTAAGCTGAATTTGGCTGGGAAGTTCTTGTTGGAGCTTTTCTAGCTTTTGTTTAATGGATGGTTCTTGTGTTTTCTTTATGCACTTTTTCATAAAATGAAGCATTGCTTTATGGTCACTTTTTAATGCTTTGAAGGATTCATCTATTGTCTCCTGTGAGGCTAGGCTATTAATATGACCTATTTTGCTTTGGATTGAAAGATTAGAATGAAGCACACTCATTAATTCCGAATCCAAGATAAAATCTTCACTTAATTTCTGGCTCGAAATAATTTTTTGATTAACGATCAAGTTAAAGTAAAAAACTTGCGCAATTGAATTAAAATTGCGATGATTTTTCGTGTTTTCCGCAGCGTCAGATTTTTCTTTTAGCCAATTTATAAAACTCTTGATTCTGGCGTTTTCTTCCGCGATTTTATCAATTTCGTATTTTATTAGGGTTAATAAAAAGTCTGCATTTGGCAACATGCATGCAGCGAGTAAAAAAACTTCTTGCCATCTATAATCACTAATATGAATGGCTAGTGATTGCAAGCATTTTTCCTGTTCTTTAGGGTCTAAGGTTTTGACGATTTTTAAGCTAACAAAATATTCATGAAATGTTCGATGAGAAAACGAATAAATACCTTTGGCAACTTCAACAATGAGTCCATGTTGAGCAATCATAGACTTTAAAATTGAACTGCAGTCTGGTTCCACCTCTTCTGGTGCTCTAATCGATCTTGGTAGGTTTTCGACATATTCTCGTATTTCAGCTTCGATAGTTGCCTTTTTGAATAACCCCTTATCTTTTTCGAAAGTAGCGTAGGCAATCTTGCTCAGTAAATCTTCTTTCTTGTTCTTAGAGAGTTTTCTGTAAGTTTCAGGTCTTTCAATAGCTCTACTGACATCCCATTTTCTGAGTAGAATATCTAGGCCTTCTTCATAGAGTTCAGTTTGATTTTTTGGAAATTCTTCTGATTCTTCAAAGACTAAGCATAGTAAAGTTAAAAGTAGTGGATTGGTTGCTAATTCACCAATTTCTTTGTCTTTTTTAATGTAGTTTATAAATTTTTTTGCTTTTTTAGGTGATCCTTTGACTGTAAACCAATTGCGGGCGAATAGGGCAATCTGCTTTTTCGTGAACTCGCACACTTCTACTTCTAGAAAGTTCTCAAAGGTATACTCGCTGGCTGCTAAACGGCATGTAATAATAAATCTATTGTTGTTGAATGCCTGAGCAAGATCTTTGATTTGTTTGATAATCCAGTTGAAGTGCTTCTTCCTGACCTCATCTAAACCATCGAATAAGAAAATGATTCTTGACTCTTTGAGGAGTCTGTTGAAGATTTCTTGGTGTACTTCACAGTGGCTTAGTTCATTTTCTATGTGTGTTCTTAAGTTGGTTTGATTTTCTTCGGCTTGAAAATCCTTGAGTGAAACGAAAATGGGTACATACCCAGGTAGAATTTCAGATTTATTGGTAAATGTGGCAAGATATTTTAAGAATGTTGTTTTCCCCGCGCCAGGTCTCCCAAGAATCATTAATTTGGGATAGTCCCTTACCAGCTGGATTCCTGAAACTTTATCTCCTTCAAAGAGTCTAGATATCGTAAACTTAGTATCGTCTTGTTGTTCACGTTGCTCGAACTTTTTTACTAAATCTTCTAACTCTATACGTCTTTTGGATGGAATTTGATCCGTAATCTTGACTTCTGTAAAAATATCCTCGACCTCGATAGGCCTATTCATGTCAAGAATTTGAATTTGTCCACATTTCGCATTAATCAGGGCTTGAGTTTTTTGTTGAGTTTCGCGTACTAAATCTTCGATTGCTTGATTGACAACTAGATAAGTATTTTCATCTGCTGGATGTGACTTTTGATACATGTCAAGCACCTCTAAGTAGAGGAGCTTAGCCTTACCAGGATTTCTGCCAGTAGGGACATTGAACTTTTTATAGACCTGTGTCATCCGAGAACTGTATCGATCTCTCGATATATGTAGTATTTGTTGGGCAACAAATAAATCTGAACGCTCAATATTCGCTAGCCGTTCTACAAAGGCATCTTTCTGGAATGAAGTTAAACCTTTTTGATTAGCTACTACCTCAAGATATTCGCGAGGGATAGAAGGCATGTTCAGGAACTAGGATGATTTACATCCGTTATAGCACCATATCTCTTGGAAATCTTATTGTATTGAAGTTCTCTGGAGTATTTCTGAGAACTCCTAGCCAGAAGATGTTCGTGTGGCTGACAGTTAAACAAAGCCTAACGTGACATTATGCATTTGTTTTTGAGATTTGTCATATTATTTCACATATGGAATCTCTCTCGTTGCATGCCTTTACGGTGTTTTTGCAACGTATGTCAGTAGATGTAAGCAAACTCAACAGATATGTCAGTAGTCAAATATGCGATTCTCAAAGAGAAATCGAGTTTCTGATGCATCGTTAAACCATCTATGAGGTGTAGTCAAGGGAGCATGCTTATATAGATTGCTCCTTTGGATGCTTCATTAGACCCTGTAGTGATACTAATTGGCTAGAACAGTATTCGCTTCGTGTACTTATCTAAACCTAATCAGGAGCATGAAAATGTCTTATGCACCAGAAAAAGACTTGTTTTATGAGGCTATCTGCCTGTATCACGATATGCCATTAGCCGTTCTTGGCAAGCTGTCTACAAAAGGCTACTTTAAGGAGTTTCATCAACCTGACTTATCACCCATTGAGGTTGATTTGAATTGTATTGGTGTTGTTTACACCGAGATGACTGCTCTTAAAAAAGGAGTGGTTAGGCTTGATGCTCGTTGGTGGTTTGCTCTGTCTAATAGTCATATGGCCATCCATCCAGGGCAACAGGTTCGTGTTACCGATCTGCAAAGCTGTACGTTGCTGGTTGAGCAATATCAGTGCAAGTAACAAGTGTCGTCACTTATTAATTGTTGATTTTACATTGGGTGTAGATCAATGCCAGATAAAAACGAAGAGATTGTTGATACTTCATATACCGGTTTACTGTATACCTGTCCAAAATGTTTGAATACATCTTTGCTGAAGGTGAGTCCTAGCTTATATCGATGTCTTGTGTGTAGTTCGCCGAAGCCTATTCCTAGCCAGCGGCAACGGAATAATAATTTTCCCAGTTTATGGCTGGTGGTGGTAGTTTTACTACTGTTATTTTTCTTTCTGTCATGATGATTTTTCTCTCTTTTAGAGTGATATGTATCTTGGTGGATGATCTGACGATGTGTGAGTGTATGGCTTAAACTGTTGATTTGGCCTGTTGTTAAAAGATTTGATGACCTCAAAATACTATCGTCCTGTTGGTGATGGTTTTTGAGGTTGTCGTTGATTCGATCTTTAGGTTCATTGCGCCTGTAGAGTGTAAAATTTTTATGTGATGCTCTGTCCTGTCAAGAAAGTATTTTTAGGGAGTTAAGCTCAGGATGATGTAGTTGCATACATGATTGCTTTTAAGCTTCTTAACTTAGAGCTATCACTCTGGCGTAAAAAAAAGTAGTGGCTCTTGTGTCTTCGTTAACTATCCGCGATAAAGTCGAAAGACACTTTTCGTCTGACGACTACGATGACCACCCCTGCTGATAATTCACCTCCGGCGGATACCGAAGCCTTAATCTTGCAATTGCGCCGTAAACAAGGCAATTGGGTTGATTGGGCTGCGGCTTGTCAAACGTTACAAAAGTCTGGCATGACGCCCCAGGCAATTTTTGAAGGAACTGGATTTGAGCAGATCCAGCAAAATCAGATCGTTGTGGCCGGTCAGGTATACCAATCCATTACGGGTGGCGCTGTATCAGATGCTGTGCTGGAGCACTTTACTAAGCGGGGGAGTGATTCCCTCTATGAGCTGCGGATCTTGTCCAAGGATGATCGGGCCAGGGCAGTTCAGTTTATCTACGATCAAGGTCTGGACTCTGAGGGCGTCCGAGACATTGCGAAAGCGCTAAAAGAATATTCGTACCGTAGTGAGCCTCCAGCAGGTTTCACCGATCATCCAGGTGATGCGGTGGCTTTTTCCTATTGGAGCTTGGCTCGGCAAAAATCAGACTTACAGGCTCGCTCTCGACTCATTGCCCAAGGATTACGCTTTGCCCATAGTGCTGGTGCCCGTGAAGCCATTGAGAAATTACTGACTGACTTTGCGGTAGTGAAGGCTAAGCCCATTCCTCGCTTACCCTTGTTTCGCATAGAAACAGATACCGATGTGCCCTTTGTGGTCGCGATGATTGGGGAGTGGCCGATTGCTGTGGATGAGTTTCAGTCTGTCCCGACCGTGGAGCCTGACCCTCTGTTTGGGATAGTGCGCTCATCATCTGCTCAGCAAGCATGGGTGCCTGTGCCGGGTTGGCAGGTGCTACTCACAGCACAGGATCCTGTGGCGCTGACGATGGACTTCAATGCGTTGCCTAATCAGGCTGATAGTTCTTTGTCTGAGACTGTGTTGGTGATTGTAGATCGGCAGCAGCAGGTATGGGATGATGGCAGCTATTTTGTAGTGGCTGGTGAGGATGGTCAGCTGGCAATGAGTTGGTTTGATTCTGAGCCAGGTTCCGTGCTTCTGGGCAGGGTGATTGTGATCGTGCGGCCTAAGAAAGTACTGGATGAAAATTACACCCAAGAACTTTGGCAGATTGATGAATAATCAGGAGGCGCTATGGCCCTAGAACGTCGATTATCGCGGGCAATGTTTGAAGCGACTGAAATAGTAGAACTACGTCAGATGTGCTTTACTCCAGGTCGGGTATTTGAGCCGGGCAAGTATATCACTGGGGATTTGCCTGATGTGGCTTTTACGATGGGTTTGGTGGAAAAGCTACCGCCTGTCCGTGGCAAGAGTGAAGAAGTCGCTGATCCCGCTGAAGAAGAATAGCGTTGCTGATTATAGGTAAGGAGTTAGGACTATCTATACGCGTCCGTTAGCTAAATTGATTGAGGAGTTTCAGCGGTTGCCAGGGGTGGGGCCTAAGACAGCTCAACGTCTCGCATTGCATATTCTCAAACGCCCAGAGACCGAGGTTCGCGCTTTAGCCCAGGCCCTGGTTGATGCTAAGCAGCAGGTGGGACAGTGCTCCATCTGCTTTCATTTATCGGCAGACCCGGTCTGTGATATCTGTCGCTCTACCCGTCGAGACAATCAAACCCTCTGTGTTGTGGCGGATTCACGGGATGTGATTGCGATCGAACGGACCCGAGAATTTAAGGGTAAGTACCATGTCCTGGGTGGTTTAATTTCACCGATGGATGGCATTGGTCCAGAGCAATTAAATATTGGTCAACTGGTTCATCGGGTGAATAAGGATGAAATCACTGAAGTGATTTTGGCCATCAGCCCCAGTATTGAGGGAGATACGACGACACTATACGTTGGCCAGCTGGTCAAACCCTTTACCAAAGTCACCCGCATTGCTTTTGGGTTACCCATGGGGGGTGATTTAGAATATGCAGACGAAGTAACCCTGGCTAGAGCCCTAGAAGGACGCCAGGCTTTGAGTTAAGACCATGAATGTCGGGACGGTGGGCGATGCCCACCCTGCATATCTAAACCACGTCCAAGTTGAAACCTGTAGTTTCTCCCACGGTAAAACGACCGTCCTGGACGTGGACAAGGTTTATTTCAGTTTCTGTTTAATAAAGGCCAGAATCTTAGCGGTCTGATTTTTTAACATGGCCACTTCTTTTTGTAGGGTGGCGACTTGCTGCTTCAAGGCTGCTATTTCAGCTGCACTCTCACCTGATGCAGCACCAGCGCCAGCAGCAGGAGCGGACGCGGCACTGGTTTGGGGACGCACTTTTCGTGCTTTGACCATGGATGCCTTGATGGCTTCGATGAGTTCTTTCTGTTCAAAGGGTTTCTGAATGAACTCAAAATATTCGAAGGGGCCTTGAATTTTTTCGGTGACCTCTTCCCGTCGTCCTGACATAAGGACAAGAGGGATTTTTTGGAGTTCAGGGGAGGCTTGGATTTCTTGGAATACTTCCCAGCCACTCATGCGCGGTAGCAAAAAGTCGAGCATGATGAGATTGGGCCGTTGGTTTCGAATAGCGTCTAAACCTTCGACTCCGTCGGTGGCCTCAATCACCTCAAAGTTACCTTGAGGCAACATGTCACGCACGCGCATACGGATAACCCGGCTATCATCAATAACTAAAATCTTATGATTTGCGGCCACAACTGACTCCTAATAGATAGCTACAGTTTAAGTAAAGGGTAGATTGCTGATTCTGTGCTAGCTCAGCAACGATATAAAAAGATGTTGCCCAAGTCGGCAACGATGTGAGTCTGACCCTGACTAGTTTCTAAGAATCATATAGGATCAAAAAGGCGATAGAACGCGGCTAAACTCTGTCCACGTCCAGAACTTCAGTTTTCTTGTCAAGGAAACCATAGGATCAACTTGGATGTGATTGATGAAGTTACCATCGTGCCCATACTCGCGTAATGCTGAGGATACCCAGCCTACTTTAGAAACGCTGATTGTGTCATGGAAAGTTTATCTCAAATGAGTTCCAGCGGTGCTGCTAAACCTGAGATTGTTCAGTTGCCAGATTGGCTGAGGCGTCCTATTGGACGGGCTAGTGAGCTGTCGACGGTTCAAAAAATTATTAAGCAACGGCAGATTCATACGATTTGTGAGGAGGGGCGGTGTCCTAATCGTAGTGAGTGTTATGCCAATAAGACGGCTTCATTTTTGCTGATGGGGCCTACCTGTACCCGTTCCTGTGGATTTTGTCAGGTGGATAAGGGCCATGCGCCGATGCCCCTCGATCCTGAGGAGCCTCAGAAAGTGGCGGAGTCCATCCAGTTGCTGGGGTTGACCTACGTGGTGCTGACGTCGGTGGCAAGAGATGATTTGCCTGATCAGGGTGCGGGTTGGTTTGTGGCCACTATGGATGCTATTCGTGCGGTTAACCCTGAGACTCAGATTGAGTTGCTAACTCCAGATTTTTGGGGTGGGGCAAATCCTGAGGAAAAGCAGCGCGAGCGACTGGCGATGATTGTGGCGGCGCAACCTGCTTGTTTTAACCATAATGTGGAGACGGTGGAGCGTTTGCAAGATCCGGTGCGTCGTGGGGCTAAGTACCGACGTTCGCTGGAGGTGCTGCGTTATGTCAAGGAGTTGGATGCGACGATGCCGACAAAATCGGGTCTGATGCTGGGCCATGGGGAAACGGAGGAAGAGTTGGTAGAGACTATGAGGGATTTGCGTGCGGTGAAGTGCGATCGCATCACCCTCGGTCAATACATGCGACCCTCCCTGGCCCATCTGCCTGTACAACGCTATTGGACCCCAGACGAATTTGAGCATCTGGGAGAAATTGCTCGCGATCTAGGCTTTTCTCAAGTGCGTTCAGGTCCGTTGGTCCGCAGTTCCTATCATGCAGGCGAAGATGGATGATGCCTGTAGAGGTGTTCCATAGAACACCTCTACAGCGTTTACCTACAATTTATTCAATGCATCGAGCACAATCCGATAACGCGTTGCCTCGTTATTGGTCAGGTATAGGCTACCGGCTTTCTCTAAGTCGGCCTCTGCACCAGCAGGATTTCCCAGGAGAGCGTTAGTAACGCCACGATAATAAAACACATCAGCGTCAAACACATTGGCTGCGATGACCGTAGAGAAGTCGGCGTAAGCTTCCTGATAGTTACCTTCTTCGTAATGTATGCGTCCACGGCTGGAGTAAGCATCCCAGTAGATATTATCTAGATCGATAGCAGTTGTGTAGTCACCCAGGGCATTAAAGCCATTGCCTAGATTGGCAAACGCATCTCCACGGCCTTTGTATGAGGGTGCATGGTTCGGATCGCGGGCCAAGGCCGCTGTAAAGTCAGCAACGGCAGCCTGCTGATCGCTGGTGAGTAAATGGGCCTGGCCTCGACCGTAGTAAGCTTCTGCAGAATCAGGTGCAAGCTCTAGCACCTGATTAAAGCTGTTGATGGCAGCTGATGTATTGCCTGTGGTGGAATACACCTGGCCACGAATTAAATAAGCGTCAGCATAGCTTGGGTCTAAGGTCAGCACCGTATTCAGTGCATCCAGGGCTGCCTTGGGGCGATTTTGGGCAATGAGTATAAAACTACGATTGTAGTGGGCTTCTATGTTGTTCTCGTCAATCGCGATGGCTTGGTCAATATCTTCGAGGGCAGGTGTCATCGCATCTAATTCGTAGTGAGTGACACCTCGATTTAGATAGGCTTCGGCATAGTCGTCTTGCAGGTCAATTGCCTGGGTAAAATCATTAATCGCTAGGTCTGGATTATCTAATTGCTTGAGAATTAAGCCCCGATGGAAGTAGGCAGACGCATTATTGGGATCTAAACGGACGGCATCGTTGAGATATTCCAACGCAGTTTCATAGCTACCCTGTTCAGAATCGATCAGCCCACGGTAGATATAGGCTGTGGCCGAGTTAGTATCTGTGGCAATAGCTCGGTCAAAATCTTCTGCTGCCAGACTAGTGTTTTGTAGATCGTAATGAAGAATGCCTCGATTTAGATAGGCTGCACTGTAATTTGGATCGATACTGAGGGCTAGATTGTAGCTATTTAATGCGGCGTTAGAATTTTCTAATCGGGCAAACGTAGCACCGCGAAACAAATAGGCGGGAGCATAATCTGGGTTGATGGCAATGGCCGCGTTGAACTCCTCAATGGCAGCTTCATTGTTGCCAGCCCGATATTGCTCGACGCCAGCGTTATATCGCTCAATATAGCTAGGTGTCTCGACAACTTCTTCGGGGATGGTGTCTATCGGTAACTCAGAGTCTTCGGGGATTGCCTCTGTGGGTAACTCGGATTCTGTGTCCAACGCATCCTCTGGGAGGGCTGGCTCTTCAAACTCCAGGAAGTCATCTTCCAAGATGTCTTCTGGCAGCACAGGTTCTATAAAGGTGGGCTGTGCTTCGGGTTGTGCGTCAGGGGCGGCATCGGCTTCAGTTTCTTGGAAAATTGCTTCTTCACTAAAGTCTTCGGCTGCTGTGGTGCCGACGACCTGAGCCATGCTAGAGGCCGCTGTGCTTCCTAGAAATGCCACTGTGCTCAGTAGGATCAGAGCAAATTGGTTAATATTCATGCCTATTCCCCTATTTATATGAGTTAACTAAAAGTTACCCAGAGTGAAGACTAGAGTTGCCATTAGTTCAATTACTGTTGATATGAGCGGAGTAGCAAGGGGCGACTCAACCGGATTGGCTACCAGCATTTGGACGGCTTGCGATCGCACATATCATCTCCCAGTGAATGGTCCCCCTGGCTCGTCTGCTCGATACTTCATGACTTGGGTTGGGTATCTAGCGGACCTTAGTCTGAGGATCACAGCGAATTTCTACTAAGAAGCCATCAGGGTCGTAGAAATAGATGCCTCGTCCCGTCGGTCGACTAACAGGCCCATGATCGATGGGAACGTTATTGTCCCTCAGTACCTCGACAGCCTGATCAAATAATGATGGCTCGATATCAAAAGCGAGATGGTTTGCCCGAGTAAATTGTTGAGTGGGATCTGCATTAGGCGGTTCTAGATCTGGTTCGCCAAATAGATCCAAAATAGTGCCATCGGGAAGTTCAAAATTAGTGACCTTGCCCTCAGCAACTAATTTCACAAGAGTTTCAGGAACTTTATTGCCAGTGAGTTCGTAGAGTCCTAAGACGGTGCCGTAAAAATAGCGTGAGGCACTCATGTCTTTGACATTCAACGCAATGTGATGAACTCCACGCAGGGTATTGAGATTGAGTCCTATGCCTTCTCGATCTTTAGATTTGGTCATAGCAATGCCTGAAGTTGTATTTCCTGAAAGAATGTATCGATTTGCTCCTTTTAAGAGCTTTGATCTCATCCATAACGCGAATTAAACGTTCTCTACAATCCAACAACTATATTTTTTTTATAGGGAAATTCAAGTTGAATTAGCTTTATGAAGAAGGTCGATAATAATAGATATAGTCCAACATTGCTGATCTTCGGTATGGTTGCATGGCTCAAGCTCAGGTTTATCGCCTAATTGACCGATCGACTCATCCCTAAAATCAGTAACGACAATCGTCTCCGCTTCGCTGAATTAACTTTAATTCCTATGCATAGTACTTTTATTGAACGTTTGCACAGTCCTGAAAGGCCCGTGATTGTTTTTGATGGGGCGATGGGGACTAACCTGCAGGTGCAAGAACTGACAGCTGATGACTTTGGTGGTCTGGAGTATGAAGGCTGTAATGAGTATTTGGTGATGACCAAGCCTGATGCGGTGGAAAAGGTCCATCGTGATTTTTTGGCAGCCGGAGCGGATGTCATTGAGACGGATACCTTTGGTGGTAGTACATTCGTTTTGGCAGAATATGGCCTGCAGGATCAGGCTTATGAGATGAATAAGCTGGCTGCAGAACTGGCCAAACGCTGTACGGCTGATTTTTCGACACCCGAGAAACCCAGATTTGTGGCAGGTTCCATGGGGCCCGGTACTAAGCTACCCACACTGGGACATATTACCTATGACGAACTGCTGGCAGCCTTTACCGTTCAGGCTGAGGGTCTATATGACGGTGGTGTAGACCTATTTATTGTCGAAACCTGTCAGGATGTATTGCAGATTAAAGCGGCACTCAATGCGATTGAAACTATTTTTCAGCAGAAAGGCGCTCGCTTACCACTGATGGTCTCCGTGACGATGGAAACCACGGGGACCATGCTGGTGGGGTCTGATATTACTGCGGTGGTTAGTATTCTTGAGCCTTATCCCATCGATATTTTGGGTCTGAACTGTGCTACAGGTCCAGATCTGATGAAGGAGCATGTCAAATATCTATCGGAGACATCGCCCTTTGTGGTGTCCTGTGTGCCCAATGCGGGCCTACCGGAAAATATTGGCGGTCATGCCCATTACAAGCTGACGCCGATGGAGTTACGCATGGCGCTGCATCGGTTTGTCGAGGACTTAGGCGTGCAGGTGATCGGAGGCTGTTGTGGCACGCGCCCTGAGCATATTGCCGCCCTGGCAGAGATTGCCAATGAGCTATCTCCTAAGCAGCGAGAGATTCGGATCTCGGCTTTGGGTAGAGAGACGGCAGAGGCAGAGCCTCGTCCAGCGTTGAATTATACGCCTGCAGCTGCGTCCATCTATGGGACGCAACCCTATGAGCAGGACAATTCATTCCTGATTGTGGGTGAGCGGTTGAATGCGAGTGGTTCTCGCAAGGTGCGGGAGCTGCTGAATGAGGATGATTGGGATGGGTTGATTGCGATCGCAAAGCGCCAAGTCAAAGAAGGTGCCCATATTCTCGACGTCAATGTCGACTACGTAGGTCGTAATGGCGAATCTGATATGCACGAGATGGTATCTCGTCTGGTCACCAACGTCACCCTACCCCTGATGCTCGACTCCACCGAGTGGACCAAAATGGAAGCTGGACTCAAGGTCGCTGGTGGCAAATGCATTTTGAACTCCACCAATTATGAGGACGGTGATGAGAGATTTTTCAAAGTTCTAGAGTTAGCAAAAACCTATGGTGCAGGTGTTGTTATCGGTTGCATTGACGAAGATGGTATGGCTCGTACTGCTGAGCAAAAATTCAAAATTGCCCAGCGAGCCTATCGGGACGCATTAGAATACGGTCTCCCACCCCATGAGTTGTTCTTTGATACGTTGGCATTGCCAATCTCAACCGGTATTGAAGAAGACCGAGAGAATGCCAAAGCAACCATTGATGCCATCAAAACAATCAGTGAAAATCTCCCTGGTGTTCACTTTATGCTGGGTGTGTCCAATGTCTCATTTGGCCTGAGTCCAGCCGCTCGGATCACCCTCAACTCAATGTTTCTCCACGAGGCAATGCAGGTGGGTATGGATGGAGCCATTGTCTCAGCAGCAAAGATTTTGCCGCTGATCAAAATTGATCCAGATCACCAAAAGGTCTGTAAAGACCTGATCTATGACAACCGAGAGTTTGATGGTGAAATTTGCACCTACGATCCCCTGGGTAAATTAACCACATTATTTGAAGGTGTCACCACAAAAGACGCTCGTTCGTCAGCATCATTAGCCGATCTCCCCATTGAAGAGCGCCTTAAGCAGCACATCATTGATGGCGAGCGTATTGGCCTGGATGAAGCTCTCCAGGTTGCCTTAGATACTCCTTATGAGCCTTTGCAGATTATCAATACTTTCTTACTTGATGGTATGAAAGTTGTTGGAGAACTCTTCGGGTCTGGTCAAATGCAACTTCCCTTTGTGCTCCAATCAGCCCAAACGATGAAGGCGGCCGTGGCGTTTTTAGAGCCGCTCATGGAGAAAGAAGATGGTGAAGATGATTCTGGAAAAGGCAAATTCTTAATTGCCACGGTGAGGGGAGATGTTCATGACATCGGTAAAAACCTGGTCGATATTATTCTCACCAACAATGGTTATAAGGTGATCAACTTGGGCATTAAGCAGACTGTGGATGCGATTGTTGCTGCCTACGAGGAGCATAAGCCCGACTGTATTGCCATGAGTGGCCTACTGGTAAAGTCCACGGCATTTATGAAAGAGAACTTGTCAGTCTTTAACGACAAGGGTATCTCTACTCCAGTGATTTTAGGGGGGGCTGCCCTGACGCCCAAATTTGTCTATGGTGATTGCCAAGAAACCTATGGTGGTCAGGTGATCTACGGTAAAGATGCATTTGCTGACCTCACCTTTATGGATCGGCTCATGCCTGCCAAGAAAGAAGATAGCTGGCAGGATACCGAAGGCTTTATTGGTGAATACGCTCAATATAATCAGAAAGGACGTAAGGCCATTGAGAAAGCCGAAGCTGAGCTTAATGGCGGTGCTAAGAAAAAAGCCAAAAAAGAGCCCGACGTCATCGACACGAATCGCTCTGAAGCGGTAGATATTGATATTGCTCGTCCTACTCCACCCTTCTGGGGGACCAAGGTCCTTAAACCTGAGGACTTTGATATGGATGAGCTGTATTGGCATCTAGACAAGCAAGCTTTATTTGCTGGTCAATGGCAATTTCGTAAGCCTAAGAATCAAACTCGGGAAGAGTACGACGTATTTTTAGCTGAGACAGTCCATCCAATCTTGGCTGAATGGAAGCAAAAGATTAAGGATGAAAACTTACTCCATCCTCAGTTGGTTTATGGTTACTTCCCCTGTACGGCGGTCGGCAATTCTGTTCATATCTATGATCCATCCGTGATCGATCAGGGTTTGACTCCTGCGGAAGCTGAGCCTCTGTTCACGTGGGAATTTCCCCGTCAGAGATCCCTGCGGCGTCTATGTATTGCCGATTTCTTCTTACCTAAGGACAAGAATCAATTCGATGTATTTCCGATGCAGGCGGTGACAGTGGGGCAAATTTCGGCAGATTATGCCCGTCAGTTGTTTGCCGAGGATAAGTACACTGACTATCTTTATTTTCATGGTTTAGCGGTGCAGGTGGCTGAGGCGATGGCGGAATGGTGCCATGCTCTGATCCGTAAGGAGCTGGGCTACGGCGATCAAGAACCTGATAATATCCGCGATATGCTAGCTCAGCGTTATCAGGGGAGTCGTTATAGCTTTGGTTATCCCGCATGTCCCAATGTGCCTGATCAGGCCAAGCAGCTAGATATCCTAGGCACTGATCGTATTGGCATGTCCATGGATGAAAGCGATCAGCTATATCCAGAGGAGTCCACCACAGCGATTATTACGTATCATCCAACCGCCAAATATTTCAGCGCGTAGATATTCGCATAACCTGGGATATATAACCTGTAGGGTGGGCACGGCCCACCTTTACTTATCAAAAAATTGAGGCCAGAACCGATGTCCAGTCACCGTGTTCCTATTCTCAAGCCAGATCAGTCTTATACTTTTGGCAGTTACTTCAAGATGAAGTTTCCTGTGGCTGAGATTTTGCAGGAGTTAGGGGTGACCTTTGAGGTGGCTGCTATTGAGTTTTTGCCTACGTCTAATGATTTGATATCGGTTGCTGAAACGCTTAAGACACGGCTAGAAAATCGTAGGCAGCGGGTACGACTGACCAGTGAAGCGGCTAGACGTGAGGTCTTGATTGCACCTGTATTGCTTGAGGTTGCTGATATTACTCAGGCCATTGTCAATATTGAGTATCCTGTCGAGGTTAATCAGTTTCTCAGTGGTGACTTGGATTATCTGTTAGAGGCCGAGCATCGAGTTTTGGTGGTAGAGGCGAAACAGGCAGATCTGACACGGGGGTTTACCCAACTGGCAACCGAGATGATCGCGCTGGATCAATGGGTAGAACTCAGCGATCCGATTTTATATGGAGCGATTACCACAGGAGATATTTGGCAGTTTGGTAGTTTTAACCGCGCTGAGAAACGAATCACTCAGGACACGATGCTCTATCGTGTGCCCACTGATTTGGCTCAATTGATGCAAATTTTAGTGGGTATTTTGCAAGCTGAATAAGTAGAAGACTCTGAATTGATTTATCAAAGAGATAGCTTAACAAAGCTACGATCCCTTGCCATTAGCTCATCATAAGCGAGTAAATTCCATTCCATTGCGATCATGGTTGAGCTGACGTCATGCTTCTTTTGTGACAGCATCTTAGCCCACATTACAAAAGCGTAAGATGTGGGCTTCTGCCTTTCAACATGGCCAATCCCCTACTTATATTGTTAATACACTCGTCTTTTCCCAAGACAGCCTAATTTGTTGAGAGCAATATTTAGAATGAGAGCACTGTTGACTGCAATTCTGGCCATCGTTGCCAGTGTAATGTTTGCCATACCCGCTTTTGCCGACGATGCCTATGTAGGTGATGTGGCTGCAGGGGAGAAGGTTTTTGCTAAGACCTGTGCTACATGTCATGCTGGCGGTAACAACGCTATCATATCTTCCCAAACCCTGAAGCAAGAAGCCTTAGAGCAGTATTTGTTTAACTACCGTCTTGAGCATAATGTTGAGGCGATTGTGTATCAGGTCGCTAATGGTAGAGGGGCTATGCCTGCGTTTCAGGGACGTATCAGTGATAGAGCCATTGCTGACGTTGCGGCCTATGTCAAATCTCAATCTGAAAGTGGTTGGGGCGAATAATAAGGCATCATTAGTCAGAGTTTCTAAAGAAAATGCCCAGACCTGAAAGTCTGGGCATTTTCTTTGCTTGAATCGGTTAAACCAGTCAAATTACCACTTCAGTAAATTGAACTGTTCCATGTCAACAGTGTCACGATTTCGATAAATCGATAGAACAATTGCCAGACCAACAGCGGCTTCAGCAGCTGCAATCGTAATGACAAAGACGGCAAAAACTTGACCTTTAATCTCAGCTGGATCCAAATAGTTGGAAAACGCCATCAAATTGAGATTGACCGCATTGAGCATCAGCTCAATGGACATGAGTACTCGAATCACATTTCGGCTAGTGACAAGGCCATAAATGCCCACGCAGAAAAGCGCAGCGGCAAGAATCAAAAAGTACTCTAGTTGCATCATAATTTAACTAAGTTCCTCTTCTAAATTAGCAACTGCCATTGTCCTAGTCGTTCTGAAGGTCATTGCTAGCAGCAGCAACGAGTTCACGAGGACGCTCTCGTAGAGTCAGTACCTTCTGCTCATTCTCAGGTTCTTCATCGGGTACATATTCCCGACGTGCCAGAATAATTGCCCCCACTAGTGCCATCAATAGCAGTACTGAGGCGAGTTCAAACGGTAATAAAAAGTCGCTAAAGAAGTGCTGTCCAATGACTTCAATCGCGGCTTCCCCGGCTGGTATTGCTGACGATAGATGCCAAGGTGTGGCCAGCACCATAGAACTTAAGAGGGCAAACAAGCCAGCACATACGGCGGCAGTTGCGGCCTTACCTATCCATGCATTGGCAACGGGTTGGAAATCTTCACGTTTATTCACTAGCATGATCCCGAATAGGATCAGAATATTGACCGCACCCACGTAGACTAAGATTTGAGCTGCTGCAACAAAGCCTGCATTCAGCAAAATATAGAGCCCTGAAATACTGGCAAATACCATCGCCAGCAAAAAGGCTGAGTAGACAATATTAGAAAGCAGCACCACCCCAAGGGCCGACGCTAGCATTAAGACACCAAGGATGCCTAGGGAAACGATTTGTACGCCTTCTGCTAAATTCACTACTACTCCGATTGTTCAGTCTGTTACGAGTTTGAGCTAAATCGGTCCCCTGAGTGAGCGACCAAACTTTTGCTAGACTACCAAACCTATGATTCGCTGGCTTCTTCAGCCTTAGCGGGTTTAGAAGCTTCTAGCTCTTCCAATATCTCTTGAGGTAGTTTACCAGCGCGACGGGATCCTGCTGGTAGTTCATGGGGATCCATGACACCTTTGGGGAGATAAGCCAGCTCGCGCATCGGGGTCACCATAGGATCATCTGTGACCTTATAGGGAAGACGACCTAGGGCAACGTTGTCATAATTCAATTCATGACGATCGTAGGCGGCTAGCTCATACTCTTCTGTCATGGAAAGACAGTTGGTCGGGCAATACTCTACGCAATTACCACAAAAGATACACACCCCAAAATCAATACTGTAATGATCAAGGGTCTTTTTCTTGGTCTTCTTGTCAAAGGTCCAATCCACAACAGGGAGGTTAATTGGACATACTCTGACACAGACTTCGCAAGCAATACACTTATCAAACTCAAAGTGAATCCGACCGCGATAACGCTCCGATGGGATTAATTTTTCGTAGGGATATTGCACCGTCACAGGACGACGCTTCATGTGGTCAAAAGTTACCGATAGGCCTTCCCCAATGTATTTGGCGGCTTGGACGGTTTCTTTGGCGTAGTCACCAACTTGCTTTAGAAAATTGAGCATTAGTTTTACCCTCCAAACGCAAATGGAAATGCGAGCTTGAGCGCAGCTGTGAGTAGTAGATTCACCAAGGAGACTGGGAGCAAAAACTTCCAGCCTAAATCAAGGAGCTGGTCAATACGTACACGAGGTACGGTCCAGCGTAGAAGAACGGCTAGAAACACAAGTAAATAGGCTTTCATCAGGGTCATCATGATCCCTAATGCTGCGGTAATCACTTGTAGCCAAGGGGTTGTTTCGCTAATGCCTAGACCACCAGAAATCACCTCCACTGGAATTGGAAAACTCCATCCTCCAAGGTATAGAACTGATACCAGCATGGCCGACAGCACTAAGTTTACGTAAGAGCCAACGTAAAAGAGGCCAAATTTCATGCCACCATATTCGGTTTGATATCCGGCGACAATTTCTTCCTCTGCTTCAGGGAGATCAAAAGGGAGTCGTTCGCATTCTGCTAGGGCGGCAATCCAAAATAGGAGAAAGCCTACTGGCTGCCGCCAGATATTCCAACTGAGAATGCCGTAACCTGCTTGCTGATTGACAATGTCAATTGTGCTAAGGCTGTTTGACATCATGACCACAGCTAGGACTGCTAAGGCTAGAGGAATTTCGTAGCTAATGGACTGAGCTGTTGCTCGCAATCCTCCTAGTAAGGAGTATTTATTGTTTGATGAGTAACCTGACATCAGCAAACCGATAGGTGTCACGCTAGACAGCGCAATCCACAAGAAAATGCCAACACCTAAATCAGTAATCACCATGTTTTGCCCAAACGGCACAACTAGGTACGAAACGAATACTGGGATTACAACTAAAGCAGGCCCCAAGGTGAAGAGAATCGGGTCTGCTTGAGCTGGGTTAATGTCCTCTTTAAAGATGAGTTTAATGCCGTCGGCAGTTGCTTGTAGTGCCCCTAGTGGACCGATATATTCGGGGCCAATGCGTTGTTGAGCGGCGGCTGAAATTTTTCTCTCTAGCCAGACAGCGATAAAAATGCTAACTGTGGCAGCTATCAGTATTAGTAACATCGGTAGCGGCATCCAAACCAACTTGGCCAAGGATGGGGGTAACCCCAGTGACACTAGTATTTGAATGAAGCTCTCTTGCAGGTCGATTCCAGAACTCATACCCAGAGTATATAGATGAAGCGGGGGGCCAGAGGGCCAATTTCCCTAATGATTCTAACCCTTAATATGGCGTGACAGGCGAAATACTCTTGCGCTACCAATAGGAATTTCTACGCATGGTTATAGATTTAACCGTAACCATACAAAAACCCCCCTTGATATGCATCAAGGGGGGCTGGAGTTCCTGAAAATCGTCACTGGTATAAGTGTCGTTGGATTTCTCAGTATTGACAAGAGGGGTGATGCCCATCACGGCTAAAAATGAGGGCTTATACGGATCCGTTCTGGCTGGTGTTGGGTGCTTGAACTTGCTTGTCCCACAGGTGTATACGCTCTGACAAATTAATATAGGCTTGATTGTGAGGCCCAGTATAAATTTGTGTGGGTCGAAAAATTCGATTTTCGGCTAATTGTTCTTTCCAGTGTGCTAGCCATCCGGCTACACGTGAGATCGCAAATATCGGTGTAAATAAATCTATGGGAATGCCCAGCTTTCGGTAGACCAGTCCAGAGTAAAAATCCACATTGGGATAGACCCCTTTATGTCCGAGTTTTTCGGTGACAGTCGTTTCGAGTTCTAGGGCGATCTCATAGTACTCATCCTGACCAAACTTCTCAAATAGCTGTTCCGCCAGCTTTTGTAAAATCACTGCCCGTGGATCTTTCACCTTATAAACTCGGTGACCAAAGCCCATAATCTTGGCTTTCTTCGCCATCCGGTCTTCTACAAATGGACGAACGTTTTCTACCGAGCCAATTAGCTGGAGCATGCTAATGACTTCTTCATTAGCGCCACCATGCAGTGGACCGGCGAGAGTACCAACGGCTGACGCAACTACAGCATAGGGATCGGTTAGTGTAGATGCCGTAACCATGGCAGAAAAGGTGGAGGCATTGATGGTGTGTTCTGCATGTAATGTGAGGCATACATCAAAAATTCTGGCTGCTAATGGGTCTGGCTCTTTCTCATTGAGCATATACAGAAAATTTGCTGCATAGTCGAGGTCATCCCGAGGTTGTACAGGGTCGTTCCCTTTACGTATCAGCTTAAATGCTGCCACCATCGTGGGAATTTTAGCGAGTAATCGAACAACGGCTGCCTGAATATAGGCGGGATTCTCAAGGGCTCGGCGCGAGTAAAACAAGCCTAAAGCTGCCGCACAAGCTTGCAGTGCATCCATCGGATGACCACTTTCAGGAAAGCATTTCATCATGTCGCGGATGCGATACTTTAACCGGCGATGATGCTGTATTTCATCTTTAAAGGCATCCAGTTCTTGCTTATTGGGTAGTCCCCCCCAAATCAGCAAATAGGCCGTTTCTAAAAATGTGCTCTTCTGAGCTAATTCTTCAATGCGAATGCCTCGGTACTCTAAAATCCCTTCCTGACCATTCACATAGCTAATGCTCGATTCTGTGGCGGGAATTCCCTCTAAACCAGGCCGATATTCGCATAGGGTCATTGTTTAATTGTCCTATCGCTGTTCTCCGTTATTCTTTAAGGATATCGACAATTGACAGCTGAAGTGATCGATTCCATGATTTTCCGGCGACACAGACAAACTTTTGTCAGAGAAAAAAAACTTCTGGATTAAAGATTGAGGTCAGGAGCCAGGATATTTTGGGTTGAGTGGATATTCTCCTGTATCGGGTTAAAGGATCAGTCGAGGAGGAGCCAACCAAAAAAGTTGGCTATGGCCGATCGCAACCTGGCCATCAGGTACCTCTAATCCAATAATTCCGGCTTTTTTGAGTACCCATTGGTGATGATTATCACCATGGACAAGTTGCTGCGCCCAGTTACTGAGATCGGGCTCATGTCCCACCAAAGCGAGGGTGGGACGTTTTACGGATTGCCAAGTTATCAGCCAATAGAGCCAATGTTCTAAATTTCCGCCCGGAGCCAGCGGCTCAAAAATCTGATATTTTTCTGCTAATCCTGTCTGGCACAATAGCTCAGAGGTTTGCGTTGCTCGTATAAACGGACTGGTCAGCAATGTATTAAATTCCAGGCCAAGCTCCATGAGGCGCTGAGCTATTTTTGCGGTTTTTAGCCTCCCTTTCTCAACTAGTGGGCGCTGACTATCATCGTGATAAACGCCTCGCTCCGCCGCAATTCCATGGCGGATAAAGTACACCTGAGTGCTGATTTGCGAGGGTAGATCCGTCATATTTATAGCAACGTCATCTCTAATCTGTATTGATCACCCCATCTTCTGGGTTAATCAATTTCAGGAGTTTCTGTTTAATCTGCACATCAAAGACTTCCCACTTGAGCCGGTTATAGTCTCCGTTTTCATAAAAGCCTGATAAAAAACCCACCGGTACTTCAAAGCCACCGGCTGTGGCGCGACCGCCACCAAAAAAGCGACCCTGGTCATCTTGCCCAAAGGCTTCCTTGATAAACTCATCTGGATCGAGGGTGATTTTACTAGTGCGTAAGGAGCCAATTACCAATTCCCGTTCGTCATCTTCATCGTGGACGATGCCATAGACGACGGCGGTGTGCACATCTTCTTCGGTTAGTAAAAAGTCTGTTGCTTGTGGGATCGCATCTCGATCTTCATAGCGAAGGTAGCCAACACCTGCAATAGAGACACTATTTTGGATGTTGCGATTGCGTAAAGAACGTTCGATGATATCCATGGCTCTTTTCGATCGAGAAGCCTGGAGAATGGCACTCAGGAGTTGTGCATCGCAATATTGGCTCAGGTAAGCGGCAGCCATAAAGTCTGCTTCTGCCGCTTGCATCAGTTGCCCTGTATCTGAGCGTAAGCCATGCATCAGAGCTGTGGCACATTTAACATGCTTACTATTACTGCGATCTAGATCTAAAAGACCTGTTTGCAGATATTGGGTCAAAATTGTGGCTGTTGCCCGAGCATCGGGACGAATATCGGAAAATTCTGCCTTGGAGCTACCTTGTAGACTATGGTGATCAATGACAACCATAAGTGGAACGCCAGCTGTATTGACTCGTTCCAGGAGCTGACTGGTGGTGCCTTGGGTATCGACCAAGACATAGCCTGAATACTGGGACAAATCAGGCGGCTTTTGGTTGGACCAGCGTTTTGCGGGAAGATTTGTCAGTTTCACTAACGCAATATTTTCTTGATGGCTAAGGGTGCCGGAATAAAAAATATCGCAATCCACATCATAGGCAGCGGCAATCAACTTATAGGCCCAAGCTGAAGATAGGGCATCGGGATCTGGAAAGTCTTGTAATAAAATCAGCTGCCGACTATCGGCATAGGTAATCAGCAAATGCCGTAGGGAGGCTGCAGGACCATCGCTCAAATCCATGCTGGATCTATAATTGGTTCGATTGGAAGATTGAAGCAATGCGTCTTGGGATGCCATGCACAAGAAGGAGTTAGATAATTTTGCGTAATGCTTGGACGGTGTGTAGGTAGATTAACCTGTCAGGCCAATTACGTACTTACGCCATTCCTTATGGGCATCTCCACGAGTGTGGCGTGCAATTTCAAAGTAAAGACTGCTATGGGGTTTGCGTGGTGTAATTCGTAATGGCATTCTGGCTTCTTTTGGGGTGCGATTACCCTTTTTGACATTACACCGCACACAAGCTGATACCATGTTTTCCCAGACTTCCTTGCCACCACGGGAACGGGGAACAATGTGGTCTAGTGTGAGCCCGTCTCCAGCGTAGCCACAGTACTGGCAGGTATGGTTATCGCGGTACAGCAGATTGCGGCGAGTTAGAGGAATTTCTTTGTATGGGATACGTACGTAGTGACGTAACCTAATTACTGTCGGCAGAGGAAAATTAGTGTATATCACTAAACCGTTATGTTCTACGGTTTCAGCCTTGCCTTTGATAATCAATACAACAGCCCGCCGCCAACTCGTAATGTTCAACGGCTCATAGGACGCATTCAAGACAAGAACCTTACTCATTGAGGTTCATCTAAAAGTTGTGATTTGATACTAGCACAGGTCGTTGGAGTGCCTGGGTACTTCCGATACTGTGCTATGGCTTTGCTATGGCCGTAATCTAGCCGTACTGTAACTTGGCGGCAAAGGAGATCAATATGTTGAGTTGGGACGATACGCCCAGCGTGTCAGCCATGAGATGCTCGCGGGCCTGGGTAGAAATCAACTTGGATGCGATTCAGCACAATGTGTGCCAGTTTCGGCGGCTTTTGCGACCGACGACGGACTTGATGGCGGTGGTCAAAGCGGATGCCTATGGTCATGGTGCGGTTGCCGTGGCCCGAGCTGCTGTATCGGCAGGGGCAACATGGCTAGGGGTAGCAACGGTGCCTGAAGGTATTGAGCTACGCCAGGCTGGCCTCAATGTTCCGATCTTGGTGATGGGGGCATTACATCATGCTGATGAGGTACGAGCGCTGGCGCGTTGGCAGCTACAGCCTACAATTGTTACTCCCAAGCAAGCGTTAGTATTTGCAGAAGCATTGAGCGATGCTTGTTTGCCACTCCCGGTCCATATCAAGCTAGATACAGGGATGTCTCGTTTGGGCTTTGATTGGCAGCGAGCGGTTGAGTTTGTGGAGTTTGTGGCGGGTTTACCTGCGCTGCAGATTACGAATCTGTATTCCCATTTTGCGACGGCTGATGAAGCTGATGAGACGGAGATGCGTCGTCAACATGAGCGGTTTAAGCGTGCGATCGCTATGCTCCAACGTCACAACCGCTTGCCCGCTCGCCTACATTTAGCGAATACAGCGGCTACACTCAGCGATGCTGCTGCACTTCAGTACGATATGGTTCGGATCGGCTTGGGTCTTTATGGCTTAGCACCCTCCCCTCACTTGAAAGCCGTCCTAAACTTAAAACCCGCACTAGAGGTGAAAGCACGTATTACACACTTAAAGCCAATTGCCGCTGGTGCCGGTGTGAGTTACGGACATCGGTTTGTGGCAGAGCATCCCATGACCATTGCTGTTGTTGGGATTGGCTATGCCGATGGCATTCCCCGTTTATTGTCGAATCAGATGCATGTGCTCATTGGCGATGAGTGTGTGCGCCAAATTGGTGCGATTACGATGGATCAGCTGATGTTGGATGTATCTGATATACATGGATTAAAAGAAGGGGATATCGTCACTTTGCTCGGTGCATCTCCTTCCCACCAGTTGACTGCAGATGCTTGGGCTAACTGGGTTGGGACCATTTCTTGGGAGATTTTATGCGGCTTTAAACATCGATTGCCGCGCATTATCCCAAGAAATAACGCTAGAAAGCTTTACCCTGCTGAAGATAGCTTGTTATAATGCAAATCTCACCTTGGAGAGGTGGCTGAGTGGTTGAAAGCGGCTCCCTGCTAAGGAGTTATAGGGCGTAAGCTCTATCGAGGGTTCGAATCCCTCCCTCTCCGTTTTTTGAATACTTAAAAGCTAAAGTCTGGATTTTAAGTTAGCGACTGGCATTGTGGACGGCCCATAATAGCCTTTCAGCGCTGGCATTGGTGTGGGCAAATGAAAACAAATGCTGAAACCTGAGTTTGCCTGTTCGGTCGATTACAAACTGTGCTGGTAGCGGAGCGCCCAAAGCTTGGCCTGTGCCATAGAGGCGAAAAGTAGCACAGCTAGGATTCACCAGTAATGGCATCGCTAACCCAAGGTCCTGCTGCACGATTTTACTTTGGCGCATATCCGTACTCGTAATCATGAGTACTTCGGCACCGAGTTGCTCAAACTGTTTGTGAGCTGCCACCATCGAAACAATATGGGGATAACAGAAGGGGCAGTATTGCTTTTCGGTAAAAATGCGTGTAAAGGCGATGACGATCACCGCCTTGTGGCGATAACTGGACAGCTTGATTGGGGCTCTTTGACCGACTACAGGCAACTCAAAATCAGGTAAGGTTTGCCCTACCTGAAACCTGTTTAATGCAGGTAATGGTAAAAAGTTTTTAAAAAATCGCCGACTAATGACCCCTCGGAAATCCATAGAGGTCAGCTTGAAAGCTGCGGTCATTGATAATTAAATAGGGACTAGATTTGGGTTATAGGTACTGCTGACTTTGGGGCAGCAGTCTAAATCGAAGCAAAGAATTCTTTCGATTTCACGGGATCGGGGTTCATCGTTTTCTCCCCTGGAGTCCAACCCGCTGGACAAACTTCGTCTGGATGAGATTGCACATGCTGCACTGCTTGCAGCACACGAAGGGTTTCATCAACGCTACGACCAAATGACAGGTTATTAATCGTTGCATGCTGTACAGTCCCATCTTTATCAATGAGAAATAGACCACGCAATGCGACACCTGCTTCAGGCTCTAGTACATTGTAGGCAGAGCTGATTTCCTTCTTGATATCGGATACCAAAGGATAGGCTAAATCTCCCAGGCCACCAGCTTTTCGCTCAGTTTGTATCCAAGCTAAGTGGGAAAACTCACTGTCAACTGAAACTCCTAACACTTCAGTGTTGAGATCCTTAAACTCATCGTAGCGATCGCTAAAAGCTGTAATTTCGGTTGGACAAACAAAGGTAAAGTCTAGCGGATAGAAAAATAGAACGACATACTGTCCACGATAGTCAGATAGTTTAATAGTTTTAAACTCCTGATCAACAACGGCAGTTGCCGTGAAGTCAGGAGCAGGCTGACCAACACGCAGACATCCTTCCGCTAAGTTACTCATCCGCTTGTCTCCTGTAAATTAAGTTGACTACTTTGCAAACGACGAAAGCCTATGGCTAATGCTTGATGGCATTAGCTTTCAAATACGATTCTATACCGTGAATTGATTCCCTCAAAACTGCTAATCAAGTTAGCATAATTCAAGAAAACACGTATATTTAGGGATTAAAATGGCTCAGACGTGATTTGAACACGTGACCAAGGGCTTATGAGTCCCCTGCTCTACCACTGAGCTACTGAGCCGGTTGTTGTCACTTTACATTTAGCAACTCATTAAATTTATCACGAAATGTCAAGGAACTAAATAGGGAATTGAATTCTTCGCCGGGAGTAAGCCTAATACTGCCAATGGCAAGTTGTGATTGCAATCCCTATTGACCTATGCGAAGGCAAGCACCGATTTACTCACAGTAAATCGGTGCTTGCCTTTTGATATTAAGTAAAGCTGAGACCTTTACCGTCCAGGTAACATTGCCATTGGGTTCACTGTTCCACGTTCAGGTAAGTGAACCTCAAAGTGAAGATGAGGACCCGTACTGTATCCAGTACTACCCATGTCAGCAATATGTTGACCTTGAGTCACTCGTTGACCTGAGCGAACTACGATACGACTGTTATGAGCATAACGCGTCATACTACCGTCGGCATGACGTACTTCGACCAGATTCCCATAACCGCCGGAGTTCCAACCCGCTCTTTCAACGACACCGGGAGCTGCTGACACAATAGGAGTTCCTACAGGGCCTGCAACATCAATACCACGGTGCATTCGTCCCCAACGCCAGCCATAGCCAGATGTCAGAGTTCCTCGGGTAGGCCAAATATACCCATTGAAGTAATCAGGCGCTTCTGGCAGATATTCATCCGCTGAAGGCAGAATTGGCATCTCAGGCGATACTACCTGTCCAGTTGCTGGAGCTGGAGACGATACATAGACGCTTGGATCTAGGGGAGCTGCTGCTAGCAGTTCCGAGCGTTGAGATGTCTCATCAGATGTAGCTCTTGCTTCCAAATGACTTCCCTGAAACTCAGGATTGACCACAATGCTCTCTGCGGATTGAACAGGTTGTCGTAATGCAACCTCGTTATCCTGAGTTAGGGAACCGCTTATTTGTTGAGCAGAGTTAACGTCTGCCAATAAGTCAGCTGTGTATGGATCTTCGATAGATACCTCATCCGCTTCTGCTTCAGGGGTATCAATGGAAGTCTGTGTCATAACTTCAGCCGATTGAGCACCCTGAAGCTTATCCAGCATAGAGGATGCATCAATGCGATTCTCGACTGTCGATTGCAAACGACTTAAACGAGTACCATCAAAGCCACCAATGCCCGAAGAAGAAGCCGTGATCTCGGGCGAAACTTGTGCCAGAGAAGTAACAGCCTCAGAGATAGTAAGCTCATTAGCTACTTCTTCTGGAAGTGCTAGAGTGTCGCCCGCTACGATAAAGTCAGGATCCTCTAAACCATTGACTTCTGCGAGTTCCTCGGAAGTTGTTCCCAAGGCCATTGCAATATCTTCAACGGTATCGCCGGGACGAACCTCAACTTGATACCCTTCAGATGCCGTATCGGTGACATCTGGATCTTGCTCAGGAGAAGCAGTGAGTTCATTCACAGGCTCATCAAGAGCAGTCGCTTCTAACTCATCAGCCTGTACCTCATTGGTGATATCGGCTGGATTGCTTCTAATGTCAGTATTGGATGCTGATGCTAACTGTTCTAGATCAGCCTGGAATCCATCAGATTGTGAGACCAATCCAGCTGAGCGCAGAGAAATATCACCAGTAAGTTCTTCAGCAGCTACAACAGTAGGCTCATCTTCTGGAGTTGCATTAGATGCCTCAGCGTTTTGTAGGTCAGTGGCGGCATCATTCTCCCCAATACTCGCCATTAGACTTTCAAGGCTGGGGTTTTGAGCTTGCTCATTAGAACTTCTCTGTACGCCTGGCAGCAGAGATACTAATGTCGGTTTGGTTTGATCTTCATTAGGAACCTTAATTACCTGACCTACCTGTAGGGGGGAATCAGGAGATATACGGTTGGCAACCTTAATGTCTTGGACCTCAACCTGATGCTCCTTGGCAATTTGCCAAAGACTATCACCCTGCTCAACGGTGTGATAGACCGCTAAACCTTGACCATTCACCGAATACTGATCAATCTGCTTGTTTAGTACAGATGGTAGCTGGGGTGATTCGCTTGAAGCTGCGGACTTTGTAACAACAAAGGACCCAACCGCTGCGGTTGCTTCACTATCTGCGAATAAAACTCCAGATGCACCAAATGAAAGTGCAAGTCCCAGCATAGCGGCAGACTTTGATCTACCAGCGTTTCCAGACGGAGCTTGCTCATTAACAGCATTAATGTTGGAAAAACATGAATGACTTGTTTCAGACTTGGGCTCCTGAGAATTTGCTCGTTTCAAGGAATAACCTCCTAAATGACCAGCGTTCAACTGTTCGAAACCAACTTGTCCCTATGCAGCTGCCCGCTCGCGGGTCGTTGACTACAAGTTGAATCAGGTAGACGGTGTACCAGCATGAAGCCAAAAATGTCCTACAGCAGGTAAACACCATTCATACCCAACTTAGGCAAGTTTACACGACTTAATCAAAAGATCAATCCCGTACAAAACAAGTTCCATTAGATTCTCCAAAATCAACATGAAATTGAAATTGCCATGGATTTTTATTTTCATAAGGGGTTAGATGAGTCGTCCGGAATCTTTCGAATCCTTTTGTAGACAAGCCTTTAGACTATTCTGCTGATCTTGAGTCAAACAGGATTTTTGGTGAAGACTATCCTCATTTCCCATCCTGTAATTTTGTCAAGGTTGATTCACCTAAAAAGTCTGCTTTCCTATGCTGCCCAGTTCTTTCACCAATTTGATCGAGATTAGAGCGCTGGCATGCCTGGGCGGTGATAGAAAATTTTTATCGCTGGAATTCCAGGTTTGTATCTTAGGTGACTGTCTTTGATGCTTGTCTACGGAGCTTGTTGTGTTGTTTACACCCGAAAGATGAATCATGATGAGCATCTCTTTTTAACTTGAAGGATGCTGCCAGACCCAGGTTAATCTTCTATTTATTGTGAGTAGTCCTTTTGTGATCTTTCTCTATATATATCTATGGGTTCATAGATATATAGTCTGCTCACTGATAATCCCTACAGTCGAATGATGAGTTCTTTGAGCGCTTTAAGGGTGGGTTGAGGAGCTGAGATGGCCGATTTGTCGGAGTGCCTCAAACAAGCCCACTGCTGCACTGACTGAAAGATTGAGACTACGGACACTCTGGTGGGGCATAGGAATTTTCGCTGTATGGTCACAGGTCTCTAAGAACTCCTGAGGTAGCCCCTGACTCTCGCTGCCAAATAGCAGCCAATCATCTTCCTTGTAGTTAATCTCTATGTAGCTATATTGGCTTCTGGTTGTAAATCCAATCAGTCTGCCACCTCTGGCTTGATGATGCTGGCAGAAGCTTTTTAGGGATGAGTGGACTTGTAAGTTAACGTGAGGCCAGTAATCTAAGCCCGCTCTTTTGAGATACCGATCACTGAGTTCAAAGCCTAGAGGTTCTACGAGGTGTAGTTCAGTGGTTGTGGCAGCACAAGTACGAGCGATATTGCCTGTATTAGGGGGTATTTCTGGATAAACAAGTACAATTTTGGGCATTGACATCACCTTAAAGAGTGAGACCTTCCGTTTTGAGTTGCCCATTTGACTCTTCAGGGCCATTTCAAACGGTTTTATATAGGTGTTACTAATCAATCGAACTAAATTACGAAGCGGAGCAAGTTTTTAGGTGTCCTGACGGAATGAAAGGATTGATAGTCCTAAGGATCGTAGGTGTTCGATAACTGAAAATGGTTTTCTCTGTGGCTTGAGCCTCTGGATAGCCAAGCTGTAGTGTGATGCCTCTTAGGCTGGTTGGCACAGGTCACTTTGTAGGGCTTTCTCCTGAGTTTCCATGACTTGAATGGTTTGTGCAATTATTTGGGTGACATCCATGCCTGTTTCACATTGCTTGATCCAGTTTTGTGCTTGGTTACCTTCTCTCACAATTTGTTTGATTGGAGTTAAGAAGCAAGCAATGCCATGGGCTTTAGCAATTGGCAGAACATCGTTATAGATTTGCATAATCCAGGTGGAAGCGTTGATAGGTTTTCCGTCATGCCAATGACGTAATTGTGCGTTGAGACTAGCTTTGGCGACTTGTATTTCGTTTTTATAAATGATGTCTAGTAAGTCATCGTGGCGGCTTTGGGCAGGAAGTTGGCTGGCAATCAGGGGATCTAGGGTTGGATCCTGTTGAAGTTGAAGAATCCGAGATTCAAGGAACGCAGTAATTGCCAAGAGGTGAATTGGGTCAGTCACTAAGTCGGAAATCCTGATTTCCAGTCGGTTGAGATTGTAGGGGCGATAGTCTCCGTTTGGACGTACCGAACTCCAGAGATGTCGTACATTTTGCATCGTACCTAGCTTGAGCTGTTCTTCAGTCCATTGAATGAAGTGGCGATGGCTTTCAAATAGAGGAACGTGCTGTGGAGTTTGGGGGAATACATGCCAGCGGGTGGAGTGATAGCCGGTCATTTGGTTGTCGAGAAACGGGGATGATGCGCTCAAAGCTAAAATCAGGGGTGCTTCAGCTCTAATGAGTCGATAGGCGCGCATCAACATCTCTGGATCGCTAATGCCAAGGTTAATGTGAATACTAGCAGTGACGACGTTAGTCCCGTAAGTGTTTTCAATGTAGGCGTGATAGGGATTGTTTGGATCAGAGCGATAAAAAATCTTGCTATTGCCCGTGGATAAGGTACTACCTGGAATTAGGGTATAGCGTGAGTCAAGATTCTGTAAAAAGTTTCTCAAACGGCGGCGGGGACTGACTAGCTCACAGAGTAGTTGCTCGTAATGTTGAAGTGGAGGCGTGGTGTACTCAACATTTCGACTGTCTGGTTCTCGGACAAACCCACTGAGGGACTTGGTAATCTTGTCGGACAGACCGATTATTTTTCCATCAGTATGGCCGGTATACATTTCGACTTCAAACCCTTTTGACAGCAGCACGGTGTTACTCCAAGGTAGGCCAGCTTGCTTGTTCGGAAACAAGTGATACCTGTACATCTTAAAGGCTGAAGAGTTGACTGAGGCTGTCACTTAGGGACGGGATTGCTGAGTGTGAGAGGATCGTTTGGTGACGATAGCTTGCTGACAAGATCTTAGGTAAACGCTACTGCAGGGTTTGGACGTTTGGCATCTGGCTAGATGGACAAGGTAGATGATTGCTTAACACATATATATAGGAGCTTACTTGTGGCATTAACTGCAGGGTAAGTTTGTCCAGTTGTTCTCTATATATATGCATCAATTTTTCGATATCAGTTGTATGTGTTTTGTATGGCAAGACATCGTTCTTTGAATAGGCGACTCCAATGCGTGAAGTTATAACTGGCCGGGCACTCTATGTAAGCTAAGTCTGTCTAGTATGCTTAATGCATATACTCCTGCCGTGATGGCTGTGTGATTCGCGGTTCGCTCCTCTGGCTCAAGAAAAATATTTTTCTCTTGAGGATGCGATTATCGCAGGTAGATAGGTTAAGCTACTAGGAAAACATACCTAGTTACACATCTGCTGTTTTATAAGTTTGGTTGACTGTGAATCAGGACGCTTTAGCTTTTACCTCAAATAAGGTGACGGATGGTAACTCTGTTATTCATCTCAGCCCTTCTGCTTGTCAGAACGTCAGTATCACAACTGAAAAGTTAGCTCCTCGTCAGCGGCAGATTGTAGCATCTGTGGCTGTTCCTTGTTCTCTAGATCAGGTCTGGAATGTGTTAACTGATTATGAGAGTCTGGCAGACTTTGTTCCTAACTTGACTAGTAGTCGACTATTAAGTCGTCCGGACGGAGGTATCCGATTAGAGCAAATCGGGGCTCAATGTTTTTTGAATTTTAAATTTTGTGCGCGCGTCATTTTGGATATGACGGAAGTTTTTCCTCGGGAAATTAAGTTCTCAATGGTTGAGGGTGACTTTAAGAAATTTCTGGGACGCTGGTCTTTGCAACCTGCGCTTCTGGGTAGTCAGGCGGCTACGCTGTTGTGTTATGAGCTTATTGTGCAACCACCGCTAGCTATGCCTGTGCAGCTGATTGAGCACCATATTTGTCATAATCTAACTCAAAACTTACTGGCCATTTGCGATCGCACCAAAGAGCAATTTGCCTAAGAAAAAAACTGACGGTAGTTTTTTGTTGAGCTTTTTACGATAGATGCATCCAAAATAGTTAGCTGTCGCTCATGCTGATAGCTAACTATTTTGCTCTTATGTGCTATTCCCACCTAGTTTATTCCTGTGCCAGGATGCACTGTCGTCTTGGAATTCTTGACTGTGCGTCAGTGGTGGCCATTTGGTAGTCTTCGTTTGTGGGTGGTTGTAATCGTCCCGATACAGCGTAATAAATAAGAACGAAGAACTCACGGAAAATATGCTCACGCCACATAGAAAAGTCGGCTTTAACAGGATGGGGAATCACCTCAAACCCAAAGCTACGGAAGATTAAGGTGGCACGAGCAATATGCAGCTCGTCGGTGATCAGTAATATCGTTGGTTTTGGTGAAGATGCTACTTGGTTAGGCATCAGTAGCTCAGAATAAAAAGCATTTTCCCATGTGCTACGGGAGCAGCTTTCCCCGCTAATGCTGACTGCAGGGATGCCTCTATTAGTGGCGAGTTCAATTATGACAGGAGCATCTAGGATCCCGCTGATAAATATATGGGGAGCCTTACCTGCATTCCATAGCTGTATTGCTGCGTCAGTTCTATATTTTGTATAGTCTGGGCCTCGCCCTAGCACCACAATGGCATCTGCTGATGCACTAGGATCTGGTCTTGCAATGCTCATCTGCAAGACTTTGTTCAGCCACCAGGGTGAGAGACCTAATATCACGAGTGCGCTGGCTGCCCACCATAGAGCTTTATGACTGCGTCGAGTAACCGTTTTCTGACCAGTTTGGCTACTACTAAGCTGTGCTCCATGCTTTATGACTGAGCGACTTGGACAGTTGGGACAAGGCATGAATAATCGTTAGCAGCTTACAGCATGCCCATCATAATAATTATCAATTCGTTTCATATGTACACAAGGCAAAAAAATAAGCGCTGCTGTTAAAGTTTTCAGCAGCGCTTATTTTTTTGATACCCCCAGGGGAATTCGAAAATCATGATGTCTGAAGCGTAAGCCTTTTTTGAATCGTTGTTTCAGATGTCTAGGTCTAAATGCTAGCCTAAAAAATGGCCTGAATTTTATTGTTTTCAGTTCTCTTGCGAGGCTGATTTTTTTTTAGACTTTAGCAATTTTATACTCAGATGCGCATTAGGTAATTGTGGGTAAATCTGGATAGAGCCCTTGCGATATTAGTAATTGTCGCCGTTGGAGTCGATTTGCATCATTGAACTTTAGTAAGAAAATGGTGGTCCGTCCAATGGCTGTGAGTCCCAGAATATAAGCATCCTGAAGTTCAAAATGTTTGCTCCATGTATTGATTCGGGGGTTAAATAATGGCGTAATTTCCCCAGTGAATGGATCAATGCTGGTTAGGTCCGATCCTTTATGACGATTGCAAGGTAAGCAGGCTAAGACCAGATTGTCTGTATTGGTCTGGCCACCATGTTTGATGGCGACGGCATGATCAATTTCGTGAGTGTAAATTGAAAAAGTCTGATGGATTTGGCAATACTCACATTTCCCTTCAGCTCGCTTGCTGACTGCTCTTCTTAATGAGTCTGGAATATAAGCCATGCTGTGATCAGACTTCAGGCGAAGGCTTGAGGTTAGAAAAAGCTCTGACTTTAAGTAAGCTCACAAGATGGTCGAGCTGTTCGTATAGATCTAATTCGCCTTTTTCGGCTGGGCTAAGGGATGCCTCGCGATTTTTTTGTAATAGATTTTGTAAACGAGTTTGGGATTGGTCAGAAACCTTGAAACCAATTATTTGTTGGGATGTAGGACGACTGATCAGGAAATCAACTACTTCTTGATAGGTGGCAGGTGGAGTGGCCATGTCTATAGAAGGCAAGGATTCACTGTCCGAAGTTTCGCTCAGTAACGTGGCCGAAATGAAGCGCGTGAAAATATCAGAGAGTTCGCTTTGAAAAGGGGCTAGGCGTTGAGCAAATTCGTCAGGAACTTCGATCGTAATCTGTGCCATTTTAATAGTTGCCTTGCAAGCATTCTTTCCTATTGTAGGATTTGTCACTCAGCCTATTGATTAGGTTTACCGTTCTAGTATTCTAGAAAGTTTCGACGCAGGCATGGACTATTGGCTGAAGGTCCAGCTCAGGCATCAGTGCATTGACAGACATACAACGTAGTTTTGCAAGATCTGCAACGGCCTGAATGCGTTCGGCGTTGGCTTCTTCGAGTTGATCGGATAGTGTAACCAGGTCCTCATGTTCTTCGGGAGTTAGTGTTTCGGAGTCACGCTTCCCAATAAGGGAGTGATAACGTTGCCACTCAATATCTGAAAAGCTTTGATTGATGATTTGAATTAGATCAGCTTGCTCTTTTGGGAGCTGAGCCTCTATAGCTTTTTTGGGCGCTTGTTGTTGAAGGCTTTGATGCAGTAGCTGTAAAACGTAAGTATCTGGGGTCAGCCCTGCTCTTTCTGCAGCCTGTTTGATTTGATGCTCAAGTTCTGGAGTGATTTCGATAGTGAGCGCCATTGGAAATCCGACGATGTATCTATATATATTAGTTAACCTGGCGATGACTGAGTAGAAGCTGTAGTCAAAAGTTGAGCAGGTCTATTAATTGCCCGTGATCGGGAAACGCTATCAGTTTTGGTGATGTTTCTTTTGTAGCTATGGTTAGAACGGTGGAGCTATGTCATGGGTTGGGGTGCATATTGGGGTTTCTTGTGCTACCAATTTGGATGATTCAGTGTTTTTAGGCAAACCATCTAGAGTCAAGATGCCAAATTCGCTCAGGTTCCATTCTTCGCTTAGGTTGAGCCAGTGGTAGATTCGGAAACTAAAGATTTCTTTGTCAGCTACAACAGTGCCGACCGGGCTTGGGCGGAATGGATTGCTTGGGTCTTTGAGGAGAAGGGATATAGCGTCATTATCCAGGCATGGGATTTTCGACCTGGCGGTAACTTTATTCTAGATATGCAACGGGCCACTGAAGCTGAGCGTACCGTAATGGTGCTATCTGATGCTTATCTTCAGGCGTCATATACCCAACCGGAGTGGGCTGCTGCTTTCAAGCAAGATCCCGAGTCTGAAGCTCGTAAACTCCTTCCCATTCGCGTTTCGCCTTGTCAACCGCAAGGAATGTTAGCCCCTGTAGTGTATGTAGACTTGGTGGGCAAGACCGAAACTGAAGCTGAAGAGCTGTTAATGGTGGCACTTCAGGAGCGGGCTAAACCCAGGACACGCCCTGTCTTTCCCCAAGAGGAAGCTGCACGTCAACGGGTTACACCTAAGACTGTTTCCTTCCCTGGGACCACTGCGGAATTTTCAGAACCAGCGGAGCAGGCTGAAGCAAGTGAGCGGTCAGTAGTTCAGCCACTGGTGGGACCGCACTCTTCTAAGGTGTCTAAAGCGGATTGGTTAAACTTGTTTGACAACTTTTCTGGGAAGGATTTTGCTTATGTGCAAATTGCTTTTCTCTGTGCTTTCAAGGTTGTATATGGCGACTTTTGGACAATACGACCTGATCATCCTCAGTTAAGCGAATTAGCTCAAATTCGTAACCTGTTGACGTCTTATGATAATCCGCAGTTAGCAGTACAGTTTGTAGGACAGGCTATCGTTGAGCTACAGCGTGCTAGTGAAGATGAGCCACGGGATCTTACCTTCCTGCAGCGCTGGCGAGAAACAGTTGCGGAAGTACATGGTGGTATTGCTCTTACAAAAACTGAGCCGATTGTTCCAGGTATTAATCAGGGTTACTTACTCCTGGCGTTGAAAGAAAGTGGTCGAGTTACTAAGGAGGGAGCCTCTGTCACTGTCTTTTCTGGGTTGCATGCGACAGGGGTCTCGAACTCCATTGAGTGGGATGCCGATACAATCACCTGCTCCCTCGATCAAGTGGCTGAGCATTTATCCGATCTGATTCATAAAGCTGAAGAGGTGTTGAGCCCTTATGGATGTGGCAGAATCACCGTTGAGCTATTTTTGCCCTGTGTGTATTTAGAGGAAAATGTAGCTGACTGGGAGGTGCAAAACGAGCAACAACGTCCCCGTTCTCTAGGCAGGCATCGAGGCTTTGTGGTGCGATCGCTAGACCGCGTGTTCAGCAAACCAACCCAAACAGTGTTAAGTCAAAACTGGCAGTTATTAGAGGATTGTGTAAAGGCTCAAAAGGCTTGTGAACGGTTTCACCTGCAAGACACGTGCCCTGAGCCCGGTGATTTAGAGGTTTTTTTAGAGGAGCAGCCGGGATTAAAGCTGGTGGCTGACCTGCCAGAGGATAGCGAACAACGCCAGGATATTTTGTATGACATTATCAACTCGGCGGTGCCGATTGCCCTATGGTCGAGTCCAGCTTGTGACGGTACGACGGATGAACGCCTAACTGAATTTGAGACCCTATTGAGCGCCAGCCAGTTGACAGATTTTGCCAATCTGGCCCAGCAATGGCGGCGGCGACGGATACAGGTTAACAATATGACGGCTAAACAGCTTAGACTACTCTGTGACTGCCCTGAGCGCTGGCCTCAACTACCAGATAAGCGTCGAGAGGATGATCTGTTAGTTGCGTCTTAGGTTTGCTCTCCCAATAGCTTATGACTTGGAAATACTTTCACGGCAATTGCGAAGATACTTCAAACCCACTGGCAGCGCTGCCTGATCGTCCACCCTGGCGGGAGTTTTTGCCACTAGAGGCTGTTGATCAAGAGCTAGATGCTCAGTACTGGCGGGCGTTGCGTGCTGAAGCTCAGGAAAACCAACGCATGCTTGACCGGGGACGCACATTTCGGATTCAAACCGATGGTCAGGCAGAACGAAAAGGCTATTCGGAAATTATTGATGCGGTCAATGCGGCTATCCACCTCCGGCGTCCACTGTTAGTGACTGGAGCACCGGGGTCTGGCAAGACTTCGCTGGCCTATGCCATTGCCTATGAGCTGCAGCTGGGGCCTGTTTTGACCTGGCCGATTACGGCTCGCTCAAATCTGATGGATGCGCTTTATCGTTATGATGCGATCGCACGCCTGCAAGATGCCCAACTGGATAAAACCCGCCAGGGCAATGCTCAGGCCTCAGCAGCAGTCTCAGAAGAAGGCGATCTAGGGGACTATATCCACCTGGGGCCAGTGGGAACGGCCTTTATCCCATCCCGGTTGCCTCGGGTACTGTTGATCGATGAAATCGACAAAAGCGATCTGAACTTACCCAACGACTTACTGAATCTATTTGAAGAAGGGGAGTTCGAAATCCCTGAATTGGTCAGGCGAAAGCGGCACAAAGGGGGAGTGAGGGTGAGCGAGGCCGCCGTGACCGTACGCACTGCTGATCGAGATATGGATGTGCCCATTACCAATGGGCGGGTAAAGTGCTGTGAGTTTCCCATTGTGTTGATGACCAGTAATGGTGAACGGGACTTTCCTCCTGCCTTTTATCGTCGATGTTTGCGGGTGACTATGCCCAATCCAACGCCAGCATCCTTGTTGCCCATTGTCCGTTCGCACTTTGACCAAGTGGATCAAAATGGATGGACCCAGGCGGAAGAGAATCTCAAGACGCTGATTGCTCAATTTCTTGATAAAGGCAACAAAGCTGATCGGGCCACAGACCAACTCCTGAATGCCATTTACCTGATGACGCGCCAGGAAAGTCCGAGTGAGCAAGAAATGGAAGGACTGCAAAAGCTGCTATTCAAGCGTCTGAGTGAGTTGGGCTAATGGCTACCTCAGGGGAGACGGCAGGGCCAAAAGAGTCGATTAGTGAGCTGATCCAGTTGCTGGTGGAGGAACAGGAATTTCACGGGACTGAGATTGCAGAAACCCTATGGTTGGCCTTGCAGATGGAGCCAGTGGTTGCGACCAGACCTGAGGAGTCACCAACGGAGCCAGAGCCGGAAAAATTGCCCTCTGTCACCATTGAAGACGCACCGCCACCGCCACTGCCGCTGCCAATGACAGAGTCAGAACCGAAGGCGAATCTGGTTTCCTCGGCGACTCAAGCAGGGGTGTTGCCAACGGAAACTCTCCCGGTGTGGATTGCTGACCCGGCGATGCTGACTGATCCGTTATTGGTGATGCGGGCACTGAAGCCGTTGATTCGGCAGATGGAGGTGGGGACTGGTCGCCAGCTGGATGAAGCGGCAACTGCAGAGGGCATTGCCCGCACCCGTCTATGGTTGCCGGTTTTAGCGCCTGATGTGGAGCCATGGTTTGACATCATTCTGATCATTGATCGGGGTTCCTCCATGCACATCTGGCGGCGGTTGGTGGAGGATGTGGTGCGGATTCTGCGTCGGTATGGTGCCTTTCGGGATTTGCGGGTATTTGATATTGAGATCAATGCCGAGGCCCAATACCTTGAGGAGCAAGTCCTGCTGAAATCTCACCCGGAGCGGCCTGGTCATCGCCCTAGTGAGTTGCTTGAGCAGCGGGGGCGACGCATCGCCATTGTGTTGAGTGATTGTGCCGGGGCCTATTGGTGGGATGGCACGCTGCTACCGATGCTGCAAACCTGGGCCAGGGTAATGCCGACCATGGTTTGGCAAATGTTGCCGGAGTGGATGTGGGAGAGAACGGCTCTGGGACGGGGTATTTCTGTCGCTCTGAGGAACGATATTCCTGGTGCTGCTAATCAGCAGTTGATGAAGCGAGTGATGGAGCGAGATGTCCCTCTGGAGGATGTTGACCATCGAGTGTCTATACCGGTGGTTACCAGTGAGGTGCGGGATCTCACCAATTGGAGTTTGATGCTAGCGGGCGATCGCCGGGAGGTGACGCCTGGTTTTTTGTTACCGCAATCAGGGGGGCAGATACCCAAAACCAGGACCATTGAAGAGATTGCTTGCGATCGGGTTGAGGCAGATGCCAGTTTTAGTGATGATGAGGCGTTGACAGCCGCTGTCAATGAGGAGATTTTGGCCATTGCCCGTGACCGTGTAGAGCGGTTTAGGCAGTTGGCCTCTCCGTCTGCCCGACGTTTGGTGATGTTGCTGGCTGCTGCCCCTGTGATCACGTTGCCTGTGATGCGGCTAATTCGGGGCTCGATGGTGCATGGGGAAAGCTCTCCCTTGCCTGTGGCCGAGGTGTTTTTAAGTGGGTTGTTGCAGCGCCTGCCAGGGCAAGAGCAGGTGGAGCCAGATAATGTGCAGTATGACTTTGTGCCCAAGGTGCGTGGGGTGTTGCTAGAGGTACTGCCGCCAGAGGAAACGATTGGGGTGGTCAACAGCATATCGGCGGCGGTGGAGAAGCGATGGAATCTATATTCCCAGGGCTTAGAATTCCGAGCATTTTTGCTGAATCCCAATGAGGATGCACCGGCAGGTTTAGAAGGCTTACGGTCGTTTGCCAGCGTGACGGCAGAGATTTTAGAACCCTTGGGTGGGGAGTATGCCGCATTTGCTCAGCGGTTACGACAAGGATCAGGGATAGAGCCCTTACAGGAAGATATTCAGAAAGAAGATGATTTTACTATTCCTGAGTTGAGGGATATCGAGTTTGTCCATGCAGAGCTGATCGACGTTAGTGATCAGGCCGATGCTGCGCCTGAAATTACACTGATCGCAGATGAGTTTAATGTGGCGACTATCGTTGTTGAAGCAGATAACGGGGAGGCCGATGCTGATAGGAGTGATTTTGAACTGTTTGAGTTTGTATCAGCCACATTGGTGCGCCGACAGGCGTTAGATCAATCCCAGGAGATATCGAGTCAAGTTCTGAGGTCAAATAGCGAATGGGTGATTCAGCGTCAAACGCGGTCTGCCTATCGCTATATTGAGATTTTGAAGAGACCTTCATTTTTTGTCAGACTCGCCCAACGGTTTGGCCGTCAGGAGAATGCAGATAGACTTGAATTAGAGATGGTCTCAGTCCCTGGTGGAACGTTTACCATGGGCTCACCGGATACTGAACCACAACGCTTAAAAGATGAGGGACCACAGCATGAGGTTGCTGTGCAGCCTTTCTTGATGGGACGGTATCCAGTCACCCAGGCCCAGTGGCGCTTTGTAGCTGGTCTGGAACAGATTAATCAAAGCCTGGCTCCTGACCCTTCGCGTTTTAAGGGCAATAACCGACCTGTGGAGCGTGTTTCCTGGTACGACGCTGTAGAGTTTTGTAAGCGGCTTTCTGCCCATACGGGGCGTGAGTATCGTTTACCCACTGAAGCGGAGTGGGAATATGCTTGCCGCGCAAGAACCAACACACCGTTTCACTTTGGCGAAACCATCAGTACTGAGGTTGCTAATTACGATGGCAGTGCTTATGCAGGCGGGCCAAAAGGAAAAAGTAGAGGATCTACTACTCCAGTGGATGAGTTTGGCATTGCCAATGCCTTTGGTCTGAGTGATATGCATGGCAATGTGTTTGAGTGGTGTCAGGACCATTGGTATGACAGATATGAGGGTGCTCCAGCAGATGGCAGTGCCTGGTTAAATCGTAGTAAAGGAGCAAATCGTGTCATACGCGGCGGCTCCTGGCTCATCTATCCGGGGTATTGCCGCTCCGCTTACCGCTACTACGATTCGCCCGCCCACCGCGACTACTCTTTCGGTTTTCGAGTTGTATGTTCAGCGCCCAGGATTCTTCCGTAACCCTTTACCCTCTGGTTCTCAGGCTTTGCCTGTGGACCTTGCCCTCTTGCCCTTTGCCATCTATATCGAGTGTTTTCTTTTGAGTATCGAGTGTTTTCCTTTGAGTGCCCGAAACTCCTGACTCCTGACCCCTGACTCCTGACCCCTGACTCCTGACCCCCTGATTCTTGCCTCATGTCCCCTTTCACTACTCGTCGTACCCATGCTGTAGCATCAGCCTTTACCGAGCCTCTGGAGGGACTCAATGAGGCCATCCCTTTGGATATGATTCTGGTTCGGGGGGGGACGTTTATGATGGGCTCACCGGAGGATGAGCTGGATCGAAAAGTGTCTGAAGGCCCTCAACACTTGGTAAATGTGCCGGATTTTTTTATGGGGCGTTACCCCATTACCCAGGCCCAGTGGCGTGTGGTTGCCGAGATGGGGCAAGTAAATCGACCGTTACCGGTTGATCCATCTAATGCGAAAGGACTTGATCGGCCAGTGGAGCAGGTTTCCTGGTATGACGCTGTGGAGTTTTGTGCTCGTCTGGCCAGACTGTCCGGTCGTCCCTACCGATTGCCCAGCGAGGCTGAATGGGAATATGCCTGCCGAGCCGGGACTCAAACCCCTTTCTCGTTTGGCAAAATCCTCACTCCTAAGCTGGCAAACTATGACTGTAGAAAAACTTATAATGGTGGTCCAAAAGGTGACTGGCGACGAGAGACAACACCGGTTGCTCAGTTTGGTATCGCGAATGCCTGGGGTTTGTGTGATATGCATGGCAATGTGCATGAGTGGTGCCAAGATCATTGGCATGAGAGCTATGAAGGTGCTTCAGCGGATGGCAATGCCTGGTTAACTGATAATGAAGGGGCAAATCGTGTAAGACGCGGCGGCTCTTGGGCTGACGCTCCTAGGCATTGCCGCTCCGCTTTCCGCGACTATCCTTTACCCGGCAACCGCAGTACCTATATTGGTTTTCGAGTTGTATGTTCAGCGCCCAGAATTCTTCCGTAACCCTTTACCCTTTGGTTCTCAGGCTTGGCCTGGGAATCTTGCTCTTTTGTTCTTTGCTTTCTTTGGTGTGTAGCACCTCGCAATTGTTTGCTATTTCCCAGCCTGTGCCATGCCAGCAACCCAAGACCGTGAACCTCGCATCACTATTAATAAACGCAAGGCTCAGCATCCCTGTTTTGATGAAAGGCTGGACGAGGGACTGACCTTACGGATGATGCAGATCCCTGCAGGTCGTTTTACGATGGGTTCTCCAGACAATGAGCTAGACCGGTTGGATTGGGAAGGGCCTCAGCATCAAGTCTCTGTGTCCACGTTCTTTATGGGTAAGTATCCTGTTACTCAGGCTCAATGGCGCTTTGTGGCCGGTTTAGAGCAGGTTGCCCGAGAGTTAAAGCCTGACCCTGCCCGATTTAAGGGGGATAATCGTCCGGTAGAGCAAGTGTCCTGGTATGACGCTGTAGAGTTTTGCGAGCGGTTTTCCCGCTTTACAGGTCGTGACTATCGTTTACCGACGGAGGCTGAATGGGAATATGCCTGTCGAGCTGAAACGACAACACCGTTTCACTTTGGTGAGACCATTAGTACTCAGCTGGCTAACTATCGAGGAACTGATGACGAGAGCTTAGAGTGGTCAGGTTCCTATGGCAATGGCCCCAAAGGTGAATATCGGCAGGAAACGACTCCTGTGGATTACTTTGATATGGCTAATGCGTGGGGGCTGTGCGACATGCATGGCAATGTTTATGAGTGGTGCCAGGATCATTGGCATGGCAATTATGACGGTGCTCCAACGGATGCAAGTGCCTGGACAGAAGGCGGGAATTCATCTAGACGTGTCTGTCGCGGCGGCTCCTGGATCTTCGATCCTAGGAATTGCCGCTCCGCTTACCGCTTCAGCTATACGCCCGGCGCCCGCGACGCCGATATCGGTTTTCGAGTTGTATGTTCAGCGCCCAGGATTCTTCCGTAGCCCTTTACCCTATGGTTGCCAGGTTTTGCCTGGGGACCTTGCTCTTTTCCCCTATGCGGCGCGTTAGCGCCTCGAAGTTTTTTGCGAGAATCGAACTCTCAAACAGTTATCCAAGTGAGGTGAGACCTGCCAACTTTGGAGGTCTTAATATGGGTATCAACTTAAAGCGGAACGTTTGCCCAAGGGCAGAAGTCAGAATTCAGGAGTCAGAATTCAGTGCCTTACTGGCTCCTGGCTCCTGACTCCCCACCCAGTCAGGATTTCCCGGCTTAAATTGATACCTTAACAATGTTCAGCTATACCTGGCTCTGATGGTTTCTGCTTACCGCCAAAGAAGTTTTGATTCGGCGGCAGGATACTCATCTTGATAGTTTGGTGAGTGTTTTGCGAGAGGACCGAGTTCGTTCGGTAATTGGTCCAATGTTGGCGGGTCAAGAGTTAGGAGTCATTTCCCACGATGACCGACAGTTTTTGGTGGATTTAGGATTGGTGGTACGAAACCCTGCTGGGGGACTAATGCCAGCGAATCCGATATATAGAGAAGTGTTACCCAGGGTATTGGCCAGTGGTCCTCCATGCTTGGAGGCTCACTAACCATTTGTTTTACTTCTAGGGCCTTGGGCGATCAATGCCTGATTGACAGCTCGCAGGATGGCTAGCTCTTTTTCAGCCTGATCCAACCGTCGCTCTAACTCAGTAAATAGCTTGCTGCAGTTATTAGACAACGTTTCATAGTCGCGCTTTAGATGATTGATGTCCCGTTCTAGCCCGTAGCCTCTACGGACTCTGCCAATCCCCCAACCGATCACACCTGCCAGAGCTGTGAGAATCGTAATGATGAGTGGTAGCTGGTTGATAAAAACTTTCATAGTCCCTTCCTGGCAACAGAAAAGGCCGGGCAACCGGCCTTAGCTCTCGGATGACAACGCTTGAGCTTTTTCAAGGCGCTTGCTAGTTATGCCGTCCCCAGGGTATCGGGAGCATCCCCAGTACTCGCTGGGGTCACGGCTTCAAACTCAATGGATAAGCCAGTTGCAAACAGTCGGTGACTGATTAAGTCCTGGTCCCAGGTCTTGGTGAGGGATAACCCGGCCACGCTGAGCTGAGACACGTTGAACTTCATTTGATAGCCATCCACCACACCGCCCGCACCATCGGAAATTCTGCCGATGTAGGTAGCAATGGTGCCATCGTCTGACGTCGTGCGCTCAAAAGTAATTGTCTGCTCAGAGGCATCACTCATCAGCACTTTGGCACTGGTGACATAACCATCAGTCCGTTGCACTTCATCAACGGCAACGGGCTTAGCCGCCTGCTGGTCGGCAATCATTTGTAGAAAGATTTGTCCATCTACTGGCTCACCCAGATAGTTGATGTTGAAGCTCAAATCCAGATTCGGCAGATTCTCTTGGATCAGACTCAAGACTTCCTGACGCTCAGCCTCTTGGAGGTTGGGTAGCTCTGCCACTTGTACTTGCAGTTCCTGGATTAGCGTCTGATTGGTTGAAATGTCTTGGGCCTGCTGATCAATGCGAGAGTTGAGGGCAACGGCCACTTCTTGAATGGCTGCATCGGGAGCCATGGGCAGGACTTGAGACAGTAGACTTAAGGCATCGACAGCCGATTGTTTAACAGTAGAAACCATAGGACGTTAAAGAGCGTTACGAAAGAACAACAATGAGGCATATAGCTCGGGGGAAAGCTGGGACTCATAGCCATAGCCCCAAGGTTTCGAGCGGTCACGGTCACATCGCATCTCCAGCACAAAGGTAGTTTGAGATGCAATCGTAAACACCCCCTCAATGGGGATATGCCAGGAATAATGCAAGGAATAGGCCGTGGCACTGGGCCAATTGATCAGAGAGTCCATGGATCGAAATCGGCCCCGCATGCGGCCATTCTCCATACCGGTCGTCCACCCTCTGAAACAGTAGTTACCAGCCGGTAAGACTACCTGACCAATGGCATTGAGACTGCCGAAGCCGGTGGATTTAAAGGTGAATGGTCGGGGCAACCATTGGTTCGGTGGGTGAAATGCACCACCGCCTTGACCATGGGTGTTTCTAATTTGGAAAATGACCCATTCTAGGTCTGTGAACCCGTTTTGAGTCCCTAAGGCAATGCTAGGGTCAAGACTTGCCCGATAGGTTCTCCCATTTCTGACAACCAGCAGCTGATCGCTTTGCTGGTAGGGCAGGGGTAGCCCCGGTAGTTCAGAAAACTCTTGGCTCACGGAAAGAGAATGGACACTCCAAAAAAGGTGAATTGCTTAGGACTGCTGTTGCTTGTCTGAAACAACAACACTCCATCTGGGTTCGGCACACTAATCGTGGTTGCAACGGTGATCGCTTCCCGTGCCCATACCTCGATCCGATAGTTCGATATCCAGGTATGGGGCCAAAACTCCAGGTAGTAGCCCAGTCCAGTCCA
>NZ_JADOES010000042.1 GCF_018739885.1 Leptothoe spongobia TAU-MAC 1115 | reverse complement strand
TAAGCTCCCCGAATATCAACGTGGCGAAAGGGCGATGAACCTTGCTATTGCTGGGTTATAGGCCGAATGTCGCCCTGCCAGGGCATGGTGGCATTAGCAGTGTCTCGCGTGCAACAGGCCTTTCTCGGACGACGATTCATGCTGGCATTGCTGAATTAGACCACCCTCAATCCTCGTCGTCATCGCGGTCAAATCAGACCAAAATTCGCCAGTCTGGAGGAGGTCGTAAACCTCTGTGTGAGACCGATCCAACCCTACTGAGTGACCTTAAATATCTGGTCGATCCCGTCACACGAGGGGATCCAGAATCGCCCTTATGTTGGACGAGCAAGAGTGCAGCCAAACTGACGAAAGACCTCCAAGATAAAGGGCATCAGATCAGCCCACGAACGGTTTGTACGCTACTCGATGAGTTAGGTTATAGCTTACAAGCGAATCGCAAAACCCAAGAAGGCAAAGAACATCCAGACCGGGATGCGCAATTTCAACATATTGCCGACACCGTCACCGCCTTTCAAACGTGTCATCAACCCGTCATTTCAGTGGATGCTAAGAAGAAGGAACTGGTTGGCAACTACAAAAATGAGGGCCGAGACTGGCAACCCAAGAAGACGCCTATTCAGACCAAAGCTCATGACTTTATGGATAAGAAACTGGGCAAAGTCATCCCCTATGGCGTCTACGATATCACTCAAAATCAAGGGTGGGTGAGTAGTCGGTATCGACCATAATACGGCTCAGTTTGCGGTGGCAACCATTCGCCAGTGGTGGTCTTATATGGGACAAGCACTCTACCCAGAAGCTCAGGAACTTATGATTACGGCGGATTGCGGAGGGAGTAATAGCTATCGAGCCAAATTATGGAAATGGGAGTTGCAACAGTTGGCTAACGTCTCCGACTTAACCCTACACATCTGCCATTTTCCACCAGGAACCAGTAAATGGAATAAGATTGAACACCGTTTGTTTTCTCAAATTACTGAGAATTGGCGCAGTCGACCTCTCGTGAGTCGCGAAGTGGTGGTCAACTTAATTGCCAATACCAAGACGACTACAGGCCTTAAGGTCAATGCTGTGCTTGATGAAGGGAACTATCCCACCGGCATTCAAGTGAGTGATGAGCAGTTCAATTCTATCTCGATTGAACGCAACTCTTTTCATGGTGAATGGAATTATCAAATATGTCCCTCATAACAAGAACAACTGTTCAAGTTATTTTTGCGCAGTCCCTTAGCGGCCGTCACGGTCCAATAGATACGGTCTCCTTTGTGCGTACAATGCTTTTCATCGGCCACTAGATGGGGGGGAGCGAGGCCTCTGTTTTCAGAGTCGTTCCGACGATGGACCCTCGGCCAAGGGCTTGACACAATCGATACCAATGCATCTCTGAACGACCTAACACGTAGGCAATCCAATCATAGGAGATACCATGCTTTCTCAAATACATCGCTTTGCCTGCTAGCTCAGACGTTTCACTCATATAAGGCGTGACAAAATCCGGGCGGCGTTGATAGGCTGTTTTTTCGTTAGGCAGATAGATACGACGGGTTTTCAGCTGTGGCCGAGTCGACATTACCCACCCATGAAACTGATACCCTGCATCAATGCCCTCTGGAAAGAGTTCCGGATGAGACGCAATTTGCTCGTTCAAGTACTCACGATAGGCGTCACGGTCTTCGACTAACTGGTCATAATCAATATCATCCGCTATCGGTAGACAGATCGTTTTGTCCCCAGCGGTTCCTCGTTGCTTGCGTTCGGCCATCATGCTTGGCCTCCAACCTCGACAACCTTATGATATCCAAACAAACTCAGTTGGAACTAGGATTATTTTTTATCCGCCAGCGGATGACGTGCTCCCGTCAGAAACTCTTACTATCTGGAAACATTTCCCCATCAGCTGCTTAACGGATTGCTGTCAGGGACGATTACCTTCTCCTTCAAATCCAAGCCAAGGATGTAAGCAACTGTAAGCATATGACCTGGCTCCTCCATTTGAGTCAAAATAAATCCAAATATGACTGTTGAAAGTATTAAAAACTTAGACATATAATTGAAACACATCCTACGCCATACAATTGCTCCTAAATAAAGATAAGCAGCTAAACCAACAAAACCAAAATCACCCCACAGCCCTGCCCAAGTAAATAACGGAAAGAATATGGTGGATTCCTTTGCAATCCATCCAGACCCCACCACTTGAGACACTTCAGCAGATGCCGGATGAATAGTTGCCCCCAGTGGAATTAAAAGCGAGCTATATTTCTCTAACATCCAACCTCCAAGGCGAGTAACACTATGGCCTGGCCCTATTCCAAAAAACCAATTCAACGGTGTCTCATAATGGGAGTAAACAATGGGGAATGCCGCTATTTTTGTTTGAGTTGCTACACCATCTAGACCAAAAATCCCTTCTCGCCTTGTCCAATTTTTGTAAGCATCCAAGAATGCTAAATCTAAGTTTTGGTAAGCCCAAGAAGCAATTATGATTATCAATAACGTAGGTATTCCGTACTTAAGAAGTTTAGAAGGATCTACGCTATTCATAAGCACTAATATTAAGCCCCCCACTACAAAAGCCAAGAAGACTTGTTTAGAGTCAGAAACTTGAGCTTGGTAAATCGCTGCTAGTAATATACCAATTCGAATCCAAAGAGGTCGTGACTTACAAGTCGTAAAAAAATATAAGGCTGCATATATCGACACCGTACAAGATATATAATTTGCAGCACTTCCACCACCACCACCAAAAATACCTCCAATACCATCCTGTATAGTTCCACCTCTTCTAGGATAAATCCCAGCTGGTATCAAAACAGATTGTGCAAGCGCTAAAAATAGATTAAAAAAGCAAAACCTTAAGAACCACTTCTTTAGTTTATTAAAAATCCTATCGTTGACCGGAAGAGCGACAAGCGCTAGCAAAAGAATAAAAGGTTCTGCACTGATTAGGTATTGAAGTAAAACATTTATTAGACCTGAATTGTTAATAATAGCGCTTGTCACCATACATATGAAAAGCAGCAAAAGTCCGAAAGCTAACTCTCCAGCAATATCAATATGCTCTTTGTCTCCAATGTCACTCGTATATGCTACTACACCACATACTATCAAAACGGCAAAGAAATGAAAAAAATTAAGTGGTGAAGGTGCACCAAAATAAGTGAGCAATCGCGAAAAGAACGCCGTTGACAGTGCAATTATTATTAACGTAGAGTTCTCTATAACTAAGTTGGAGCGGCGCTTAGAAAAGTCTTCATTATTCAGCATAGGATCTTCTTGCTACTTATGACTGACAATTAATAAAGAACCGATATAAAATCTAAAACTAGTTTATTAAGGTAGACACATTAAACAGTTTGAATAGAAGTGTAGAAATCTAAAAGCTGATGAGCTATGTTATTTTTTGAGAACCTAGATTCAGTATACGCTGAATCTAAGGCTCCTTCATTAAGGCTTGCAGCAATTGCCGATGATAAGTTTAGAACTGGGTTTTTATATAGGTCTATGTATCGGCAATGCGATGATCCAACTTCCCGGAAAATGGAGATATCCGAGCATACAACCGGACAATTTAATATCAACGCTTCGACCAAGGGCAAACAAAATCCTTCATTTGAAGAGGGCATAACAAATACAAGTGCATGCTCGTAAAGCCAACGTAACTCCCCATCCTCAATCCCCGAGATAAACATAACTTGTTCATCAAGATCTAAGGTTTGAACTAGACGTTCCAAATAATTAGTTTCAGGCCCTGTATTTCCAATCAATAAGAGCTTTGTTTTAGGTTGAATTTTATCTTGTGTAATCAATACACTATAAGCTTGAATTAAAAGATCTAGATTTTTATTTTTGCGATGTTGAGCAACATTTAGTAAGAAAGAATCAGTTAAGCTATCTACCAAACAATCAGGAGCTTTAGATTTTATGTTTGCAAAGTCTATAGCATTGTAAATAACTTCTGTTTTATTTTGTTTTTTGACAAAAGAAAAATGATTTTCTAATGTTTCTAGCGTACATCTAGATACACAAGCAAGACCATCACTACCACTAATACATTGTCGAAGAAAAAGCTGGTTAAATAAAACCTGTGGATAACCAAAGTTCTCTGGACATTCATACGGATATAGATCATGAATGGTTGATACAATCGGAACTTTGTATAATTGCCTGATAATAGGCAAAGGAAAGGACATATGAATTAAATCTGGCCGGAGTTGTTTAGCAAGTTTTGGTAGGCCAAACATAAGCCAAAAGTTTCGGGAGAAAGAGTTATTTTTAATATCAACACTTACTAGCTGGATTTCTTTTGAATCAAGATTAAACAATTCCTCAAAATAAAGTTTTTGCCATTCTCCAACTACTAGAGACACAGAATTCACTCGGCCAGTACTAACCAAGCATTGGGCTAAATTTACTGCATGTCTACAAACACCAGTTGGTTTTAGGGGGCGGTGCAACGCAGAAATTAAAATATGCATCTATAAACACCAGGGGAAATTAGCAAAAATTTTAAGTAGGTAAGGGTAGAAAAGTCGAAGTAAGTTTTGAAATGTAAATACAGTTGAATTCTATGTGAGAAAAGGGTTTTAGCTTAGTTGGCAAAAGGAAACTTAATTGATTGTTTTAACCCTGGCCTACTTATGAGCTAAAAATAACAAGAAAAATAAAATCTCTAACAAATAGACATTTTGTATGAACTAAGAAATATTTATGATACAGGAGCTCATATATATAGATGTTACAATGTGTATCTTCTCAAGACTCCTATTATTATAGTCCTTCAGCTCGTAACAGACCTTACCTTTTTATAGAAGGCAACTTCATCTTCCAACATTTCTTGCAATCGTTCTTCTTCAGAAGAAGATAAGCTGAGATCAACCTTAGGAACAAATCTACGTTCTTGTGATGGTTTTAGCGGTAGCTTCAAGCGCTTACCTAAATTTATAACGTCTTCGTTAAAGTTCTCAGTAAAGAGAACAGCAGAGCAACTAATGGCCTTATCTATTGCCTCTGACACATCATACTGTGATGAAAACATATAAAGTTGGGGAGTCAAATCATGTCGAGGAAGGCGATCTAAAAAGTCATGAAACGACGAGCCCACTAATAATCTTTTAGCCTCGTGAGAAGCCTCCTTCCAAAGAGGATCATTAAATTGAGCTGTTGGATCGTTTTGAATAAAATACATGTAGCGGTAAAACGACAAAACCCTTTTAACAGGTGACCGTAAAACAGTGATCGTAAACGTTTTGTCAGGCAAGTCTAATGCGTGTGATGGATTGTGGGAGTTAGCAAAAAAATAACTACCATTTTCAATCGCCTTCTTGCTGTTATGAACAAAAACATAACCATTTTTGAAAATATACAGTTTTCTACCTATAGATTTCAGATCTAATCCTGCCAAATTCCAAAAAGCCGAATTAAGGCTAGTGCCTGCCGTTTTGCGAATATGATAATGGTATATTCGCTGATAGTCTTCTCCAACGCAAAACCGCCAAGCCAGCTGGCTAGCTCGGGCCTCACAACCTATATCTCTCAAGGTTCGAAGCGGTTTTTTCATTTGCTCAATTAGTTGAATGGCACTCATATCTTTAAATTTATAAAGTATTTTTCCTTCTCTTAGTTGAAAATATTTATACCAACACGTGGCTTAAGAATACAGCATAAAATTATGCTATTAATTGATTTTCAGATTGATATCGTAACTTTTACACCTCCACTCTATCTATCTATCTATCTATCTACTCTAAAGTCTCTGAAGCTTTTATTTGTGGAATAGCAGCCCTATCTATAGAATCAAAAATTCTTATTACAGAAAAATCTTCTGTTAGCTCATAGGAAGAACCTTCACTGTGCTTTACTTCTAAACGGTTCCAATAAGATGATTTCCAATTAGTAGTAATACCTACGTAGTCTAGAAAGAAACCCTCTTCAATAGGTACAAAATAACTGTTGAGCATAGATTTTCCTATATAGATAACAAGATTTTCAAAAATAGAATCGAAAAAGGATTGAAGTTTCCCTTCTAACTTAAATAATTTCGTATACTGGATCTGTATCCTTTCAATAACATCCAAAATCTTTACTGCGAGCCACTCTCTAAGAGGGATCTCTCTAAAGAATTGTACCTGGTGAACCTTAGCCATCCATACTGCCGAAAACTTGTAAACATACTTATGAAGATTACTCTTTTGACCTTTCTTCCTTCGATTAAGCTTCAGAGAGTAGCGATTCCTTTTAGGAAAATCTCTATAGGAATAATCATTGTGCTCAGGCTGTATGTAAGGAACTTTAAAGCTACTAAAATATGCAACATCATAGTCTTTTAGAAAATCATCAATTCTTTTTTCTTTATTATTAAGAACTAGCATCTCATCGATATCAAAGTTTAAGCAATAATTATTGTTCCCGAACTTTAATCTACAATGATTTAAGGCTGCTAGTTGACAAAAGTGATTAACTGTGCTTTCAGTGGGGCCATATAAAAAATTCCAGCGTACGATCAATGTAGAGTTTGATTGACTGTCAATTTTTTGGTCCAAACTTTCTTGATAAGTACTATTGTTATCATATAGAACTACAATTTCTACCCCATGAGCAGCTCGATAATATGAAATCCAGTCTTTTATCCATCTAATTTCATTATTCTTTTGCAGTGTCATTAAAGTTAGTCTTGACTCATTTTGATATTCATTCTTAGGAATTATCAGCTCATATTGAAATATCCCACCCAAATCAATTAAAATCTCATTTTTCTTTCTCACTTGATGGTCAGCATTCAACTTACCGCAAAGGAAAGTAGTGCTTCTACCGACAGTTTCAACTAGTTCAAACTCAACTTTCTTTTGGTTGATATAAACACTGATGGGTGATAGTCCTTCCCATAAATTTAACAATGGTGGACCAAGCGCATAGATAAATTGATTACTTGGATCAAAGAAAACATCATAGAAAATAACCTTTCTGTCATACTCGGACAGATCTTTCTTGTTCAGTGGTTCCCCATCTGTAGTACGAAAGTTTTTCCTCAGGTTCCTTTGTAGACTGGAACTTTCTGGAAGAATAACTGGATAAACGTCAATTAGCATAGTGAGTTCAGACTTTGATGTTAACGATAAGTTTCTTATTAGCCCTGAATCCTTTGAGGTCGGTTACTAAGATTTAGGCTTTACCGTGTAGACTTACCGCGTTTTGATAAGTGTTATCTAGGCGTTTACCTACAACTTTCCAACTGAAGTTTTCATCAACAATTTTCTTGCCGACTTGTCCCATCCGGACCCGCAAATCGGGAGCATAGGCAAGCTTTCGCATGGCTAGTGCTATATCATCAACTGTTTGTTCAGGTTTATGCGCAGGTATCTTAAATCCAGCCTGCTCCGTAACCTGAACAGCAGGACCACCTAGGTCTAGACAAATTACAGGACGACCAGATGCCATGGCCTCAATACATACCCATCCACCAGAATCATGCAAACTAGGGTGAACTAGAACATGACTCTTTCCTAAATTTTCCAAAGTATCTTCGCGGGATAAACGTCCCCAGAACTTAATCTGATTTGCAACGCCACAATCTTGCGCAAGGTACTGCAAATTGTCTAATTCCGGTCCATTACCAACTAACCAATATTCTGCATCAGGCAAATTAGCCTTAGCAAACGCTTGAATCCCCAAATGAAATCCCTTCCAGTGGAGCAAACGCCCCATGCTAATGAATCGGATAGGTTGAGATGATGGCGACGGGAAGTTATTAAGAACTGAGATCTCCTCATCTAATAAGCCAACCTCTGGAACAACATGTACTTGAGAGGCTCCCATGTAATAAAGCCTCTTAGCAGTATCGTCAGTAGTAGCACGAACGATAGTACTATTATGGACAGTTAAAGTAACAAGAGGATCACGCTGTCCAACGTTACGAACAAAATTCCTCGCTAATTCATACAATCGAGCACGCAAAGAAAAGTCTTTCCAAAATTTGGAAGGGGCCGATTCGCCACCACCCACAGGCCCCCAGACAAAAGGAGTAGGTATTAGAGAAAGTAAACTAGGGGCAGAATATTTTACAAAGGTCACATGGTGAATAACATCGAATTTAATATCTTGATGCAAGCGTCGAGCCACAAAATAAGCTTGAATTTGCCATAGATAATAATGAATCTGCATAGCTCCAGATTGACCGAAGCGCATACTATCTTGCCAAAAAGGCAAAGTACAGTAAACAAAATGAAAATTAGGAATGGGTCTTGCTAATAATTCAGCCTCAATGGCTTCTTTGCTTTCATCCGGCCGGGTAAGAACCCAAACTTCGTGGCGCTTGGCTGCTTCGCAAGCAACATTCCAACCAACCCCTCGTTCTGATCCTCTGCCAGGTTCACAGGAATAAGCAGATATGAGTACTTTCATAGTTCACTAGCTTCATTTGAGATTAGGCTTATCAGGGAGTATTCACAGGAACGCGCTCAATGGATTCTAACGATGCTTTAGAAAGTGAAAGCTGGGAAGCTGCGTCACTACCTTTGGATTTAATTCGTTCGATAACCTCAAGAAAAGCATCAACTTCACAATATAGATCCTGTTCACTGAATATCTCTTTAGAGCGATCTCTATACTGGCTTCTTAACTCGTTATCAGTCATCTCAAGAATAGCTTCACTCAGAATATCAACTTTTCCACAAGGGTAAACTAGACCGTTATACCGATGACGTACAGTATCGTTGTAGCCCCAGTTACCGCAGCGATCGCTCAGAATTGGTGGTGTCCCCGACACCATTGCTTCTGAAACCACTAGAGGGTGAGGGTCAATGAACGAAGTAACGACAAAAACATCTAATGCAGCGAAATAAAGAGGAATTTTAGATTGATTTACGAAGCCATAATTCACCACTTCACCATCTAACTCAGCTACACGTTTGTTAATAGCCTCTTCTAACTCTCCACCACCAAATAATATGCCGCGCACTCGCGAATCCCGTTGATGAGCTTTAGAAATTGCATCAATAAATTCAAAAGGGTTTTTACGAGCAATATATTTACCCATAAAGCCATAGAGAATGGTGTCATCATCCCAGGTTAACTCCTCTCGTATACGTGAGATTTCGTCGGGAAAAGCGGCAATAGTTTGTCTGAAACGATCTCCATCAACAGGATGACATCCTCGAATGATCCTATCATCGGGTACACCATAATGTCGTAAGTGAACCTCATTGTGATCACCACAAGATAACCAGTAATCTGCCAGGTTATTCATCCATGGATATAGTAAAGCCATAACAATTAATCGAAACCGACCGTAGCGGGCGTCAGACATTATACTGGCATCATTCTGCATAATAAGTGGAATATTTCGCAGCTTACATAACAGAGCCGTCAGTCGATAAGAGTAGTTTACAAAACTCTGCATGAAAACAGCATCAAAGTTTTGGCGAGTTAGCTGCTTAAGCAATTCTGGACTAATGAAAGTCTTCTTTTGCTCAAAAGGAGTGTTTCCAAAAAAATCTTTCAAATAAGCATATTCATAACCACTCAACAAATCAACATCCCAGGACTGCGAATCTTTTCCAAGTAAGGCATCTCCACCGACTTGGTTCTCATTAGAAAGATAAAATACTTTTACGCGCAAGCCCGATTGCTCACTCAACTTCCTCCACAGTGGACCATGATGCTGTGTTGGATGTGTAAAAATTACTGCTAGATTAAATACATCGCTCATTTCTCAGTTCCTTGTTAAACAACGCATTATGATGAATAAGTAATTACTTCAGAGGGATACCTTTCGATAAGGTATGTAAGGCTTTAAAAATCAAAAATTTTATTCGATTTTTACTTTCTGAGGCAAAATCCTTGACAGAAAAACTACATAACGAAAAACTCGAATCTAAGAGCTTATGAATCAACAAATAATAAAGATTCTGGTATAGGAGAATGCAAAGCACTACTTTGAATATTCCCAGTTGCAATCAACTGAAATGTTTCTAGTTCCTTTCTCTTGCGAGGAGTATGTGATGACTCGCTAGGTGTCCAATGGGAAAACTCATCACTGCTAAAAAACTTTAATTCATAAAACATAGGTCGAGAAAAACTTTTGCGCATAACAAATGGTCTTGCAACATCTCTATTCCGCCACAGTACATCGAAATCTAGATTTAAGTAAGGTGACTCAAGTATCTCAAAATATTTTCCTTTTTTATAAATATTAAAATAGCTTAGAGAAAAAAACCTTGGCTCATAATAGACTTCTTTCTGAGAAAGCCAAAAATTATCAAATGAGTCTCTGTAGACAGTTTGACCATACAAATTCCAAACACCGTCTGAGTTTGCATTATCAACCTTCTGATAAAAATCTCTAAACTCGGATAATTTACTTTGCTTAAAAAGCATATCAGCATCCCATTTACAAACAAATCGGTGAGTACAAAGAGATATCGCATAGTTCGAAAAATATGTAAAATTGCGAATCGAGTTTTCAGGAACTTCCTTGTACTCAGAACCAAATCTCGCCATTTCAAATGGATAACTAAATATCTTTAGCTTATTATCTGAGTCATACTTTTCCTTAAACCTGTAAGCTAAGTGAATAGTATTATCATTACTATTGTTATCTACAAGGACTATCTCATCAAAAACATCGATAATTGACATTAAACACTTATGAATTTTATCTTCTTCATTTTTAGCTCTTATAAAAGCAGAGATGCCTTTTTTATCGCTTCTTAGAGGTATGCAAAAGTTAAAATCGGTTAGACCTTCTATATTTTCAAAGCAGATTTCCAGAGGTGCTTTTCTTGTCAAAAGAAGAAATTTTAACTCAGAGTAATCTATAATCTTCTTGAATAAATTTTTAACGAAATACTTGGATTTTCCAGACAAGGGCAAGAGTTTCAGAAGCTGGTTGAGTCTTCGAATTATTTTTGTTGAAGCTCTGTCCGCACTTGAATTCATAACCAGTCTTATTTTTTAAAATTTTCAGCAACTAAGTATCAAAACTATGAGATGAGCTTACAGCTATTCAGATTTCAAAGCAGTCTTAAGATCACGACGAGCATAACGCCAATCATTGATTAATCTTGCTGTTTTATATAAAAGAAATCTTGGTAGATAGAAGAGAGATGAACCGAGCCAAGGAAATTCTATTTCATAGTCATATTTCTCTAAGTATGGGGAGGCTAATACCTCAAAGACAAATCTATGAAAGACAGACATCTGTCCTTTATACTTTTTGGAATTAGTCGCATCAATCCCTGAGTGAACCTTTTCATGTAGTGCTTCTGAAAGCTTTTCAGGAACCAGAGCACGATTTTTTTCAAATGATTGAAACTTTTCGTGAATGTATGAACTATATTTAACACCCAAAAAGCTACAGAGTCGTTTGAGCTCAACATCGGGATTCTGTAATATAGTTTCATATTTCAACTCATAAACTTTATCACTCTCTCCATAATCTTCTATTCGTCGTAATCCATCTACCCAGTAAAGCGCATTTTCCAGTAAATTTTTGGGGCCGAACTTAATCGAGTTTTTTCTATGAACTTTTTTATAAGACAAGTAAACATCTCGACCATCTCGAACAATATGTAGAATTTTACTAGAGGGATGAATACGCTTAATTCTGTCTAAACTTGCGATTAGTACAGGTGCCTTAATTCCCCAAATTAAGTTAGTTGTTCCGTGCTGTTCATGATACGCCTGACAAATTCGGGAATGAACAGCAGAAAAGTTTTGAGGTCTATACTTGCATAGGTAGTCACAAAGGAAATCTTTATTCATTCCCCATCCCTGAGGTTGAGAAGACCGATAAAAGATATCCACCAAATCTAAATAATCACTTTTGCTGAAAGCCTTTTTCTGAGCATATAGAGAAAATGCTCGCGCAACAAAATCACTTTCATAAGGAATAAAGATTTGTTTGGTTGCATTCAAAATTGATACAAGCAATGTGGTGCCCGATCGGCCTGAACTAACAATAAAAATTCCTGGAGATTTATACATGAATTAGTAATTATGGAGAGTCAAACTGAAAGATTAGAAGAAATCTAGACTACCTAAGCATTATTTAGATAAAACACTTCCATATACCTGAGCCACCTTCTCTGCTGTTTTTAACCAATTAAAAGACTTACTTCTCTCGATGCCTTTACTCACAAAAGACTTGTAATAATGGAAATCTGACTTTAAGTTAATAACAGCATCTACTATCTGATCAACATCCAACGGATCAACTAGCACAGCAGCTTCACCACAAACCTCTGGCAAAGATGAGACATTTGAAGTAATTACCGGTAAGCCACATGCCATAGCTTCTAACACTGTGAGACCAAATCCTTCATACAAAGAAGGAGCAAGCAACATATCCGCAGCATTATAAATATCTACCAACTCAGAACGACTTGGCGTACCTAAATCAAGAATAAAATCTTTTAATGCATTATCCTCTATGAACTGTTTTTGAGATGATGTAAATCTTCCTCCCAACCTCCACAACCGAACTGGAATCCCTTTCTCTAAGAGTTTTTTAATAGTTTGTAGTATTGCCAGTACGTTTTTTCGTTGATGAGTCGAGCCTACATTCAACAAGCAGATATCCTTAGATGATATATGTTCAGTTCTGGCATTATCTTTCTCACAAGATGAATATGGATTAAACTCTGAGCTAACTGCATTTGGAATAACTCCAACTTTATCTGGGGAAATATTTAAGTTATTAATAATGTCATTTTTAGTGTTATTCGAAACAGCAATAATACTATCAGCTTCATGCATTCCACCTACCGAATATTTCCAAGCAGCCATGCTTAATCTAGGAAAACGTGATTGATCATTCAGAATTTCTGGATAAACAAACTGAACTAAATCATGGCATGTAACTACAAAGCGTTTATTTGATTTCTTCAACCAGTAACCGATATGTCCATCAGTGTGATCAATGATATGAAAAACATCAGCCTTTACATGATAAACAATATCTCGTGGATGATTCCAAAATCGCTCGTAATATTTTCTTATTCCTATACCTGACTTCCAATAACTTTGATGGCCACTCCACCAAGGTCTAGGGCTAATCTCAAGGATTTCCCAATCTGGCCGGACAGTTCTCAGTCCACTAATCAGCTCGTCAGCATATACGTCCATGCTGAATGCTATTTGTGGTGCTCTACGTAAAATTGCAATTCGCATAGACACAATACTTATGAAAGCTAGCTAACTTTAACAGAGCGAATACTCTAAGGTTTATTGGAATAATAAAATACCTATCTAACTTTTATCTATTTAATAGATAAGAAGATTCAAAATATAATTAAAACCGACAATAAACGGAAAACTAAGTAAGTTGGATAAACCACTTAATATGATTAAAAGTTGTGGATAAGCATACAGGTAATTCAGAGCTGTACTTAATCTGTAGATACTTTTCTATTAACCTTCAAATACATTATCAACCAGACAAGCTCTAAGAATATAAATGGAAGTAATTCGCCTCAAGAGATAACAAGAATTATATTTAGCAACTTCCCCAAAACTTTAGAACATAATAGCATTGATACGGCCTTCATATTACAAAAAAAGTTACAAGTTAGGTTTCATGCACAGAAATATATCTTCTTTTCGCAGTAACCCATAGCTTTTTACACTTTTCTCATCTAAGGTTTTGACGTATGGATCCACAGTTACTTGAAATCCTGCTTCACTTAGTCTATCTTTGTAGTCACACCCATATAACCTTACGTGTTCTTCATTCCAATAGAAATGAATACGCTCCTCGGGTGTAGTTATATTGGGATCCTCTAAAGTTCCTTCTAAGTTTGTATCGATTGGAACTTGTAAAATCGCCCAACCACCAGGTTTTAGAACTCGATAAAGTTCTGACATAGCTTTACGATCCTCAGGCACATGTTCTAAAACGTGACTACAAAAAACAACATCAAATTGATCATCTTTAAACGGGATATCAGTGATGTCTACTTTTAACATAGCTAATGAAGAAAACAAATCAGCACTAACATAATCCAAATTCTTCATATTCAGAAATTTAGCTTGAAAAAAAGGCTCAGGAGCAAAATGTAAAACTTTCGCTTTTTTAGAGAAGAACGAAGTTTGATTCTGAAGATATAACCAAAATAGGCGATGTCTCTCCTTGCATGTACACTTTGGGCATTCGGCACCAGTTCGCCTTATCGACTCCGGGCCCGCTGGCATAAATTCTCGAAAATTTCCATTGCAAACTGGGCAATAAACGCTGTTCCCTCGGTAAACAAAAGGACGCAACAATTTAATATAGAACTTCTTATAGATTTTTCCTTTTAACCCTTTAGGAAGAATAGTATTCAGAAGGCTTTTGACTATGCTCATAATTCTTACCCTTAATCGATCCTTTCACTCCTTTAGTAAGAGTGACTAAACAACTTTGCTGCCCTTTACTGCTTGAATACCTTGATGAATAGCCAATGCAGTTTTTTCCCAGGAAAATGACTGCATGACACGCTCTTGACCCAGAAGTCCCATTTTTGATAAATCTTCGGGCTCCTTTATTGCCTTAAGAATAGCATCAGCAAGCAGGTCAAATCTACCAGTAGGTGCAAGAAACCCTGTTATTCCATCTTTAACAATCTCAGGAACTGAACCAGATTCATAAGATATAACCGGCAGTCCAGCAGCCTGGGCCTCAGCAATAGAACGTCCAAATGATTCTGCCCTAGATGGTAAAATTGCTAATCCAGCCCATTCAAGCTCTCGTAACAACTTATCTCGCGATAAACTTCCTAAATACGTAACGTTGTTGTCGCAATTGTGCTCAGATATCGCTTGTCTTAGTAGCTCTTCATCACCCCATCCAGCGATCTTAAGATGCCAATCTCGATATCCTTTATCAAGCAGATGACCTAAAGCCTTTATAACATCAAAAATACCTTTAATCGGTGCCAGAGAGCCATAGAAGATGAAATTAGAAGCATGTCCAGACTGAGATCTCTTTATTTGTGAGAATACAGGATCAATACCCCTGCGGATCAAAACTACTCGCTCTGGTTGAACTCGAATCAGATTAACTAACTCATTCTGAGTAAAGTACGACGATACAAAAACTACATCAGCTGACTGCAATGGTCGCCAACGAAACCAATAATTTGAAATTCTCTTAGTCGGATTGATAGATTTCTCTCTATTAATCCGAACTTGATAGGATGGATACGCTGCAATTATGCCGAAAACAATATTCTTTGACTTTAGAAAATCAACCATAAATGCAGCTTCATATTCCCAGCTCAGAACTGCATCAACCTTCCTTTCAGCGATAATTTTCCTGACAACTTTAGAAATTTGAAATCCATTAAGCAAAAAGTGAACGCTACTTGGATGAGCAGGCTTTACTGTAAGTGATTTATCAGGACTGTTGCCATCTGAAGATGTAGAAACGGGAACTGCAATGACCTCAATATCTAATTTTTTCAGATATTGACAAATCTGTAAAAAGCTTTTTGTTCCTCCACCAGGCTCACTAAAATCTTTAGGATAAGTAATTATGTAAGTTTGCATATTGCTTCATAAGTAGTTACAAGTTTCTCAATAATCTCCAGGCAAAAATGTAGCCTATAAAGCTAAAAGCAAGATATTTTCAACCATAAGTTTAGACAGCCTAGTCTTAGATTAGCTTTACTTATATGGATTTATTATATTTAGAAGTACAAGCTTATCTAGCCTATTTTTAATACCTATTCAATTCAGCTTTTTTCAATACATAAATTATAAACATCTAAAGTTATTTTACTAATTCTGGGCCAGTTATATTGATTAGATAATTCTAAATTATGAATACCCATAGAAGATAAATCCTCCTTTTCCTGAATAGCTAGCTGTATCGACTTCTGTAAACCATGGGCATCAGAGACATCGTAAAGGAATGAACCAACATCATCCAAAGCCTCGGCTATGCAACCTAATCTGGGAGCAATGCAGGCTTTGCCAAATGACATCGCTAACAAAACAGCTCCCGATGTAAGAATATTTTGATAAGGAAAGACAACAACGTCAGAAGCATTGAAATATACTTGAAGTCTATCGTTCGGTACAAAACCAGGAATAAAACTAATTCTGGGATCAGAATTACATCCTTCTTCAACCGACTTGTAAAAAGCTAAATCATCACCCCAAACTTTTCCTACTATTAAAAGCTTCACCCTGTTGTCATTAATCAGTTTAAAGGATTCTATTAACTCTAAAACTCCTTTATAAGGACGAATAAGGCCGAGAAAGAGGAAAACTGTGTCCTTATCTTCTAAGCCAAGATATTTTCTACTATCGGTTTTTCCAACTATATTTTCGTAACTTGAAATATAGTTCCCGTGAGGAATCACACAAACTTTATTATCATCGTGCAATCCAAATTCTCTTATAATCTCTTTCTTCGCAGCATCACAGTGAGCAATGATTCTATGAGATAACTTGGCAAATAGAGAAGTAACCTTTTTGTCTAGATTTATGTACAAATTGTCGTGATTCTTTAAATTATGAACTGTCCAAACAATTTTGGAGCCGAATAATCGTAGAATAAATATTTGAGAAATGAACAGTAAAGATGAGGTGAACGATTTGATAAAGTTGGACTTGACAATAAAAGAATGTAACCAATGAAAATGTAAAACATGAGGTTTTTGAATTCGAAAAACCTTCAATAGGAAAAACGATTGGTGAGATAGGTAGTCAATATCAACACCAAGCTCTTCAAGACTATCTGCTAATTGCCTTTGATAGGGATTATTTTCTGTCGAACCCCGAGGAATAAATAACGATTTCAGAGTGCTCATAAAATCCGAGTATCAAAATAAAAAACTTTCAATTTTTTAGCAACTTGGAAAACTTCAAGTTGCTAAAACCATCCTTAATAAGAAGCTTAGTCTTAAAATTTCTGATAATTTTCTAGACTAATATACATTGATGAAGTTGAAGATTTATTGAACTTCTGTATAGTTCAATAAATTCAGCAATGGACCTGCCTCACTGTAAACTTTTTCAAGATCTTTCTCTGAAAACTCTCTTTTCCATTGGCCAATCAATGTAGGGTTTGCAGAGCGAATGGTTTTATTGAAAGCATCATTTGAATCAGAGTTTACGATATCTAGAAATTCTAGAATACGTCTAGCTTCATGCATAGGATTATGAGCTAATGATTCATATCTAAGTTCAAGATATGAATCATTGGGTAGCTGTCGAGTCTTCTCCAATGCAGTCTTTGTAAAGCTATTCCAAACCCAAGAACAACGATGCAGATCGGTCGTAGTCTCAAATTCTTCGTGTTTTTCGGGAGCGACCCAAAACTGTGCATAAGGACCATATGGATATCCACCCGGCTCATACTTACCAGATCCAGCCTGTGAAGCTAAAAACCAAGGCTTTTTGCTTAATGACAATGCAACATCTCTACCATCCCGAATAATATGAATAAATTGTGCATCAGGAAAAGCTTTAGATAAGAAAGGTACTAAGAAACAGTTACGAGGCGTCTTCTCGGCAAACTGTAAATCTCCATCAAAATGAATACGTAGTAACCATGAGTAAACACTCTGATAAAACCACTTTGCCTGTCGATGAGTCCAAAGTTTATCGTAGACGTATCTGGCTGCTGCTTTAGTGGCAATTGGTTCAAAGTGATATGAAATTTCGGGAAGGTTTGCTATGCATTTTCCTAAAAACGTAGTCCCTGAGCGAGGCGCTCCAATAATAAATAGAGGCTTGTTAAGATTTGGAACTGCAGAGAATAATAACCTAGATAGCTGAAACGAGCGTTGTTTGGGAAAATATGTATGGCAATCTGCATTATAGGTGCGTCTTGCCCACCTTAAAATATTGTTCCGGGTAATTGATTCAACAAGAGGTCTTTCTTGAGGAAATAAAGTCTGAGAATTCATAGTAAATGAGTAAGTCACTCAACTAAACGATCAATACTCTTACAGATAAACTTTTTTCAGCTTAGAACATAAAGCAACAGTAAAGTAATGAAACATGAAAAATAAACAATATCAACTTCCTATCATCTAAAGAATGAGCAGATGCTATGCCAAAACAATCACTGATTACCTAATTGATTAAGCAATGTGAAAGATCTATTGACCATCAGGCTGTTTGCTCAATATGTAGTAGGTGATTAATTGGTACAGTATCTATATCCTTAGTTTGACCATCAGGCCAAAATACTTTTACCGAATTCACCCTTTCCTGTTTACCTAAGCCAATATATAAGCGGTAGTGCCCCTGAGAATAATGAGAGCCTTCAGACTCACCAACTTGATGTAACTGTTTAGTACCATCGGATGACTCAATAATTACAGCTGCTCCAACAGCTTGTTTGTTACCATTTTTGCCGAGCAGTTTGATTTGTAGCCAATTATTGTTATGGGTAAGATTTTTGTAAAGCTTAACATTGGTAGATCTAGGATTAGGTATATCAAAGCCCGGTAATTTATCTAATAGACGAAGCCAAAATGGTCGATATTTCAAGAACATAAGCAAATCTCTTGAACCATCGTTATCAAAATCAAACCAGGTACTTTGAGCTCCAACTAACTTCGATAAGTGTGTCTTCACTTCAAGAATATTTGTCGGTTTGAACGTATGGTCCTGTTGTTGTTGATATAGCCCATTGGGTATAGTATGCAAATCGATAAGCCCATCATTGTTATAATCAACCCAAGTCGCTTCAAGGACACGATTAGGCAATCCCAAAGAAGAGAGTCTAATACTCTTATAAATCCCTTCACCCTGATTTTTTAGTAGGCTGCACCCAGGTCCAGAAATCACCAAAATATCTAGAAGACCATCTGAATCAAAATCATAAATTGACAATGAATTAGGAAAGCCATTTTTGTTAGAGATTTTAGGTTGTGGTTTAAGGTGCCCATCACTATTTAGAAATAGTTGAAAACTCGACTTAGACACCCAAAAGAAATCTAGGGTATTGTTATTATCAACATCAAGCCAGACAAAAATACCTGTCTCAGGAAAATCTAAGCCTACATCATGAGCTACATCAACAAATTGCTGATTATCAGTTTGATGGTATAGCTGGTTTGGGCTTGTCTCAGCTGGTGGACTACCTCTACCACAAACTGTATATAAATCCAGCTTACCGTCACCATCAAAATCAACCCAACTAGTTTGTCTACCTGGACAGGCTTTTTTATACACTCCAGCCTGCAAAGCTTGATCTGAGAATCCGTCAGTTTCACCTCTAAGTAACTCATCGTTAAAAAACGGAGCACTATAAAGTTCAGGAGCTTCCACTATCTTACCCTTTAAACCACCTCTAGATATATAGACATCAAGATTAGAATCACTATCATAGTCAGCCCACGCCATCCCATGCCTATCTTTCCAAGAGAGTTTAAAATTTGGCGTTGAAGGGGTCAATTTACTGGAACCTATATAAATCAAATCAAGCGGAATCTGAGGATTCATGTTGACTTCAACAGGTATTGCCGTCAAAGATTCAAGCACTAATTCTCCATTACCTAAAACATCAAAAAAAATTTTCGTCTGAATACCACCTGAACTTAATTTACTTTCATCAATATCTATTTTAAAGTTCTTATTTTTTTTCAGTGTGACTGCAGAAGAAAGACTTAATGTACCTCTGATAGGTAAACTTTCTCGATTAATACGATGAGTTTTTATCACTAAATGGTTATCAGGGCTTTGAGAGCTTAGTCGAAAGTTCTTCTCTCTGTAAAAATATATGCCAGGAGAATCAATTTTAACTGCTTTAGCTGAAATCTCTAAACCAGGAAAAACAGAGTCTTGCTGTAAATTCTCTTCAATTAGCCTGTCAGAAAATTTCCCAGTCGATTCATTTATTAAGATACTTTGTAAAGCACTATGGTTAGTTGTAAAAATATCAATCAGATCATCACCATTTAGATCAACAACACCTAAATCATGTAAGTCATAATTATTTAAGGATATTGGTATTTGATGAAATTTCCCCTCTAAATTAATCTCTGCAGTCAATATACTCTTGAAGATAAAAGTGGAGATAAAAGAGATGACTGCGAGAACAATAATCCAACTAATTGCCAAGTTTTTCTTTCTTGTTCTGACAAAATCCATGATTATCACCTAACTAATTTTACCAGCTTATAAATTTGGAAAAACACATCTGAATCTATGAGAAGTATACTTAGCAAGTAAACAGCAATTCCAAAACAGGGACACACGATAATCGTAAGAATCTCGCTTGCTGAACCTAAAATGAAGTTATCTAATCCGTATATCACCGATCCCATGATAATTGCACCTAGTATAAAAGGTATAAATTGGTAAATATAATCTTTAAAGTTCAAAGCTATCAGTTGTCGAATCGCCCAAATACTGACAGGAAAAGTCAAATAATTTGTCGCTGCAAATGATAACGCTACTGCAACAATCCCCCATTTTACAGCGATCAAAAAACCAAGAATATTAAGTAAAACATTAAGACAACTAATCCAAAGCCTCCAGTCTGCTTTCCCCGTTGCTACCATAATGACCCCATTGAAATAAGATACTGACTGAAGTAAGCCAACTAAGATCAGTGCCTGCATAACAGGGATACTGGATATCCATTTCTCACCAAACAGAACTGGAACAAGGTTAGGAGCTAAAACACCTACTCCTACAAATGTAGGAAAAGAGAAAAAACTAGTTACTTGTGTCACCCGATAAAAAGCTTTCAAAACTCTCTTTCTATCTTTCTGTAAACGGGAAAATGTCGGCATAGCAACCGATGAAGTTACATTAGTAAGAATATCCACCAATATTCGTAACAAACGGTAGGCAACCGTGTAGTATCCTAACTGAACTGGACCTAAGAACATACCAATCAAGAAATCATCTGATCTTTGATTGAAAAACTTCAGAATATTGAAACCCAGAACATTTAAGGAAAAAGGCAGTAACTCCAAGAAATGTCGCTTTGAAAAATGAAAACTTGGACGCCAATCACTGACCTGCCATAATACTAGAACATTAACAAAATGATTGGATAGCTGCTGAGCTACAAGACTCCATACTCCGAATCCTAAGAAGGCCATACTTAGACCTACAATGCCACCAGTCAATGTGGCAAGTAGAGAACGCATAGCAAGCTCTTTAAACGCAAGATTACGGCTAAGTATTGAAAATTGGACCCCTCGCAACCCTTCCAGTAAAAAGTTGAGGGATAAAAATTGAATAATAGGAGTTAATTGAGGTTCCTGAAATATTGAAGCTATAGTATCAGCTGCAAAGATACTGATTGTAGTTAAAATAACAGCAACGCTAAAGTTCATCCAAAAAGCGGTATCCAGATGCTCTGGCTCTAAATTTTCTCTTTGAACTAGAGCTTGAGTCAACCCTTGACCAATAAATACGCTCAGAAATGCCATATATAAACTGGCGAGCGCCGTTAGGCCAAATGCCTCCGGGCCTAAAAGCCTAGCCAGTAATAAAAAAATCAGACTAGAAGAAAGTTTGCCTCCCCATTTGTCTACGAAAGACCAGATAACTCCACGAACAGCTTTTTTTTCTAAACTCATCCATACAACCTAACTGTATTGATTAATCACTCAAAAACTACTGAGTAAGGAACTGATATTTATCAGTTATCAGCTCCTTATTCAACTTAACAGATTAAATCCCATACTCTTGTTGCAAAAAGGATTCTATCTGTTGACGTTCTGCCTCGGTCAGCGCCCGCTCAAAGACCATAATTCTTGCAACTTCCATATCAATGGAATTGTTGCCATTGAAGTTAGAACCAACTACTAGTTTTTCCAAAACAGTATTGAAGTTGCGCGCTTGAGTATCAATGAGCTGACCATTACTGTAATGAGTAACAACCTCTTTAAAGTTGCCACTAGGATTGTTAGCTACAACGGCAGACTGCACTAGCCAACCCTGACCTGTGCCTGGCGTCGTTGTTGGCATTGACGCACCACCCCAAGCCTCTACCAACAACTCTCCTTCAGCATCTACCCCTAACCCGAAGGCTTTGTTCTGATTTGTCTGGCCATACGCAAAGCCACCGTACCCCGTCTCGTTATACTTGGCCACCATAATCACAGTGCGTTCGCTATCCCCAGAGGGAAGACCACTGGTCGCATCCAAAATGGTTTCAAGCTTATCGCCATTAGTATCAAACTGAATGACATTGTGTCCATTCAACACACCCGTTGCCAGGGTGGGGTTGCCTGACGCTGTCAGACCAAGACTGGAACTAGATGTTACATTCACATCATCCCAAGCAGTGACGGTACCACCACTGGTGGTAACAACACCTTGATCTGCATCCAGGTTGAGCACCAAACCGTCAAAGATAATATCACCGACTTGCACGCTAGCAGTTGCAGTGTCAGTATCACCTTTATTGTCTTGAATAGTGTATGTAAAGGTATCTATCCCTATAAATCCAGCAGCCGGGGTATACAGAACTGTGTTGTTAACCGCATCAACAACTGCTGTTCCTCCATTGGCAGTCGTAAGTGTCTGTATTTGTGAATCCCCTAACCCAGTAATCAATAAATTATCCGTGACATCTTGATCGGTATCGTTGGCTAATACATTGAGAACATTATCGGTTGAGTTCTCATCAATGCTGAAACCATTATCATCTAATGCAGCTGGTAGATAATTTGCAAGGGAGTAATTAGCCGTAAGCGTAGTATCTGTTTCAGGAATGAAGTAATCTCGAATGGAAGCAGTGATTCCATCTGACCAGTTAATAAATTCGTACCGTGCCCCTTCTCTGATGATGGTTGTTTCTGCTTCGAGCTGATTTTGGAAACCAATGACGTTGTCATACACAAAGGGATCGGCTCCCAGAGGCAGGCCATCTAGCTTCACAGGATTATCGTTGCCAGGCAAACTTGCACCGGTATCAACAACAAAAGAGCTAAACGTTGACAAACTCTCATCAGGGAAGATCGTAATAGAATCAGTAGCCGTTAACCCATCCGAATCAGTTGCGGTAACGATAATAGTGAGGTTGACGTCACCAAAATAATCGTGCCCAGAACTTTCAATCTGAAGCGACGGATTAGTTCCTGTATATGCCGCAGGATCAGGATGATTATGATCATTATGGAATAGGACGGTATCCCAAACTAAACTAGCACCAGTAAGCGTGCCATCTTCTGCATCGGTGGCAACGGCCTCAAGATTTACGACTTCTCCTGCTCTAACTGTGATGCCGTTAGCAGGAGTTACAATGCTAACAGTCGGCCCAGAGCCAACCTGAATCGTAGTTGGGAAGAGATCGTCAGAGCGATCAGACAGTTCACCGTCTGTAACTACGACAACAGGTAAATAAGTACCAGCATTGGCATAAGTATAGGTTGTTGAACCAACTGTAGTTACGTCTTCCCAAAGACCAGCAATACCAGCAAAGCTAGATCCTGTATTCGGATTGCCATCCAAATCCCACTGATAAGTAAGAGTATCTCCATTAGGAGCAGCCGCAGTTACTGAAAAATCTACGACTAAACCAGGAGCCCCACTTGTTGAAGACACTGAGAAATCGGATATTGCAGGAGGAAGATTACCACCGCCACCTCCTAGGTAATTAATTCGTCTAACTTGACCACCGCCTCCGGCTGAACGGCTATTAATGTCTAAATAATATAAGGCCCCATCGGCACCTACTGAAAAATCAGTAATTGCCCCCGCATTTTCCTCAAACAGAATATTACCACCAGAACCACCGCCATTAGCATCATTGGGCACTGTATCGCCGCCAATGATATCGCCACTTTGATCAAAGGTCAGATACTCAATGGTTTCATCGACGAAGTCTGAGAAGAAGTAAGCTCCTTGATACTGTTCAGGGAAGAGGGTCCCTCGATAAACTAAGCCACCAATAATAGCGGCACCCGATTCGTTATGTTGCCAGCTAAAGAAAGGATCAATATAGTTTGCAGGAGGCGTCGGATCACTAGGTTGAGCTGGCCCCTCATAGGTTGGCCAACCATAGCTGGCTCCAGCAGTATTCAGGGTAGCGACATTTAATTCTTCCCAAGATGCATCTGTTCCGGTATTGTCATTACCACCTACATCTCCAATGAAGAAACGGCCACTTTCAATATCCCAACTTGATCGGAAGGGATTTCTTAACCCTGAGGCCCAAATGTCTGGGAGGGTAGTGGGGTCATTGTCAATGGCATAAGGGTTGGCTATTGATCCATCCAATCCGTCAGGAATAGTTCCATCCTTGTTAATTCGAACTATCTTGCCATTATGTTTATCTAAATCGGGTGATGTGTTTTGTTTAAATTTATCTCCAATGGTGAGCCAGATCTTACCATCCGGTCCAAAATCAATGGAGCCACCGATATGAAACACCGCGCCATCCAAGATATTCACATCTTCCCAAATAATTTCCTCAGTTGGGTTGACATTATTTGTATCCCAGCGGGAAATTGTAGCCTTATCTGTAAGTGCGCTTGAGTAGTATGTGTATAGGTAGCCATCTGTTGCGTCGAACCTGATATCCATCAACCCAGTTTCTTTAGCCTTAAAGGTGTTGGTAACAGTCAGATAGTTTGAGACAACTGGGTTGAGGGAACTGGGGTCAAAGGTAAGAATTTCTCCTTCTCGGAAGGCAACCAACATATTGCCATTAGGCAGGGTTTCTAGGGCAACTGGCTGAACTAAATCATCAACTACTAATTCATTCTGAAAGCCATTGGGTAATAGCGTACTGGTGAAATTATCAAGGGCAGCTTGTTGGAATGGTAGTGCTGTTTCAATCTCACCTGTGCTAAGTTCAAGGTCCCAATCACCACCAACAAAGCCATTTCCTGTAATGTCGCTAGAGGCGGCAACATCTGCACCTGTAAACTGACTCAAAGTTTTAATGAAAGCTTGATCAGACGGATCTTGCGCAATATTACATCCGTATAGAAGGATATCGGCATCCGCTGACAAGTAAGCACCCCAGCCAGTTAGCGCATCTTGATAGGTGCTGATGTTATCTGAGTTGACTGAGTTTGCACCAAACTGAATCGTATTGCTAGTGCCATGGGAAACAACATGCAGACTCGCGATGTTTGAGTAGCTGCCACTAGCCAAAATAGACGAGATCTGGGCGATCCCATCCTGTGTACTATCAAGAATAAAAACATCAATATCTGCAGTTGCAGCCGCAACAAGGTCTTGATAATCTTCGACTGCAGAATCAACAAAAAGAAGGTTTTGCCCTGACGATTGACTTGGCGACAAGGAAGAACTGCTCCCCGTTTCACCTTGTCCAAGTAGAGAATTGGTATCAGCAGCAAACGTGTCTGTGCCTTGTAATATTTCGGAAAAACTTTGCATGGTTATAGTGCAAACGATTGTTCAGGCTTTATGGAATGAGTGCAATTAGCAGCTTACTTATTTGGTGCTTCGATTAACATGTCCCCCATCTACTACGGTAGATCTCAGAGAGAATGCAATGCGAGTCCCAAATTGCCCCCTGTGAATATTAAAAATATAAAAACAGTCAACTACTGAAACGAAATGATCAGTTTAATAATCAGTGGAATCAGACGGTGAACTTAGAACTTAAGAAGATACTTACTACCTCCCTTCAAATTATCTACAGCTACAACTATCTGACTGAGTAAATAGTAATAAGCAAATTGCGCTGACAAGGCCAGCTACACGTGTAGCTTTGAACACACGGTTATGGAAAGCAAGATGTAAGGGAATGTGTTTACGTAAACCTCATATTTCAGATACAAGTTTCCTCTGATGTTTCTAAGATCTGAGAATGAAAATTTCTGCTCTGGAAATTTTTTGATAGACAAAATCCCCACATACTACACCTTTCAGGTATATGTATAAAAGAATACATCTCAGCAGGGCGAAAACCTGGAAAGTCTTGGTGAATGGTAAATTCAAGTGACTTTTCTAACTAGTAATTTGTACGTTAGGGAAAATATGAACTTACTTCATGAATCCTTTAATAATACTCTGGTCAGAATTAGGAAAGGATTGCTTTGCAGTCATAAAGCCTTCGATAATTGGGATATGACTTAATCACATTCGGGTTCAAATCTAATTTGCCAATAGAGTGTTCAAGCAGGTAGCCATTGAATTTACGGTGCTTAGAGAAGGCCATCAAACGGATAATACCGACCATTTGGCTGCCTTTGGAAGATATTCCCTTGAGCTAACAGCCTCCGAAAAAACTTAGTAATACCAAGTATGTTAGGGAGTTTTATCACCAAATGATGGGATGAAATTACTAGAAAACTGATAATGACTTTTAAAAAGATGAGTATCAATTTAAGCTGGGAAATCCTGACTGGGTGGGAGTCAGGAGCCAGGAGCCAGTAATGCACTGAATTCTGATTCCTGAATTCTGTAGGGCTTTGCCCTTCTCGCAGAGTATTCTGTCCCTGGGACAACGTTCCGCTTTAAGTTGATCCCCAAAAAGACTAAAGAGGAAATAAGAGAAATAGTGTCTCTACCAATATCCTCTGATGAGGTGTAAGTCTCTTCATGCTTGCCCAAGTTGCTACTCTTAAACAACTAAATCGATAAGAATCCTCCAAAACGGTTGCCATTACTGAAACACAACGATTTAGTTACTGTGATTTCTAACAGGCAAAGGTAGACCTATGTCCGTGGGTCCGTGGGAAGCTCGGAAAGCTTAGAAACCGCATCTTAGCTATCTGATTTTTTGTAAATCCTTGCAATGGGCAGCTACGCCTCAAATAAGAACATCTCGATGCTTGTCCTCTATCTTTCCCTTAATATCACGAACCAACTTTCTCTTGATGAGTCGAACTTTCTAATTTTCTTAACGGCTTGTCAATAACTCAAGAAAACTCGACTGCATATTAGTTAGTTTTAAACCATATGTGTTTGACTCTTTCAGCTCCATGTGTCATGCAGCTGACTTTATCTTTAAAGGAATAATAAAGTTGATGATTTAAGCTTCATATAAATCAAGCTTGTTTCGAAAATTCCTCTTAAAACCATTGAAATTTGGTGCGTTTAGCTCTTCGTTTCTAAAAAAAGTATCTTGTGATACATAGTCTTTGGTTCCTTGCTGTGTAAGAATTGCGCCAATTTGCTGAAATTAGTTTAAGATGCCAACTGTGTGGAAATCACTTAGATGATCTACTGGTGAATGTAAGGTTTAAGTAAATATGCCGTCTTATGGTGTTGTTTTACTTATTCACATGTTTGAGTATATGTAAGACAAATAGCGACACCTTCATTCGATAGCGTTTTTTTCAGTATTTATAGAATTGAGCAAATTCTTCTATGGAAATCGTAGTTCCCATACTAAAGCTTGAATTTTGCATTTCTTTAAGGCTCAATAGCTGTTTCAGGGAGGTGGACTAATGCAATGGCCTGTAAGCCTTACCCAAAGCATGGTTCAGAGGTCCTGCGCCTCCCAGGCTAAAACCCTTGTATGAAAAGGGTTTTAAGCGTTTCTTGATTCAGACCTCCCAGAAACCCATATAGAGCCTTCTTTAATATATGCAAGTGTTGAGATGTATAGGCAAAGGCATTCTCTTCAACTTGCTCTGCGGAATCATATAGTTGAGAGCTGTGCAAAACTAGCATAGTTTTCTCGATCCTATATTCTTTGAACTTTATGGAGTATAGGTGTTCTGTAATACGGTTTTCATTGATTGATAGAGTTTTACTATTTATTACCCCGGCAGTCATTGAGTGTGTATTTTACAGCCAGAAATCCTTGCAGGAACTGGATTGTTGTTCAGAACTTATACTGCCGGAGTAATAGGTAAGTGTTTTTCTAGGTTTTCAAGCGAGGTTACTTCGATATTAGTATTGTGTTAAAAATCGGCGCGAGATAATTTAGTGGGCTGTTGAGAGCCTTATGAGAATTGATCTATATATTGCAACTACACCCGAAGTTGTTTTGACTTTCGTAGAGTTTGTTTCAGGTAAAGGGTTTATGGGGGATAGGCTCTTGGGATTGTATAGTGTTCAATTTAGTACGGCGTAGCTCGTAAAGATTTTTTTGTTTTTTGTAAGACTAGATTCTTATAAAAGCTATTTTTCATTTGATGGGCAAAGGTTATGGCTTCTGCAAGCGTAGGGTGTTCAACGCAACCACATAAGGTTCACGTAACGGGTATACCCGTTACAGCACTTGTTTTTCGAGATCAGATCGCAACGATGTTAGAGTGGGCGAAGCAGCGCTCAAGTAGGATTGTTTGTGTGGCAAACGTTCATATGCTCATTGAAGCGCGCTGTAATAGGCAGCTGAGGTGTGCTTTGGATAAAGCTGATTTGGTTACTCCAGATGGTATGCCAATAGTCTGGATGATGAAAAAATTAGGTATCGTAGAGCAAGACAGGGTCGCTGGGATGGATATTTTTTTGGCAATCTGCCAAAAATGTATGGAAGATGAAATTTCGATTTATCTTCTAGGATCGACCCAAAAAGTTTTAGATATGGTGACGGCTAAACTTACAAGAGATTTTCCATCTCTTAAGGTTGCTGGGACAGAATCTCCTCCATTTCGCCCTTTAAGCGATGTGGAAAATTCTAAGATTATTTCGAGAATCAATAGCAGTGGAGCTGGCATCACATTTATATCCTTGGGATGTCCCAAGCAGGAATGTTGGATGGAATCTTATGGCACTCTTATTGAATCTGTAATGATTGGCGTCGGGGGCGTTTTCCCTGTGTATGCGGGGCTGAAAAAGTATGCCCCAAGGTGGATCCGCAATATGGGGTTAGAATGGTTATATCGACTCATTCAAGAGCCTAGGCGCTTGTTTATGCGCTATTTCACAACAATTCCTCCATTTATCTGGTTAGCTCTTCAACAAATTAGACAACAATCAAAACATAGGAATGACAATCAGCTAAACTTTTGAGTTAAGGTTTTAGCAATCAGTTAGTGTATGCAAATTATACTTGGCTCAGTATGGTTAAGTATATTCAGTAGCATTGAGTATTATGGTCATAACGTAGTAGATAAGTATGCAAAATTTCTTACACAAGAATTTGGCTAAGTTTTCTGGCTTGAGGCAGTTATTTAAAACCTGTTCTTTAATCTAAATGGTTCTGCCTAGACAATTATTCAAGTGCATTTAGATATATTAATAGTAATGGTAGGGGAGTGTGGAAGGCATGTCTAAGAAAGCATTAATTACGGGGATTACGGGGCAAGATGGTTCTTATTTAAGTGAACTATTGTTATCCAAGGGCTATGAGGTTCACGGTATTATCCGTCGAACCTCAACTTTTAATACTGACCGTATTGAACATATGTATCGAGATCCTCACTTGCCAGAGGCTAAGCTTTTCCTCCACTATGGTGATCTGACAGACGGAACAACCTTACGACGTATCCTAGAAGAAGTTGAGCCTAATGAGGTTTATAATCTAGGTGCTCAATCCCATGTGAGAGTTAGCTTTGACGCGCCCGAATATACTGTTGATGCAGTGGGTATGGGAACTCTGAGATTGCTCGAAGCCCTGCGAGACTACTCTGATCGAACTGGCAACAAAGTTCGTTATTACCAGGCGGGATCTTCAGAGATGTTTGGTAAAGTTCAGGCCGTCCCTCAGTCAGAGGTTACGCCTTTTTATCCTCGTAGTCCCTATGCCTGTGCAAAGGTATATGGCCACTGGCAAACGATTAACTATCGAGAATCCTATGACATGTTTGCCTGCAATGGCATTCTATTCAACCACGAGTCTCCTCGGCGTGGTGAGACGTTTGTTACGCGAAAAATCACCCGTGCTATAGCTAGAATTGTGACTGGACAGCAAAAGAAGTTATACATGGGTAACTTGGATTCAAAACGTGATTGGGGCTATGCCAAAGATTATGTAGAGGCAATGTGGCTGATGCTACAGCAGGAAAATCCTGATGATTATGTTATTGCTACTGGAGAAACTCACTCAGTCAAAGAGTTTCTAGAACTTGCTTTTGGCTATGCTAATTTAAACTGGAAAGATTATGTAGAATTTGATGAGAGGTATTTGCGCCCGGCGGAAGTTGATCTATTGATTGGTGATCCTTCAAAAGCATTAACGCAGCTAGGATGGAAGCCATCTGTAAACTTTAACGAACTTGTTAATCTGATGGTAGAAGCAGATCTTAACGCTCTCAATATTTATTCTGATGTTCAGAAGACCCCCAAGATGTCAGTTGAGCAAGCGATGATACGACAAGAGGTAGTAGGTCTAAGCGTTTAATATTGCTAATGTAGCAGTACCTCCAAATATGTCGTTTTTGATTCAGACAAGTGCAAATGCCTAAGCTATCATGGCTTCGTTGTTGGCAAACGATAAACAATGATGAGTGAATCGTTCATTAAACGATTCACTCACATGGTGCTCCTTAAAAATAGAATCACTTATCTATAAGGTAAACACGTGAGTTGAATGTAGGCTATCTTTAGCTATTGGAGCAAGTATGGAAAGGTATAAAAAATATATCCTTTGGTACTATTTTTATACGGGCGTCTCTGTTATTGTGTGTATAATTAAAAAGGTTTATTAGTTTAAATCTAGATTCTAGTCGACTGACTGATTCGGTCACAGACGTTTCTGTTGAATGACGTTTTAGCTAAGCAATTTACTTTTATTTTGACTATATTTATCATCCTAGTCCTTTAGTAATTTAGGTTCTATTTATAAATAGGTATAACGATTATGGCATTAGCCAGTATCTCCCTATGTTCAATACAGAATAGGCTGAGCTTATTTTTAGTATTGTATGTATTTTCTTCGTTTTCGCTGCTGCACCCAACTGCGCCAGCCATAGCCCAGACAACGCAACTAAGCGACCTTAGTAGTGAGATAGGGCGACAATCGTCAATTGGAGGATATGTTTTAGGTACAGGTGATAAAATTCATGTTGATGTATTCCGTGTTCCTCAATATAGCGGTGATTATGAGATTTTAGGGGATGGATTATTACTACTGCCAATGGTTGGTCAGGTTTCTGTAGCAGGGTTAACCATTGGTGAGGCTCAATCGATCATTTCCCAGGCCTATGCTAGTCGGCTCCGCCGACCAATTATCAACGTCACCTTGCTTTCTCCCCGCCCTCTCAAAATCGGTATCGCGGGTGAAGTTAGTCGACCAGGTATTTATACATTGCAACGGGAAGGGACTCAGGCTTTATCGTTAGTTGATGCTTTAGAAATAGCTGGTGGCATTACCCAATCAGCTGACTTACAACAAATTGTTATTCGTCGTTCGACTTCTGGGGGTTCTGAACAAATACTTGTATCGAATCTTCAGGACTTTCTCGATACAGGTGATCTAAGTCATGATCTGTTTCTGATGGATGGGGATACAATTCTTGTCCCAACCAATGAGCAATTTGATCATGATGCGGCATGGCAAGTAGCGTCAGCTAGCTTTGCTGCTGACGAAAATCGCCCCTTAAATATTGTGGTTGTTGGTGAAGTCTTTCGTCCTGGGCCATACACTGTAACCGGAACTGCGCGCACTGGAGAAGCTGGTGTGCCAGGTGGCACTGGTTCAACCAGTACGCCCCCAACAGTAACCCGTGCTATTCAGGTTGCCGGAGGTATTAAACCTGAAGCTAATATTCGCGATATTCAAGTTTCTCGTAGAACTCACGCTGGGCCAGAACAACTAATCACTATTAATCTGTGGCGCTTGCTTCAGGAGGGTGATCTTGCAGAAGATATTGTGCTCAAGGATGGAGATACGATCAAAATTTCCCAAGCAACTGATGTGTCACCCACTGAGATAACAGAAATAGCAGCATCTAGTTTTTCGCCAGACACAATTGCAGTAAATGTAGTTGGGGAGGTTGATCGTCCTGGAATAGTCGAGGTAGCTCCAAATACTCCTTTGAGCCAAGGACTCTTGGCTGCGGGTGGATTTAATAATCGTGCAACTCGACGAGATGTTGACCTTATTCGTCTAAATGCTGATGGTACGGCAACTAAAAGCTCAATAGACGTTGACTTCTCTGTGGGTATTGATGATGAGATGAATCCATTGCTGCGAAACAATGACATCATTGTTGTTCGACGCTCTGGTTCGGCGCGTATTTCAGATACTCTAGATACCATTGCTGCACCTTTAACAAGTGCTTTCTCTATTTTCGCACTGCCATCTACTATTCTCCGATTATTTGATTAGGTACAACTGGGACAGATAACCTGTTATTTAGAGTAACTTTACATTAGTTTTTGTTCGCTGAAACTTACTGACGATATTGATTTTAAAGGCCGTGCTATTGCTAGAATTTCACGATATCTCATGGTCGTTAAGGATGCATTTTGAAAATGACCGCTAAACATTTACCACCAGTAGGTATACCCCTAGACGAGCAAGATCGTGAAGGAGGTCTGCGTCTGGATCATCTGTTAGCGACCTTGAAACGTCATTTCCTTGTGATTACAGGTGTAACAGTATTAACAGCTTCATTAGCTGTGGTTAAAGCTGTCACTGACGATCCTGTTTATCGGGCTGAGTTCGAGCTGTTGACTCCCTCCTCTACACCAGAGTCTAAAGTGATTTCTAACTTAACGTCGGAAATTCTTGGCAGTGTAACAAACCCTGTCGATACTGCTGCTGTCGATGAAACTACATTAAAAATATTAGAGAGTCCTCGGGTCATGAAGCCCGTGTTAGAGAAGCTTCAGCAGCGCTATCCTGATATTTCCTATAAAACGCTCATTTCTAACTTAGGAATTGTGCCTAATGCGGGAGGAGATGTACTAACGGTTTCTTATCAAAATACTGACTCTGAAAAAGTTATCTATGTGCTTGATCTAGTTCTAGATGCTTATCTTAGGTACAGTTTAGAGGATCGTCAGAATGATATCTCCCGAGGTATTAGTTTTGTAGATGAGCAATTACCTGTTGCGCGGGAACAGGTTCAAGAATTGGAAGCCAGGCTCGAAAGTTTGCGTCAAAGTTATAACTTAATTGATCCACTGTTACAAGGTGAACAATTAACGATGCAAGCGTCTAGATTTAGTAGTCAGCGATTTGATTTGCAGGTTGAAATTGAAGAAGCCCAGTCCATATATCAGGATCTACAACAAGAACTAGCGAGAGGTGAAGAGCTGGCATCCACCTCCGCCTTACTTGAAAATGAGCGCTATCAATCTTTATTAAATCGGTTGACGGAGATTGATAGTCAGCTGGCCGAAGAGTTAAGTTTGTATTTGGATGACAGTCCTGAGGTTGCGGTGATTAAGGATCATCGAGCTAATCTTGAACCCTTAATTGAACAGGAAGGCGCTCGAGTTCAAGATCAAATTGCTAGCCAAATTCGGGAGTTGAGCGATCGAGATCGTGCCCTTAGCGATACAATCGATGCCTTAAATCAGCAGATTAAGGGCCTTTCCACCGTGGCTCGCCAATATAACGATATCCAGCGTGAGTTGGATATTGCTACAGCAAACTTAAATCAATTTTTGACTAAGCGTGAGGCTCTTCGCATTGATGCGGCTCAACGGCAAACGCCTTGGGAGCTATTAACTCCCGTAGATAACCCCAAGGCATCATCGGCCAGTGCAAAGCGAAATTTGTTATTGGGTACTGTTTTGGGACTGTTGTTGGGGGTTGGCGTTGCGATCGCATGGGAGCGTATCAAGGGCACAATTAATACAATTGAAGAGTTAAAAGATATAACTCAGCTGCCACTCTTAGCAACCATTCCCCACAATCGGTTATTGGCAAATGGTCAGCCCCTAGCACTTGCGATGACTCAACTAGGGGAATTGGGTGTCAACATGGATTTACCCTTCAATGGTCATTCTAAATCGACACCTTTTTTAGAAGCATTCAAACGACTATCTACCAATTTGCGTCTGAATAATCCAGACACACCTCTAAAATCTTTGGCCATTAGTTCTGCGACACCTAATTCGGGTAAAAGTACGATCAGTTTTCACTTAGCCCATACCAATGCATCTATGGGGCAGAAAACATTGTTAGTTGATATGGATTTGAGACGACCTACATTACATAGGTTCTGTAACACTTCCAACGATAAAGGATTATCCAACTACATAACTGGTGAGTTGGAACTAGACGATATTCTCATTGGTCCACCTGTGAGTGAAAATTTTTATATAATTTCCTCTGGTCCCATTCCACCCGATCCTATGCAGATTTTATCTGCAAAACGGATGAAAGATTTTCTGCAACAGATTTACGAAGAGTTTGATATGGTGATCTTTGATACGCCTCCTTTACTCGGATTTGTCGATGCTTTTGTGGCTGCAGGCTATACCCAAGGCCTTTTGCTAACAGTACGTTTAAGTGAAACCAAATTCTCTCATTTAAATTCTGCAATGGAAGAGCTTTCGATTGCCAAAGTGCCGGTCATCGGCATGGTTGCCAATGACCTCAGGCAAGAAAGTGAAAATTCCTATAGTTACTATCAGTACTATCAACAAACTCCAGAATCCATGGATCAAGAGTTGAAGTATGTGGATAGTCCCAGTGACTATGGTGATACTTTACCCAGGCACTCAACTTTATCAAGGCCATTAAAGACATTAAGTAAATTTTGGGGCAAAAAATAGAATGAGTTGCATCACTATCCATGTAAGAACCGTCACAAGGATAAGGTTCCAGGTGACGGTATGTGGATAAGTAGATGGTTAAGCGATAAATTCGTTTTTTAATGTTGGCTCTCCCACATGGCCCTAACAAGACGGATCTCATTATAGTCGAAGGTTTCACCCAGCTCATCGCGAATGGTTCTCAGGGAATGGGAGCCCACCTTCTCAATTGCCTCAAAGATGGGCACCTGACGCTCGGGCGATACCAAGCGATTGAGGTCTACTTTGCGGTCTGATGCCATCAGCCGCTCCACATGTTCGATGATGGTACCTAGACGGAGGCCCCGCTCAATGGCAATTTCTGATAGGGATAGCCCCTGTTGATGCAATGCGTGGGTACTTAGCTGTGTTGCCGTTAGCTCATTGGCACCTGAATTAGGACTTGAACTGGTTGTGGTTGAGGATGAAGCCGCATTGGGAGTCAGGTTATGGGACTGACAGAACTGTTGAATTTCTTGGGTAAAGACCTGGCCATACTGTTCTAGCTTGCGTTTGCCTACTCCTGAGATAGCGGAAAAAGCATCGCTAGTAATCGGACGCTGTCGAGCCATCTGCCGCAGGCTGGCATCGGCAAAGACGACATAGGGGGGGACCGACTGTTCATCCGCCAACCGTTTGCGGAGACTACGTAGCTGGCCCAACAAGAGAGTCTCATCACCGCTGAGCTGGATCTCATCTGATTTAACACTCGCCTTAGTTGTCTCAGCTCGTTTAAAGACGTGAATATTGACCGGAATCTGTTTTTTCAGAACCTGCCAGCTGCCTCCATTTAACTTGAGAACAGAATAGCCATCGGTGGTTTCTGAGAGTAGCTCCTGGTGTAGCAACGAACGACAGAGCTGACGCCATTCATCGACGCTGTGGTCTTGACCGATACCGTAGGTCGATAACCGATCGTGGCCCAGCTCCAGCAACCTCTTTCGTTTGGAGCCCCGCAGTACATCAATAATGTGATTCATGCCAAACCGCTCCTGGCAACGGGCCACACAGGAGAGAAACTTTTGAGCTTCAATGGTCCAATCTTCAAGGGGAACAGGATTCAGGCAATTGTCACAGTTTTTACAGTCCCCTGGAAAACTTTCACCAAAGTAGCTGAGCTGGATTTTACGACGACAGATAGCACTTTCGGCATAGTTGATCACATGGCGTAGCTGCTGTCGAGCGATCCGCTGTTCCTGTTCATCCGGTTTTTGGCTAATTAGAAATTCAACGGTGGCCACATCGCCGTAGCCAAAAAAGACCGTACAGTTAGCTGGATCGCCATCCCGCCCTGCTCGTCCAGACTCCTGGTAATAGCTTTCAATGGTGCGGGGCAGATCGTAATGAATCACAAAGCGTACATCAGGTTTGTTGATACCCATGCCAAAGGCAATGGTAGCGACAATGACACGCACGTTGTCACGGATAAATTGCTCTTGATTTTCTTGTCGTTCCTGAGCGTTTAGTCCAGCATGATAGGGCAAGGCTGAAATTCCGTCTTGCTTCAGTCGAAAGGAGATTTCGTTCACCCGTTTACGACTGAGACAGTAGATAATCCCAGAGCCCGGTTGCTGCTTAATCAGCTTGAGCAACTCATCATAGGTTTGTTTGGTTTTGGGTTTGACCTCATAGTGTAAATTTTGTCGGTTGAACCCTGAGACAAATACTTCGGGATCCTTGAGTCTGAGTTGTTGGCTAATATCTTGCCGCACCCGTTCAGTGGCCGTTGCAGTCAGAGCCATGACCGGTATTTGGGGCATCTGCTGTTTGAGCTGAAACAGCTGACGATACTCAGGCCGAAAATCGTGCCCCCACTCTGAAACGCAGTGGGCTTCATCAATGGCAAAGGCGCTAATCCCAACCGTCTGTTGCAATTGCTCCAATAGGGGCCAAAAACTCGGGCTCATGAGCCGTTCAGGAGCCAGGTATAGCAGTTTGATATCACCAGCCAGCAGGGCTTTTTCTCGGGCTCGAGTTTCGTCCAGTGTCAGACTGCTATTAAGAAATGTGGCGGCAATACCGTTGTCCTTAAGGCTCCGTACTTGATCCTGCATCAGGGCAATCAGAGGAGAAACTACAATAGTTACCCCTAAGCGCAGCAGTGCCGGTAGCTGATAACACAGCGACTTTCCACCACCGGTTGGCATAATGACCAGCACATCTTGATTTTTAAGCGCTTGCTCAATGATGGCTCGCTGGTAGTAGCGGAAGTCGTCATAGCCAAAAAAGTGCTTGAGAGCGGCCTCTAAAGATGGAAACGATGCAATGGTTGGTGCGCTAGCCATAGATGCATAGAAATCAGCGGCTATTTATTTTAGTCCCCATGGTGCAATTGAGACGGGTGTAGAACCAACTAATCAAAAACCGGCTCGAATGTAAATCTATGTAAACATTTTGCCGTCATGACAGTTTGATGGCTTGACGGCAACAGATACGATGGGTATCGTAACTCCATGGGTAAATGTCCCATGCATGGGTAGGTGGCCCATACATGAGCTCAGAGCCCCGTAGATTATTGCTATTTATTAAGGTTGATATGCAAGGCAAGCAAAAGGTCACTCTTTATATGCCCGATGACCTGCACCGCCAGCTCAAGATTCGTGCTGCTGTAGATGGAGAACCAATGTCTACTTTGGCCGAGCGGGCAATTGGTTTTTATTTAAATCATTCTGATGTTGTTGAAGGGGTGCAGGGTGCAGCTCATGTGGTATATGAGTGTCCCTCTTGTACAACTTCTGTGGTGCTCAGGGATGGCGATCTGATGGCAGTCGAAGCCCACGCTGACTTGCATGAGGAGTTATTGAGTGAAGTACCTGATGTTGTTCCTAGCTCAGTCCGTTCTGATGAAGGCGAGTTAGTTCCTTGTCTCTAGGGCTGTTGATATTAAAGTGTGGCTCTGGGGAATTTGGGTGATCTGTTTGTATCGGTCGGCGTTGAGAGGATAAAAACTATGAAAGAAGAGCTCAAGGTCCTAATTAAGGCTCAGTATCCTCTGATTTATTTGCTCACGTTCGAGGAAGAGAGAGCGGAGCGTACCATTGCTACGCTTACTAAACAGCATCCCCAGCGTCGTCTATTTACATGGACGGTTACCCACGGTGTTGTTGAATTTGGTCAAGCTCGTGGTTCGCAAAATAGCAATACGGTCTCTCCAGAAGCGGCGATAGATTGGGCAATTCGTCAGAAAGATCCAGGCATCTATGTCTTTAAGGACTTGCATCCGTTTATGGATTCGCCAGCGGTGACGCGGTGTTTGAGGGATGCGATCGCAAGTTTCAAAGGCACCAATAAAACTATTATTTTAATGTCACCGGTTCAAGAAATTCCGGTGGAACTAGAGAAAGAAGTTGTGGTTTTGGACTTTTCCATGCCAACCATGGGAGAGCTAAATCAAGTGCTCACAGCAGAGCTCAGCAAGTCTCACGGTGCTAGCATCACCACTGATATTCGTGAAAAACTGCTAAAAGCGTCCCTAGGTCTGACCGAGGATGAGGCAGAAAAAGTATTCCGCAAAGCCAGGGTTGTGTCTGGTAAGTTAACCGAATCAGAAGTCGATATTGTGCTCTCTGAGAAAAAGCAACTTATTCGCCGTAATGGCATTCTAGAATACATAGAAGAAGACGAGACCCTTGATTCTGTGGGTGGTCTAGAAGAGCTGAAACATTGGCTTAGACAGCGTTCAAATGCGTTTAGTGAGCGTGCTCGGGAGTATGGTCTCCCTCAACCTAAAGGAATGTTGATCCTGGGGGTGCCAGGTTGCGGTAAATCGCTGATCGCAAAAACCACCGCTCGACTTTGGGGACTACCCTTGTTGCGCCTGGATATGGGCCGGGTCTATGATGGTTCTATGGTGGGCCGTTCTGAGGCTAATCTAAGGGGAGCCCTGCGTACAGCTGAGTCAATCTCACCTGCGATTCTATTTATTGACGAGATTGATAAGGCCTTTGCTGGCGGTGCGGGTTCGGCTGATTCTGATGGGGGTACCTCTAGTCGGATCTTTGGTAGCTTCTTGACTTGGATGCAAGAAAAGAATTCCCCGGTGTTTGTGATGGCCACAGCCAACCGTGTGGAACGGTTGCCCAGTGAGTTTCTGCGCAAGGGCCGGTTTGACGAAATATTCTTTGTTGATCTTCCCAATGAGGAGGAGCGCAAAGAGATATTCAAAATTCACCTTGGTAAGCGACGTCGTGACATAGAGCGCTTCGATTTTGATCAGCTTACCAAGGTATGTGAAGGTTTTTCGGGGGCAGAGATTGAGCAAGGTTTGATCTCTGCAATGTATGAAGCGTTTGCGCAAGGCCGTGAGTTTAACCAACTCGATATTATTGCGGCTATTCGGGCAACATTACCGTTATCTAAGACCATGAGTGAACAGGTAACGGCGCTTCGTGATTGGGCACGACAACGTGCTCGCCCCGCTGCTTCATCCGTCGCTGAGTATCAGCGGATGGAGTTTTAACAGGCTTTTGTTAGGGGATTTCCCCTAGCAGAGGGCTAACCTCAAGGGTTAGCAGTTTTCAGACAATGGCTTAGCAAATTACTAATATTGGTTTGTTAATCTATTGGCTTTGCGTTTTTACTTTATGACTCTCACTTTCCACTGGAGGAAACACCAATGTCTCACTTTAGTACTCTACGCACTAAGATCACTGAAGCTGAAATTCTCACTGCTTCTCTAAAGGACCTCGGAATCTCGGTTAAGACTGAAGCTGATGTTCGTGGCTACAATGGCCAGCGTGTTCGTGCTGACATCGTAGCTGTTCTAGAGGGTGAGTACGATCTAGGCTGGTCTCGTAATACCGATGGCTCCTTTGATCTGATTGCGGACCTTTGGGGTGTTGCCAAGAAGCACAACCAGACTGAGCTAATCAACTCTATTAACCAGAAGTATGCGGTTAATCGGACTTTAGCAGAAGTTAAGCGCCCTGGTTTGCAGAACGCTAATGTGAAGCTTGTCCTTCAGTAGCAGCGAAAGCTGAAAGCTACTGCTTCCTATACGCGTTCCCGCGCAGTGTTCAGGCTGGCTCATTGAGAGCCAGCTTTTTTAGTGAGACTGAGTTGGAGATGTTCAAATTCAAAATCTTATCAGGCAAGCTATGATTTAAGTAGATTGCAAAAAGGTTATGAAAACGACTGTTTCCACTGATGTTTTATCCCTCTTTCAGGCATTTTCAGAGTCCTATCGGATTCAAGTAATTGAGCTACTGCGAGATCGCGAGCTATGTGCTTGTGATATTGCTAATCACCTGGGTATAAGTGCATCTAAGCTTTCATTCCATCTCAAGATTTTACGGGAAGCAGGATTGATCCAGGGTCGCCAGGAGGGACGCTGGATTTACTATCGGCTAAACTTACAGCAGTTTGTGACTTTAGAGCAGTATTTATCTGAATTTCGACGGACGAGTCCGATTTTGCCTGCACGGAGTTGTCCGGATTAAGGAGAGATTTTGATTTTGTTTTGCTTCAGGCCAAGGATTGGGCAGAAACTGCCTAAGGGGCAAGAGAGGTAGAGGAAGGAGACTTAGAGCTTGCTCAGTCAGATGGGAGCGCACTGACTGAGTGTCAAGAATATTTTAATTAGTCCTTGCGCATTCAGGTTTTAAAACGCTAGGGGGAGAAACTAGATAGTCGGCCCTGAAATACTAGCTCAGGTAAGAGCTGAAGGGGGTTTCATCCGTTGAAACAGGGTATAGAATTGCCAGAGAAGCATCCCGATTGAGTTAAAAGCTTGCAAAATGAACCGTTCATCTAGCCCCTCCTCCCCCTCCTCTGAGCCAAGCCCTTCGGTGTCGGCATTAGAGCGCCAGTTGAACCCTCAGCATCCGTTGGTTAAACTGTCCGAATCCATTGACTGGGCGTCATTTGAGACGTCGTTTGGTCGAGCTACGACCAGTGCAGGGGGTCGCCCGCCCCTGCCAACTCGGTTGATGGTGGGTCTGCACTATCTCAAAGGGCTGTACGACGAAAGTGATGAATCGGTGGTGAGCAAATGGGTGGAGAATCCGTATTGGCAGTATTTCTGTGGAGAGGAACAGTTCCAGCATGAGTTGCCGTGTCACCCAACCAGTCTAGTGAGCTGGCGCAAGCATGTGGGTGTTGACGGGATGGAACAATTGTTGAAACAAGTTCTCAAGACAGCGATGGAGACAAAGGCATTGAAGCCAAGAGAGATTTCACGAGTGAATGTTGACACCACTGTGCAAGAGAAAGCGATTGCGTTTCCAACAGATTCACGACTCTATGACAAGGCTCGCCGTGCCTTGGTCAGAGCAGCCAAGAAACAAAATATAAAGCTGCGTCAAAGCTATGAACGTGTGGGCAAGAAAGCACTCTTTCAACAAAGTCGTTACCGGGTTGCGAAACAACTGAAGCGAGCAAAAAAACAAACTCAAAAACTACACACTTATTTGGGACGTGTGATTCGAGATATTGAGCGCAAACTCCCCCAACCGGACCCAGACCTGCAGCAGTTGCTGGATCGTGCCAAGCGAATTTATCAGCAACAGCGAACCGATTCCAACAAACTCTACAGTATGCATGCTCCTGAAGTGGAGTGTATTGCCAAAGGCAAGGCGCACCAACGCTATGAATTTGGCTGCAAAGTGGCGTTTGTGACCACCAGTCAAAGTAATTGGATTGTAGGCACCCAGGCCATCCATGGCAATCCCTATGATGGGGCCACCCTCACCCCGGTTATCGAACAAACCCAGGCATTGACCGGGGTGATGCCCAAACAAGCGGCGGTTGACAAAGGCTTTCGGGGGCAAACCCACCATCCTCAAGGGGTAGAGGTGTTGGTCGCGGGCACTCGCAAATTTAAAGGGGTGCTCAAACGGTTGGTCAAACGGCGCAGTGCCATTGAACCGGTGATTGGCCATGTCAAGTACGATCATGGGCTCAAACGCAATTATCTCAAGGGCACCCACGGTGACCGGTTCAATGCCCTGATGGTCGCTTGTGGCTTCAATCTCAGAAAGCTCTGCCGATACTTTCTAGACTCACCGGCCAAGATCCCAGTTAGGGCCTAAGCATGGAGTTTTTCAGGGGCGACTAGATAGCCAGTAATCCAAGCTAATTAGCTTATGTAAGCATTATAACGGTAGCTGTTGCCTATCCTGTGACGCGGGCTTTACTTTTGTAGAATCAATAATTTCCTCTAAGTTTGGTTTTGATAATCTTAGCGGTGTCAGGCGTTGGCGAATATTGTTGGCTAATTCGGCTGAGACGGCATATATAAGATCGATTTTATTGGGATATGGATTGTTAGGGAGTGGCATAGCAGGCATTGCCTCAAATAGCTTTTAACTAAAGATTTTGCCGTTGCTGATTTGATATATGAACCGATCTGAAAGGAATGTACTAAGTCAAGATCTTACAGATAACGTCATAGTTCGGAACAGCAACGTCCAGATGTTTAACCTACCGCCAACATAAGAAACACCGGTCTAGAATGCATAAGTTATTCCACTGAGAACTGCAACTCTTCACAGCTTTTTCATCAATTATTATTGATTCATTCTAGAAGGATGTTTGTTAGTGACGTGGGTTAGATGAAGGGGAGCTGATGTTGCCCTTCATCTAAAAACGTTTGCCCTAAGGGATAAGGATTTTAAACCTTGTCCACGTCCAGAACTGGAGTTTTTCCGTAGAAGAAGCTACTGGTTTCAACTTGGACGTGGTTTATAAAATCCAAAAATTATGTCTGAAGAGGTTGCCATGGCAACCTGTACATCAAAAGATAGAACCTAATTGAATCCTCATTCCTAAAGAATAAATTGTCCAGAGGATATGAGGCTGAGGACAAATTCGTTATTCTAGGCCTAGCTGATGGAAATTTTCACTTAGACAAAGCGTGCTGTTAGCTCAATATCCTGCCCAACCTCGAACCTTTCAGGAAACCTTAGGGGAAACTGGTAATCTTAAGAAAGAGTTTACTATTGACGATAGTGAACCACTTGCCCGACGGGTGATTGAGAGTAAAATTGTCGAATCCAAATTTGGATAACCTACGGATAGCTATTGTTGGCGATCTGTTATCTAGTGAGCTTCATTTTCTAGGCTGTGAGGTGAGTTCAGTAGCCCCAGGGCTGGCCCTAGGATAGCCCCAAATACGAACCCTCCTGCATGGGCCCAGTAGGCAATCCCACCATCTGCCATGCCAACATTAGTGGGTATGCTGAGGCTGGCAATACCATAGGCCGCTTGCTGCAAAAACCAGATACCTAAATAGAATACGGCTGGAATCCTGAGGGGCAAGAACAGGAACCCCAAAGGCACAATAGTGAGAATACGAACAGTGGGAAATTTGAAGATGTAGGCTCCCATCACACCTGCGATCGCACCGCTAGCACCTAAGGAGGGCACTTCGGAAAACATGCCAAAATACCACTGGGTCAAGGCGGCTAGAACACCACAGCCTAGATAGAGGAGAAGGTATCGAGCCCGACCCAACTGCTCCTCAACGTTGTTCCCAAAAATCCACAGGTACAGCATGTTACCCGCCAGATGCAGGAAACCAGCATGAATAAATTGACTAGTGAACAGGGTAGACCACTCGTAGAGATCGAACGGGATTGACCCGCCACCCCAAAAACTTTCCGTCAGCTGCTCTGGGACTACGGCCCATGTCCTGAAGAATGCTGTCAGCTCCATGGGTGACGATAGCGTCAGCTCATAGAAAAAGACTAAAATATTGAGGAAGATTAGCCCATAGGTTACGTAAGGCGTAATCTGAACCGGGTTTTCATCACGAATAGGGACCACGCTGCACCAGGATATACACTGCTTTACAAGATATCAGTAATACGTGGATCAACATTCGGGCCGCATGGATAAGTAAAACTAGATCATTACTTGAACCTAGCCTAGTTAGCTCGCAGCATGCGTGTTTCTATAGTTCTCCATGTGTAATGAGATACTCGAACAGAGGCTTTTTGACACTTCAACATGAGCAGGTTAGTCGCTAGATATTGATTGAATAATTGAATCTCAGCAGGAGATAGATCTATACTCTCAATATCTATGTCAAAAGCTTTTAGCCAATTCTGCCAAACACTGATAGCAAGCTCATTATAAGCTGGACTAGCTTCATGGGAAACTTCAACCCGAGGTTTTAAATTTTCTAAGTTTGCCTTTAAAATTGAAAAATTAATATTTTGAAAACCTTGTATTTCTTTGAATTTAGCATCAAGGAATCGGATACGTTTTCGATAATTTTTGAAAGCTCGAATGTTTGCTCCGGTGCAGATGACCTGCCAAATGCGAATAAACTTGTGGTACAGTTCGCGGTCAAGCCTAGAGGTCAAACGACCACAAGATTTAAGACCTATAGAAATTTCATGAAGTGGTTCAAACCTATGTTTATGAGCGTAGATTAAGCTGCAAACAATACCGAGAGCTACAGCACGTTTCGCAATTGGATTGAAGCTTTGGTGCCACTCAACGGTCGCTCTATCTGCCCAGTTCAGTAATGAAAATAATTTTGGATTAGCCATAAAATTCTGTGATTCTTTTTCCATTGACAAAAGCAGCTCATCCGCGCCAGCTCGCATCAATCCGGCAACCAACAGAAAGACATCTCCCCAGCGACTATCTGTCAAATGTTTAGAAACTATATTCTTGATCTGACGATGGTCATCTATATATTGGGCCGTTAAATATTCCTGAAATGATGAGTGAGAGAATGAATGGATATTATGGGCTCGCTTCACTAAAATCCCTTGCTGGATTTCAATCGAATTTAAAATCTTCTCGCCATCTAGATGTTTAGGTGCATTTAAATTCTCTCTTAAAAAGGCTGTAATTCTATCAACAACTTCTCTTTCGGAAAAGAAAAACCTATCTTCTTCGAATCCTTTATAGGCAATTTCTGATAACATTGCTTTCTCTATGGGGGGATTTAAATCTTGATAGATGGGGTTACGTTGTACACGTTTTTCTACTAACCATTTGTTCATAAGTAAGTCTAATGCTTCGTCATATAGAGATGCACGGTTCTTTGGCAAGTTCTGAGAGCCTGCGTAGACAAAGCATAGTAATGTTAGGAGTAGAGGAGTATGTGCCAGCTCCTTTGCTCCAGAATTTTCTGGTTTTTGTAAAATTTCCCAACATTTTTGAGCAATTTTATCAGTTTTGTCGCATTCCTCTTGAAACCACTTATGTAAAAAGAACTCAATTTGTGAGTCATCAAATTCAGTCATTGAAAAATCACTGAAATTCAAGTAGCTGTTGTAGTACGCTGCACTTCTGCAAGAGGCAATGAATCTATTGTTATTATATTTATCAACAAAATTTTTGATATGAACTAATACGTCATATAAATTACTGGTTGGCACTTCATCTAAAGCATCTAATAGAATCAATAATTTCCCTTGTGATAATGCGTTAGAGGTAAACCTTTCGGCTTCTGGGAAACCACAAATCTCGAACTCTTCTGAGATCTTATTCTCTAGATTGATATTGTTTTCCGTAAATTGTTTTAACTCAATAAAGACAGGAATACATGGATTATCTAATTTTCCATGTTTTGGTTTTAATGCTTCTAACCCTATCCTCCTGAGAAAGGTAGACTTTCCAGCTCCAGGTCCACCAAGTATCATCAAAAACTTTTCCTGATTAACAATATCAAAAGCTTCTTTCTCAGGGGGATTTACAGTGTCAAATTTTCGTCTTCTTCCTTGGCGATGAGACTCCTCCAATGTTTGAATTGATTTGAATTGGCGACTTTTACTCCTTCCTAGTTTGATATTTGTGAAAACAGATTCTATGTCTCTAGGTTCTGTCATTCCTAGCAGTTTTAGTTTTCCATGACGAGTCTTATATCTTTCCTCATATTCATGAACCGAAATTTCAAGATTCCTTTCATATTGAATTTTTCGATTAAACCAACTAAAAACATTTTTTCCAGGGCCTATAGCAGACTCATAAATTGGAGCAACTAGGCTTATCAATACTGATTGTGTTAGAGGATCTATCATGGATTTCAGGAACTAAAGAGCTGATTGAAATATGACTATATGAACTTTACACAATGGGTTTTGTTAAAGAATAAAATGTTTGATTTTGGGTGGGATGCATATGTGAATTCGTCATAATATGCAGAAAGTATGCCTGAGTTTGAATTTAATAACCTCGGATATCAACTTAAAGCGGAACGTTTTCCCAAGGGCAGAAGTCAGAATTCAGGAGTCAGAATTCAGTGCCTGACTGGCTCCTGGCTCCTGGCTCCTGACTCCCCACCCAGTCAGGATTTCCCGGCTTAAATTGATACCCATAACCTCAGTGAATCATCAATTTTTAATTGAAATTAAATCAATCATTTGATTGAGACTTCGAAAATAATTCTGATTTCAAGGAATATCTAAAGCCAGGTAAAAGATATTCTAGATAGCTAAGAGAAGAATCAATAAATTGAATTTTACTGATTCAAAGCTCTATGCTTCCCAAAAGCGTTATGAATACTTTCATAATGTTTGATTTTTTAGCCATAAGTTGTAGAGTGTCCATCTAAACCCCTATGGAGAGTGGGTTGATTGAATTAATCTATAGCTTTTTCAAAAAGCAGTGACTTATATTGGTAATGTATGTGATTTTTGTCACGAAAGAGATGGAGAGATAGTTGAGCTCAAGTTTATAAGCCTACCAACTATGGATACACGCAACCACATTATCGTCAAACCCTTCTGAAATAAAATCACATGATATAGTTTATGACACCACAAGAGCTGCGCCCCTAGTTCACATAGAAACGCAGCTTCAAATGCTAATTCAGTTAAAAGACGTTTCAATCCCTATTCTGGGTATCAACTTAATGCGGGACGTTTTTGGGAAGATAGTAGTTGGTAGTTAGTCGTTAAACTCCAGTCAGGGACTAACTACCAACCCCGAACCACTAACTTCCTTACCTGATCAGAATTTCCCGGCTTATGCGGATACCCCCTATTCTTGAGGTTCTACTACTGAAGGTAGTTGTTCATCAGCCCAGTGAAGACCACGGGCGATCCACTGCCACACGGCCACAGCGGCCAAAACCAGGGTTGCCAATTTTAGGAATAGGATAATCAACCCATTAAATGTTGTTACCAGGGTGACTAACGCGATCGCAAGCACCGCTAACGCTGCAGTCAATAGTAATTGAACAGGCTGTGTACTGCGTAGTAGTTGCCAAACAGCCTGAGTCTTGCCATTAGTCACTGGTTGATACTCAGACCATAGATTAAGTGCACTGTCTGTGGCTTGGGTGGCCAAATTATTGAGCCTGCTTTCTAGGGCAATGCGATGCTGATCGATGGTATCAGCGGTGGGCAGGTCAAGACTAGTCGTATGAGTGGATGTTGGTTTTGCTAAAGTCATAGGTCACTCCTTATGTGTGAAGTTTGGATTGAGGCTAAGGCTGCATAGCACTAACAACCTTGACCTCATTAAGATGTGTGAGGTGTAGAAAATAATTAAGTACTATTGTACTATATAAATGCAATTAGGAAACTATGGCTTAACAAAGTCCCCTATCTAGCCAATGGTCTGGCCAATGTGGTAGACGCTATATAGTCAGCTATTATCCAGGGTTAGCAAGCAAGGTCAGCAGTTAAGGCTGACTTGTTAATAGTTGGGCAGATCATGGATAACTGTTGTTGGGTAATAATTATCCATGAAGTCTTCCTTGGGACGTTTGGGTAGTTCTACCTTAATGCGAGTTCCTTTCCCTTGCTTGCTTTTGACAACAATACTGCCACCATGTAATTCTACAGCGGCTTTGACAATGTTTAGGCCCAAGCCAGTTCCAGGTATTTCACCAACATTGCTACCCCGACGAAACACTTGGAATAAGTAGGGAATATCGGCTTCTGGGATTCCCATGCCTTCATCATTGATATGACAGGTGATTTGGGTGGCTTCTCCCACAATCACTAGCTGAATATCCCCTCCCTTTAGGGAGTACTTAATAGCATTGGATAATAAGTTCTCAAACACTTGTTGCAAGAGTCCGAGATCGCCAACAAAATTATCGATATTTCCGAGACTGGTTAGAGAGATCTGATTTTTATCCGTTTCAATGTCTTGATGTTCGTCGATCAATTTAGAAAATAAACGCTCTAAATTAATATCCATCGGTTTTAGCTGTAGCTGGTCGAGATCTGCTTGGTTGGCTATCAGCATATCTTTTACCAGCATAGACAGGCATTGAGCCTTATATTCAATCATAGAAAGGTAGCGATCTCGATGGCTGGGGGAAAGGGAGTTGGAGTGGACCCGCAATGTCTCGGCAGCTGCTTTTATAGCGGTTAGTGGAGTGTTGTACTCATGGGAAATCGTGGTTAAAATTTTTGATTTAAATGCACTTAATGCCTTAGCTTTTTCTAGGGCGGTCTGAGTTTGTTCTAATAGCTGAGCTTGCTGAATCGCAATGGCAATATGCAGAGATAAAACCTCTAATAGTTTTGTGTCATCAGAGATCCATACCCGTGGCCCCACGCATTGGTGGGCTACCAGTAAGCCCCACAGGTGTGGGGTGGTCTTATTGCTGTCTTGCAGTAAAATCGGTGTGACTAAAATTGCCCGCACATTAAACTGTTCGAGTAATTTGATATGACAGGGATCTAAGTTAGCTGTGTAGATATCATCTACCCATTGGATTCGTCCTTTACAGTACTCCTGAGCACCCTGATCTTGAAAGTACGAATCACGTACGGTTTGTCCCAGCGATGCTTGGTAGTCCGCTTGAACCGACTCAGCAATGATGGTCCCACTCATGTCAGGCGAAAATTGATAGGCGAGCACCCGATCACACCCTAATAGCTGTCGAACTCCTTCTACGGTTTGGACTTTGTACAAATTTGTAGAGAGGGATGTACGAAGAAGCGGCAATAGGCGATAAAGAGCAAATAAAAACACA
>NZ_JADOES010000041.1 GCF_018739885.1 Leptothoe spongobia TAU-MAC 1115 | reverse complement strand
GACATCAATGGCTATGAGTGGTTCCCTGCATCCTAAACACTATATCTAGTAACAACTACGGGAATTACAGGAGAGCCAATTATTAACCTCGATAGCAGCAGTGCTGCCCATGCTACCCCAAGATTTTCACCCCTGGTCTAATTTTAATAGTCTCATCAAAGAAATATGAAGTTACCCCTGAAATGGAACTCAAATATTGGATATTGTAGTGAAAATAATTAATGTAAGGTTGTAGCGAAAAGTCAACGAATAGTATGCGTTCGAATCAGGTTTGATTTGTGGAGGCTAAACAAAACACAGATCAAGCGCAATCTACCAGCATTCTGAACAACAAAACTAATCTGGGATGTAGACCTTACTTTCAATAGGTTTTGTGTTAATGATCACATTTTTATTTGACTTTAGGCTATGAACTTTAAGAATTTAACTCCACAAGCGGCAGCAGTCGCTACGGCTTTGGCCGTCAGTGCTTTAGTGTCTGCTAATCCAGCTCATGCTTCACAATTATCTGGTTCTATCGATCTCGAAACCTTTGGTAATTTCAATCTCAGCGATACTTTAATTGATTTTGATGGCGCTGAGGTTCAAGATGCAACTGGCAGCTTTGCACCTCTAGTAGGTGATATAGTCGACATCGAAGATATCACTTTGACACCTCCCACAACAACTCTCGGTACAATCACGCCGTTCGTTAATTTTGGGACGGTTATCCTTGAAGGGGAAAGCAACTCACTGGTGTTCAATTTGACATCAGCAACCATTGAAACTCTCGTCGATAATGATTTTGTTACTGTTCTGCTTGCACAGGACATCGAGGGTGTTTTCCAATTTGGTGAAGAATCAATCGCACTAGGGGTTTTGACATCCCAAAGCTTATTAGATTCCGATGGATTTACGCTAAATCTGGCAACACAACAGATCCCGACACCGGCCCTGTTACCAGGATTACTAAGCTTGGGATTAGGAATTGTGCGTCAGCGTAATCAAAAATCAAACCTGGCCGAAGAAAGTTGAATTCTCAAGAATAGGCAATCAAGACTATACTCTGAGGTATCAGTCCCTGTTGCCCCTTTCAGGAACTATACAGTTCAGATGTTCGCAAATTCAAGAGAGTTTGAGTAACGATTTTGTCCCATCGTTATTGCCTCATCACTTTTCTAGTAGGTTTGACTCCATGTAGCTAAACCTAGTAGGGGACGCTCTACTAGGTTTAGTAGCCTAGATAACAGCATTACTCACTAGCTACTTGATTGCTATTGGATAGCTGAAATCTATACTCTGACAATCAATCCAGCATCTTTAATGATTCTTTATGGTGCATAACGTAAACTGGAAAGCAATATCTCAGTTGCTCTACCAGATTTATGTCGTTGATTTTACATTTACACCAGTGGAGCCAGCTAAAGTACGCTTTATTAAATTGGTTCACTGATCCCAGACGGGTTCTACTACCCTTATTGCTAATCGGGCTGATGGCCCTTTGTCTTAAGGTTTCACCCTATAAGAAACCTATATTACTGCGTAGTATCTGTTCTCTTGGTGCTACATATCTATTGCTGATCTCTCCCCTCGGTGCAACTGTTGCCACAAGGGGACTCACCCTATTCTTGTTACCAGATATTGGACAGAGCGCTGATGCGATCGTTGTTCTAGGTCGTGGTCCCTTAGCTGAGCAGGAACGAGCCCAGGCTGCTGCAAACCTATGGAAAGCTCATCGTGCACCGACCATTCTAACCACAGGACGTGGAGAGGCACCTCGTCTGTCTACTCAGCTTATTCAGCTAGGCATACCTCTAAATGTTCAATTGATAGAGCCAGAAGCCCGCACAACTGAAGAAAATGCTATACATTCATTTGAACTACTTCAAAGCATCGGTGCGAGTCGCATCATTTTAGTCACAGATCAGCCCCACATGCTACGCTCAGTTTTGACTTTCCGTAGCTTTGGTTTTGAAACCATTCCCTACCCTGTCCAGGTTCCGTCTTCTTTGCCCGCTATCGAGAAAACTGCATTGGCTCTTCGAGAATATGTTGGTTTAGTCAGCTACGCATTAATTGGACGTTTCCAACCACGGGCAATGTCTGTTGTCAGACTAAATGAATCCTCTAAAGAAATTGTAATGCAAACAGGGCGATTATCCGGTTAAAAGGCTGAAGGAGGCGTATTAGGTTTTAGGTACTTACTCCATAGGCATGTAGTAAAGACATCAATATCGATGTTGCCTAATTATCTTAAAATTTATGCATCCTCCTACAAAAATTGCTATATTGGGCAATAATTGGTTTCCTGACAAGCCCGGTGGACTCGACCGCTATATCTATGAACTTGTTCACACCCTGGTTAAATCAGAAACCCAGATCGATCTATTTGGTATCGGGTTGCCTACGAGCACAAAAACTTCATCGATCCAATTAAAAAATCTGGCTGAACCAACTGCTTCCCTGGGCCATCGTCTGTATTCGGCCTACAGAAACAGTCACTCTCTGATTTCGTCTAAACCAGACGCCATTAACCTACATTTTGCACTCTATGGGTTAGCGGCTATTCCTAATCTGCCAAAGGATGTCCCAGTGACTTGTACCTTTCACGGTCCCTGGGCCATTGAAAGTCGGCAAGAAGGAGATAGCAAGCTCAGCGTGTGGTTTAAAAAACAAATGGAGCAGAAAGTCTATAGCCGTTGCGATCGCTTCATCGTCCTTAGCAAAGCCTTTGGTCAGATCTTGCACCAGGAATACCACATCCCCTGGGATAAAATCCACATCATTCCTGGGGGCGTAGATACCCAAAAATTTCAAAAAAATCTATCTCGTCAAGAAGCGAGAGAAAAATTGGGCTGGCCCCAAGATCGCTTTATTATATTTACCCCCAGACGGTTAGTACACCGCATGGGACTCGATAAGCTACTTAATGCGATCTCTCAGCTCAAAGCAGAGAAATACGATCTCTGGCTGGCTATTGCTGGCAAAGGTCCCCTAAGAGATACCTTAGAAAAGCAAACCATTGAACTCAGCCTCAACAACTCTGTCAAATTCCTGGGCTTTCTCCCTGACGAGGCTCTCCCAATTGCCTATCAGGCAGCCGACTTGACAATTATGCCCAGTCAGTCTTTAGAAGGATTTGGCCTAGTACTGCTTGAGTCCCTAGCAAGTGGCACGCCAGTACTTTGCACCCCCGTAGGTGGTATGCCTGAAGTAATCCGTGACTTCTCTCCCGCACTGATTACTGATTCTCCTAATGAGCAGGCTATCGCCACTACCCTAAAAGCTATCCTCACCGACAAGATCCAGTTACCCAACCGTGAGGATTGCCAAGACTATGCAACTACTCGGTTTAGTTGGCTCACCATTGCAGAGCAAGTTAAACAGGTCTTACTGCAGTCACACTGACACCACAAAGATGCGAATTCTACATTTACTCAACGATAGTTGTAATCTGGGCAACGGTATTGTGAATGTAGCAATCGATCTGGCCTGCCTACAACGTCAATCAGGCCATACAGTCGCCGTAGCGGCTGGTCCCCCGAAAAATGGCGTCCAAGACTATGGGTCTTTGCTCAAACAATACTCAGTACAACAGTTTAGTCTCGATCAAACCAGAACTCCCCATAAGCTTTTAGCTGCCGTATGGCGCTACCGAAAAATCATCAAAGACTTTCAACCAACAATTGTGCACGCGCACATGATGACCGGTATAGTACTCGCCAAAGCATTGCAATTTAAATCAAATTATCGTCTAGTCTCCACAGTGCATAGTGATTTTCAACATAGTGCCATCCTCATGGGGCTAGCAGATCAAGTGATTGCAGTCAGTCACGCTGTAGCGACAAAAATGCAAAATCGGGGCATCCCTCAACACAAGTTCAGGGTCGTTCATAATGGCACCATCGGTAGTCCAAGACAGCCACCACTGCAAAGCTATACTCCCGTTTCCCTGAAGCGTCCCGCAATTGTCACTGTAGCCGGGCTTTATCATCGCAAGGGCATTGCAGAACTTATTACAGAATTTAATCAAGTCGCGCAGGCTATCCCAACTGCAAATCTTTATCTGGTTGGTGATGGCCCCGACCGACATCAGTTTGAGACCCAGGCCAAAGCAAGCCCCTTTGCTCATCGCATCCACTTTGAAGGATTTCAACCCGAACCGTGGCGATACTTGCGTTCAACAGATGCATTCGTCTTACCCTCAAGACATGAGGCTTTTGGATTAGTCCTTTCAGAGGCACGTGAGGCCGGTTGTGCCATTGTTGCCAATCGAGTAGATGGTATTCCAGAAGCACTCGATAATGGACAAGCAGGATTATTAATTTCACCTCATAACAGTAATTCTTTTGCGAAAGCTCTCATCAGACTGTTAACAAACAAAAAATATTTAGCTCACTGGCAACAGATGTCTCAACAAAATCTAAAAAAATTAGATGCTCATCGTGTTTGCCAGGAAACATTAGCAATATACCAGGAACTGACACGTTAAGAATCTCTCCTCTTCGCTCAGAATCTGTTTAACAACAACTACTCTATCTAATCAAGTCGACAAAATGCGAATTCTCTTTCTTGATCAAAGCAACAAACTGGGCGGAGCCGAACTCTGTCTTGCTGATATCGCCCAACAGTTTAGCTCCACCAGTCTCGTCGGCATCTTTACCGAAGGCACTTTTCCCGAGCACCTGCGTCAGTTCAATATTCCTGTTGAGATTCTTACCAATCAAACTCTCGCAGTTCAAAAAGCTAGTGGTTTGTTGACGGGGTTCAAAAGTCTCAATCAACTAATACCCCTAGTCACCAAAGCTGCTAAACTCAGCAAGAAGTACGATCTGATCTATGCAAATACCCAAAAAGCTCTAGTCGTAGGAGCACTGGCAAGCTTCCTCAGTCGTCGTCCCTTCGTCTATCATCTCCACGACATCGTCTCTCCAGATCACTTTAGCACTACAAATCGCCGCATTATTATTACACTGGCCAACCAAGCAGCCCTTGTCATTGCGAATTCAGACGCCAGCCGTAATGCCTTTATCCAGGCAGGAGGACGACCTGATCATATCCATGTGGTGTACAACGGTTTTCACCCAAAAACCTATACTACCTGTCTGGACGATTCAGAGCGAGAAGATTTCCGAAAGCAACTAGCTCCTACAGATAAAAAAATCCCATTTCTAGTCGGACACTTCAGTCGCCTCTCCCCTTGGAAAGGTCAACATATATTGATAGAAGCTCTCCAACACTGCCCGGACAATGTCATCGCATTGCTAGTTGGAGATGCACTATTTGGAGAGCAAGACTATGTTCAACAGTTACATCAACAGGTTACTGCACTTAATCTAGAGCATCGAGTTAAATTTCTAGGCTTTCGCTCCGATATTCCTCAACTCATGACAGCCTGCGATTTAGTCACTCACACATCCACTTCTCCCGAACCCTTCGGTCGAGTCATTGTTGAAGCCATGCTGTGCGGGACTCCTATAGTTGCGGCTGCGGCTGGCGGAGCCACCGAACTAATTGACCATGGTCAAACTGGCTGGTTAACACCACCTGGAAACGCTCGAAAACTAGCTGATATTATTAACACCTGTCAGAATCATCCTACACAGGCCAAACAATGTGCACACCAGGCTCAAACCCAAGCATCTTCTAAATTTGATTTGAGATCCGTAAACTTACGACTTAATCAATTACTTAACCAATCAATCAAAGTTCATTGAAGAACCATGTCTTAAAAAAACTAAACCAGCTGCCCAGGGAACTAAGGTATGAGCATCTGATGCAATTTTCTAAAAGCATCAGGGAAATAACTTACCTAACTTCCAGGCAGCATGCACAGCCTATCCGAATTTTCTCTCAAAGAATACTGTCTATCTGACAAAATTCAGTATTCACCTGACAAGCTAGCTGTGGCCACCCACTTAATTTATACCCAAGGCATGCTAGCAAATGCCTACTTTTTTGGACATCCCATTTGGGCCAAAAAAGACTTTCAACGAGAAACCCATAACCATTTTTGGAAAAGTCGATGGCAAAAAGTGATTCCATCCTGGGATGATAAAGTTGTTGTCGATATTGGCTGCGGTCTTGGCCACGTACTTGCAACCATGGGCGGCAACCCTGCCATCATGATTGGCGTAGATATCAGTCTCGAAGCCCTAAAAAATGCTCAGAAATTAGGCTATACACCTTTACTAGCCGACGCCCAAGACCTACCACTTAAGTCTGGGTTTGCCGATATTGTCACCCTCAACGCCACATTACACCATTGTGATAACATTGAGCGCACCCTCAGCGAGGCCGCCCGTTTGGTTAAACCAGGAGGTCTACTAATCACAGACTTAGATCCACAAAAGACCGCCTGGGAGCTTAAAGGTCTGGGACTTTTACTTAATCAAGTCCGTCGCCGCGTCCCTATGTATTGGCTAATGCGCTTTTCACGCTACCGCTCTCGAACAGAAATCAACATGCGGCTGGCCACAGAACTACATAACGCTAACCCAGGTGATGGCCTTACACCTCAGCTATATAATCAGGTTCTAGCTCCTTTAGGTTTTCAAGTACGTCTTTACCCTCATAATCATAATGTTGGTGATGATGTTTTGATAGGTCATCTAGGGCAGATACCATGGCATTATCAGCTTACACAATGGTTATCTGGGATTCAGCCAAACCAAAAAGCATCAGCTCAATCAATCATGTGCGTTGCCCAAGCAGCATTTTCGGTGCAAGCTCAGTAATTTCTGTTGGAACAAAACCTACATGATATGATCATCACTGCCCGCAGCTAATTCAAACGCCGCTGTTGCTGCAGCCGTTTGCTCACTGCTAAACAATGCCGCCGCAATACGCGGAGCAAAGGTAAATGTATCGAGACCTTGGGCAGCTAAATACGTCATGTCACTAACATCACGAATGCTCGCCGTAAGAATACGAGTGGAACTTTTCACACCATTTAAAGCCTGTTGCATACTCGTTAGAGCTTCACGACCCTCTCCACCGGCATCATTAATTCGTCCCAGATAGGGAGCGGCATACTCTACACCTAAAGCCGCCGCGATCAAAATTTGTGGCACCTCATATACAGCCGTTAAAGTCACTCTCACGCCCTCTTCGATCAAAGTCGCCGCCGCTTCGGTTCCCAGCCGAGTAATAGGTACCTTGACAACAATACGTGGATCAATGGCAGCCAGGGCCTTCCCCTTGGTGACGAAAGAGTGTTTTGTATTTCCCCAAGTTTGTAGCTGGACTTCCTTAGCACCCAGTTCAAACGCTTTAGTCGCCAAATCCGTCAATGAAGCCAGCGTACAAGGTACCTGCGCCCGTTCTAACAACAGCGGATTAGAAGTAACCCCATAAAAGATACCCACCGGCAGCCAGGTTTCCCAGGCAATCACATCAGCAGTATCAAGAAAAAGGCGTAAAGTCACAGATGCAGCTCCAATCACTTCATCGAGTATTTCATATCCAAAGGCTGAAGATGAAATCACCTTTCGATTTCTCCCCTCTCGGAAAGAGTACCGGTCAGGCGGGGTAGGTTTTGATCACTTACACTAACGGCCAACCCAATCCCTCCTATGAGGCAGGGCTATTTCATTGTCCGGACAGAAAATCTGAAGAAAGGCATGCTCTACCTGGAGGTGGGCCGTGTCCACCCTCCAGAATATCCGTATCCACTGTTTGGAATTACGATGAAAAAGATTTTCCAACAACGTCGTGCCAAACAACAATGCGATAACTTGATTAATCGACCCCGCCGTAACCCCTATTATGCCATTGAGGATAACCCAGTAGGCTGGGTTCTAGGGCGGCCTCCCGGCCCTAGCCATGGGGGTTTGGGGAACTCGGAGGGACCCCAAGCAGCCGGTTTTGATTCCCTCCGATTATATCTCGATCCAGGATGAACTAAGTAATAAACCTCATAGATTTTCTCTGGTAAATACGAAACGACCCTACTCCTCAGAGGGGATATATGCTCTCATCTTGACAAGTTCATTTTTGGCAAAACTAGACTCAAAGCCGCCAAAACTAGGGTTTTAGGAGCAGATTTTAAGCAATCAAACAGTTTGTTCGCATTTTATAAAGGTTGCTCCTCCTAAATATTCAAAACACCAATTTCCCGCAGCATCGCCTTATGTTTTCTCACCGGAGCAAGCGTATTCGCCAAAACCATCCCACTCGCTGCCACCGCCGGTAAACCAATCCCAGGAAATGTAGAATCACCACAACACCACAAATTTTCCACCGGCGTTTGTGGTCCAGGAAAAACACCTTGCCCAGCCCGAATTGCAGGACCATAGGAACCATGATGGCGTCGGAGAAATCGGCCATGGGTCAGCGGTGTGCCTACCATCGTGATATCGCAGCGCGATCGCACATCCGGAATCACCCGCTCTAACGCCTGCCACATCACCTCAGCCCGCCGCTGTTTGAGCTGACCATAGTCGTCACTACGCCGATCAAGACCAGCCCAGACACCATAGGGCTCATTACCCGGCGTGTAGACGTGGCTCGTATGCTTACCCACTGGAGCCAACCCCGGATCTAACACCGATGGAATCGATATCAGCACCAAATTTTGAGGCGCGTTTATGCCCTGACTCCAGTCATTAACAACAATATAGTGACAGGCCAGATCCTCTAGGCCTGTCACATCAATACCCAAATGCAAATGCATAAAGCTGTCACACTCGGGGGTAGCCTGACGCTTTTCAACAAAGCGCTGTAGCCTTGAAGGGAGAGACGGCAACAACTTTAAAGTATCCCAAATAGACGCATTAGAGATCACGGCTTTAGACGCCATGATTGTCTCTCCATGACGCAATCGCACCCCCACTGACCGATCGCCATCCAGCAAAATTTCTTCAATGTGAGCGTTTAATTTTAGCTCACCTCCATACTTTTGCATTCCCCGCACCAACGCCGCTACCAGGGAAGCACTACCGCCTTTAGGATAGTCCAGCTGCACGCCGGGGCGATACCAGTCCGCAAACATAAACGCCACCTCGGCGGCAATGGTTCCATCCGCCGGTAGGCCAGACAGCAAAAAACAGAGCATGTCTAACCAGTTACGGGCAAAATCATCATGCACTACGCCATCCATAATGTGGCTAAAGGGACCCGTGAGCTTAGCCACCTGGGGGGCCTGCCTGAGGAGAGCGGGTAAAAAATGTCCGACGGTTTGGAAAGCGCCCAGGTCAAAACGCATGGCAGCGGGGGGGAGTGCGATCGCAGCCGCCCCCAAAGGCTGCATCACCCGCTGTAAATCACGCCACTCCTGCACAGCACCTGTCCCTCGTAATGTGTGAAGCACATCACAAAACTGCTCCGCCCCAACCATAGTCTTAAAGTCTCCTTCTGGCAGACAACAGCCCCAAGTATCGTAATTAATCCAATTAGCATCCTCACCAATGGCATCCAACACCTGTCGCAGCGGATTAGGAGACGGACTATAGGACAACCCCGAATATAACGATGGGCCAGAATCAAATAAAAACCCTCCCCGCTCAAACCCATGGGCCGCACCCCCAGCAATACTATGGCTCTCACACACCACAACGTCATAACCATAACGAGCAAGCAGCGCAGCACAACATAGACCGCCAAGGCCACTCCCGATCACAACTATTTCTGTCTGCCCCATAAAACTCTAGAAAGAAGAACCACAGCCCCCAGGATCTGTAGGCACAAGCACCACCGCATGGGGAACGGTACGAGACTCAAATCCAATTAGAGAATCCCCTTCATAAACAAGGGATGTGCTAGCACCAGAATCTAACATCACAGCATTTTGAAAGCCGGCCTTTCTCAAGATCTCTCCTAACCCCACTGAATCGATCTGAGCGTGGGTAGCCCCCACAACAGGCTGCCCTTCCAGATTAATCCCCCAAAATGCCCGAAAACGATATTCCTCGTAGGCAAACAGATTTTTAAATGTGGCAGCAGATTGTGGCTCCTGTTCTCGCACTAACCAACCTGCCCCTACAAAAGCATCAGTCACATCGGGCATCTCTTCCTGAATACCTGCCAGTGTATTGTGTTTTTCTGGATCAAAAGAGATAAATTTTACCTCGTCAGGAGTCATTAACACTAGGGGACGATCCCTCAGCTTATAAATATCGCCCTCACTACCTGGAATAAACTCCCCCGTATTGCGCCCCAGCACCGGGCCAATCATCGTATTGGAATCGAGAAACTCTAGTGAGAAAAATGTCCCATCGACGGCGGCAACTGCATCAGAATTAGCTACCAGCTCAGCGAGGGGATAACGGGTATCAGCATGAATGGTTTTAGGTTGTCCACCACTGATCAACGTCATGGGAATCTCATCAATTTCCACATTCAGACGCTGTACTGGAGCCTGAAAGTCCAACGCAGGTTTAATTCCTGGCAACGGTGGACCACCCCACGCCGATTCAATCACTTCGGCAAAGCGAGATTCTCCAAAGCGCTCAATGGTCAACAAGTCCTCTGAATCTCCTGCAAATTTACCTGAATCATTGCGCATGATCAGGGCAGCCTTATAGCCTGCAGCTTCTGTAGCCTCCACTACACGCTCATCATGGTTACCCTCTGGATAGGTAAAGTAATCGATAGGCACACCTAGCTTATTCTCAAGGCGTTCCTTGGCTTCCTCCAGTTCGTAGCGCAGGTCTCGATCAGACAGCTCCCGCAGATCTCGAGGATGAGTAACACTGTGGGAAACAATGGTGACCAGAGGGTCTCGGGCCATTTCTTCTACATGATCCCAGGTGACGGTGGAACGGCCCACAATATTGCCATCCACCTTATCGGTAAAAATAGAAAAGGCAACTGGATAACGGTAGTATTTTGCTAACCGATAAACGTAGTCATAGTGACCCACATAGCCATCATCAAAGGTCAAAACAACAGGTTTTTCAGGCAAGGGGACCCCAGCCCTCAAATGATTCACCAGTTGATCCAGACTAATGGGCGTTAGATTTTTCTCTTTAATCGCTCGAAAATCGGCGTTTAATCGCTCTGGGGTAATGTCAAAGAAAACTTCCTTTTCAGGCAAAACATCGTGGTACATCACCACAGGTACCCGAGCCATCTGAGCTCGCTCGTGGACCTGGGGCCACTGAGCCGCATCCAACTGCGCTGTAATATTAGCTACCCAACTTGAAACCTGACTCTGACTGCTTTGGTTAACCTGAGTCCCCCAAGTTGAAAGATTTTGCCCAATATTATTGGCAGCATCAAACGTCTGAGGCGCAGGCAAACAATAGTAATCAGTCTCGGAGAATGTCTCCTGGCCAACATCATCGAGTTCTTCAGCAGTCTGATATAACTCATCTTCAGACTGGACATTGAAAACAATAGACGCCAGATCAGGGGCTGGCAGACTCGCCATCACTCTACCTACACTGCCCTGGAGTTGATTACTAAAGGTTAGCTGTGTCACTACCTTCGTCTCTGCATCAGCGGCACCATACAGCAATCCGCCACCAAACGCCAAGAGCACCCCCGCACCAAGCATCACCTTTCCCCAGGTGCGGCGCAATGGTGATAGTCGTGACTGAGCCCTGGGAGAAACCGTTAAATCACAAGCCTCCATCTAAGGGCTCCTTTCCTTCCTAGGTTTAATTACACCTGAGCTAGACTACTAAGCTTTTCATAAGAAAACGTCAGCAAAAGATTAAGAAACCATAAAACTCAATGGAGTTATTGGAGTTTGCTAGAACCACTCCAGCCAGCAGAGCAGCCGTAAACTGGAGCGGTTCTAGTATAGGTGCTTTTAAATGAACCGGTTCGGTATTGAACTTCAGAGGGTCCTAAGCTCTGAAGACTGAAATCAGTCTATCGGAGTCCTGGAATCGAATCAGCCATCTAGTAATAAAACGCCAACGTCGCTTGCAAAACTTCAAAAAAACGAGTCTAAGATTACAAACCCGGTGATGACACTACCTTCACTCATAAGGTGGGCCAATCCAGACAGTTAAGGGGATAAATACCAATCTCTACCAAGGCAAACGACCGCCATCCCAGGAGAAAAATGAGCCATTATCGTCTACAGTCACTTGCTCCAGGACGTGGGTCAGTAGATCAACCGTTTTTTCCACTGGGAATAGTTTTTCGGGCGGAACACCACGCTGAAAGGGTTCTGATAGACGGGTGTCGGTGGTACCGGGGTGAAGCATCACAATGGCGGTTTGTTTACTGCGACGACTGTATTCAATGGCTGCGGTTTTGAGAAACATATTCAATGCGGCTTTGGACGCGCGATAGCCATACCAGCCGCCGAGACGATTGTCCTCGATGCTACCGATTTTGGCGGAGATGGTAGCAAAGATATTGGGCTGTTTATGATTGAGCAGGGGTAAAGCGAACAAAACCAAAACCGATACCTCGGTTACCACCGATCACAAGGGCATGACCAGACTGTATTTCAGAGAAAATTGTCATGGATGAGGCGGTTATTACATCGGTAAGGATAGGACGCAATCGAGCGTTAGCGTAAGATAGCGCAGGCAGGTTGGAGACGCTATAGGGAATGAGGGAATTACTAGCTCCTGATATGCAATCAGGAATGAATCCATTTGGGGTACCTCCGGCGTTTGTGCCAGGAGTGGATCCGGCTGAGGCTCCTGAGGGTCTGGGATGGTGGTTTGGATTTTGTGGATCGCAGATGTTGGTGATCACGGGAAACGAGCTTCAGGGGGAGAGTGATGTGGGTGTGCCCCAGGTTGTTAGCCTGGATAAGTTGGGGATAAATGTGGTGAGATCGCAATATCTCGGCACCCTGGAAAATCGCCCCTGCTACGCCGCACAACTACCCACAGACCTGGATCTTCCCCCCGAATTAGCACTCAAACATCTACGAGGACTATACGGTCAGTTAGACGATACGTTTTTTGCGATCGCAGGCCGTGCCACCCAGCTCGTAGAATGGGACCGTACTCACCAGTACTGCGGTAGCTGTGCCACCCCCATGGAGCAGTCCATCCATGAACGCGTTAAACACTGCCCTCAATGTGATCTACGACAGTATCCCCGGCTATCGCCTGCCGTGATCATGCTCGTTTCCCGTGGCCCAGAGATATTACTAGCCCATGCGCCCCGCTTTCGAGACGGCATGTATAGCATCCTGGCAGGCTTTGTCGAACCAGGAGAGTCCTTAGAAGAAACGGTAGCCCGAGAAGTTCGAGAAGAAGTCGGCATCGAAGTGAAGGACATCCGCTACTTTGGCTCCCAACCCTGGCCATTTCCCAATTCGCTCATGATCGGATTCACTGCCCGCTACGCCAGCGGCAACATTGTCATCGATCCGACCGAGATTGAAACTGCCGATTGGTTTACCAAGGACAACCTGCCCCCCGTCCCTGGAAAACTAAGCATCGCCCGAAAGTTAATCGACTGGTTTGTAGAACAAGCAGCCGTATGAATACACCTAGCCACGTCATCCTCAATCTTGCCCTCCTGGGCCGCCGCTCAAAATCGCAACTCAACAGTCCTATCTTTTGGGGAGCCATGCTCCCAGACTTAGCCATGTTTGGTTTTTATGGATGGGCCAAGCTCATTGCCAAGATGGACGAAGCCACTATCTGGCGAGATACCTATTATGAACCTTTTTGGCAAAACATATTTGATGCAGGCAACTCGATTCCCTTAGCGCTGCTGGTGATTGGCATCGCCCTGTGGGTCAGAAACTATCGTCCAAACTGGCAAGCGTTGGCAGATGGCACGATTTTTCTAGCCGCTAGTGTGATTTTACATTGTCTAGCTGACTTACCCGTCCATGTCGACGACGGTCACCGTCACTTTTGGCCTTTCAGCAACTTTCGGTTTGAGAGTCCTATTTCCTACTGGGATCCGGATCACCACGGCGGCATTGTGGCCTTAGGGGAGTTTTTGCTGGTGTTGCTGGCGAGCTGGCGTGTATGGACACTATTAAGAACGCGCTGGTTACGAGCATTATTAATGATTAGTAATGCCTTCATGTGGTTTTTCTACGCCAGTTTTTATCTACAGGGATCGTAGGATTTTCGTCGATCCTCACTGATGTGATCACGAATGGCCATTCAAGCTTTGGAGTGTCTGATTAAACCTATGGGGCCCATTGAATCTTGGGAGGATACAGCATCAGAAGCCATGGCTTCTGATGCTGATCTGCTGGCATCCTTGCGAGCTGGCCAGGTGGAATCTTTACGTACGTTGTATCAACGCTATGGCCGGTTGGTGTACACCTTGTCACGCCGCATTCTTCACAGTGATGAAGAGGCTGAAGAAATCACCCAGGATGTCTTTCTGACGTTGTGGAAAAAAGATGCCTATCAAGCGAATCGGGGTTCCCTGAGTCGCTACCTCGTCGTCTTGGCTAGGTCTCGTTCGATTGATAAGTTGCGATCGCAAACCTCCCACCGTCAGCGATTGAACAAATGGCATTTGATGATGGCCGATGTATCCCCGACCCCTCTGGATATGGCCACCCTCACCGAACGAGGAGAACGGACCCGTCAGGCTTTAGCTAGCCTATCGGACAAAGAACGGCAGGTAATCGAAAGCGCCTATTACGAAGGCCTCAGCCAATCAGAAATCGCCCAGCGCTTCAATATTCCCCTCGGCACTGTCAAATCCCGCTCCCGTCAAGCCCTCCGCAAACTGCGTCAAACCCTCGAAACAAGCCTCTAGCCCCTTTTCGGGCAGGTACAAGACAGCCCCTAACCATACTTATTCCCCTTCCCTTCCCTGCTCCTCCGCACTACTAACGTTTCACTTTTCCCAAGACCTATGCCGTTCGATTCGCCATCCACCTCAGACCCGCAGCCCGACTGGCATGACTTATTAGCAGGCTATGCCCTCGGAAGCTTGTCACCGGAAGAACAAACAACATTACAAACACTGCTGACCGAGCGTCCCGAACTCAAAGCTGAGCTATTGACCTACCAAGAAGCCTTGGCCATGGTTCCCTATGCCTTAGAGCCACAATCACCACCACCAGGGTTAGAAGAGGCCATCGTCACGGCAGCCAACGAGCAATCCCAACAAATCCAGCCCCTATCCACCCAACGCCGTCGCCCTAGCAAATCCATAGGGCAACGCTGGTATGGTGCAGCCATGGCTGCGGCTGCCGTAGTCCTCGCCATGATGGGAATCGATAACTATCGCCTACGCCAACGGCAAATGACATTGCAGGCCGAGCTAAATACTCGCCAAACCGAGATCCAAACATTAAAGAAGAATCTATTGGCAGAGACAGCGGCCAAACCGGATTTTGAGAACGTTGTCGAGATCTTGCGCCAGCCAAATGCTCTGGTATATTCCCTCCAGGGAACAGATGATGCAAACACATCATCTGGCAGCCTATTAACTTTGCCAAATCATTCAGAAGTACAGCTGGTATCCCATAATTTGCCTGTCCTTCCAGACGATAAAGTCTACCGTCTTTGGTCAGTGGCGACTGAAACATCAGCCCCCATATTCTGTGGTGAATTCAACAATACCGAAGCAGGCAACGTGCAATGGACCGTACCTGATGCCCTTTGTAATGCCACACCGGTCAAAGTCATCATCACCGTTGATGCAGTCATTGATCCCCCCGTACCCAAAGGGCCAGCGGTCCTAGAAGGCAGTATTTAGACATATAGCGATACATCTAATATGTATCTAAAGCTACAAAAACTTAGCCGTTGTTTAGCAACACCTCAGTGAAATCTCAGAGAGAATACCCATCCTGGTAATCAAAACCGTCTCATTTGATACGAGGAGGTCCCTATGAAACGCTTTAACACTTCAACTAGAGTTTTGAGCGGGATCCTGACGACTGCATTGATGCTGACAATTCCAGTCCGGGCTAGAGCTGCTAACCACAACTCACATCTAGAAACCAATAGCTCTAACGTCCAAACCGTCATCGAGGAATGGCACTGGCGCGACATGAACTTCTAAGTGTTGCCAGGTATCTAGCTTGTGCCTAGCTCAAATTTAATGGATCGATATCAATGGTGAGTCTGACGGACTTGGGCAAGTGCGATCGCAAATAAGTCAAGTCCGGTACCACCATCGCCAATGGCAATTTGAGCAACACATGCCAACGGTAGCGCTTTGCCACTCGAAAAACAGGAGCTGGAGTGGGACCCAATACACTAGGTCCCGCCCAGTCATCTGCCAACTCAGCATGCCCGAAAGATGTGAGCCATGCCTGCAATTGCTCGGCACATCGTTGCGCGGCGACCTCCACCTCCACCTCCGTTGGACTGGTCAGCCGCAACAGAACTAATCGTCCATAGGGCGGATAGCCCAATAGCTGTCGATGCTCAATTTCATAATCAATAAAAGCTTGATAGTTATGGCTCTTCGCCGCCCCAATCACCGGATGTTCAGGTGTATAGGTTTGCAAAATCACCTGCCCCGGTCGCTCCCCTCGTCCCGCTCGCCCAGCCACCTGAGTCAATGTTTGAAATGCCCGCTCTCCCGACCAATAGTCCGGCATATGCAAAAGCCCGTCAGCCGCCACCACTCCCACTACCGTAATCTGCGGTAAATCAATGCCTTTAGTCAGCATCTGTGTACCCACCAAAACATCTGCCTCACCCGCCGCAAACCGCTCCAACAAAGCCCGGTGCGCTCCCTTGGCCCGAGTCGTATCACTATCAAATCGCAAACAGCGCAGCCCCGGAAACTGACTCTGCAACTCATGCACGATGCGCTGGGTACCACTACCAAAGTATTTCAAATAAGGCGACTTACAGTTAGGACACTCATCAGGATGACGTTGCCCATAACCACAATAGTGACAGCGTAGATGAGCTGGCCCTTCATTCTGGGGTTGGTGATAAGCCAAGGACACATCACAGTCTGGACAATCCATCACATGACCACAGCTACGACAGGAGACAAAGCGACTGTGGCCTCGCCGATGGATAAAGAGCAGCCCCTGCTCTCCCTTAGTCTGCATTTGTTCCAACGCCATTTGTAATGGACGACTGAAAACAGAACGATTACCTGCCTGTAGTTCGAGACGCATGTCAACCACCTTGACCGGGGGGAGGGGGCGTTGGTGAACACGATTGGGGAGGCCTAAATAATATAGAGACGTTCCATGGAACGTCTCTATATTATTTGGATCCTTTACCTCAACCCACGTCGACAATGCCGGCGTCGCCGATCCCAACACCAATGGACAATCCGCCATCTCCGCCCGCCATCGGGCCACCGTCCGGGTGTGATAACAGGGAGCTGGCTGGTCTTGCTTGAAACTACTGTCATGCTCTTCATCTAGCACAATCATTCCCAGGTGGGGCAAGGGCAAAAAAATAGCAGAGCGTGTACCAATAACCACCTGGGGTTGACCATTCAGCATCTGTCGCCAAGTGTCATAACGTTCACCATCGGACAAGTTACTGTGATAGACACACACCTGCTCACCAAAGCGAGCCCGAAACCGGTCGGTCAGCTGGGGAGTGAGACCAATCTCAGGCACTAACACTAGGACCGATTTACCAGCCTGTAACCACCGCACAATAGCCTGCAGATATACCTCCGTCTTACCAGAGCCGGTCACTCCATGCAGTAGAACCTGGGCATATCCCGTGAGACCGGTCATCACAGACAGCACACGACTTTGGTCAGGAGTTAGAGGTTTAGGCTGATCGGCCAAGACTGGAGAATGACCGCCCAGCCGCAAGCGCTCTCGGGCTTCGATGATGACATACCCTTTGGCAGCCAAACGCTGCAATGTCGCACTAGTGGTCCGTAATCGCTGGAGCGCATCACTCAGCCATAAGTCTCCACCACAGCGCTGCAGTGTGACTAAAATTTCCTGCTGACGGTTCGTTAGAGCCGCTGATTCGGGAATACTAGAAGCAGTTAGACTCACCGCTTGACGCTGCTGAGGTTTGGGTGGAGTGACCATAGCCAAATAGCTTTCTACCCAGCCCTTACTCAAAAGTTGATCTAATCCCGCAGTAGCTTGCTTGTGCTGACGCTTTAGATAACGCCATGTGTAATCGCCCTGGGATGATTGACTCAGAGCATTCAGCAAGGCCTGAGCTGATGGCTTAAGCAAATCTAACGAATCTGATGCGGATGATAATGCGGTTGCATCGACGGATCGCCTGAGACGAATTCTGCGTTGAGAACGTCCCAACAAACCCGGTGGCAATGCAGTTCGAATCACCTGAATTAGCGACGTCTGGTAATAGTTAGCAACGCGTTCTAATAATTTCCAATAATCTTTAGAAAAAAATCCCTGACTAACAATGCTATCAATATCGCGAAGAGTGTAATTCAGAGTAGACATCGACACTATCGACATCAATCGAATTACGATTGCACCCAGCTGACGTCCGCCAAAAGGCACACTGACAATATCTCCCGGAGTCACATTAAAATCTTTAGGAATTCTGTACGTATAAAGCCCTTGAATACCGGGACAATCAACGAGCACTTCAACCCCCTCAAAGGCTGATAGCTCAGAGTTTTCAGACTGAGACATACAATTCACATCATTTAGAAATATAAACGTCTATAGACGTCTGCCTAACGCAAAACCAAGCACCTAAGCTATCAGCTGAAAGCCAAAAGATAGGAGGTTTGAACCATACCTTCAAACGCCAATGTCATGAAAGGTTTACATGCCGCAATGAATAGAATCAAACGTTACAAAAGCTATAAAACCTTGATAAACAAGAGTTTTCATCGTCCAAAAAATATCATGGTGGACAGTGCTCCAGAATGAGGTTGGTATAGTGTAATTGGAGCTGTGTACAGCCTCTTTTAAATCCCTATTGATAGCGGCACTTTACAGTTACATTTAAGAGCTACATTTAAGACTCCTTCAGGCACAGATTTTTCTTGCGGAACTATGGCTCCTTCTGTTAATTCCCCAGAAACAGCAGTAATTGAACCTTGGACTACAGATGTAGACCAAGCACCAAAAACTCAGAACAATAACCGTCAAGGCAATAAGTTTAACGAAGAATCCAACGTCCCTGGTTGGGACCGTTCTGAGGGTGGTGAGCAGGATGAAGATTTAAATGTTGATCCTGCTGCTGAACTCACCGCCGAAGTAGCCTCCGCGTACAAAAAGACCCTCGCTGATGATGCTGTCGGGGCCTTCTTTAAGGAAATGGCCCGCTATCCTCTCCTTAAGGCTGACGAGGAAATTGAACTGGCACGTCAGGTCAAGTTTTTGGCAGATGTTGAGGCCCTATCCAAGCAGCTGAGTGAACAGCTGAAGCGCACACCTAGTCGTTTGGAAATGGCCAATGCCTTAGAGTGTAGCGAAGCTGACTTTCAGCATCGATTAAAGTATGCCCGCAGCGCTAAGCGGAAGATGATTCGCTCCAATCTCCGCTTGGTGGTTTCCATTGCTAAACGTTATTTAAACCGGGGCGTACCATTTCTCGATCTGATCCAAGAGGGAGCACTCGGTCTAAATCGAGCCGCTGAAAAGTTTGATCCCGATAAGGGATATAAGTTTTCCACCTATGCCTACTGGTGGATCCGCCAAGGAATTACTCGAACAATTGCGAACGATGCTCGCACGATTCGTCTACCGATCCACATCGTAGAAAAGCTTAATAAGCTTAAGAAAACCCAGCGCGAGCTCCGCAAGCAGCTTAACCGTAACCCAACCGAAGCAGAATTAGCAGCCGAGTTAGACTTAACTCCCGAACAACTACGCAGTTTACAACAAGTACGTCGTAAGTCCCTTTCCCTCAATCATCGGGTGGGTAAAGGCGAAGATACAGAGCTGATGGAACTGCTGGAAGATGGCAGCACCCTATCGCCTGAATCTCGTATGAACGAGTCGATGATGCGACAAGAAATCTCCGATGTACTGACCGAGGTGCTGACCGAACGCGAAAAGGACATTATTTCTTTACGCTATGGTTTGACCACGGGTGAGCCACATACATTGGAAGAGGTAGGCGGCATTTTCAACCTATCTCGGGAACGGGTACGTCAGATCCAGACCAAAGCTATGCGTAAGCTGAGACGGCCCCAAGTGGCATCCCGGCTGAAAAACTGGCTGCGCTAGATATTTAAAAGCTAAGTTCTGTCATATACAGAGGCCGACTTTTTTAAAAAAAGTCGGCCTCTGTATGACCTATGTCATAAGAAATACTAAAGATATGCATGCATTTCCACCGAGGTCTGATGTAGCTTTGAGGACAGTATTTGCCTAGTATTTTCCTATGATGTGACTGAACACTAAAGGGTGTCTAGGAGCTAATGGATTATAAACAGGAACGAATTACTACAATTCATGATTTTGGTGGCGATTTATCACGATTGGAAGAACGGGCATGTGAATTAACCCACGATACGCCAACCGCTGTTTTGATTCCATCTCTGTATGAAGAGCTTGAACGGCCTGCTCTTAGTCATATTCGTGATCAACTTAAAGACTGCGTCTTTGTAAATACCGTGATCGTCAGTCTCTATGCGGATAACGCAGAGCAATATGCTAAAGCTGTTGAATTTTTTCGGCCCTTACCTCAAAAAACTCACATCATTTGGGAGAACGGTCCACGGGTAATTGCCTTACTCAAGGAATTACAAAAGCAAGGCATGGATATCTTGGCCCATCGCGGCAAAGGTCGGGCCGTATGGCTAGGGTTAGGTCTAGCCACACTGTACGCGGGCGCGATCGCACTCCATGATGCCGACATCATCACCTACGACAAAACCTACCCCCTCAAGCTCCTCTTTCCTCTGCTAGAGCCTGAGTTTGGTATTGCCTTTACCAAGGCCTATTACGCCCGTATCAGTAGCGAACCTCGTAAGATGAATGGGCGTGTTACTCGACTATTCGTTACCCCCTTATTGCACTCGCTGATGGATGTCTGGGGCCATAGGGACTACATCTCCTATCTATCAGCCTATAGGTATCCTTTGTCTGGTGAGTTTGCCCTCACCAGCGATCTAGCCTTAACCACCCGTGTTCCCGCCAACTGGGGACTAGAGGTAGGACTACTGGCCGAGGTATATCGTAATGTTGCCCTCAAGCGTATTGCCCAAGTTGATTTAGGCACCTTTGACCACAAACACCAGAATGTAGGCCAGTCCCCCAACCAGGGGCTGCAAAAGATGTGTCGAGATATTTTACACTCCCTGCTAAGAACCCTCACGGAAACTGAGCAAGTCGTCATCGGGAAGGACCAGTTACGATCACTGCGGATTAAATTCCGACGTGAAGCCCAAGACCTAGCGAGGCAATACTTTGTCGATGCTCGGTTCAATGGTCTACAGTACGACCGGCACCAAGAGGAAAATACCCTCGAAAAGTTTGAAGAGGTGATTATCAAAGCCGGAGATCAGTATTTAGAAGACCCGACTGGGACTGAAATTCCTGACTGGACCCGTGCACTGGCTGTCATGCCTGACTTACGTCAGCTTCTGGGTGAAGCCGTCACCAAAGATATGCAGGAGGTGTTAGAGAAATCTCTGCCCCCTTTCCCTAAGGGGAATCAACATAATGGGCATGGCGCTATGCCCACTGAGGGGCTGGTTTTAACTCCATAAAACGTTGTAGGGGGTGCATGCACCCCCTACAACGTTTTAAAGGGCTACGCGATTGCTAGTGCTCCGGAAGGTTACATTCACTCCTTCACTGGTCTGCTCTAGCACGAGTAGAGGGGTGGGCTTTGCCTTTTGGTCCCAATGCATCGTCGCTAAACGACCCAATAACGTCGGTTGCCAGAATTTCTCATCCCGCTCTGGACTTAAGAAATTCTCAATACAGTCAATAATTTCTTGAACAGTAATAGACGTAGCCTGGGTAGGCAGCTTGACTAGCTTGATTTGAATACGGAAAAGTACTCGCTTCTTCTTTTGCCCCTCTTGAACGGTCTGGTATTCCACATCAAAGATTTGATCTACTGCCCGTGGCTTAGACGATGCAATACCAACCACACCTTGCTGTGCCTGCTGAGGACGTAGCGACAGCGTCACGCGCTGTTTAACCTTGACTTTGAGCTGGTTTACCACAGAAGCATGGAAGTGCTTTTCCTCCATCCGCATCCTGAGATAATCCAAGTTAAAGTCACGAGAATGTACCAAATCAGGATTTTTCTCCATCTTACTGATGGTCGTCAGCGCCAGCTTAACCCGCTTATGCAATTCCTTATTTTTATAAGCCTCAAACTTCAGTTTTTTGCGTACTCGAGCATACTGAAACTGAGAGACAATACCCAAAATCAGTAAAAGCACCATCAACCCAATCGATGTGTACATCCATAGATTCTTGGGTTGAGTAGTAGCTGCCGGAGCCTGAGCTACTAAGGGATTGAGCTCAATAACAGAATTAGACATAGCTAAGGAATATTGCTATCCGATTACATTTAGCATGCCCTGGGCGGTAGTTTCCGGACTAAGAGGATATATCTAAAGCTATATAAAACCTCTGTGAAATTTCGATGGTATTAGGTGTGATTAGTGACGCCAACGTGCGCGATATCCCCGAGCATCCAAATGACTCAAACTGGAAAATCGAGTATAGCGTCCTAACCCTCCCGGCCACCAAGGATCAAGGGCCCAGTAAATTTGATTGCCGGACAAACCATCAATATAGAAATCAATCGCATCTCCCACAATATGACGGCTATTGGAAGCTCCCCCCACCTGGCGATTAATATCAGCTGGGCGATACCAGCTAGTGATATGAAAGGGACGACCTAGACGATCGCGGGCTTGCTGCGCCAGTGTAGCAATGCGCACCATAGCATCTACCGTAGCCTGATTGGGAGGCATGCGTGTCCCCCCACGGGTAGCTTCAGCCCACGTAAAGTTCCCATTTACAATAATAGAGGCTCCTAATTGAAGATTGTAGGGCGTCCACCGGGTAGGGCGTGCAGGCAGCGGATCTGGTTTTGGAGCAGGAGGAGCCTCGATAGAATCACGGTTCGCCCGTGTCATCCTGCGAACATCATCAAACAGGGACTGAATCGCATCAACACGTCGATCCAGCTTGCGCCAGATTTGCACTAAGCGAATCAGCGCTTCCCGCTGTTCCTCGATTTCCTTATAGGCACCAGGAATACTCTCGATAAATGTCAACAAAGACTGATCCACCTGCTTAGCAGCCTGGGCCAGAGCGGTTGGATTATCTTTGTTGGCGCTCAGAAACTGGGGCGTAGCACCAAGCTCACTCAGGGCAGTAGGGCGTGAGTCCAACCCCTTCCACATGCGATAGGTTTCGGTCAGAGCAAACCGGTGGTAGCCATCCCCTTTGTAGTTATCCGGGATCCTCTGTACAAAGGCGATCAGAGCAGGGTCTACAATCTGTAAATTTGTTTCCTCCGCTCGTGGATCAGTGGATTGCAACCAATCAATGGCTTCTTCACGTGAATCTAACTGCTTCCAGAGCTGAGTCAGTCGTAACAACGCCTCTCGCTGGTGGGGGTAGCCAGAGTAAAAACGAGAAACCTGCCGCATAAAGTCAGTCAGGGCTTTATCTAGGACCGGTTCATCCGCCACATCATTTCTAATGGGCACATTCATCGCCTTGATGGTGCTCTCATGGGAGTCTAGCTTGCGCCAAATGCGTGCAACTTCTAGCAGAGCTTCGCGCTGAAAATCCAGACGACCATAGTTGGGAGCAATACGATCTGCCAGGGCAAGCAACTCATCATCTAGGTCCGCAAGATTGTGAGGCAACTCCTGGGCACCGTAGTCATAGCTGATATCTTCGAGATAAGACGATAGGAGCTGCTCAGCATTACAGCTTTCTAAACGCGCAGAGTTTTCCTCAGAGGGGGATGGCATATAGCCCTCGGCAATACGCTCTATAAAGCGATCGCTATAGCGCCCTTTCGCAGCATCCCATAAATCATTTCCCCCCCAGCCCTCAGATGTCAGGGTACTGGTCAAGCCTCGTAGAGTATTGGCCGCATACTGCACCTGTTCGGGAAAGGTATTGACCCGATCCACAGGCACCTTATTGGCGGCGGCAATACCCAAACCGGTTTCACCATCCATCAACCTTGGGGACTGATGCACTGTGTAAAGGCCAGCCAGGATTGGTTTATGGATTCCGGCTCTTTCAGCCTCTAGAAGATAGTAATAGTTGCGCTGATCGGGAACGAGTTCTGCCATGGTTAACTTGACTAAAAAGGGTTAACTTGACGGGGTTGAGCTTGACGGTGGGAAAGGCCTGATTATAGGACGTCTTTGACCATAGAGCCTTTTTTATATGTACGAATTTTTCAGATATGTCAAGAACTGGACTCCAAGTTATATCAGTTTCTTGATATCGGGGGAATTCCTTAATCAAAATCTAGTGCTTGTCTGGCACTATACCGTTGGCAATAGGCACAACTAAATCAACCAATGACAGCAAAACGGTTACAGGCGCTGGCCACTGAACAGGGTCGCCAGGCATTGGCCCAGATTCGTCTAGTGGCGACAGATATGGACGGCACCCTAACTCAAGCAGAGGAGTTTAATGACTCCCTGTTAGTGATGTTAGAAAAACTTCAAACATCAGGCATGCCAGTGCTGATCACCACTGGGCGCTCGGCAGGCTGGGTCCATGGATTACTGCATTATTTGCCGGTGGTACTTGCGATCGCAGAAAACGGTGGCCTCTATTTCACCAAAGCCAACCGATACCCGACATTTCTACAGCCCATTGCGGACGACCATAGACAGTTGCTGTTACAACAATTCAATCGCCTACGGCAAAAATACCCCCAGCTCAAAGAATCCAGCGATAACCCCTTTCGCCTCACAGACTGGACTTTTGACGTGACCGGGCTGAGCCTAGAATCTCTGCAATGGATGACCGACAACTGCCATGAAAACGGCTGGGGCTTTACCTATAGCACCGTACAGTGTCACATCAAGCCTCTCCCCCAAGATAAGGCCAGTGGCCTCACCCAAGTGATTGCCCAGCAGTTTCCAGACTTAGCCCACCACCAGGTACTGACCATTGGCGACAGTCCCAATGACGAAAGCATGTTTGATCCAGCGCAGTTTCCCAATTCAGTTGGCGTCGCCAATGTGAGTCATTATCTGGACGCTTTGGCCCATCACCCTACATTTGTCACCCAAGCAGAGGAAGGCCAAGGCTTTAGTGAACTGGTAAAAGCATTATTTGCCGCAATGAATCCATAATCCCTGTGGGGGACGTTCCATGGAACGTCCCCCACAGGGATTGCATATGGCCCTTTCCCATTAGCCCTTGCCATTAGACAATAAATATCCCCTTTGACTCCCATAGCTATGGCAGAAAATCTGCAGGCACGACACTGGACAATTTCTAGAGCACTCATGTGGATAGGCATTGCCATCACGCTGCTCTTCGTACTAATAGCCTTATTTGCCCCCTTAATGCAGAACTGGGGATGGATTCAAGATCCGCTAATTACCTTAGAAAACCCAGTGCATGTGCCCCCCTCAGATAAATATTGGTTCGGCACTAGCCGTCAGGGCTACGACGTCTTTGCACGTACCTTATTTGGAGCACGGGCAGCCTGGCAAGTAGTGCTATTAGCAACGGCCATGAGTGTGGTCGTGGGAGTGCCTCTGGGCATGGTTAGCGGTTATCTGGGGGGTAGGCTTGACCGGGGTCTACTGTTCTTTATGGACACGATCTATACCTTGCCAGTACTGCTGTTGGCAGTAACCCTGGCCTTTATCCTCGGCAAGGGTGTAGTGAATGCGGCAGCGGCCTTGAGCATTGCCTATGTGCCCCAGTATTACCGGGTGGTGCGGAACCACACCGTCAGCCTCAAAACAGAGCTATTTGTAGAAGCGGCCCAGGCCATGGGGGCGTCCACATGGGCGGTGCTCTCCCGCTACTTATTCTTGAATGTCGTCCAGAGTGTACCAGTACTATTCACCTTGAATACGGCGGATGCGGTATTGATTTTGGGTGGTCTCGGCTTCCTGGGCTTGGGGCTGCCGGATGAAGTACCGGAGTGGGGCAGTTCGTTGCGTCAGGCGTTGGATGCATTACCGACCGGAATTTGGTGGACAGCCCTCTTTCCTGGCCTGGCCATTACCGGCATGGTCACCGGATTATCCCTGATCGGTGAAGGACTCAATGATCTGGTGAATCCCCTGGTACGCAAAGAGAATTGAGTTTTTGGATATTTTTTCAGCCCTGCTATGTGATGCTGATCACTCAAAAAACTCAGCCTAACTTAACCAGACTTTATGCCCAGCTCAGGGTGCGATCAGATAGCTGTTAGGGAAGCGATCGATAGTTAACTCAATCGTTCATTCGCTCCCGATTGGAAGCTATCACCATGAAAAAAGCACTTACCGCACTTTTCATTACAGGATTAGCAACTGGCACATTCGGCTCAGTATTGGCAGCACCCAGTTCGGCTCAGCTCTTGGAAAATATTGGCATTGGCGCTGGCGCTGGCATCATCACAGGCACTGTGGTTGGTGACGATGCAGGGCTGGATGATGTGATCAATGGCGGCGCAGCTGGGGCGGCGGTTGAAATCGTCGGTGGAGATGACTCTAGCCTGGCTGAAGATGCGGCTATCGGCGCGGCTGCTAGTGCTGCAGTTGGCACAATTACCAATGATGATTCGTTGATTGAGAATGCGATTCAGGGGGGTGCGGCTGGAGCACTGATTAATATTCTGGGTAATTGAGATACCCGGAATACACATTGGGGGGCCACGCATGATCCCTGTAGAGGCGTTGCATGCAACGCCCCTACGATGATTCGAGACGTTTGCGCCATTCTTCGTCGATTTTGTCGCGGTTAGCGATCTCTTGGTCGATTAGATCAGTTTCGGTGGTGTAGGCCAGGTTATCTTTGCCCACAATGGTCTCCATGGCGAACTGCTTGGCATAGTCGAGTTTCCGCTGGACTGTTTTACCAAGCAGGCTCTGGCGCTGAGTATTGCGAGTTTCGATTTTTTGGTTTTGTCGCTGCATACGAAAATATCGGATAGCGGGAATGCCAAGAAAAGCAACGCCATAGGCTAGAAATAGGTCACATAGGGAATAGACCAGATCAACAAATCCTCCGTCTGTAAAGTCAGCGGCAATATAGCTGAGATATATGGAACCCACCACTAGCAATGTGCCGAGACCAATGGCAATGGAGACTTGCCCTGAACTGGCACTGGTGAAGCGACGTTTGGTTTCTTTGAGAAATGCGGGAACTGATTGGGGTCTGTGATTCTTAGTGGTGACCTGTAGCTCAGGAAAGTAATAGACTAGGTCGCCCTGGGGGCTAACCTTGGGTCGACCGTTAAAGCGACTGAGAGCTGGGATCACATAGTCTTCAAGGTCGTCGTTGAGGTTGGCGTTATCTAGATAGGGAGCCAACTGCTCGGCAGAAACTGCACCTCGATTGTTACGAATGACGGTTGCGATCGCACCCCAGCGACGATCATCTAAATCCTTATTCGGATCACCATCCCCAAACAAGAACGAAAAAATCGCCTCCAGCAAATTCAAATCATGGCGATTGCGAACTGACCAGTCAGCGCTTGCGCTATCGCGACCGCCGCCCACTTGACCATAGCGATCGTACTGGCGTCGCGGACCATAGCTAAACCAATAAAACCAATCCCGACCAATCCACAACCATGGATTAAACCCGATGCCACCACCGCTATAACCACCTCGGTTATCCTCATCCCGCTGGGACTGCATACCAATCTGGATCGCAATAATCGCCGCAAACACCAGCACCACCGCCAGGATCAGCATGATACCAAAGGAAATCCGAATCAGATAAAACAGGACAGCCCAAATTTTTGCCCAGGTCTCCTGCCAGCGCAGCTGCCAGTATTGATTGCGCAAAGTAGCCCGAAACTGCCGGGGAAACTCATAGGCAATATCCCCTGTATCAGCCACTTGCATATGGGCCTGGGTAGCAGATGCCAGGGCCAGTACCCCAGCCTCAGCCTGACCAATATTTAATCCAGTCTTAGCGGCCACATCACCAGCAGTCACCCGGTATTCAAGGGTTTCGACCGCTTTCATGATGTCCTGATTTAGCTCCATGGGTTCCTTTAGACAGGCATTTGCATAGGGATGCTCTTAGTATAGAAAGCCCCATCACACCTTTGCCATGACGGTAAAGGTGCGGGTTTCCATCAACACTAAAAAAGCTGGATAGCTTACACCATCCAGCTTTTTTAGTGTTTTTAACAATTGCCACAACTCTCGAAATCCAGGGGAGCAAGCAACCATCCTCATCTCAGAACAGCTGCCCCATGAATAACGGCAACTAGCAATTACTTATTACCAGTAATCTGATCCTTCACACTACCCAAACTGCCCAGCAACTCACTGCGATTATTAGCTTTGAGCAAATAGCGATAGATAAACCAGCCAGTGTAAATCAAACCAATTAGCTCCATGGTAGGAGCCAGAACTGGAATATCATTAATCGCCGCCAAGATAGCAAACATCACCTTGATCGCGATTAAACCACCGAATACAAGGCCAATCACTGTCAGTGGTCGCTTGTACTCATTAAAAGTTTCAACCACATACTTTGGAGCGTCCCCTAGTACGCTTGCAATTTTTGCCAGAATTTCCTTGGCCTGTTCAGCAGTATCGGTCGTGCTTTGAGTTGTTACGTTTTCTTCAGGGGGATTGATATCAGTGCTCATTTTTATATTGAAGTATTAACAACCTGAGAGCGGATTTTCCTCGCTCGTTTGCCATGCGGCTAGCGAATCAGCCTAGCTATCAGCTTTTGAAGCTAATTCAGAGTTAGCCCCAATGCAAGCCATCAACCGCACATTAGGAATATGCCAGACCTTGCATCGCTGTGTGCAAACCAATGCACTATAAAACAGTTTATTCTGACTTCACAAAAAAATATTATCCTGCTTCGACATATAGCCAATTCCAATCAGTTAGATAGCCTGACTTAACCGATAACGTTTCAAATTAAGACTGCTTTCCGCTGAGGCGGAGGACCGTGATTAGAATAAGATCTAATGCATTCTTCAAGGGCTTATCGAAACCATTTACGGGGAGCTCAAAGGTCTCAAACCTAGTCAGCTCAAGCAACTACGTCGTCTTTATCATCAGCGCATTCCGGGTAATCAAATTACCAACCGCGAATTTGCCCAGCGTCTAGCTGCCATTAGCACTGATATCAATCAACCGGTGTGTGCCTACATTGACCGACGCGGGCATGTCCTGCGCGTCGGAGTAGGGTCACCCAGGCAAACCCAGATTCCGGTGATGGAATTACCCCGGTATGGTGCTGAGCGTCTGAGTGGTATTCGCTGTATCGCCACCCAGCTCAAGCAGGAAGAACCCGGCAATGCCGCCTTAACGGCCATGGCCTTACAACGGTTGGATGCGTTGGTGTTATTGACACTGACGGGCAGTGGTTTCCAGCGAAAAGGGGGAGGCGCAACGGGCTACATTCGCGAGGCTTACTTAGCTCATTTGGTACCGGACGAGACCCAGCGCTGGTCAGTCTCTGCCCCCATGGACTTGGAAAGCATCAGTCTGGAAGACTTTGCTGACTTGACTGAGGGTCTAGAGGAAGAATTTCGGCGGCTATTTGTAGCTCAGCAGGTAGATGCTAGCCACGATCGAGTGCTACTGGTCGGCCTGCAAACCGATCGAACCTCGACCAAACGGTTTAAAAGTGGTCTCGAAGAAATCGTTCGCTTGGTGGAAACTGCGGGGGGGGAAGTATTAGAAACGCTGAAGCAAAAGCGAGCTAAGCCTCATCCCCAGACAGTGTTGGGGGCGGGTAAGGTCGATGAAGTAGCCCTAGAGGCCCAAACCCTCGGGGCCAGTTTAATCGTGTTTGATCGGGATTTATCTCCGGCTCAGGTCCGCAGTCTGGAGCAGCGCATTGGTGTGCGGGTGGTGGATCGCACCGAGCTAATTTTGGATATTTTTGCCCAGCGGGCGCGGACGGGCGAGGGTAAGTTACAGGTGGAGCTGGCGCAGTTGGAGTATCAGCTACCGAAACTGACAGGTCGAGGGCAAGCCATGTCTCGCTTGGGAGGTGGTATTGGGACTCGGGGTCCTGGTGAGACGAAGCTGGAAACGGAGCGACGGGCAATTCAAAAACGGATCACGCGGCTGCAGCGAGAGGTGAATCAGCTACAAGCCCACCGTTCTCGTATACGTCAGAATCGGCAACATCATCAAGTACCGTCTGTTGCGGTGGTCGGATATACAAATGCGGGTAAATCCACGTTGTTGAATACGCTGACCAATGCGGATATTTATGCGGCGGATCAGTTATTTGCGACCTTAGATCCGACAACAAAGAGACTTTCTGTCATTAATAGTGAGACCCATGAAAAGAGATCTATGGTGCTCACTGACACAGTAGGATTTATTCAGGATTTGCCGCCTTCACTAATGGATGCGTTTCGGGCCACGTTAGAAGAGGTAACAGAAGCGGATGCGTTGATGCATGTGGTGGATTTGTCGCATCCTGCCTGGCAGGATCACATTCGCTCGGTGATGGGCATTTTGGGACAAATGCCGACAACACCGGGGCCAATCTTGTTGGTGTTTAACAAGTTAGACACAGTGGATAGTGATACTCTCGCTGTTGCGAAGGATGAGTATCCTCAGGCGTTGTTTATTTCGGCTGCACAGAAGCTGGGGTTGGAGACTTTGCGACAGCGGTTAGTGCAGTTAGTGGATTATGCGATCGCAGGCTAATATCCTTATTTCCGACGATCAAACTCTGAATGGCTCTGATTTTTCATCGAAGTGTAAGGGTAAGACACTTTCAATATTTTCAGTTGGGTGGGGCACGGTGTAGTGGGCGGTAACTTTGCCATTATTAGGGCAGGCGTTAGCCGCTTTTATCCCCGCCTCCATAGCCCTATCAACCTCACCCACACGGCCTCGAATAGTTACAAACTGACGTCCGCTATCAGCCTGATTAATCCCTAATAGGGAAACCTGACCTGCTTTCACCATGGCATCCGCTGCCGCTAGCGAAGCTGGAAATCCGTGGGTTTCGATTACACCGATAGAGTAAAGCATAGGGAAATGAGCTGATTGGGAAGGTTCATTTCTTAATATACCTGAGACCCGACACTCGATGGACTATACAAGATTTGGCAGTACGGCCCCAGAGTGAAGGCACGAACTATGAGCTGATCCATGGAGAGCTATTTGTGACTCGTTCGCCCCATCCTAGCCAGCAATAGGTCAGCGGTAATTATTTTGCAGCTTTGGAGAGTGGTCGGAATCATGGGATTAGAGGCAGTTATTTTGACACTGGGCATTAGAGTGGGACTGATCCAGCCCATCACACATCAGGAGAACACAACCGAAAGTTTACATATTCCCCTATCCCTGACGAGATCGATGCCCAGCCTTCTAGCTGTGTTCTATCTGACCGCTGTTCCATCAACAACCACTGACGCCCTGTTTCATCCGTCATAATTGAGGCTGGTAGGCTCAACGGAAAAATCTCTGTTCCATTCGGTAGGAAACCAATCTGTCGTGATTCAACACTTCTCTCTTCTCTTAACCGTAACCCGCTACCCACATCAGTATTCACCTGCAAACAATACGGCTCGTCTATTGCTCTAAGCGTAGCCCTACTGCTATAGGTGGTAACAACTTTATCCCCCTCCTGACACCTATTCTCCACTTCGCCTGTGCCAATTTCCCAAACAAGATCGCTGAGGCGATACCAATACGTAAACGGTTCTTGGGCCGCAAATGCTGCTTGTGCACATCTATCTTCGTATTCTAGATAGCCCCCCAGTTCAAGATTTGAAAACCCTGCTGAGTGGGGCAATGGCTCGTTAGATCCTGTGATTTTTTGCCAATCTCGCCATCCCGGCTCAGCCAATGCTGCCGGTACGCCTAGTAAAATCAGTCCCCCAGCAACTCCCAGCTGTTTAAATAAACTCAGCATCTGTCGAGTCATGTTTCTTAGCTTATTCTCCCCATCACAATATGATAGAGAAAGAAGAGTCGCATGGCTGCACCTCGCTAGTCAGATTTCTAGCCTAAGCGTATCGAGCCTGACTCCAAGGGGAAGGAAACCAGACGCAAAAATTTAAGACTGCGTCCGCTCTAGCCAACCACGCATTTTGCCAGGATTCAATAGCCCATAGGGATCGACTTTGGCCTTAAATGCCACCTGAGTTTCATTAATCTGCTTACGTCCTCCGTCCTCCAAAATGTACGTATGGGGATTGGCGATAAAGGCTCCTTGGGTCTCGTGGTAGCGAATAATCTCATTCAGCCGCTCTTCAGTGGTGTAACGCATCAGCTGTAGGGCGGCTGGACAAACTTGCCCATGCACCCGAAAGAATTCTAGATGCATCATGACTTCATCGCCAAAGTGCTGATACATGTGCTCTACCAATTTGAGAGCGGTGTCATAGGGAAACAGGGTTTGCAAGTAGGTGAGGCTAGGGTCCACATTCCTGGCATGGAGGGTGGTGTGGTTCCACGTAAACTCTGCCAGGGCAGCTCCTTTCTTGGCCTGTTCAGCTGTTTTTTGATAGGTGACCGTACCGCCAAATTCTTTAACGAGTTCATTAAAAGACTCCAGAGAGGATTCGGCAATCATCAACAAGGCGGCAGCCTGTCGCTCTGGTAGTACATCCTGCAGGGCGGCAAAATAGCTCGGGATAGGCCAAGCGTGAATGCTGATCAGCTTTTTGATAATGCCGTCTGCTTCGCCGAGGGTGTAACCAAAGCGAGCGGCAGTCATAAAGTCATTAAAGGTGACAATCACCTCAGCCCATGGGTAAGCCGGTCCCAAGGGGATCTCTAACTCGGTAATGATGCCATTGGTGCCGTAGGCATGGTTGACCTTTTGCACCTGATCGCCACGCAGTTCTAGAATATGTGGCTCATTTTCCATGGTGACCACCCGCACTGCAGTGAGATTCCCTCGATCCGCCAGCTGACCATAGGTAATCGAACCAATCCCACCGCTACCGCCCCCGATAAAGCCACCAATAGTGGCCGTGCGATAGGTCGACGGAGCCATCCGAATTTCCCATCCTTGCTCGCGGGTGATTTTATCAATAGCGGCTAGTTTGGCACCTGCTTGTACGCAGGCGATCCCTGGCTTAACCCACTTCACTTGATTCAGCTTGCTCAGATCCAGGATCACCCCACCTTCAAGGGGAATGCATTGACCATAGTTTCCGGTTCCTGCGCCGCGCACTGTCAGCGGTGTTTTAGTAGTCACGCAAGCCTTTGCCACCTGCAGGACCTCTGCTTCTGTACTCGGTCGCACTACCAACTCAGCCACCTTGTCATCTAGTTGCGGGGTCAGGATGGGACTGAAGTGGTAGTAGTCCTTGGAGAGCTTAGCCACTTGGTGTGGGTCTTGGATGACATCGAGGGTTTGAGGGAGGAGGGATAGGATTGGGGAGGGCATGTTTTATGTCAGACAGTGGGGGAAGTGAGGCAAAATTTAACCGTAGGAGTAGTGTGGCAAGAATTCCCAAGTGGATCAAGGCAGAGTCTCCTGCACTGAGCACTTGTTCATACCAAACGACATAGACGTTTGCGTCACTGTTGCTAAAAGTCAATAAAAAAAACAGTGACGTTCGTGTCACTGTTTCCAAAAGTCAATAAAAAAAACAGTGACACGAACGTCACTGTTTTCAAACGCTGTATGAAATTGCGAAGCGGTAGAGCTTAGGTAAAGAGCAACATTTATGCCTTACCTCTCAAACCACTAATGAAGGGTGGTTAATGCCACACAAGATAGAAATCCGGCAACCACATAAAACACACTGACTACCTGAATCTCGGACCAGCCAGATAACTCAAAGTGGTGATGTAAAGGTGCCATCTTAAACAGACGCTTGCCCTTGCCATCGGGCCCCTTTGTTGCTTTGTAGTAACCCACCTGCATAATTACAGATAGGGTTTCGGCTACAAAGAGCAGAGTGATGATAAACAGGGCAAACAAATGGCCGCTCAAAATACCGACTGCGGCTAACGCTCCGCCCAAGGCAAGAGAGCCAGTGTCACCCATAAATACTCGGGCAGGATTACGATTGTGGGTCAAAAAGCCGACGCACCCACCACTCATCGCTGCACAGAAAACCATTAGTTCTGGATAGTCAGGAGCAATCAGAGCACCGAAGCCTAGTAGCGAGATCGCACCAGTACCCCCCATCAACCCATCAACACCATCCGTTAAATTCGTTGCATTGCTTTCGGCCACCATCGTAAAACCAGCCAAGGGCCAGAACAAAATACCCAGGGGTAGCAAAATACCAAAGGGCAACGCCAGCTCAGTAATCTCAGCTGGTTGATTAGTCATCGCCCAGGCACAAAAAGCAATGGAAAACCCAATCTGTAGGGCCAGTTTCATCTTAGGAGAAATACCTTTATTGGAGCGCCGCTGCAGCACTTGCCAATCGTCAATCCAACCGATAAAACCGTAGGCGATAGTCAAAGCACAGACCGCTAAGGTATTGACTGCCGCACCAGAGGCAAGAATAGCTACGAGTAACGCCACAGGGACAAAAAATATACCCCCCATGGTAGGCGTACCCGCCTTCTTGAGGTGAGCCTTGGGACCTTCCTCACGAATAAACTGTCCCGCTTTGAGCCGTTTTAATACCGGTACGACCACATACCCCAATAGGGATGAGCCTAAGGCTGATAATAAAAACGGCATTAGCAGATTAGACTGCGTTAACCAATCACGGCTTGCCCATATATCTAAAGCAGCAGCCAAGCTTGCCAGGATACCCATTAAGAGTACCGAGAGGCTCGTACCTGTTAGGGCTGTTGCCCTAGAGGTAAAGAATTTAGCATCCACAACTCACGTCCTTCACACACCACACACTTCAAGCGTTTAGCCCCACTTTCCGTACAGAATTGCCTGTAGATAAGGAGTGCTAAAAAACGAAAAACCTCACAACCTAGATTCTCCAGTGAATTCTACTGAAAGTCTAGGGACCTAGGATACAAAATCGCTAAGTATAAAAACCTAATGTTTAGCCTAGCGGATTTAGTCGGATGATTTAGTCAGCTGCGACCTAAGTGGAAGCAGACGAATCATCGGAGTCAGACGAATTATCAGAGTCATCAGAATCATCGAAACTCTGATCTTCACTGCCCATCAGGTCAGAGATTTCTTCGCTATCGGCTTCGTCGCGGACACCTTCTACGGGTTCACGAGGAATCAAACGACCTGTATTTTCTAACCAGCGAAGGATAGAGGAGTCACCCCGCTCAGGGATCACTGATGCATGTTGCTTGCGAGGGATTTGCCGTACGGAGGGATTGTACTTAGTCATACGCGTTTGTGTTTCAGATTGAATATGGGTGAACAAACGTATCTAAACGCATGCAGATTTCTCCAGGAGAAGGGTCGGCATATGTCCACACATGGCAAAGACTAACTTAGGTTTTCCTATACAGAGAGTATGTCACTCTGCATCAAAATATACATTACTTCAGAACTCATCATGAATACTGATGGCCTGAAGCTAGTTATTAAGCATTTTTTACCATGTCATGCCAATAAAGTATGAAAGTATGCTGATGTCAAGCCCCTCAGGATAAGAATTTGCTAGCCCTTGAAATAGTTGACACACATGGTTAGGCATCCGCATGCTAAAACCATGTGTGTTAATAAGAACACCATGCTTGAAAAAACAGAATTGTTAGATGCGATCGCATCCACTAATCGTGGACTACTGGCAACGCCCGATCAAAAGCAAGACATCCTGACTAAAGTTGCCCGACTGGAGCAATGTAATCCCACTCCTAAGCCTTTAGAGGCAACTGATTTAATCAACGGAAACTGGCAGCTGCTTTACACCACTAGTACAGAGCTGCTCGGCATTGACCGATTTCCATTCCTTACCCTAGGCAATATCTATCAGTGTGTTCGTGTTGAGCAACAACGTATCTATAACCTGGCAGAAATAAAATCGGCCTTGGGTGGATTGGTCTCAGTCACGGCTACCTTTGAAGGTGTTTCAGACAAGCGAGTTAATGTCCGGTTTGATCGCGCCATCTTTGGCTTGCAATCCACCTTGGGGTATCAAAATCCTGGGCAGTTTATAGCAACCATGCAGCAAACCAACCAGTTCAATTTTCTCAAAGGCATAGACTTTACTGTCAGCTCCAACCGCGACCCCGGTTGGCTAGAAGTCACTTATTTAGATCACACCATGCGCCTGGGTCGAGGGAACCAAGGCAGTGTCTTTGTCTTACGGAAAGTGTAATGGCCTTGCCCATTCTCTCCCTATCCCAAGCCCACCTGACATTGCTGGAAACCTGTCCCAGACGGTTTCAGTACATTTTTGATCAATCCTTGGCAGTGCCGCCCAAACCTGAGGGACAGGAGGCCGCTCTCTGGGGGAGTCAGTTTCACCTGCTGATGCAGCAGCAGGCCTTGGGTATGCCGATGGCAGTGATGGCAACTGCCAATGAGGATATGACTGCCAAAGTTGAGGCGTTACGTCAGCGGGCTCCCCATCTATTTCAGCCGGAGCCGAATGAATACCTCCGACAAAGTGAACACCAGCGTACCCTGGCCTTTAATGGTTATGTATTTACGGTGATTTATGACCTGGTCGTGTTGACCCAGGAGTCAGGGGTGATCTTTGACTGGAAGACTTACCTCAAGCCACCCCTCAAGCAGTATTTAGCCAGTGATTGGCAAACGCGCCTCTATTTATATGTATTAGCTGAAACGAGTGACTTAGATCCGGAACAGCTGACTATGGTCTATTGGTTTGTCCGTCACCGTGATCAGCAGGGCAACGATCTACCCCCCAGTGACTATCGATTTGCCTATAATTTGCAGCAGCATGATCAAACCAGAGCGGATCTATTGCAGTTAACTGAGCGGTTGTCGAGGTTACGTCAGGGGGGAGAATTTCCGCAAACTCAGCTTCTCGATCGCTGTTGCCGTTGCCCCTTTCAGATTCGCTGTCAGCGTTTAGATGAAGCCACCTTACCCCTTGATCTCGATGCCATCGAAGAAATCCGCCTGGACTAGGCTCCATTGACTTATATAAATCTAATTAAACAATTACATTAAAAATAATCTATTGAAGTGCTGGATCTTTTGCACCCAGCTGATTAAACTTGGAATGTAAATAGATTTTAATAAATCATTTCTGAGTTTTAATAGACTCGACTAAATGGTTTCTCGCACTCAATCCATAGGCGTTAGCGTGCTCTGATCGGAGGTAAGTACCTGGATTCAGGCCTTTCGCTCAATGCTTGTGCATCTATGCCTGCGGATTTGATCGTCTGTCTCCACTGTTGCTGTTTGAAATCCTTCCATGGCTGAGATTTATTTGCAATCGGGATGGCTAATCCCACTTTACCCATTGCTAGGTATTTTGTTGACGGTGCCCTGGATGTCATTGCGTCGCACGGGTCCACGGCCGGCTGGATATCTCAATCTTCTGACGACACTGGTAGCCCTGGTGCACACGGTGTTGTGTTTACAGGCTGTCTGGGGAGAGCATCCGGTGCGTTGGACAGTGGATTGGATGCAGGTGGCGGACCTATCAATTTCGCTGCCGTTTGAGCTGTCTACCCTGAATCTGGCGGCAGTGGCAGTGGTAACGGTGCTGAACTTTTTAGTCCAGATCTATGCCATTGGCTATTTAGAGATGGACTGGGGCTGGGCGCGTTTGTATTGTCTCCTGGCATTATTTGAGGCGGGGATGACGGCGTTGTTGCTATGTGACTCGTTGTTCTTTAGCTACATGATGCTGGAGATTTTGACCCTGGGAACCTACCTGATTGTGGGTTTTTGGTTTAATCAGCCTCTGGTGGTAACAGGTGCGCGAGATGCATTTTTGACTAAGCGGGTGGGGGATTTAATCCTGCTGATGGGGGTGATTGCGTTGTATCCCCTGGCAGGCACCTGGAACTATGCCGAATTAGCAACCTGGGCATCACAAAATCCCATTGGCGGGACAACGGCAACGTTGGTAGGCTTGGCCTTGCTGGCGGGTCCTATTAGTAAGTGTGCTCAGTTTCCATTGCATCTATGGTTGGATTCGGCCATGGAGGGACCGCTGCCGACAACAATTTTGCGGAACTCTGTGGTGATTCCGGTGGGAGCATGGGTATTGATTAAGCTGACGCCGGTTTTTGCTCTATCGCCTGTGGTAGATGGCGTAGCGGTTGCTATCGGTACCATATCTGCGATTGGGGCGGCGTTAATCTCAATTGCACAGGTGGATGTTAAGCGGGTGCTGTCCTATTTGACGACTGCTTTTATGGGGTTGGTGTTTATTGCTGTCGGTACATCCCAGGTTGGGGTGGCGTACTTTTTGTTGATGTCGTTTTCGGTTGCGATCGCAGCTCTCATCGCCAGTACCGGTTCTATCATTCTCACCTGCATTACCCAGGACCTGACGCAGTTAGGTGGTCTATGGTCTCGCCGTCCGGTAACGGCACTGTCATTTATCTTTGGAACTTTAGGATTAGTCGGCCTGCCTCCCTTCGGTGTTTTTTGGGCCATGCGCTTTCTCGAAACAAGTCTATGGTATGAGGGGCAGGTTCTCCCCTTTGCAATTGTCTTGGCCATTAACGGTCTGTGCGCTTTTAGTCTAGTGCGGATGTTCTGTCTGATCTTTTTGGGTAAGCCACAGGTCATGAGTAGTCGTGCCCCAGAGCCCATTTGGACGGTGGTGATACCCATGGTCGCGATGGCGGCTCTCACCTTGCACATACCGGTTATGTTGCAGACACTTAAGCTATTGCCCATTATGCAAACCGCCATTGGTGAGACAGGTCTGCTCTTGATCTGGTCCAGTGGTCTGGGTCTAGGCCTGGGCATTGTCTTTTACGGTATTCAACGAGAGAAATTACCGGCGGACTATATGCCTCAGTGGTGCATCAATCTATTGTCCGATGACTTCTATACCACCGGTCTATACCAGAACCTGTTTATTTGGCCCGTAGCTACGACGGCTAAAGGCTTTAACTGGATAGAGCGCTATGTTATTGATGGCGTTGTCAATCTTGTCGGTGTATTACCGCTGCTCAGTGGTGAAACCCTCAAATACGTTAATCCTGGACGGTCTCAGGTCTATGTCTTCACCATTGCTATTTGTGTAGTGCTCTTAGGCCTGTTTATGAGCTGGAGTTATCTGCCACACCTGGGCCAGAATTTGTTTTCTAGAGGCCTGTTCTCTAGATGACTGTTTTCTAATCTCTTATTTTCTCGGCTTTGATTTTTTAATCTCTGATTTTCTGTAAACGCTTTTTCACTCATTCAAGCCATGATGTTAACTCTGCTCATGGGGCTACCGTTGCTAGGAGCCCTAGCATTACTGCTCTTTCCCCCAGCCAAGGCGAAGCTGGTGGCGTTATGGGGAGCCGGTATTCCTCTCCTGTGGACTCTCTGGCTATTTAGTCAGTTTGATATCAGTAATAGCCAGTTTCAGTGGTCAGAGGCTGGGGCTTGGTTACCCGTCCTCGGTCTCAATTATGAGCTAGGTATGGATGGCTTGGGGTTGCTGATGGTGGCCCTCAACACTTTGCTGACTTGGATTGCAATTTATAGCGCCCGATCAGAGATTGAACGTCCCCGCTTGTTTTACAGTTTGATGCTGATTACTAGCAGCGTCATCTCAGGCTCGTTTATCGCTCAGAATTTTCTTCTATTCTTTCTCTTCTATGAAGCGTGTTTGATTCCCCTGTATCTGTTGATCAACATTTGGGGTGGTGAGAAACGCAGCTATGCTGCTACTAAATTTCTGATTTATACGGCAATTTCTGGAGCACTGATTCTGATTAGTGGGTTTGGTTTGTTATGGCTGGGGGGTGCTGAGGACTTTAGCTATGCTGCTTTAGCGGATAATAGTTTGTCACTTAAGTGGCAGGTATTACTACTGGTTCCATTGGCCATCGGGTTTGGGATTAAAGTTCCGATGGTGCCTCTCCATACATGGTTGCCGGATACCTATGTAGCGGCGTCCACTCCGGTGGCAATTTTACTGGGTGGGGTGTTGGCAAAACTAGGCACCTATGGACTGTTGCGCTTTGGCCTGAGTTTATTGCCCGATGGTTGGGCTGTGGTTGCACCATGGATTGCGACTTGGGCGGCAATTACGATCATTTATTGTGCGTTTCTGGCGATTGTTCAGCAGGATCTCAAGCGGATGGTGGCCTATAGCTCTGTGAGTCACATGGGGTATGTGTTGCTGGGGAGTGCGGCAGGTAATAATTTGAGCTTGTCGGGCTGCATTGCTCAGATGATGGCCCATGGTTTAGTGTTGGCGATTTTGTTTCACCTGGTGGGGGTAATTGAGGCCAAGGTGGGCAGCCGTGACCTGGACCAGCTAAATGGATTGATGAACCCAGTGCGCGGCTTGCCCTTTGTGAGTGCGATGTTGGTGCTGGGGGCGATGGCCAGCGCGGGAATTCCTGGTTTAGTGAATTTTGCCGCTGAGTTTGCGGTATTCCAGGGGAGTTATCGTGTATTTCCCCTACAGACACTAGTAGGGATTGTGGGGACTGGTCTAACAGCGGTTTATTTTGTGATTTTGTTGAATCGGACTTGTTTTGGTCGATTGGATAGTAAGCGAGCGTATTTTCCCAAGGTTTCGTTTAATGAGAAGGCTCCAGCGTTGGTGCTGGCAGTATTGATTGTGGTATTGGGTGTGCAGCCGAATTGGTTGATGCGGTGGAGCGAGCCGACAGAGGTGAAAACAGTGGTGATTGTGCCGGGTGAGCATAATGTATCGCTGCGCGATATTGGTGGGTTGTTGTTAGGTGATTCGTCGTTGTAATGGTTGTTGGTGTCTGTTGTCCAACGAATCATGGATGTTGAATGTTGAGTTGCGTGAATTGTCTCGATTTTTTTGGTGGGTTGGTTAGGGTGAACCCAACCTACGGTGATTGTCTCTCTTTTGGGTAAGGATTATGTCTACAACGATTACTGCAACTTTGCCGCCGTCTTCCCATGTGCATGCGGATGTGATTCATCGGTTGGAAGCTGGTGGGTCGATGCTGCCGGATACGCCAGAGAATCTGATGCAGGTTATCGGTATTTATAAGGCCTATGCGGTGCCGATGGATTTTTATTGGCGAGATTTGCTTTATATTGCTGAGCGAGTATTCTTAAAGCCGTTACCGCTGTTCAAGTACTTCATTTCTAAGGAGTATTTGGATCGCCACAATACTTACTCTGGAGATCAGTCTCCGTTGAGAGTTTGGCGGGGTGGTGGTGAGGCCCATCCAGAATTGCTGGAATTTATGGCCAAGGGAGAATCTGGTCGTAAGCGGCCTCGACTTTTACATCACCTGGGCCATGACCGCATCAACATGGAGTTTGCGGAAGCCTGTATGCGGGCGATGTTTTGGCATGTAGATATTAATCCGAAATTTAATGCCTATCTCTATAGCGATGCCTATAAGGCGGCGGCCGATAAAGCGATCAAGGCTTATTTCAAGGGTAACTGGGCCGTTTTGGGGCTTTATAAGCTGTTTCCTGACATGTTTATGGAACAGGTACGACAGCTGTCTTACTATGCCAACCTCGGTTTGTTTTGGGAGGTAATGGCTCCGGTATTTTTTGAAATGTCAGATATCTATGATGAAGGTGGTTTTGCCACGGTATCTGATGCCATGGATTTTTTGGTGAATGGCATTTTTGCAGTGGCGGGTCGTCCCATTTATCACCATGTATACATTGGTGATGAGTGTTTTGAAATTATTCCGAAGTCGGCTGGCATGACCTGGCTCTATGAAGCGGCCTTGCCCTATGTAGAGGCGGTCTTTTATCGTACGACGCCGTTTCGTGGTACTAAATCCTATGATGCCCAAGCCCAACAGGTGCCCGGTGAGCAGTCGGACTTTCACTATGGCATTCTTTATGCGGATGTTTTTCCGGTGGGCAGTGCAGGAATTCCACCTACGTTGCTGATGCAGGATATGCTGCACTTTTTACCACCCTATTTGCAGGAGTATTACCAGGAGTATTGTCGTGGGGAAGATGATCAGCTAATTCAGCTGGGGATTACCTTTCAGCGGTCGATGTACAACGTAACGTCGGCAGTGATTCAGGCGTTGCGGGCAGCCCTTTACTATCCGCTGGACGATCCCAACCCACAGCATCGTCAGGCTAACCGGCGCTTTTTTGAAGAACAGATGGATCGGCTAACGCGATCTGAGGCAAGGCTGCAGGATATTCAAACTGCGGATTATCGTTAAAAGCATTGGCCGTTGTAGGGGCGTTCCATGGAACGCCCCTACAACGGCCATGGTAAACGACTACTATATGTCCCCTGAATTTTGTTTGAACTATGGCAACGATTGTCGATATCGCAGTTAATAACCCTGGCTTTGAGACCTTGGTCGCTGCTGTTAAGGCCGCTAACTTGGTGGAAACACTCCAGGGCGAAGGGCCGTTTACGGTGTTCGCGCCCAATGATGATGCCTTTGCAAAGCTACCGCCGAATACGGTGAATAATTTAGTGCAGAATCCGCCTCAGCTCGGACGTATTCTGTGTTACCACGTGGTGTCTGGGCGGTGGGATAGTGCATCATTAGCTCAGTTATCGGAACTGACATCGGTGGAGGGCTCCCCCATCCCGATTCGCAGCCATGAGCCATTGGAAATTAAAAATGCTTCTGTCATAGCAGCGGACATTGAAGCGAGCAATGGCATTATCCATGTGATCGATAACGTCATTTTGATGGGCTAATCCGCTTGATCAAGCTATTTGAAGAATTATCTCTGTTAGAAGCTTTATAAATTGCGTCAGGAAGAATATAGGGAAGAGCTGTAAGGTTTCTCTAGCATGAGCAAACCTCAGGCTTCAGACACACTCGATTAAGATGCACTTTGCTTTAGGAGATAGCTAATCATGGGCAAGATTTTAGCCGAACTGGATCCATTTTGTTGGATGGTAGCGGTTGTGATTGCGGGCGTGACGCTCGTGGATGTGGCTAACGTTGAAATGGTGAGTCCGTATAGCGATTTTGTGCAGGCGATGACTGAGCCAGTCGAGTAGGCACAATAGTCGTTTTGAAGAACATGTAATGGGAATCCCGAGCGATGCTCGGAGTTTCATGTCAGAATGTAAAGCGTGTGGATTACTTCATCTCCTACATCGGCGAAAAAGCCGACTAAAATTGCTCTTGGTAACTTTGATGGTGTGCACCTTGGCCACCAGCGTGTAATTGAACCTGTCTTGACTCATAAAGGCGGTCTCCCGTCCTTGATTTTGGCCGAGGATATGTGTTTACAGGCATCATCAGCCTCCGGCTATAGCCATTTACCAGGTGCCTCTAAAGCAGTCCATTTTGAGCAACCGACAGCTTTGGGTGAGGCGGAGTGGGCTTCGGTGGTGACCTTTTTTCCCCATCCCAAGGAATTTTTCTCAGGGCAGGCTCGTCCGTTATTAACGCCATTGGAGGAAAAGAGTCGTCAACTGGCCTGTCTAGGGGTAGATCAGCTGGTGTTACTGCCGTTTAATGCGGAATTAGCTAATCTGGATGCTACTGCATTTGTGGAGCGTGTCTTGATTCATGATTTGCAGGCGACGCACATAAGTGTGGGTAGTGACTTTCATTTTGGGAAGGGACGTGGGGGGGATGCTGAGCTGCTGAGAGCGATCGCAACCCGCCACAATATTCCTGTTACCATCGTCCCCCTCCACAACGACGTCGAAGGGCGCATTAGCAGTTCCCGCATTCGTGAGGCACTGACTGATGGCAAGTTGGCCAAAGCCAATCATTTACTGGGTCGCCCCTATACCCTCACGGGCCTAGTTGTTTTAGGCAAACAACTAGGCCGCACCATTGGCTTCCCCACTGCTAACCTCAAGCTGCCCAGCGATAAGTTTATTCCTCGCCATGGTGTCTATAGTGTTAAAGCCTTTGGCATTCTGCCCAATCAGAAGCCTATCTTCGGTGTGATGAATATTGGTAATCGACCGACGGTGGCCGGTCAAGACTTAAGTGTTGAAGTGCATCTTTTTGATTGGGAGGGGGATGTGTACGGAAAGTCCGTGACCGTCAGCTTAGAGAGTTTTATTCGCCCAGAACAGAAGTTTAATTCGTTAGATGCTTTGAAGGAACAGATTTCTCGAGATTGTGAGACAGCCAAGGTGAGATTGCAACAAATGGCCTCAGCGGCTACTTAGCCACAATACAATGGGTAGCGTTCCCAGGCTCAGCAATGTTGAGACGACGATAGTTCTTGCCACCCGAATAGTATCGCCCCCTAGCTCCGTCACCCATATAAGTGAATTTACTGCTACAGGCATGGCAGCCTGTAGGACAACGACCTGACGGTCTATACCTGTGAGACCGACCAAGTTAGCAATATTAAAGGCTAGGAGGGGGGACACAATCAGCCGTAGCCCTGCTCCCATCAGCTCATACTGACCAAAGACAAACGGGGTTTCAGATAGCTGAATGCCCAGCATCAGTAGGGCCACAGGAATCGCACCTTCGCTGAGCAGAGTGACACCACGCTCAAGCGGGATGGGGAGTACAGTGCCTGATCCCTGGAGGAGGAGGCCTGCGATCGCAGCCCATAAAACTGGTAAACACAGAGTATAACGAAACCCTTTTAATATCCCTTCCCCTTTAAGCACAATGGGAAAGACGCTGGCAGTCATTAAACTAGATCCCACCAGGTAGACGATGGCCCGTTCTAGACCGGGTTCTCCTAAAGAGAAGAGAACAAAGGGAAGTCCCATGTTACCAACATTGGCAAAGATTGTTGTGGCGATTAGACTCTTCTTTTCGTCCAAAGAGAACTTGAGGAGTCTGCCTAGAGTGATGGCCAGCAGATAGAGGAGGGCCGTGTGGAGGAGGAAGGCGAAGAGGATTGCGATCGCATTGCCTAATTCCAAGGTGGTTTTCGCCAAGCTATGGAGCACCAAGGCGGGCACCAGGGCATAAATGCTCAACCGTGCTAGCGTTTGTCGCTCCAGCGTAAACATGCGCCCTACCCAAACTCCGACGAGAGCAACCAACGCAATAGGTAGGACAGCTGAAATTAAAATCCCCATACTGTCAAGATATAATCAGCGATGCAAACCCTTCACATCCTAACGCTTTAGCCAGTTTCAGGCCGATTTAGTCAGCTGCAGTCCGAAAAGTGTTGGTTTACTGGTGAAGCCATCAGTATTGGGGACTGAAATACTAACTGTCTTATGCTTACGCTCTAACTATTTGAATAATGATTGATGCTCCATGGAGAAAACGACTGCGTTGGTTGGTGATTGCAGCCCTGATTGTCATCCCAGGCGGTTTTCTGACTTTTGTGGGTTGGCTTCGTTGGACGATCCACGCTACCTATACTGATTATGAGCAGGTAAAAGCTTGCCTGGAACGTCATCAGTTCGAAGTTATTGAAGGATGGCAGCATCAGGACATGATCTTAGAAGACTTTGGCTGGAGATTTCGCACTGCTTCTGGGCAACAATTAGGCATTGACGTTTATGATGGCAATCAGCCCCGTGACTGTCGCGATCGCGCAGCTGGTGTTCAACTATTGGAAAAGAATCTTCAACCTGGACGGTATTTGTCCTTTGATCATCCAGGCTTGATCGATGCTTTGGATGGCCAACGGTTGAGAACTATGGATGATATGTTAGAAAATCTGGATGAGTTGTTGGCTTGGGCCGAGGAAAATCCTCAATTCAAGGTGGACCCTACGGAAGTTACTAATAACTCTGATCATTATCTCAACTTGATTATTGTTCCTTAGGGCGATTGTCTGCTAACGGACTCTAAGCTTTTTGCGCAATATGAAACGCTGAGATGTAAGAAAGCTCTAACTTCCCATCAAACTCTTCTTCAATAAGTGTTTGTAAAGCAGCAAATAAGCGTTGTCTAGCAGAAGTCTCAAGTTCTAAGTAAGGGGAGTATGTGGTCAGCAGGGTTAAATATTCTAATGTCGTGTAGGTGGTCTCTGTGGACACATGACCGCTGACCATATTCCCAAAATGTCCAGATTCAACCATCATATTGCCTAAGTCCTGCAGAGTCTTTTCTTGGGTGGGATTATCCTCATAGCGGTCTAGAGATGGAGCATGATGCTGATAAACTACGGCTAAACGTTGATAAACCTCATAGCTGGGTTGCAACTCTTTATTCCATAACAGAATTAATCTCCCATTTTCTTTTAAGGTTTGAGCTGCTTTAGGATACCCCACCTCCCCAGGGATCCAATGAAATGAGGTAGCTGCCAGCACCGCATCGAACACAGCTTGAGTGACGGGCCATTCTTCAAAGGATGTATTATGGATGGTCACATTGGGATATGCTTGACAGTTTTGTTTGGCGAGATGGGTGAAGTCAGGGTTAGGCTCCACACCTACCATGGGGCCTACTAAAGGCGCAAAGGCAACGGTTGCAGTACCAGGACCACAGCCCACTTCGAGAATGGATGATGTGCTAGAGAGCTGAGCGATTTCGATGACCTGGGCGATTAACGATGGCGGATAATGGGGTCTCGACTGGTTATAGGCATTAGCTGCCCTGGAATACCAAGTTTTACGTTGTTCTAATTCCCGATTGGCATAGCTCGCAATCATTTGCCTCAGGTTTTCATCATTCATGGTGATTTATGGCAAAGATCCTCCATTCCATTCGTGTTTAGGATCTGGATAAAAGGTAATGCCGCTACCTTCGCCGCCGCCACAGCGACTAGCCACAAGCCAACCGCCCGGTACTTTGGCTCGCCATAGGCCTAATCCTCCAACCGGTTGATTTTTGCAGTTCAGTTTTTCCCAGATCAGTTCAGGCATTGGTTTTACTGCTAAGGACACTAACCCTGGGTTCATAATATCGCCTAGCATCCTGAACTGGCAGATTGTATGTCAGCTCCCGGTGTAGACAATGGCAGACGATGGTATCACATTCTCCGATGCCACTCGTGAAACGCGACCTTCATAGGCAAATAGCTTGGATGGTTGGTTGGGTGTGAAAGGTGTTGCTTACTCCATAAGCAGTCTTCATGGGATGGTTCCAGCTGAGTGGCAATAATAGGTTCTAGCTCATAGGGTTGAACGGTAATGGGCTCTATGGACTCTCTATCCAATCTGGCTTGTCTGATAGCGGTATAGGTGCCCAGACGAGTACCCACTTTGCCAGCGGCGATAGGTACGGCAACAGTAGCAATTGCCAACGTAATACATGTCAACTCTCCAAGTCGGCTGGCCATAATTCAACTCTCCTGGTTTTGAACCCAAAATAATTAGGCACGCTATCACCAATGGTTAGCGTATAAGACTCCGTTGTCATTCCATCTCTTTTGTTGTTGACTGATCGAAATGCGTATTCCTTTTGGGAAATTGTCACCAAAATACCTGCTGATATTTTAGTGACAACAAAATCTCTTCCAATGACTTTAGTCTAATCAGGGGTAACGTCCGTTTGCAAAATCAATTTCCTCAGGCGTACCATGAGAAAAATTCAGCTTGCCCAGTACCATGCGTGATTTACCTTCCCTCAATGCCCTACGTGCCTTTGAGGCGGCGGCACGTCATATGAGTTTTCAGGATGCTGCCCAAGAATTGGAGGTGACCCCCACAGCCATTAGCCATCAGGTTAAGAATCTGGAGCAACACCTGGGGTTAGCGCTCTTTATTCGTCGCAATCCGCGACCGTTGATGCTAACAGCGGCTGGACAGCAGCTTTATCCGGTATTACGTGATGGGTTTGATCGGTTTGCTTTTGCGATCGCTCATTTGCAAACTGATCAAATAGTGACAGAACTAACGGTAACGGCCATTAATGATTTTGCCTCTAAGTGGTTGCTACCCCGCTTGCCCAAGTTTCAAGCTGCTTATCCGGATATTGATATTCGGCTGCAAACATCCGTGGATGTCATCGACCTTAAGATTGGCACAGTGGATATGGCCATTCGTTATGGTCATGGCAACTACCCCGGTTTAGTCGCTATTAAATTGCTCTCAGATGCGTTTATCCCGGTATGTAGTCCTCTACTCCAGCAGCAGTCTTTAGACTCCCTGGATGATCTGGTGCATCATACCCTCATCCATTGTGAGTGGGTAAATTACAGCGGTAATGATCAACCCAGCTGGGCAAAATGGTTGCAACAAGCTGGGATAAAAACGATTGATCCAACACGGGGACTAAAGTTTACAGGGGAAAGCCTAGCGATTCAGGCAGCCTTAAATGGTCAAGGTGTAGCGCTATGCAGTAATATCCATGCCGCTGATGATCTGGCTAAAGGGCGACTGATACAACCGTTTGATATTGAGCTTCAAGGGTTTAGCTTTTATGCAGTTTATTTACCTGAACATCCCAAGCAAAAGGCCATTACAAACTTTGTTGACTGGCTAGAAAAAATAGCTCACAGTTAGCACCAAGCTAAGTGACGCTCTACAACCTTCTAAAGTGGTTAGGCAAAAGCATAATAACTACGTTACCTCCCCTACAGTCACTAAATACAGTGCCGCTTCATCTTCTCCATCAATGCCCAGTAGTTCATTAAGCGGATCATCAAAGAAGGCACCAATGCCACATACGCCTAAACCCAGGGCGGTTGCTGCTAAATATAAATTCTGACCTAAGTGTCCAGCTTCCATCAGCACATAGCGATATGTGCGTTCATGATACTTCCAACGTGTTCGTTGGAAAATGCCTGAGACAACAAAACAAACTTGGGCTTCGCCGAGAAAATCCTGGTTTAGACCTGCTTTGATCAAGGGCTGCCGCAGATCGCCAGCTTTTACCAGTTCCAGTTGATGCTTCTCCACAGCATGGTGATAAAGACCAGGTTCTAACCCATCTACCCGATGAACGACCGGATAGATTTCCAGTGGATATAATGCTCCAGACGACGGGACTGTACGAAACTCTCGCTCATCCCAGGTAATGCCCTGGGCTAGAAAAAGCAGTTGTGATAGCTGTTTTAGAGAAAGCCTGCTTTGGGTGTTGTATCGACGTCGTGAGCGACGCTGGGTTATTGTAGTAGCGAGGTCCAGCGTGGTGATAGATGAAGGATCTGACAGCTCCACACTAGGTAGTTCAATGATCTGGCTATTGGGATAGGTCTTGTAGAGGGCGGGTTGTTGACCCCAGTTCAAGATAGTGGCGATTGTTTCACCATAGCCTGGTTGGCTCCATCGGTGATATAGCAACCCAATGTCTTGATTCGCCTCACCAGGACCAATACTTTTCTGAGGAGTAACAAACCGTTCAAATCCGATACCAGTCGCAATTGCCAGAATAAACAACAATAAATTACGCCGTCCCTTGTGCGGCAGCGTGAATGGCTGGGACGATGTAGACTGTTCTGTGGGCTTCACTGTTTCTAGTGGTTGAGTTAATTTTTGCGTTGGAAATATTTTGTCAGACCGTTCTCGAAAGCGATTGCGGACAAATGCTTTGACCCGAGCCCAGGTTTGAATCAGATGAGTAACAGCTAACGCCACCCATAGGTATCCCACCTGGCTGTGAAAGCCAAAGTGATGTAGCCCCATGGCATCAGCGATTAACCCGGTGATAAAGACATAGATGCTGCTACCGACCAGTAGGGTAATGACGACATAGTCAAGATCGCGCCGTTTTACTATTGCCATAGGCCCTCACAAAACGATCATCTAATAGTGTATCGAAATTGAGTGGTTGCCTGAGCTTGCCTGCCTTGACTAAAAAGTTCGCCGCTTTTTCAAGCGTATAGGATAGGTGCTCTAAATTATTACCTGGAGTGAAGGCAGCCTGGTTCTCTTCTGGAGAGAAGATATAAACACCTTCGGTGAACAGATGATAGTCTCTTTCAGAGAGTTGAGAGCGTTCTTGCATGATTTTCCATGAAAGCTCTGGCCGCTCTTCAGTATAAATTCACTTCCTCCCCTAACCAATACTTTCTTGGAGTTGAGGAGGAGACGGTGGAGGCAGGCCTTTTCGACC
>NZ_JADOES010000040.1 GCF_018739885.1 Leptothoe spongobia TAU-MAC 1115 | reverse complement strand
AAAAATAAGCCGCATGTCTCTACAGCTCGTTTACTTGCACAAAATAGAAAGCCTAAAAAATCACCTTGAAAGGGCTGCCTTTTAGACCGCGAGAATCGTCTCATAGAGGGCTCGTCGCTATGAGACGATTACGGCTGCACCTGCGGTTGTTTTGGTAGATCGACAATGGCAGTGGTGCCATAGTTTTCTTCACTCTCTAAGCGGATGCTGCCTTGGTGCAGATCAATGCAAGCTTTGGTAATAGAGAGACCTAGACCAATACCTTGAATATTGTCCACATTACTGGCGCGACTAAAGGACTGAAATAAATTCGGTATGTCCTCTTGGGGAATGCCAATACCAAAATCTTTAACCGAGAGGATGATTTTTGTCGTTTCGCCCAAAAGATGTATTTCAATCTGCCCACCATCGGGAGAAAATTTAATGGCATTGGATAACAGATTATCGATAGCCAGTCGAAGCATACCCTGGTCACCCCAGAAACCTTGAGTTTTGCCCGCTATTTGGAAGATTAGCTGATGTTCTGGGGTATTTTCTCGATATTCTTCTACAATATCAGCGATAAATTGCAGAATATTCATAGGAGCTGGTTCAAACCGAGCCTGGTCCAGTTCGCATTGATGCATGACCAGCATATTGTCCACTAGTCGGGTCATGTGTCTGGCCTTTTCCTGGATCATGGTTAGAAATCGGGCCTGCTTTGAGGGCTCTAGACGCTGACCATGACGGTCTAGGGTAGAGGCTGCACCGAGGATAACGGCCAGGGGTGATCGGTATTCATGGGAAACGGTGGCGAGGATTTGGGATTTGAAATGGCTCAGTTCCTGGGCTTTTTCTAAGGCTGATTGGGTTTGGGATAGTAGTTCGGCTTGTTGGATTGCGATCGCAAGCTGTACGGCTAGTTCATTCAGAAGACTATGTTCTTCTGGGTGCCAGGCCGTAATCTTAGAACATTGGTGAGCCACCAGGTAACCCCAGGTATAGCTTTGAGACGACTGGGGTGAATGAATCAAGATGGGCGCAGTCAGCTCTCGATAGTCATCCTTTTGAGGCGACTCGCCATTGGCTGTAGGGTGGGCCAGGATTTCACCCGAATTGAGTGTTCGTGATTCACAGCAGCGAGTACCCAATTCGGCCTTAATTTTAGGAGACGAATCCTGGGTATCCCCTTGATAAACGGCCACATGATCACATTCTAAAAGCTGCTGGACTTCAGCCACCGTTGTATCCAGAATCTGGCTTAGATCGAGAGACTGTCGAATCCGCAAGGCCGTTGTCGCAATTAAGCGCTGTTGCTCACGGGTTTTATGCAACGCCACATGGAGATGGGATTGCTGGATCACGCTCCTCACCGTACGCTGCAAGACCTCTGGCTGCAGGTGCTGCTTGCCCAGATAGTCCTGTACCCCCTGCTTCATGGCCCGTACAGCTAGCTCCTCATTCCCCTGCCCCGTCAGCATAATGATGGGATATTGCACCTTATGCTGATGTTTTTGCAGCTGCCCTAAAAATTCCAACCCCGTCATATCGGGCATATAAAAATCCAGCAGCACCACATCAAATTGCTGCTTCAAAAAAAGCTCAAGGCCCACTTCTGCCAGGGACGCTTCGCAAAATTCATAGGTATTATGAGGATCGCTAGAAAGGTACTCGCGATAGACCTCTCGATCCTCTGCACAATCATCAACAATGAGCAATGTGTGAGCCGCAGCCATGGAAGGTGATGAGCATCTTCCTCACCAGGGTGACATTAAACTTTAAATTGTTAATAAAATATAAAAATCAATATACAAAATCGATAAGTGCTTCCATTAGATACTTTCAGAAACACTCTACTACTATCGGTGTGCCTCAGCCAAAAATGCCTAAAAAGCCTTATACCTTAGCCACTTTAAAGTTATCCAAACAATTACAAAGATGGCAGGATAGAATCCACCGCACAATGATTTCACTAGGAAACCACTCATAAAACAAATAAACATTCTCCACAAAAATACGATTGATTACGGACTTTTTTAAACCTGATTTCTACTTTTCAATCCATCCTAATGAAATCCAGTTAGCTCAACCCAATCGGGTGGAGTATTGGTATATAGCCAGTAATCTACAAATGCTTGAATTGCCTTCTCAAATCTCTCTGTACCAACCGGCTTGATCAGATAACCATTGGCCCCCTTGCTGTAGCAGAGCTTGATATCTCTAGGATCAGAATTGGTAGTAAAAATAACGATGGGAATTTCACGAAACTCATCATCTTGCTTAAGCCGCTCTAACACTTCTCTACCATCGATTCCAGGTAGATTTAAGTCCAGCAAAATCATCGAGGGAAGGGGGTCCTTTTTAGTCCCTACCTCACCCTGATTGCGATACAAAAAATCTAACGCTTTATCCCCAGTTGTACAGCGATAAATGGGGTTGGTAACCGCTAGATCTTCCATGAAGATCTGCAGGACTTCAAAATCTTCATCACTGTCTTCAACGACTAGTAAAGTAGCTTTATTGTTATCGAGCATAAACTTAAGAAAGAATTAATTTTTTACCAGAGTTTATTACTTTTCTTCACAGTTTAGCACGAAGTAAAATGTTGTTCCTTCACCATAGTTAGACTCTAGCCAGATTTGTCCGCCATGGCGTTCAATAATTTTCTTGGCAATGGTGAGCCCCACCCCTGTACCACCACCATAGCTATCGCGTTCGTGGAGACGCTTAAAGAGGCGAAATACATTTTGAAAATGCCGTTTTCGAATACCAATGCCATCATCCTTAACGTAGAGGGCACAGGTATGAGCTGGAAGTCCCCCGTCTTCTCGCTGCCATTCGTCAGCGGTTAAGTAGCCAACTTCAATCTTTGGCTGGGGTTTATTGGTGTACTTGAGAGCGTTACTTAGAAGATTGCTCAAGACTTCTGTAATGAGGGCTGGATCAGCGTTGACCGTGGGTAACGGTCTTGGTAGTAGCACGTTTAGTGATGGTGCTGTATCGGCTTGGCTTGCCTCCAATCCATCAATAACATTCGTTATAAGGTCATTTAGGTCTGTTGACTGATAATGCAACTCAGCTTGCCCTAGTCGTGAAAATCTCAGTAGCGCATCAATTAACCTATCCATCCGTTCAGACAGTTTGACTAATGTTCGCAGCTTCTTAATAGCGGACTCATCTAAATTCTGGCTATAGCGCTTCAAAATAATATTTGAAAAGTTAGTGATGCCTCTCAGAGGCTCCTTCAGGTCATGGGAGGCAGCATAGGCAAACGAATCGAGTTCTCGATTGCTACGCTCTAGTTCGAGGTTAATTTGTGCTAACTCATCAGCCTTATTGAGCACAATGCCAACAATGGCATTTTTTAAGGCTAGGGCACTGGAGATCTCGACAGGTTTCCAGGGCAAGGCTGTCGCTTGTACCGTCTCCTGCCACTGTTGAAAGGAGTTGCGAGGACAGAGGAAGACATCGCCATCCTCTGTCTTATGGATACCATTGTCTGGGTTGCCAGCCCAGTTGACCGTCTGCAGCACCTCAGGACGAAACCAGAGGATCAGATAACGGCGCAGCTGAGAGATTTTTAACCCCATGACCCCACTAGCAATGGTCTGGAAATTAGCGCCAGCGGGGTAATCCTTGGATAAGCAGTTGGTGTGAAAAATTTCTGTGACCTTGTCTGCCATTGACCAGTCAATCAAGGCTTGCACATCTGCCAAAGCAGGTGTATCACCGATTAACGTAATGTCTTGATCTAGACAGACGGCTGCACCTTTAGCATTCACCATATCCAGCAGGCGTGGTTCTGGATGAATCAGGGCTTGCTTAAAGTCTTGAGCAGCGGCAATAGATTCTATAAAATCCGTCTGAATTGCTTTGAGGCTGTTGAGATAGTTCAGTTCATTTTGATTGACTTTACCGGCCAGTTCTGCCGCAATAAACTGTCCCAACACTGCGCAGGCTGACCTGACAGCGTAGGGAAGGTATTTTTTCGTCGGATGGTGACATGAGAGCAGTCCCCAAAGCTGATTATTTCTAACCAGGGAAATTACCAGTAATGCAGTCACCTCCATGTTTTGGTGATATTCAATGCAGCAGGGGTCTACGCCTCTCAGCATAGAGTGCCTCAAATCTGGCGGGGTTTCTGCAAGGCCAGAGACCTCTGCTGTAAGCAGGTTGACGGGTGAAGCCGTTAAATCAGGGATGTATCGGACGACACCCTGTTGGTACAGCTGTCGCACCAGACTGGGGATATCGGTGGCCGGATAATGTAGCCCCAAGTAAGACACTGCGTCAGATGGTTTGACTTCAGCTACGACCGAGCCCGCCTGGGTATGATCAAACTGATAGACCATAACTCGGTCGTAGCCAGTAAATGCTTGTATTTCCTGAACGGAGGCCTGGAGAAAATCGTTAATATCATCTATTTGGCGTAAGCGACCAATGGCCCGTTGCACATTATTTTGCAGAGACGTCAGCTGAATCACTGTCTGTAAACCCGCAGGCTCAAGCTCCAAAATGATGGACTCGTTTATCCGATGGATTTGCCCATCAAAGTGTTTGATGGCATCGGATATCGGCAACGAAATAGGAATATAGACAGGTTGCTCTGTGCAGGCCTCCAAATTATGTTGGAGCTGAGCCGTTGACTCCAGGATGTCTAGTAACGACTTACCTAACAATGATTGAAGGCTGATGCCGAGATGCAAGTCGGCATTTTCACTAACCTGGGTGATCATAAAGTCAGACTCAGTTAATACCATCAACACACCATGGGGTTGAGTTACACCAATGAGATGGACAGGAAAGGTGTCATGGGTTTGCTGGAGTCTCCCTGAACTATGTAGGGAATCAGACTGTCTCATTCTGGCGGGGTATTAAATAGGGCAGGACTATACGAAACAACTTATTATATTTTCCTTCTGCTACGAGTATTACAAAAAGTTAAGAGGATCTGAAATTCTCTTAACATTACCAAGGTTATTAGTTATAAGTATGTACAAATCTCTGGCTAAAGTGTTTGGTCCTAGGCGTTAGACAGAGCGTTTGATCGTGCTCATCGTCAAGCTTGATCACATTCGAAGAGTATTTTTCCTTAATTTATTATTTCTATTGTGTTGCAAATATATGGGAAATTACCCTGTTTGTTGAGATTCAGGAATTCTATTGATGGTTTGGAAAGCAAAGAAAATGATTTCCCAGGGCCATTGGCCAGTCAAGGCTATGGTTGTCTTTTTGGCAGGTCTTGTTTTACTCCCTATGGGACTATATTGCTTCATTATGTGGAAGCTTTATAGTTTTGCCATCATAGGTGTTTGAAGTTTGTTTTACGATCGCAATTAACGACTCTGAACGCTAGCAATTTCACGAATTAGGTGACTGCGACTGGTCATATAAACCTTGTCCACGTCCAGAACGGTCGTTTTACCGTGGGAGAAACTACAGGTTTCAACTTGGACGTGGTTTAAGCCTGCATTTCAGTCATATCGCCATGGCTAAGATGGACATTGTCGATAACCATTGTCCTTAGTTTTCTGCTGTCACCAGAAACAAACCAAGGGGCAGCAATGCCACCATTTTGATACAGTTTTAGACTGCCAGACAATATAAAACTGCTAAAAGCAATAGCAATTAGAGCTTTCTGGCAGGAAGAAAGACTCTAATTGCTGCATAGATTACCTCAGGCTTGATTAGCTATAACTCTAAGCTGCGTTGAACCGAGAACGCTTGTAAGTGATTTGGCGTTTTGCGATCGCATCCTTCAAGCTAGCAAAATCAATAGCACTGTCTGCTTCATTTAAAAGGCGCTCACTGGTAATCGACTGAAGGCTCACGAGTTCCGTTCTTGTACTGGAATGAACAAAGTGTTGAAGCAACCGAGCAAAGCGACCATCTCCAGTCACCAAAATCACCGTGTCACAAAACGTCGCCTGCTCAATCATATCTGCGGTTATCTCCACACAAAAGTCAACCGATCTTTGAGGTTTGACCATATCAGAGTTCTCTTTGGGCGTGATCTCCTTGGTGATTACTCGATAGCCATTACGTTTCATCCAAAGAAGAAAGCCTTGCTGCTTCATATTTTTCGGGTCTACACCTGTATAGAAATAGGCTCGTAGCAACTGCCCATGCGGAACTAACTGAGAAACCAGCTTACTGTAATCGATCTCGATACCCAGTGTGGACGCAGCATAGAAAACATGGGCAGCGTCAATAAAAACAGACACCCTACCTTGCTCTTGACCAGTGGAATAGAGAGATAACTCGTTAAACATGGCTTTATTGTCAGTTCGCATCGTAGAAAGAATCCTCCACTGAAATGTTAGAAAGGAGAGATTCGAGGAATTCTTTTGAGTAGCTATGACGGTTTAGCGAATTGACTTGTAGCAAGCAATTTGCGAAATCAGATATGTCAAAAATTCAAGAGAAAGCTTTAGGTAAGCTAAAGGCTTTAAGTAAGCTAAAGGCTTTAAATAAGCTAACGACTCTCAATTGAAGTACAAATGAATTTTCGAAAACTCTCAAAGGCAGTTGATTGCAAAAACTCCGCCAAGCCACAACAAGACCTGACCAGAACAGCAAAGCTAGAACTATTATATTTTAATATTACCCCAAAATCTTAAGATTTGCTTTATATTTTAATATTTAGCATTTACAAAAGCTGAAATCCTAGGCTCTTGGTCCTTTTGAAGAACGATGACAGGCTCTCAAAAGGGAGTAGAAGATTCTGTAAAGCCCCTGTGATCAGAGGGTTAGAGTTTAGCTAATGAGTTGATGGATCCGCTGCTAATAATGTCATTGGTCGGCTTAAGGTTCTCGTTACATGCAGATTATGGCCTTTAGAGCCCTCCACTGCGCCAGACAGCCACCAGCCTGGATAAGTGGTCACTAATTCTGCCACCCAGAGGCGTTTATCATGAATGCCTTCAGGGATTGCATGGTCATTATCCATGTGTTTGTAGCCAACCAGCTTGTTTGACCAGGGCCTTGGCCAACAGTGGGAGCGTCCCACCCTGGCTATTCTAGGGAACCGCATTCATCGAAAAAGGTATTTAAACTCTCCATTGGGTATCAATAGACCATACATTTTTGGATATAAATACCGATGTTTATTTGACCGATTTAGTTTTTTTGAAGCTCTAGTAAATTGCTTGCTGTAATCATCACCTATGCAAAATTGGCAGGCATACATATCAATTTATTTTGATATGTATGCCTGCTTAGCCCTTCAACTTATGACGAATTCTATCCAATATGAATAACTCCAGAAGGGTGGGAGAGATAAAAAATTGAACAGACATATTCAACCTTTATATCTGCCATGATCAACACAGATTTTTTCCAACTTACTAGTCCTTACCTTTGCACTAGTAGAGTGGGAGGATAAGACTTAAGTGCCCCTGAAAAATAGGTACAGCCTTCTCCTCAGAAGGCATTTAGCGATATTTAATCAGAATCCCTGGCTCTATGTTTAAACGATGGAGTCGATTTTATGAAACTCCATTTCCTTTGAGACCTGCACTAATAGATAGCAAATGACTCCATCGCTATCTAAGTAGAGTCAGTCGACTGAAGTGGGGAATAAGCTCTATCAGAAGTAGCTATATAAAGTTTGCCTGAGGGTGATGATGCTTTCTTTAAAGACTTAATTGAGCTTTACTAGAAATTCAAATAGTTAAGGAGTCCATCAGGACGATTTGTATGAAGTTCCTCTGAGGACAGCTATTCTTTCTTTAAAGAGTTACTCCACAGCAACCCCCTACATATTGAGTCTGTTAATAATGATACGTAATAATGCTAGTTAAGCCGTGAATGGCATCATCTATCTACAGACGCCCTATGGAGTGAACCGCTTCAGTTTTGAAAGGTTCGCCCATCATGTCTTGCAATTAGATTTTTGGGATGCATAACGGCTTGTGTATAAGAAAAGGCACCAAGCTTTTTTCAGACAATTCAAAGTGCATTTACCATGAGAAAGCCCGTACTGACCATCTTTTACCAATACAATCCTTGGCAATCAACCATTGGAGGCATCCAATCTTTAATCAATACGTTTATTAAATTTGCGCCAGATACATTTTCAATTCGCCTTGTAGGCACAGGTGCTGACAATGGTCAAGTAGTAGGGCAGTGGCATGAGTCTGAATTATTGGGGCGTCCAATACAGTTTTTTCCGCTATTTACACTCTTAGATGACAATGTGCGCAAATTAGTTCCCACAACTGTTCGATATACTGCTGCATTACTCAGCAAAACGCTGCAATCGGACTTTATGCACTTTCATCGGATTGAACCCACATTGGCAGCGCGGGGATGGCTTGGGGATAAAACACTATTTGTCCATAATGACATTCCTCAGCAGATGAGTTCTGCTAAAGGGGCAAAAACAATTCTCTGGCAACAGTTTCCTCAGCTCTATTTTTGGCTAGAGCGACAGTTAATGGAGCAGTTTGATCAGGTCCTTTCTTGTAATTCAGCTTCTACCAAGTTTTACCAGCAAAATTATCCATCCATGGTGAACCGCATCATGGATGTTAGAAACGCAGTCGATACTAGTTGCTTTAAGCCACTGGCTCCCGGCCCCTACCAACAGGCAAAACAACAACTTTTGGACCGCCTTCGTCTGAAACCTAGTACACGACTGTTGCTATTTGCTGGACGACTCCATCCGCAGAAAGATCCGCTACTGTTGTTACGCGCGTTGGCTGCAACTCCTCCCGAAAGTGATATTCATCTGTTAGTTGCGGGCGATGGAGATCTCAAGTCAGAAGTTGAGCAGGCTATTGAGCAGCACAATATATCCTCACGAGTCACTCTTTTAGGAGCTGTCCCCAAAGAAGAGATGGTGACTCTCTATCAAGTTTCGGATGTATTTGTATTAAGTAGTCGCTATGAAGGATTGCCAATTGCTATGCTGGAGTCACTGGCCTGTGGCACACCTGTTGTTACTACAGATTGTGGCCAAGGCCCAAGCTTGCTTACATCTGAAAGTGGTTTGGTGGTTTCCCAAAGAGAGCCTCAATCTCTAGCGCAAGCACTCGTCACTGTTGTAGATAACCCTCAAAGATTTACCCCAGAGGCTTGTATGCAAGCAGTCTCTCCCCACAGTGCTCAGCATGTAGTCGAGCCGATTTACAATAGTATGCTACAGCGCTGGCATGTTTCTCAGGCAAATAGTTGACGCTTTTCAATTTTTCTCTGTTATTCCCTATCAAGCGCCATTGTGTTACTTCTATGAAAATTGCAGTTGTCGGTGTGAAGGAGCTGCCCCCCCATCAAGGTGGCATTGAGCGAGCTTGTGCAGAACTCTACCCAAGAATGGTACAACAAGGCCATAGTGTAGATTTATATGCCAGAGCGTCTTCTACAAAACTTGGCTGGTTTGAACAAAGTGAATTTCAAGGTGTACGGGTCATCTCAATGCCAGCTTTTGGTAAACGGGGTGTAGATGCCCTTGTAAGCTCGGCCTTAGGTAGCTTGGTTTCCAGCTATGGATATGATGTTGTCCATTTCCACGCCCTCGGCCCAGCAATGTTTTCCATTATTCCATATGTAGTCTCGCCTAGAACTAAAATTGTTGTCACTTGTCATGGCCTAGATTGGCAAAGGGCAAAATGGGGAAGTTTTGCAAAAACCTTGCTTCAGTTTGGAGAGAGATCCGCCGTGCGCTGTGCTGATGAAATGATTGTTGTCTCTCAAGCATTGTGTAGCTATTTTGAACAAACATATCAGCGTCCTACCCATTATGTACCCAACGCATCTGCCCCCTATGCGTACTCTGATCCCTCCTTCCAATTTGGGCAATCCTTAGGCTTGTCTAAACAGAAATATATAGTTTTCCTAGGTCGTTTGGTGCCTGAAAAATCGCCTGATCTTCTTATCCAGGCATTTCAACAACTGCGACCTGCTGGATGGAAGCTAGCACTAGTGGGTGGCACCAGTGATACATCAGCCTACACTCAAAATATTCGTACCTTAGCAAACGATGATCCCGAAGTCGTTTTTACCGGAGAACTGCGTGGGGAGAAACTAGCAGAAGTCATGCGGGGAGCAGGACTCTTTGTTTTGCCATCATATGTAGAAGGCATGCCCCTAGCCATGTTGGAAGCAATGATGGAGGGTATCCCCGTGCTTGCCAGTGATATTGCCCCTCATCAACAGCTACTTGACAAAGAGCGTGGTTTACTATTTGAGACTGGTAGTATTGATGACTGTGCTCAACAGTTAAATTGGGCAGTGCAGCATCCTACTGAGCTGCAAAAAATAGCAAAAGGCGCACAGGACTATGCCCAGTTGAACCATAGCTGGGAGAGAATTACGTCTGAAACGTTAGGCATTTATGATCAGTCGTTGCTGGTGCCCTCAATAGCTGAAGCTCAAGAACGAATGAAAGGTGTTCCCGAACGGATAGCAAACGTTTCTGAACGGCTTGCATCATAGTCAGAGAGTTTTTTATGAAAACTATGTTCAGTCTAAATTGCAAAGATTGTTAGTAAGTTTGGTCAATAAAGTTGTCGATTGATTTATCTAACAGTTTGTTCTAACTACCTCATTACACCCTATCTCGATTACCTGGAAGTGAAATCATGAAGAAGCCTGTTATTGCTATTGGTCTGGATGCCACTGAGCCCGCTCTATTAGAAGGGTGGATTAGTACTGGTAAACTTAAAAATTTAGCCAAGTTATTAGAAACAGGATCATATCAGCGTCTACAAAACATAGGATATTATCGGGCCGAGACTCCTTGGACCACGTTTCTAACTGGCTGTACTCCTCAAACAACCGGCTACTGGGGGCCAGTAAAATATCACGCATCTACCTATGATGTAGAAAAGGTGGGTGCATACAAATTTGAAGGGCTCTCTCCCTTCTATGCACTTGATGACCAAAAGGTGGCCGTCTTTGATATGCCACAAACGACTCTAGTGGATGGCCTAAATGGGGTTCAGGTTCTCGCTTGGGGCGCTCACTCGCCTCAAGTCGCTCGCGGTTCTCAACCGGCTTCACTATTTGAGACTTTAACAAAACAGTTTGGTGAGCATCCTGCATTTGGCCGAGACCATGCCAATATTTATAGCCGTAGTTCAATTGCTACGTTGCAACAACGCTTGGAAATAGGTATTGATCGTCGAGGTCAGATCTGCAGCCATTTCCTCAAGAATGATGAATGGGATTTACTGCTGACGGTATTTGGGGAAGCCCATGCGGCAGGCCACTATATGTGGCACCTTAATGAGTCTTCTCATCCGCTTTACCCAGATCAGGTGACTAAAGGTAAAAACTCCTTACTGTCAGTATTTCAAGCAATTGATACGGCCATTGGTGAAATTGTAGAGGCTGCCCCCAAAGACTCCACAGTGGTTGTATTTTCAGCCCATGGTATGCAGAACAACAATTTAGATGTAACCAGCACATTTTTCTTAGCTGAGCTACTTTATCGTTGGAATTTTCCTGGCAAGATTGGTTTTTCACATAATCCCAATCAAAAGGTGCAGGAGCCTATTAAGGGTATGCGGGCAAGACGACGCTGGTATCAGCAAATTTGGGCTCAAAAGCATGATAAGAATCCATTGACTCGCTTTTTACGAGCTCAAATGCCGACCAAAGCTCATCGTATCTTTGATCAGTTTAGACGTTTGTTGGGCTATAAAAACACATCTGATTTTGTGTCTCCTTATACTTTGCAGAATACAGGTGGAGACTTTGATTGGCAATCAGCGACCTGGTATAAGCCAGCCTGGTCTCGGATGAAGGCATTTGCCTTACCTAGTTTCTCTGAGGGGTATGTTCGTATCAACCTCAAGGGGCGTGATGCTGAGGGCATTGTTGAGCCTGAAGATTATGATGCGGTTTGCGATGAGGTGATTGCAGAACTCAAAGCATTAGTTGATAGTCGAAGCGGACAGCCAGTTGTGCAAGAAGTCATTAAAACTCGTACTCACGCAATGCAATCAGATGATGGGTTGCCTGATGCCGATTTAGTCGTGATGTGGAATGAAGAATACTTGACGGATATTATTCAGAGTCCCTCCTTTGGTACTATTGGTCCAGTTCCCTATCAACGAACCGGTAGTCACACTCCCAATGGCTTCCTATTGATCAATGGCCCTGACCATGAATCCAAAAAATCATCATCAGTCGCTAGTGCACTTGATTTAGCACCGACAATTTTAGATTTGATGGGAGTCTCCATCCCAGACTATTTTGAGGGTAATAGTCTGGTTTCTAAAGCTAAGGTAACCACACCTGTCTAGTAGTAAGGCAACAGTTTTTCGCAGTTGAAATTATATTGTCCCTGATTCTCACTCTAGTTATTTGTCATCGGAACTAGCACCATGGTTAAAACCTTAGTAAGTTTAAAGACGGTATTAAAACGTCGTGGTTGGCTTGCCTTACCAATAGTTACATCCGCCATGGGCGCAGCATTGCTGTATTTGTTGGTTACACCACCAACATATCGAGCCTCAAGCCAAATTATTGTCAATGACAAGGACACGAGTGTATCTGATTTAGGTCAAGGATTGACTAAAATCGGGACTAATGCGCCTGGTATTGCAGATCCGATTGCTACGCAATCGGAGCTCATTCGTTCTCAGAGCGTCCTTAAGAAAGCATTATTTGCCTTTAAAGATGGGCCAGAGGATCTGCCGTCTACCAAGGGGTTGCGTAAAGCAGTCGATGTTGAAATTTTGCCAGCTACAAACATCTTGCGTGTAACTGTTGAGCATCAGGATCCTGAGTTGACGGCGAGGTTGGCGAATGAGATCGCTAATGCAACTGTTTCTGAAAATATTGCAGCCATTCAGCAAGAAGCAAAAGTAGTTCGTGAATTTTTGGAAGTCAAGATTCCCCAGCAGAAACTTCGTCTTCGGGAGGCTGAAGATGCTGAAGGGCGATATAGACAGATTAGTGGCATTGTTGCGTTAGAATCACAGACCCAACAACTTGTCAATCGCCAGGCTGGGCTAGAGACAGAGAGATCTCAGATTTTGTCGCAGTTAGAGTCAACTGTGACTGAAAATCAACAACTTCAAGCTCTTACTGAAACCCCTGCGCCAGAGGCTGCTTACAATGATGTGCGAGTTGGCCAAAACCAGGAACTACAAACACTGGAGCAAGAAATAACCGCTTTAAATGTGACCATGGCCGATGAAGCAACCCGCTTAGGAGAACAGCATCCTGACTGGCTAGCTCTCTTAGAGAAGCGTCAGTCTCTTGAAGGGCTCTATCAAGCCAAATTGGAAAGCTTATCGACAAGCGCCGATCCACGGAGTGCCGATGCCCCCCTTAGCCAAGATTTGCTAGGCCAATACATCAACAGTAATATCAGGCAGCAAAGTTTAGCGAGTCAACTGTCTGTGATAGACAGTGAGCTTGCTGATATTTCTGTTCAATTGCTAGATTTGCCAATTCAGCAACAGCCCCTTGCTAGCTTGATTAGAGCGCGTGAACAAGCGGCAAAAACGCTAGAGTCTATGCAAAGTAAATTAAGTGAGGCCACACTTGCGGAAGCTCAGCTAGTTAGTAACGTAAGGATCATTGGTGAAGCGGAAATTCCTAAAAATCCTGTTGCACCTAAACCGGCAGTAGTTCTGCTGTTGGCTCTGATATCGGGTGCGGCTTTATCAGTTGCATTAGCCGCTGTCCTAGAAGGTCTTGACTCCACTCTACGTACACCTGAGGAGGTGGAGAGTGAACTCAAGCTACCTGTTATTGGTATGTTGCCAAAGCTTTCCCACAGATATGATGCCCATCGCCTTAATTTATTTTTAGCTATACCAGAACAAGTAGAACCCTATCGGGCACTACTTAAGGCATTATCGGCCCAACAGTATTCTTTAGGGAACGGCAAAACTTTGAGTAATGGTAATGGTAATGCCGTAGTTCCTAAAATAGCAACGCATGGACAAACAATTGTTGTCACTAGTCCATTTATTCAAGACAGTAAGTCATCGGTTGCACTACATTTAGCGGCTACAGCAGCGATGTTATCGAAAAAAACGTTGCTGATTGATGCTGATTTTTGGGCTTCTTCTAAAGATTCTTTGCTTCAGAGCCTAGATTATCCAGGTTTGACAGCAGCTCTCGAAGATCCGACTCAGCTATCATCTATAGCTCAAGCTACAGATGTTGGTAATTTGTTTGTGTTACCCCATAAATATCCTGTAAACCTTCCAGGAGCTGTTGTAGAAAGTCAAGCTATGCAATCCCTGATTGCAGCAGCATCCTCACAATATGACGTTGTCATTATCGACACGGCTCCCTCGACTAAGTTTACAGATGCTAGCACCCTAAGCCGATATTCAGATGGTCTTTTACTGGTGCTTCGATCAGGTGTTTCACAACATGAAGCATCGGCCAGTACTGCATTAGAACTAAGGAGAGGAGGTACTCATATCCTGGGTGTTGCCCTGGATAATGTATCTTCCGGCACACGTAGAATGTCTCGTAACTTTGACAGTGAGCATTTACATTTAATCGAATATAGCAATGCAGCTGTCAGTGCAGATGAATCCAGAAACAGACACCTTGAAAAGATTTCCTAGGGAATTTATTTCTATTCTGGTCATATTTATTCGATAAAGCATTTTTCTGATTACCACTATGAAACGTATCTGTTTTCCCACGGTTTTATGGTCAATTTTGGCCAGCATCATTGTTATGCCGGTTCAAGCTCAGTCAGCGGAGACAGAGGTGGTTCCTGCTGTCCAGGCGACTACCCCGGAAAGCGCTAAGGCAAATAGTCGTGCGGTAGCGCTTAAGGTAGGAGATCGATTGAACATAACGGTTATTGACTTTCCAGACCTGTCTGGCGAGCATGTAATTACGGCTGATGGCACGATTCAAATGCCACTGGTCGGTGATGTCTCGATTATTGGTCTGACACCGTCTCAAGTTGCTCCATTTCTCAATGAGTTATTGCTTCCTTATGTTCGTCGGCCTCAAGTCGTTGTCTCAGTTATGGGGTTTAGCCCTCTACGCATCAGCGTTACTGGAGCCGTTGTACAGCCTGGACCACGACTACTGAGTACAGACCAGATAGATGCCGATGGCAAAGTAACTTTGAGTGAGACCTTGGTGATGGCGGGCGGTATTACCCCCGAAGCTGATCTGAGGAATATTACTATTCGTCGCCCGACTAATACTGTCTTGGGGCAGGAAAATATCAGCGTTAATTTGTGGGAAGTTATTCAAAGTGGTGAGTTATCTGCTGATCCAGAAGTTCTGGATGGAGATGAAGTCATTGTGCCTCAATCTGAATCCACCACAGTTGATCAAAGAATGTTGTTAGCATCGACGGTGGCCCCAGAACAGATCATTATCCATGTTGCTGGAGAAGTTTCTCGTCCAGGACAAATCAATATTACGCCTAGTGCAGATGTGAGTGCTGCCGTTGCTGCCGCTGGTGGTCTAACAGTAGATGCCGATGCGGATGAAGTTGCCCTGTTTCGGATGGAGCCCAATGGACAGCTAGCCCAACAGGACTTTGCTTTTGGTGAAGCATCGACGACATTGATGCATGGTGATTTGATTGTGGTTAAAGCGTCTAACCGTGGTGGTGTTGGTGATACATTCGACTTTATTGGACGATTGTTAAATCCCCTTGGTGCACTGTTTAGAATCCTCGACTGATATCTTGGGTTTAGCTTAAACCTCTTCTATATTTCTGTTATATATTCATCTACTATGCCTGCTCGCAAACCACCTAGAGTGTCTGTCGTTATTCCAGCCTATAATGCCATGGCCTATCTGCCTGAGGCCATTGAAAGCGTTTTGGCTCAAACGTTCGCTGACTATGATGTCGTGATCGTAGATGATGGCAGTAATGACAACATCCAGACTTGGGTCACGACAATTAAAGACCCACGAGTGCGTTTGGTTTCTCAGGCAAATAGGGGATTAGCAGGGGCTCGAAATACGGGTATTCGAGAATCAGATGGTGATTACATTGCCTTTTTAGATGCTGATGACCGTTGGCATCCAACCAAGTTGGAAAAGCAGGTGACCTTGATGGAGGCCTCTACCAATATAGGTGTGGTCTATACCTGGATGACATTGGTCAATCAAACGGGTGAACCGACCGGACGCTTTGTCAACAACTGTGTCGAAGGCAATGTCTGGGAAAGCTTGATTTTGAGTAACTGTGTGGGATCTGGAAGCAATCCCATGGTTAGACGAACTTGTTTTGAACAGGTAGGAGATTTTGATGAAAATCTAGGTTCCTATATGGAAGATCGTGATATGTGGTTACGTATTGCGCCTTATTACGAGTTTGCGGTGGTGAAAGAGTCTTTGGTTGATTACCGTCAGCATCCCAGTAGTGCATCTAAAAACTGGGTAGCGATGGCTCGCAGTGCCAGGATTATTTTGGATAAAGCAGTTGATATGGCCCCTAGCTATATTTCTGATGAGGTCAAATGTGATCTGATCAAGCGGTCTTGGGCAAGAATTAATTTGTCTTTAGCTTGGAAACCACTGCAAAGTCTAGAAAAAGATTATCAAACGTCTCAACGATTTATGGGTGAAGCGATCGCAAACGATCCGACGCTCAGATTTTCACGGGAGTTTTTGCGCCTGAACTTAACCTTGCTGACAATGCGTTGTTTAGGGACTAATACCTATACCCGCCTTCTAAGTAGACTGCATACTTTACGAGGTCAGATTCTATCGCTGTAGTGACTCAGTTAGGGAATAACACTGGGCTAGTTAACTACAGTTTCAACCAGGGGATGAGATGACTTTCAAGTATTCAACATTATCGGTCACAAGTTATATCGTCGTTCTTGGCGGTGTTGTATTGGCAGCTCTGATGGGCTGGGGAGCTGGCATTAGCTTTGCTATTCCCTTAGTTATGGCCATTGCATTGCTTGGGCTTTTAATGTTAGGTATTAAATTTGAATATACGGTTTTAGGACTGTTATGTTTTCGCAGTGCCATTGATATTTTTTCTGAGCAGCAGCTACCCGCTATCTTTGCCGTTGGCTTAGATCTCTTGGCCATGTCCTATATCGCCCTATTACTAGCTACCAGACAAAAGATTCATACCAATCGCTTCTTCTGGTTTTTTGCAAGTTGGGTTCTTTTCCAAGGATTATGGGTAGGGTTACTTCCCATGGGGGGATTAGGCATGGGGACGGGCCATACAATGACCGCCCTACGCGAGTGGATACGTCTATTTTCTTGGTTGATGGTCTACCTTCTGGTTATGCAGCTCCAGGATAAGGTTCATCCCAAGACAGTGGTAAAGGGTTTGTTATTTAGTTTGATTCTTCCCCTGTTCGCAGCTTTACTCCAGATATGTTTGCCAGCGTCTGCATTACCCACCTTTTTGGCACCTCGTGGCATGGCATTTACAGCTCTAGAGAATGCCTCCCGTGTGAATGGAACGTTAGGACATCCTAATACTTTAGTTACTTTCTTAGTCTTGTTTTTAGGTGTGCTCTATTGGCAGATGACCCAGGCAAAGCGTTCTTGGCCATGGTTGATTCCCATGGGAATAGTCGTGTTTTTTATCGTAGCCACTAAAGCCTTAGTCGGTTTGGTAATGACGGGAATATTAATCATTGCGGTCATAATTCCTCGCATTACTGTCTCAAAGTTTATTGGTGCCACTATACTGATGGCGATGATTGTTGCATTGTTTGGCAGTACAGAATTTGGACGAGAGCGATTATTATTGTTTGCTACGCTGCCATTTTTTAATGATGATTTAGATCTATCACGGGCAATTTTGCTGCGCGGTCTAACCTCCAATAGCTTTTATTGGCGATTAGAACAGTGGACATTGTTATTGGATGCTTGGCAACAAGAATACTGGCTAGGATATGGCTTAGGTGCATCAAAGTTTCTGACTCACTTTAGAAGTGAACCTCACAACGACTATGTGCGAGCGCTGGTAGAGGGAGGGGTTGTCGGCATTATCTCATATTTAACCTTCTTAGGAGGGATAGCGATTCATCTGATTCAGACGTGTCGTTCCCATTTGTCGACTCGTGTCCAGGTCGATCTGGCACTTATGTTGTTGGCAACTCTCATTGCCATGATGGTTGGCATGTTGACAGAAAATATCTGGAGTCATACGGTGCTTTTCTTTTATTGGTTTACTCTGATTGCTCTGTGCAGTTGGGATTGGCGGAAACCAGAGCGATTGGAACATCAACCACAGGGTGAAAATTCTTATGTCTAATGTAATGCCTAAGGTTTCAGTAATTATTGCGGCCTACAACTCGATGCACTATTTGCCGCAAACATTGGATAGTGTTCTAGCTCAAACATTCCAGGATTTCGAAATCATTATCGTGGATGATGGCAGCAGCGATCATATTAAAACCTGGGCAACAAGTTTGACCCAGCCTAATATTAAATTTTTCTCCCAAGCAAATGCAGGTAGTGCCGCCGCTCGTAACACAGCCCTATCCCATGCAACCGGTGCCTACATTGCCTTTCTTGATGCTGATGATCTTTGGGATAAGCGGAAGTTAGAAACCCATGTACAGGCGTTAGACAACAACCCAAAGGTGGGTTTGGTTTATTCTTGGGTTGCCACGATGGATGAATATGATCGCCCCCAGGGAAAGATTTGCAAAAATTCTGAATCGGGTGATGTACTACCCCGTCTAATCGAGCACGACATCATTGAATGTGGGAGCAACCCGATGATTCGTCGTGAGTGTTTTACTCAAGTAGGGGAGTTTGACACTCGTTTTCCCTACGCACAAACCTGGGAAATGTGGCTACGCATTGCCATGGCTTATCCATTTTACTGTGTGCAAGAACCACTAGTGCGATATCGTTTTCATCCGGGTAATACCTCTAAAAAGTGGCAAAAAATGGAAGCAAACTACCATGCCATTATTGAAAAGGTGTTTGCGATCGCACCCCAACATTACCAACCCCTAAAAGGTCGTAGCTATGGTTTTGCCTACCTACGAATTGCATGGAAAACATTACAAAACCTAGATGGTGACTGCCAACCCGCTCGGCAGTTTCGTAAACAAGCACTTACCCACTGTCCTAAGCTGAGGTTTTCTAGTCAGTGTGTGCGTCTAAGCATCGCCATCATCATGGTGCAGCTATTTGGTCTGGACGGCTATAGCCAGCTACGCACCAATCTCCATCACCTCAAAAACCATTTAACCCAGCTACCCAAGTTCTTTTCCGTTTCTGCTTCTAGCTAGGCTAGTCGTCTCTTATTGGCATGAGCCCACAACCATCTCTAAAGAGTAAGGTTCTCAAAGGGAGCTTTTACTTAACCTTAAGACAGCTTCTAGCCTCAGGGTTCTCCCTAGTCAGCACCTTAGTCATTGCCCGTATGCTGGGCCCAGAGAGCTATGGTATTGTTTCCGCAGCTCTCGGCATCTTTTATTTTCTACGTTGGACAAGTCGATTTGGATTAGGGGCCTATCTTGTTCGCAAACCTGACTTCACCCCAAAAGATGCCGAACAAATTCTTGCGTTTTACAATACCTGTGGCGTTTTACTATGCCTTGGGATTGCCCTAGCCGCACCACTGTTTGGATGGTGGGTAGGTCGCCATGAGATCACTAAAATCCTGTGGGTACTCACCCCAGCCATCTGGCTAGACATGGTATCCATTGTCTCTAGCAGTCTTTTAAACCGAGCATTACGCTTTGACCAAATTAGCTTAGTAGAAGCCATTGCACAGACCGCCAACTATATACTTTCGGTCATCTTAGTGCTGTCTTACCATAGCTATTGGGGACCCATTTGTGGCACATTACTACAGTTTCTCATCGCAGCTATATTAGCTAGACGCTTTTATCCCGTACATTGGACCTTCCGCTGGCAACGGCACTATATGAAGCCAGCTATCGCCTATGGGTTTAGCTATAACTGCTCAAACTGGTTATTTAACCTTCGAAGTCTGACAGTACCATTGTTTGTCGGACGCTTAGTCGGCATTGAAGCCGTGGGGATTATCAATATTGCCGTACGCATGGTAGCGCAACTAATGTTGCTGCGAGGGGTGTTGAAGCGAATGTCGATTAGTGTAATGGCCAAGCTTACAAACGATAAGCCAGCCACTCGACGCGCCCTTACCAAGGGAATGATGTATCAAGCCCTAATGATGGGTTTAGTATGCAGTGGATTTGCCAGTTGTGCCTCTTGGTTGATTCCTACTGTTTTTGGAGACAAGTGGCTCTTAAGTGCCCAAATGTTTCCCTTGATTGGCATAGCAACGTTAGTCGGAGCGATTTTTGACTTACACACAGCCGTACTCTATGCAGTTGATCGCAACCATGTAGTCAGCTGGTCGAATTTAGCATACATAGCACTGCTATGGCCCAGTTGCTTATTGTTAACCCCAATATTTGGCGTATGGGGATATGCCATATCAGAAATTCTGGCTCTTCCCACTTACTACCTAGTACACCGCGCCATCAGCAAACAGTTTGGCTCACCTGAGTATCATTTAGTGTTTGGTTTTGTATTAGCATCTATTCCGCCTTGTTTAGCAAGTATCTGGTTCCCTCTGAGCATCAACTTTGGAGTATTTCTCCTCAGTTATGGAATACTATTCTTAATTAGTTCTGGGGCAAGGAAACTGTTATTAGAGCTATGGGCTATTATTGCCGGACGATTTACCAAAAAACAAGTTGCCTAATACAGGCAAAACTACTGAGCAAAGAGATTTAATCTTATGATTTACAACTTAGTTCTAGAACAATGCTGAAAGAAATTAGCTTTGAACTTCGCTCACGAACACATAATATTTTCTCCAGCCCATTAGCCGACAAAATTGTTTATATACATATCCCCAAATGTGGCGGAGTCTCCATTAGCAAAGCCCTCAAAGGCTGCTATGTCAATTGGGATGTGCGCGACAAGGCAGTCTATAACCTGGATTCTGTCGCCACTCTAAAGGTAGCCGAACAAATTGAAAATAAATCCCTTTATACTCAGCACCCCACCGTTACAGGTCTGCGCGAAAATCTGTTGATGTATGCCATGGCTCAACAGGATATTCGTTTTATCAATGGGCATTTTATGTTCAGCAACTTAGCCTATAACATGTCTGGGCATGATTTCCATTTCGTTACCATGCTAAGAAATCCGGTGGACAAGTGGATTTCCGCATATTTTTATAATCGACACAAATCCTATGGAAACTCTAAAACAGATTTACCCCTAGAGGAGTATCTTGACTCTCCAGCCGCTTATCGCAGTGGGCAATCTTGTGTCCGTTTTTTATACGGAAAACAGATCGACGATCAAGATAGCGTCTCAACAGAACAGCTTTTAGAGAACGCCAAGAAAAACCTTCATTGCTTTAAGCTTGTAGGTGCTATCGAACACCTTGACACCTTTTTAGAACAGTTTTCCCATACCTTTGGAAGGCGCTTAGATATTGGCACATGGAATAGAAACCCTAAATCTAAGTCTCATCAAAGGTCACTGATAACGCCACAAGTTTATGCACGAATTGAAGACCTTTGCCAACCCGATACAGATCTATACAACTATGCAATAGACAATCTTATCCTCAAGCACTAGTAGTTGATAAGCTGTCGATTACGTTGAGAGATTTAAAGCTTAAGCAAGCCAGTGAGTTAGATCTCGATCAATCAGCGACTGCAGCTTAAGAATATCCTGACGATAGAACTCAGTGATTTCTTTTTTTTGTTCATATGTTATTTTGGGTTTGTAGAGAAAATAGTTACTAATAGATTCTCCCCAATCCATCATTTTTTTATTGCCCGTTGCTCGTAAGGGAATGACCAACAGTCTTCGGGCAAGGCCACGGGCTAACCTATTCTTAGGAATCCCCGACTGATTGGGGCGTCGAGAGAAATCTACTTGAAATTCACTATCTACACCCACATAGTCAAAAAGACTGGCTAGGGTTTCTTCTGGTCGTTTCACCAAGTCTTCGTACAAAACCACCTTGATTTGAGTAGGGGAAAAGATATCAAAATATTGCTTTAGCTGTCTATAGTAAAACCCATGTTGTCTAATATGCCAAATCGGTGCCCAGTTGGCCTGAATTCTCTTATCCTCTTGCGCCCAGACTTTTTCAAAATCCTGTATTTTCTCACGCCCGTCTCGCACTAAATGCAAGAAATTAGAGTATGCCCTAGCTGCAGGTTGACGCAAAATTACAATCAAACGCACTCCGGGTAAATAGTGTTGAATTCGCCCAGCTGCTTTAGATGAGTAGAGATACATAGGAGAGGCTTCACCAATCGCACGTTCGGTGGATAATCCGTCAAACTGAGCTCGATAATCATCGATGTGAGTAATTGATAACCGATTGGTGGGAGCCTGGGCATCCCCAGGACCACAATAGTTCGGAATAGAGCCTTCAAGCGCAAAGAAATTTGTCTCCTTGATGGGGCTCATATAGATTTCAGGATGTTGATAAAAATAACGATATAGTGCAGTGGTTCCAGATTTATAGGCCCCGACAACCAAAAAACTAGGTAGATTTCTTTTTATAGGCATTTCAGTCGCACTCTAATGTTCGTCGCTTTGTCTACTCTATTATGAGACTGCCCTGGCTTGTATTTGTTTAAAATGATGTCGTAACAAGCTGTTCTACTCCCGCCACTGGTATATAGAATCACGCCATGGGTTATTGACAAACCTATGATTACTGAGAATAGTATCCTTGGAGTCCATAGGAGATAAAGCTAACCACTTCGCGTAACGATAAAATCTGGCGACGATATCGGCTGTAACTAGCCGGAAATGGAGTTGGGTGAGGAATTACCTGGAAACCAACACCACTAAAGGTCAGATATGCCCTCAATAGGTGAGGTATATCGGTCACCAAAATGATCTTCTTAATGTTCCGTTCCATCAGTACTTGGGCTGTGTATTTAGCATTCTCTGCCGTAGTTCGTGAACAAGCTTCTCCATCCAAGATGCCTGTATCCACCCCCTGTTCTTCCAGGGCTTTAACAATGCGGGGGGCATCGCTTTTACCACTAAAGAAAACCAGGGGAGCACGACCGGATTTCACTAGAGACACGCCAAGGGCCGAGCGAGCTTCTCTAAGATCTTTTCCTCGACCTAATACGACTATGGCTTGAGTGGGCTCACCAGTATCGATAGGGACAAAGGATATCAGCAAGTAACGCCCCATCAAAGACAAGACTATAGTGGAGAGTATTAGCCCCAGACTAATGCGTACCAACCAACCTCGGGATCGTTGTCTTCTTAGGACAAACACACTAACAACCCCGATGATCACAATTAAAGCAATTAAAATTGCAGGATTAGAGAATAGTTTAAATAACCTTCCTGTGAACTCAACCCACTCTTCCGTGGCATCATTTGTACTGCATGCGGGAGGTCTCAACATAAGTATAGATAGAAGTAATCCATAAAAAATGAGTTTTATTGATTCTCGATAGGGCGTAAGTGGTGAGATGTAGGCAGACAGGCACAATCACTGTGAGGTTGATCCTCTAAGTCAGCCATATAAAACAACGGTTAACCATCCTGTGATAGGCATATATCAAGGCAAATAATTGCAAACCTTTTAAATGTAGCACTGTCTCGCAAGGTGATAGTTATCCTCCCTATTTAAACCTTGTCCACGTCCAGGACGGTCGTTTTACCATGGGAGAAACTACAGGGTTCAACTTGGACGTGGTTTGGAGATACTTCTAGCTTGATTAGGATGCCCTATATATCTAGATTGTGATTTCGATCATGTGATCTCATTGGTTAAACTCACATGGGCATAATTTCCTGATCAGCTCTGTAATTGTGCGCTCTAGTTATCATTAACGTTAGCTACATGACGTACATCTTTTCGAGGAAAAGATCGTTCTTCTATGGAGGATCAAGAAGGCAATGTAAGCACCTGTCATCAGTTCATGAATTATCCATTTAGTGGACAGTTTTTGATGTGAGATCACTAAATAGTGAAACCTTATTTCCTTAGATGAATCTATAGAGCTATATGCCTGGGTGATGCTAGTCCATGGCGGGATAGCTAAAGCTAGATTTAGCTGATCTAAGCCAAGGAATCGTGAAAGGTTAGTAATGGCTGATCTTTCTGACTCTCTAACGGAAATTCAAAATTTCAATATGTATGATGAACGGTGCAAGCCCCAGAGGTGGAATGACTAATTCGCAGCAGTTAACTATTATTCGTCAGGGAAGTCAGGTTTGGAATCAATGGCGAATGACGAATGCCAATATTGGTATTGATTTGAGCTATGCCAATCTAGCAGGTCTTGATCTACGTGAAATTAACCTTACTAATGCGCAACTAGTATCAACAAACTTACGCAACGTTGATTTAAGTGGCGCTAACTGCAGAGGGGCTAATTTACTAGATGCGAACCTAACTAACGCAAATCTTCGTAATGCTAACCTGATATCAGCAAATCTAGTATCCGCCACTTTAAAGCATGCCAACTTAAGTTTTGCCGATTGTAGAGGCGTCAGTTTGCCAAATGCAGCACTGGACTGTGCGGATTGTGAAGCTGCAGATTTTCAAAACGCTAACCTTAGCGGCACCGAATGTAAACGATGTAATTTTAGACGTGCAAACCTTTCAGGAGTTAGTCTTTGGTCGGCCAACCTCAAGGGCGCTTGCTTGTACGAAGCACAGCTATCATCCAAGACGAATTTTAGCAATGTTACCTGGGGGAATACAGTCTTGCCCAATGGTAAGGTAGGCGATTTTAAACAATCGCTCAATTATAAAAACGCTTAGGGCATGTAGAGCATTGTTTTGCGCTCACTTCTTTATATTTAAACCTTGTCCACGTCCAGAACTGGAGTTTTTCCGTAGAGAATCTATAGGTTTCAACTTGGACGTGATTTATAATCTTGGGCGACCCAATAGTAATGTACTTAGAGCATCCCGAGCATTGGCAGGACGGGGACGCTTGAGAAGCCAGCGTAATGGTGGAAACGCGATTTCGTCGGTGAGTAGAATAGCCTCAAACTCAAAGGGGAGCATCAGATAGGTCGTTTGGCTCTTTTGCTCATAGGTAATTTGCCGTATGCCGATCATCAAGCGCAGACCATAAACCAGGGTTGGGCCAACCTCTTCAATAAAGCCGTCATCACTACCACTACTAAGTCTGCTGTTTAAATCCATCATATCCAGGATATAGTCCGCTACATCCAGCATCTCAACTAAGGGTCTTTTAGCTGTTAGGGTTTGGGTTTCAGGATCAAGGCCCAGGCAATTTTCCCCAGTCACTTGACCAATGAACGATTCACGTGGGTTGATCACGCTTAAGACCTGGGCACGGGGTAAGCCTCCCCCTATGGGTATCCCTGAGCGGACAACTCGCTGGGTTCTGCGAGCCTTACCGGATGTGATCGAACTTTGATCCCAATCAATAAAAATCTGGGCATCGTTGGTTGTGTTTTGGATGGCGATGGAAAGGTTCATGATTGAACGGGCTAGGGGCATTTTGCCGGTGGGCCCCACATCCACTAAAACCATGAACTCCTCGTCAGGATCATTGTGAGAGGTTACCTTGAGGGATAGATAAGGCGGTAGCTTTTTGCCCTCAATCTCTAGTTGATCAACCTTGGCAGTAATCTTCTGAGAAGTTGTCTGACTGGTTGACAGTTGATCAAGCTGCAGTTTGACCTGTTCAATTAATGATTCAACATTCAGATCAACTTGTAACTTATTTTCTAGGGTGTTTTCTACAGATAGGGCCATTTGGTAGAGCACGTAGATCACTACCAAAAAGTAGATTGTCAAAATTAGAACATCGCTACCCATTACCTACCCACAACCTTAATAAATGGACTACTGAACCAAAGGTGCCTATAGATTACACCCATTTTCAAAAAGTGTTGCTTTGGATTGTTATGAGTAATATGAACTTGCAAATAGGCATGTGATGGCTGCGTCCAAGCAGCATCAGCAACGTTCCCTTTTTGTTAGCAGGTTCTAGATAAGTAGATGGCCGTAACTATGCTAAAGCTTCTGAAAGCCCCCTTCCGTCCCCCAATACTGGGGGAGACCTGACTCAAAGCCCCCAGTATTGGGGGTTTGGGGGCTTGACGAATAGGCTAATAGAAGATTACTCATCATTACGTTTAGTTTTGGCTGCTTACTTAGTTACTTTATCGGTGTGGGCACTAGTATTTTTCTGGTTTGCCAGTATTTGTCCAGGCTATGGGCGACTTGGTCGGATAGGAGCAAGAGGCCCAGCATATTGGGAATGCCGAGGGCGAATACCATGATGTCGCTAAAGCGAATGACGGTATCCAGGCTGATGATGGTGCCACCAAAGCAGCCAAGGATATAGAACAGCTTGTAAGCCAACAGCCCCCGTTCACCTAGTAGATAACGCCAGCAGGCTTCGCCATAGTAAAAGCAGGAAATAATTGTAGAGAAGCTAAATAGACAAACGATGATGGCTAAACCCCAAGTCATCATGGGCACTTCAGCTGCAAAGGCGGTGGTTGTGAGTTCTATGCCGTTGACAAGGCTACCAGGCTGATACACTCCCGTGAGCAAACACACTAGGGCTGTCAGGTTGCAGATAAGGACAGTGTCAATCAGGGGCTCTATCAAGGCGACAATGCCTTCACGTACGGGTTCGGGATTCTTGGTAGCAGCGTGGGCGATCGCAGCCGCTCCAGTCCCCGCCCCATTGGAAAATACGCCCCGCTGTAGCCCCTGCACCATGACACCGACGAGGCCCCCTTCAATGGCAACTGGATGCCAGGCTGAATGCCAGATTTGGCCCATAGCCATGGGGATACCTCCCAGATGATGAAAGATGATCCATAGGGCCGCAGTCAGGTACAGCCCCACCATGGTAGGTACGATGGTGGAGGCTACCTGGGCAATGCGCTGCAGACCGCCGATAATCACCGCAGCGACGGTGAGGGAAAGGACTAAACCATAGATCCGTGGATCACTCAGCCATGACCAATGTAGCTGTTCGCCCAAAGCGGCTACGGCGATGCCTGACTGGTTGGCTTGAAACATGTTGCCGCCGCCGAGGGCGGCCACCATACAGATAATGGCAAAGGTAGCAGCTAACAACTGCCCCATGGGTTTAAGACCCCGCTCCGCCAAACCCTGGCTGAGGTAGTACATAGGCCCACCCAAGACCTGACCATGGCTAACAACACGATATTGCTGGGCCAGGGTGCATTCAGTGAATTTGGTGGTCATGCCCAGCAGTCCGGCCACGGTCATCCAAAGGACGGCTCCAGGACCGCCCAACTGGAGTGCGATCGCCACACCCGCAATATTCCCCAACCCCACCGTCGCTGACATGGCCGTCGCCAGCGCCTCAAAGTGACTCACCTCCCCCACTTCATCCGGGTCGTCGTAGGTACCGCGCAGCACCGATAGGCTATGCCCCAACCCTCGCACATTAATAAACCCCATGCGCAGCGTGAGGTACACCGACCCACCCAGTAGCCACAGGACAATCAGCGGCATGCCCCACAGCTTAAAAAATAAGGTCCGCTCCAGCAGCGTTACCCCCAGGTCAAATCCTTGGTCGATGTTGGTCAAAAATTGGTTCAAGGTCGTGATTGCGTAGGCTATTACTAGTGTAAACCTATGTAAACCGATGCCTTTGCCCAAGGTGTAGTTCCTGCTAAGGCGATGACAGTTGTTTTACCTGGTGGTAAAGCTTTTTCATCTGAGGGGTGGCGATGCCCAGCTTGTCTGCCGCTCTTACCGGATTCCCCAAGATCGCTTCTACTTCTAAAGGGCGACCGGCATCGAAGTCAATTTTCATACTGGTGCGGTAGGGCTTCATGCGGGTGGTGGCTGCCAGCATATCGGTGGCGAAGGTCATGGGAATTTGGCGCAGTGGGACGGCGGCATCGGCAATGGTAGCGGCCCAGGTGTTGGCGATGGTGATGACTTCGGTCATCAGGGTATGGATTTGCGATCGCACCTCTTCATCCGCCATTAGTTCATTAGTAGTCGCATCTAGCACCACCGATAATCCGTTATAGGGCACATTCCATACGAGCTTGCGCCAGCGCGCCATAAACAGGTCATCAGTGACATTAATGGGAATCTTTGCTGCCCGAAAGTCATCGGCAATTTCCATCATGGTTACCGTTAGCGCTCGCTTTTGATGACTAGCGCTATAGGCACCCAGCTGAACTTTGCCGTAGTCTAAGTGGTGAATGTGCCCCTGACCGACTTTGTTAGAACAGATAAAACACAGGCCGCCCATAACCTGTTCTGGCAGCACTAGCTGAGCAAGTTCGTCTTCAATGCCCAGTCCATTTTGCAATGTCAGGACTATTGCCCCCTCCTTTAGTGGTGGCATTAGCTCTATCAGGCAATGGTTTTGAGTTGTTTTTAAGGCGATAACAACAACATCCATCGGTGGCATATCCGCTGGATTGTTATAGGCATTTACCTGGGGTAGCGTGATATCACCATCAACCGACTCCACCACCAGACCCTGCTTTTTTACATGGTCATAGTCGCTACGCAACAGAAAATGTACGTCACAGCCACTTTGCTGTAATCGTGCTCCGTAGTAACCGCCAATGGCTCCTGTACCAATGATGGCATAACGTTTAGCCGACATGGTTGATTGGTTCCTGCTCTACTGTGATCACTAATTGTATGGGGCAACGGCAGAGTCATCCCTGGGAGCCATTCGCTAGTTGACTCCTTCAGAGACCTTCTGTAGCTGTCGTACAAAATCAGGGAAGATCGAGTTGTATGACGTGTAGCATGTCTCAAATGCTCCCAACTCGACCGTTTAAATTGTTGGCAAAGTCAGTGCGCTGAAGGCAACTAACTATTCTGATGGCTCTGCCAGCTCTGCTGGACAGAGTCGATTGGCCCCTTCTAACGTATTTAAAAAGCCGCAGCTAGCAAATTTCCCCGCTGGTGTAATATCCGGTCGAAACACTAGCAATGCTTCTGCTCCTGATGCTGAGCCATGACGTACGAGTAGGGTTGAGTCCCAATATTGCAAACCGCTGATGCTGCTGAGTCCGTAACTCGAAAACTCATTGGGTAGCGGACGTTCTCCTGGGACCTGAGTTCGGTATAGGGCATGACCCCCTACCCCCTGCGGATCAACGACAAATACTGCCGTCTGCTGTGTTTCCAGACACTCTTCTAAAAGTACAGGCACTGCAACATTGTCGGTGAGAGGATCGACCATGGGAGTACCGATGATGCGACGGGCGTTTAATGTCTTTTGGGGAACTTGGGTAACGGTCTCACAATCTAGAGCATCCAACACATTTATGTTCCAGCCCGTAATATCAATGGTATTAGTCTGATTATCGGGCCAAGTCAAAATTAGACTTGCTTTATCTGCCGATACTGAGGCCATGGGGGTCCCAGTGGGTTCAGTTGGTGGTTCTGGTTCAACTGGTGGTTCTGGTTCAGGCGGATCAGTAGGTATCTCAGGTGCTTGGTCTAAGCCTTGTCCTGTCTGAATGTCAAAACAGTTGAATCCTAAACTTTCTGTATAGGTGCCATTAAACGGCCCCAGGGCAACGGTCAACTGATACCGGCTATAGTTGCGAAATGGCCAGCGCTCAGTATGAGCGCACGCGTCAGCATTACAGGCACAGGCAAAGACTGGAATATCAGGGAATCGCTCTTTCCACTCAGCAATGATCAGGGCGAGGTCAAGATCTTCGCCTGCTGCATAACGGGCAGTGGGAGGCAGATTATTTTCTTGAGCATTGGCATCCTCTTGAGCATTGGCTAAGGGGCTAGTGTTAACAGCAATCACCCCTAAACTGGCAAAGACAATTCCTTTTGTAATACGACTGATAATATGACGCCATTTCATCAGCTTTCCCCCATATTGTGTAGGTATGCTCCCAAGGTTACTGATAATTTCAGTTGGGTTGAGGTGTGCTTAAAGTAGCTTTAGATTTTGAAGGAGATTCTGTTATCGAGTAGCGCGTAATTATTAATTGCTCTGGCTACTTGGTTTTAGCTGGGAAATACGACTTATGAGCCCAAGGTTCGGCACCAGATTATGAGCCATTGCTATAATAAGTCCAGACTTTCCTGGATGGAGCCAGGTTGCCAATGACTAGCCTGTTGGTCAAATCCGTAGAGATGTCGTTGCTGATTGATCTATCTTCGCTCACCATCATGTCGAAGATGAGCGATCAGCAATTTTATGAGTTTTGTCGCACGAATCCTGAACTAAGGATTGAGCGGACTGCTAACGGAGAAATTATCGTTATGCCTCCAGCTTTTGCTGATAACGGTAACCGTAATGGCAGGATTTTTGGGCAGCTTTATGTTTGGTCTGAAACAGATGGAACGGGTGAGGCGTTTGATTCTAGTTCAGGGTTTACATTACCTAATGGTGCAACGCGATCGCCAGATGTGGCATGGATTTTATCTGAGCGTTGGAATGCATTGTCACCGCAACAACAAGCTTCCTTTGCGCCGATTGCTCCTGATTTTGTTGTGGAGTTACGATCTAGTAGCGATACAGTGATGAGTCTACAAGAAAAGATGGAAGAGTATATTAGCAATGGAGTTCAGTTGGGATTGTTGATTGATCGAAAGAATTATCAGGTGCATATGTATCGACCTAATCAATCACCAAAAATTTTGGATAAGCCTGAGTCCGTTAGTTGCGAACCTGAGATGTTGGCATTTGAATTGAAGATGGCAAAAATTTGGTAAAGGTATAACCCGGATTTTGCCTCAACAAACTCACGTCCATCAGTCTAGACAAAGCGAGAGAAGACCAGGCAAAAAATACTAGGGATAATTGAGAAGCTTAGCAGAACCCCACTCGTCACTAAAGCCAATGTAATCAGAAACCATTTCTCAAACCATTGATCAATAATGGCATTAGCTGGGTCAGACGGAGAATACAAAACCTCCACAGAGGCTCCTTTCTTATAGGTTATATAGTCCGACCAGCCAAGAGAAGACACTTCATAGGACTCTTGTTGCGGCACTTTAAATTTAATCACCGGTTTATAGAGTGTATCACCGTCATCCCCTGTCTTTTCCAAGACCTGGGTAACGGTACCCGTCGCTGGCGATAGACTGGCCAGCCAATTCACATGACGATGTCGCCAGACAAGAGAGCCCAGCAAAGCTGATAAGGGAATTACAACCAATGACAAAAAGCCAATGGCCGCTCTTTGCAATTGTTTGTCCGCTCTAGCCCCGAGGAAATCAATGGTTAGAGGATACTTCCAGACCTTACCCTTACTAGCTTGAATCGCGGCAATAATAGGGAATATAAGCCGTAGCCCCCATAACACTGGGAGAAGCACAGTTCCCACTAACGTAATCATCAAGACAACGCTATAGACTGTCGATGATATCAGCCAGTTAATCGCATTACGAGCATGGGGTTCAATTTGAGGAGACTGTTTCTTGGTAGTTTGCCAAATAATAATTGGCAACATTATATCTATAAAGGGTATCGGCACCAGCCACCCCAAGAGCAGTGAAAGGTGTAATAAGAATGCCCCTGAGGGAGTCTCTTTTGCATGACTCATAGCAATTGCCAGCCCATGGTACCCAACTATCCTTTGGCCTACCCCTTGTGAACGCAACCCATTGGGGATGAAACTTAATACTCAGCCCCGTCGCCGTCGCTCAAGAGCTGGACAATGGGATCGGCCTCACCCCGCCGCAGGGCATAGTCCAAAGCTGTTCGGTCCCATTGATCTCTAACGGTTGTATCAGCCCCTTGCTGCAAAAGCAGCTGCACCAGCTCAATATGATCTTTAAACGCAGCCAAAATCAGTGGCGTTACCCCCTCACCATCAACCCAATTAACATCGGCACCATGCTCAATCAAGAGATGGGCAATCTCTATAAAACCATCACGGGCGGCATAGGTAAGGGCCGTATTTGTGTGGTAGACCACATTTGGATCGGACCCTTGCTCAAGCAGCATGCTGACTGCATCTGCATCTCCCTCCAGGGTTGCTTTGACCAACGGCGGAGCCACATCAACAACTGCAGTAGACTCTGCATTCACTTGTCGATCAACCGCATGACAGCTCCCCAGTCCCAGACAAATGCTAGGAAGCATCAGCGCAATCAATAAATAATAGGAATATCTCCTAGATCGGGACATAACTGAGGCCACCCCATGCAAACAAAGTCACCTACAGGTCTGACCAGACAGCCAATTCATTACCGCTAGGCTCAATAAAGTGAAATCGACGACCACCAGGAAACGTAAATATCGGTTTGACAATTACTCCGCCTGCTTGCTCGATTTTACTCTGAGTTGCTTCTAGATCATGACTGTAGAACACAATCAGGGCACTACCACTTTTGGTAGAGGATGCCAGATCAGCCTTAAAGAAGCCGCCATCCAGCCCCTGATCAGCAAATGCAGTATAGTCTGGCCCAAAGTCTTCAAAGGACCAACCAAAGACCTGGGTAAAGAACGCCTTTGTTGCAGGAATATCTTTCGCAGGTAATTCAACGTAGTTTATCTTTTCATGCTCATTCATAGAATTGCAGGGGCACAGTATCACTGACCTATTCTAGCGACCCGAACTGGCAAAAAAGCTACAATCTCTTTTCAGCAAGTATGGAGTGCAGCCCTATCTCAGCGGCCATGAGCATCATTATACGCCCGTTCTCAACTAGGGTTTACCACCTTCGATGTTCGCCCTGACCGTATATACATTCGGGCCATTGGCACAGATGGCACGGTTTTTGACATAGCTGAAATTATAGATGCCGGTTAGTCTAATCGATGTCTTGTCAAGTTCTTGATCTTCTTGAAGTATCTTATAGCTATGGTATAGATCCAGAGGCAGATGAACCGATAAGAGGTTAGACAGGTGAGGATTTTATTGGTAGAAGATGATGATCGCATTGCTAAACCGCTAGCCGAAGATCTCAAACACCATCAACATGTGGTAGACGTGGCTGTCGATGGCATGGACGGATGGGACTATGTCCAGAGTATCGATTATGATCTGATTCTGCTCGATCTGCTGATGCCTCGCCTTGATGGCATCAGCCTATGTAAAAAATTACGCAATTCTGGATTTCGCGGCTTTGTACTAATGTTAACCGCCAAAGATACCACCACCGATAAAATTATCGGGTTGGATGCTGGGGCTGATGACTACATGGTCAAGCCATTTGAATTGGATGAGTTAGCCGCTCGTATCCGGGCATTGTCTCGTCGTCCGATCCAGATGCAATCGACTGTTCTAAAACAGGGTTCACTACAGCTAGATCCAAGTACACATGCCATTCAACACAATGAGACCTTCCTAAATCTAACACCTAAGGAATATTTAATTTTAGAGCATTTGATGCAAAATCCAGGTCAGGTGTTTACTCGATCTATGATTTTGGACAAATTGTGGGAGTGCGATCGCGACTCTGGAGAAGGCACCATTCGCACCCACATCAACAACCTACGCCAAAAACTCAAAAGCGCTGGCAGTCAGCACCAATATATAGAAACCGTCTACGGTGTCGGCTATCGACTCAATAGCCCTAAGAATTAAGAGAAAATATATGTTTTTAATTGAATATCCTGCACCTTTAAATTATCTAAAACCACAGCCAGTTATTGCTCAAAGCCTCATTAATAGTGACTCTGACACTCCCTTTCCATTAGTCTCCGAGTTAGAAGAACTTCTACACGAACAAGATAATATAGGCTCCCAGGTAGACGCACTCGAAAATCGAGTATCTGACCTACAGGAAAAACAAGTCTCTCCGGTCGTAACGTTATCAGGTGAGGCAATTTTTGGAATAAGTGATGCTACTGGCAACGATATTAATGAGGGCACCCGGTTCAACAGAAGTATCGAACTCATCTTTGGGGCTACATTGACCGGAGAAGATTATCTAGAAATTGGTATCGAAGCCGGTAACGCAGGAGAGTTCAGCTTTAATGATGAGATTACGGCAGAGGGCCAGCTCAGCTTTCTAACCGACACTGAGGATAATGTTGAGCTCAGTGAACTGTCCTATGAGTTTCCCATGGGAGACCGAGGAACGGTATTTATCTCAGCGACAGGGGACGATCTTGATGACTTCCATCCTCTGTTAGACGATGATCTCACTGGAGCAATTTCTGAATTTGGCAGTGAAAACCCCATCCATAGCTTGGTAGACGATGTCGGCATTCAGTTAAATTATGAGCTTACAGACGATTTGGATATTGGAGTAGGCTATTTCACCGAGAATGCCAGTAACTCATCGGAAGGATTATTTAATGGCAATAATAGCGCCTTTGTTCAAGTGGGTTATGAACCCAGCGATAGTCTCCTTCTAGGATTCACCTATGTGTATACCGACAACGATAGTAGCCTGGAAACTGATACAGGCAGCTTCCGTTCGCAAGTTGATTTAGAACAGCCTGTGATTGGTAACTCCTATGGTTTCGCAGGCAGCTGGGCACCCAACGAGTGGCTCACTGTCGGTGGATGGGTGGGGTATACAAACGCCAGGGTGATTGATGAGGGTGACGCCTATATTTTGAACTACGCCCTGACATTAGCCTTTCCAGACTTAGGCAAGGAGGACAACCTGTTGGGACTTATGATCGGCCAGGAGCCAAAACTAATGGGTACCGGTGGGTTTACCATTGATGACCGTCGTAGCGACCCGGATACATCCCTACACATTGAAGCTTTCTACACCCATCAGCTAAATGACTATCTCTCTATTACCCCTGGCTTTATCTGGCTTACGGCCCCTGACCACAATAATGACAACGATGACATTATTCTCTTTACGGTGAGAACGGCTTTTGAGTTTTAACCAGGATTACGCAATGTATACCATGGTGGACGACTAATGGGTGATGTCATAATGGTTTCACGGGGCAACAGGGATCTAACGCGGTGTTCAAGCAAATTCAAACTCGGCTGTTGTTGTCTTACCTGGTGGTCTTGACTGTGGTGTTGGGGGTGTTTGCGATCGCAGTCCGCACCACGTTTGCCTATAGTCTCAACCAACAACTCAACAGTCGACTGGCCACCCTGGCCCGTGCGGCTGCATTGGAGCTGGAACTGGACGGAGGGAAACTTAGTGTCGACCTGGAAACAATCACTAATGAGGCTCAAGCAGTACAGTGGTTTGATGAAGACGGCACTCTCCTGGAAAGTCAGGGAGACTATGTAGTTACCCTACCCTTTGAACCTAAAAATCAGCTACAAACTCAGCATAAACCTTATCCTGCTAAAGCTTTAACCATAGCCATTGATGACTTTAACAAGGATATATTTCTCGGCTATACCCGAGTCAGCGAGTCTACTGCCGATCTCAAAAATACCCTACGTACTCTGGACATTGGTCTTGGTAGCGGCATTATCGCAGCTCTAACTCTCAGCAGTTTAGGCGGTCTATGGCTGACTCGACAGGCCATGCAGCCCATTGAAAACAGTTTTCAACGGCTCCAGCGGTTTACATCCGACGCCTCCCATGAACTGCGCAGTCCGCTGATGGCGATACAAACCAATGCTGTCGTCGCCCTCAAGTATCCAGAAAACATGCGGTCTTCAGACGCAGAAAAGTTTGAAGCCATTAAGAGTGCCTCCAGGCAGATGAAGGCTCTCACAGAAGATTTATTAATCCTGACAAGGCTAGACCAGAAAACAGTTGTTGAACACACGTCAATTGATCTCACCCCCGTCTTAGAACATCTGCACACTCTATATCAGCCTCAGGCAAATGCGAAACAGATTCGTCTACAGGCGCAGTTTGCGACCAGGCTACCGACCATGGGCAACAAGGTACAGCTTACTCGCTTGATTACGAATTTAATCGACAATGCCCTACGCTATACCCCTGAAGGAGGTACGGTTAAAGTAACGGCTAAACATTTGTCTCCTAAACTCATCATTAGTATAGAAGATACTGGCATTGGCATTGCTCCTGATCATTTAGACTATATTTTTGAACGATTCTGGCAAGTGGATCAGGCTCGGGCTTATAAAAGCGATGGCGCAGGGTTAGGTCTGGCTATTGCTCAGAGTATTGCCCACAGTCATGGTGGTGTGATTAAGGTAACAAGTCGGCCTGGACAAGGCAGTTGTTTTACGCTTGAGCTGCCTGCAGACTAGGATTGGCAAACTGCAGCTTTCCTTACGTTGTTGGTGCGATAGGTGTTGCACTCCCTAAGATTGATTCTCCACTAATAAATGCCTGACAATGTGAGAGAAAGGCTTCAACTTCTGGCCATCCCATCTTTCTGGAGTACTGCCAGTCGTGAAATTGAATGTATCGCTTAATCCAATTGATGTAACTTTGCTCGGTTCGATATGAGTAATGTTTTACGCGAATAGTATCACAGCCCCCTTCCAGTAAGGTTCCTGGATTAGATTGCTTACAAATGACTACATAAAAACAATGAAAATCCCATGTAGCAATTACCACTTAATAGTCCATTTGAACTAGTGAAGATAATTTAAAGCTTTCTGGATAACTCATAGCTATCCTGCTCGGTAAAGATCATGTTGCGATTCATTCTTTTCTAGTCGAACTACGGCGACCAACTCAGAGACGTCTTCTGCTCGGAGAGCGTCCAGAGTTTGGCTGCCATGTCCTGATCCAGGACGCACTTATCTAACGGACACTCGTCAACGGGGCCGACCGTCTCTGCTCTTCTTGTAGGGCCATAGAGCTTTTCAATCTCCAGTGTCTCTTCCGTTGCACACATAACTTCGGGCCAGGAACCCTTCTCGGCGGATTGCGCGATAATACGAGAGGCTATGGACCAAACAATCTTATTGAAGACACTGGCCGTGTCGTTCAACAAATTTGTTCTTGATGCGCCGGGATGGCAGACTTGGACCTGAACGTTCTTGCCAGCAGCCTGGACTCGACGCTGCAATTCGTAGGCGAACATCATCTGCGCCAGTTTGCTTTGGGCGTAGGAGTTCCACGCGGTGTACTTCTCATCGAAGTTGAGATCCTCGAATTGAATTTTCTTCAGTCCCATTTTATACGCGTTGCTGCCGACGACCACGATTCGTCCCCTCGATTCTTCGACCCGATCGAAGAGCAATCCACACAGGAGAAAATGACCGAAATGGTTCACACCAAGCTGGCTTTCAAAGCCGTCTACGGTGATCTCCTGGTTGGCCACCTGCGCGATGGCAGCGTTGCAGATGATCGCGTCAATGTGGGTAACCTTCTCCAATACCTCCGCAGCTGCTTCCCGCACGGAAGCCAACACCGCCAGGTCCATGCGCACGAAAGTCACGTCAGCGTCACTGCTAAATTCCTGTTTCAGTGTCGCGATGGCGGCGGTTGACTTATCGGCGTTGCGGTTCATCATCACCACTTTTGCGCCCTTGGACAGGAACACCCGCGTTGCCTCAAATCCCGCACCGGCGTTGGCACCGGTGATGACATATGTTTTGCCTGCGAGGGAGCCCAGTTTTTCCGGCGTCCAGCCCTTTGGTCCAAATTGTTTCGTGGTCGTCATTGTTCAAACTCCATATTCTGTGTGCTTAGTTTGCGTGCCGGTGGAATAATATTTGTTTTCCATCTTAATGCTCCTGTCAATGGCGGCTAGCTCTACAATACAGGTAGCAAAAAGCGCAGGATAACAATGCAATGCACCGGAGCCGTGAAGTCTGGGCATTTTGAAGTGGGCAATCGCTCGTCGCGGCCCGGTGATTGCGGACGTTAGGTAGCGAAACCAAACCACCTATATCGATCAAACACTGTGGCAACGATGTCTCATAATTACAGAAGGATCTCATTTAGACGACTCCACGAGGTCAGTCCGCACGTCATTATCGATCTTATGAATGACCCCGACGTGCGGCGGCATCTGCCACTCGCGCGAGGGCATTTTGGCATCCGTGAGCATCAGCATTTCGTTTCGGCGAAAGAACGCATTTGGGAAGAGAACGGCTACGGTCCTTGGGCGTTCCTACTCGACGACGACTTTGTTGGCTGGGGTGGGTTACAGCCTGAGGGAGACGATGTGGACGTGGCCCTGGTCCTGCACAGGGCCTATTGGGGAGCTGGCCGTTTCCTCTACATGAAGTTTATTAACTACGCCTTCGAGGAACTTGGGGTGGATTCCGTGATCACTTTATTACCTATCAGTCGAACCCGTGTCGCAGGCATGCGGCGTCTGGGCTTCCATGAGGATGGTGAAGTCACGATCGAAGGAGAGGTCTTTAACCGTTACCGGTTCACCCGAGACGCAAACCGGTAGCCGCACTTCGGGTCAGGCCACTTTATAGCCTTTAAGCAAGCGACCTCAATGCAGAATCTTTAACAAAGGGGCTCCGATGGAGCCCCCAGAACTAATTACATCATCACAAAACTACTCTCTCCAAGAGTACTAGTATTCACCCCAGCAACCGTAGCCAGCACCTCATCATCAAAGAGAATCTTACGCCCCTGGAACTCTAGCTGACCAAAGGATAGTCCTTCATTCAAGCCAATAAAGTCTGTCCCCACTTCAAAGTCCATAATCTTGTCTCGTCCCTCACCCATACTCAGCACAAAGGTGTCACTGCCTCGACCACCCCATAGCTTATCCTTGCCCTCACCACCAAACAACACATCATCACCAGCATCACCCCACAGCCTATCATTGCCAGCATCACCATAGAGAGTATCATCTCCACCCTTGCCACCAATACGGTCATTACCCGCACCACCATAGATAATGTCATCCCCACCGTTAATACCATTTTGAGGATTACGCCGGTTCAAATCACCTCGCAACACATCATTACCAGCACCACCCAAAATCTTATCGTCACCTAGACCACCAGCAATCTTGTCATTACCAGCGCCACCATCAATAAAGTCATTACCGTCACTTCCAACAAACTTATCTCGACTATTCTCTCCAAAGAAGAACTGATCAAACATCTCCATGCCGGTGAATTCTGTCACCTCTTCGGGCTCCCCGTCTTCATTCAGACCCTCAATCCGCAGCAACCCCACACCCGGTGCATAGTACTTAAACTCCAGGGCGTCAGGCTCTAATGCCGTGGATTCAAAGGTTTGGAGCACATTATCATAGCTGCCCAATCCAATGGAGATAGACTCATCCAAACTCACCACCTGAGCCTCATCCTCCGCTTCTCCAAGGAAAAATTCCTGGTAGTAATTCGCCCCAACCTGAGGGTCGGCATACATTAGAATTCCTGGCAAAGCACCATCAACACCCGCTTGCCAGGAACCATCCGTATTAGTTTCGATTAAATTCCCTGCATCGTCATACTCAAAGCTGGTGGAATCTTCCCCCATGTACCAAACATTACCATCGGTATCCTGGGCATACCAATCAAAGGTATCTTCCACCAGCAAACCATCCACATATTCTCGATCTCTCACCACGCGGGCATCCACACCCAGAATATTCTTGGTGTTATAGGTAACAAAGACCTGATTATTTTCCAGACTAACCTCACCGGTCTCTTCATCAACCACATCTAACTCATAGCTAGTGACCGAGCCAGGCGTTAATGCAACATACGGATTATCCCCAAAAGCACCTGGCTCAAAGGTGGCCGAACTAAAATCTGGCAGTAATGTCTCCCCTAAATCCTTGGTCTCCACTAGCTCAGATACAAACTCCAGTTCTCCGTTATCTTCAAACTCTTTCTGAGCAACCTGTCCCACATCCTCTGCATAGTAGGTAATGTCAAATTCATCGGGTTCCAAAGCGGAAAACTCTTTAACCCGTAAAATATCCTCAATTTCCTGGCCATCAACATCGATTTCTGAGTCGTCGTCCAGCACGAGCGCCTGCTCTTCTTCTTCACCCAATTGAAACTGCTGATAGTAGGCATCCCCCTCCTCAGGATCGGCCAACATAACAATGCCAGGTAGCGTATGATCTTCACCCGCTAACCAACCATCATTCTCTGTATCAATGACCTGGCCATTTTCGTCATACTCATATTCGGTTACCGACTCACCCATGAGCCAGACATTACCCCCATCATCCTGGGCATAGTAAACCAGCTTATCTTCCGTCAGCAGACCATCGTCAAACTCGCTATCCCGAACGACTCTGGTGGTCACACCTAAGATATCCTCTGTTTCACCGGTCACCAAAACCAAACGTTGTTCGCTATCGTCATCGTCGTCATCTACCTCCTGGCCCTCATATACATAAAGAATGCCTGGGTCCAAAGGGAAATACTCATTATCAATATGAGCCCCATTGGTAAATGTCGTAGAGGTGAGAGCGGGCAAAATAGCATCTGATAGTCTGGAAGTTCCCACCAGTTCAGGTGCTAGTTCTGGTTCACCGCCTACTTCGGTAAGCCCTTCCTCTGCCAAAATTTGTCCCAGCCCAGGCACAAAATATTTATACTCAAACTCCTCCGGCTCTAATGCCGTAAGCTCCTGAGTTTGGAGTACCTGTTCAAAGTCCCCTAAGCCGATAGAAATAGATTCATCCAGGCTAATTACAATTGCTTCATCTTCAGCCTCACCTGGGTAAAACTCCTGGTAGTAGCGAGCGCCCACCGTGGGGTCAGCTGGCATCAAATAGCCTGGCAAGGCTCCATCAACACCTGCTTCCCAAGAACTATCTGTATTGATTTCAATCAGGTTACCCTCATCATCATATTCATAGTTTGTTGCCAACTCTCCCAGATACCAAACATTGCCATCAGTATCCTGGGCATACCAATCAGAGGTATCTTCCACCAGGGTGCCTTCATCCCAGGCTATATCTCTGACTACGGTTGCTTTAATCCCCAGAATCTCCCTAGTCTCTGAGGTGACAATCACCTGATTGCTCTCAACCACGTCACCATCGTCTTCTGCTTCATAAGCTAGTATTTGTCCTAGCGGCAATGGAAAATAAGGATTATCAATAACCGCATCAGGATCAAATGTAGCTGTACCAAACTCAGGAAGAATCGTAGTCATTACTTTATCTCCAAAAACTTAGACAAAAGTTGAAGGTCACTCACTACATGCTTTTCAACTAAACAGCTGAGCACTCTCTTCGGAGATAGTTATAGAGATCGAAGATCAAGAAATTAGCAAGACCAGTGATTTTTTTAAGAGACTAATGACAAAATAGGGACCTACAATGAGGTCCCTATATGCTGCAAGGCTTCTCTACTTCAGAGAAGAGAAGTTTTTACTTAGCGTTAACTGTAGCCTTTAGCATTAGCACTCATTAACTACCTCGCAACAAAAGCAGTTCAGCCTTCTCAATCACCAGCTGATTTAAAAATCACTCATCAGCACCCGGCACCTGGATGCTACCAGCTTGCTCAGCACTGCCGTCCTCTTCTACATACAACACTTCACCAGTACCTGCATCCACATAAATTTCCTGGCGTCCCACAACTACTTCATATACTAGACTACCATCCTCATTATCCAGCTCTACCGTATGGGCAGACTCTCCAGCAAACTCTTCACCAGTATTGAGTGCATCCAAGATTAGAACTGTTGCCAAAGACTGTAATTCTAGGAACTCTTCAATTTCTTCTTGATCCTCTGGATCCTCACTTTCTCTAAGATCTTCAATGAGGATAATTTCTCCATTGGTTGCATGAACAAAGATTTCATGGCCATCAATCCCCACTTCAATCACCGGCTGCCCTTCTTCAGTTTCACGCTCTATACTGTAGGCTTTCTTACCATTAGCGGTTGCTTCTGCAATCTCTAACGCTTCTTGCAAGCTAACTTTTAATTCTGATTTAGGAACTGACTCTAGCTCAACCTCAGGAACTTTTTCCCCTAAGCAAGCTGTTAAACCTACAGCTGCCAGGCTCAATATTCCAAATCCAAGCCAGCCCTTTCTAACCATGATGCCCTCCTCTCAAGTCACTTTGCACGCTCAAATAATAGCAACCAAAGATCAAGAACTTAGTAAGACAACGATAACCATACTATTCCATGCAAAACTGCATGATACAGTTCAGATTCCTAACCCTGTCGAGCCAGGAATCTGATACCGCATGAAACGAGATACGGCAGATTATCCATGCCTATGATCGCAGCAGTGAGGAGCGAACAACCAACTGCGCTAGTGTTCGGGCCCCGACACACCACTCACTACTCACCACTCACCGTCTCAACTCTAATTTTTAGCTTTGACGCCGCACCAGGGCTCATTGCTCTCAAGTGTATGCACAGCAAGCATCTGATTCAGTAGCGTCCCACCCTCACACATTTTTTAGAAAGTTGTTAGCTTATAGGGGTACCTCTTTAGCCCGCAATCATGTTTTTTCCTTTCTGCACCCCTTCTGCGTCTGGTAAGTGCACCAGCAATGACTATGCCAGTTTCTATGCCAATTGCCAAAAAATGAGGCTGGAATGGCTGAAAGCGAGTCGCGATCGCATGCAGGTACATCTAGCCGCCATCAATGCCGCCATTGGCGAACTCGAAGGTCAGATTCCTACTGATAGCGAAACCTCCACCGAGTCAGTCGTTTAAGCATTAAATCTCGGGTTTCTTAAACACCTCGGACAACTGCACCTATACCTGACAAAGAAACCCGAGATTTAGGCAAGAAGCCCGGTAACTGCCAAGCTATGATTAAGGCTACAGCAATCTAAGCGAACTGATTTAGGAGTTGATCCCATGGTCCCTCTAACCCTAGATATCAGTCAGGTTCATCTAACGGATGAACAGTTCTACCAGCTCTGCATTGATAATCCAGAGATGTGTTTGGAGCGCACAGCAAAAGGAATTTTAATTGTTATGTCTCCAGTTGGTGGGGAAAGCGGCAATCGCGAATTTGAGTTAGGTCTAGATTTAGGCATTTGGAATCGTCAGACTGGTTTAGGCAAAGTATTTAGCCCATCAACTATTTTCAAACTTCCTGGCGGCGGCGACCGCTCTCCAGACGTAGCGTGGATAGAACGCTCTCGTTGGGACGCATTAACAGCTGAAGAACGTGCTAAGTTTCCGCCCATTGCGCCTGATTTTGTCATGGAATTAAGATCGCGAACCGATACCTTGCAAACGTTACAAGAGAAGATGCAAGAATACCTAGAAAGTGGCGTACGACTAGGCTGGTTATTTAATCCACAGGATCAGCAAGTCGAGATTTATCGTCCTAATCAGACAAAAGTTATCTACTCACTACCAAAAACTCTTACCGGTGAAGACATTCTCCCCGGCTTTGAGACAACAATAGCTCGATTTTAAGCCTTAAATCTCGGGTTTCTTCTCCAAATACATTGGCGATCGATCTTCCAATGATTGAAGAAACCCGAGATTTCGCTCCAAATGCATTGGCAGTGGTCGCTCTTCCGATGATTGAAGAAATCCGAGATTTCGCCAGGTACCATAATACGCCTAGCCTTTGGGAGGATGTTGCTCCAACACATGTTTCAGATAATGCCCAGTGTAAGAATTCTCCACCTGAGCAACATCTTCTGGGGTCCCCTCAGCAATAATCTCTCCACCGCGATCACCGCCCTCAGGCCCCAGATCAATAATCCAGTCACAGCAACGGATCACATCCAGGTTGTGCTCGATCATCACCACCGAATTTCCCTTGTCCACCAGACGCTGCACCACGTCCAGCAGCTTGTGCACATCGTAAAACGATAGCCCCGTTGTCGGCTCATCAATCAGGTACATGGTTTTACCCGTAGACCGACGGGCCAGCTCAGATGCCAACTTCATTCGCTGGGCCTCACCACCAGAAAGAGTAGGAGCCGTCTGCCCTAGACGAATATAGCCCAATCCCACATCCACCATGGTTTGCAATCTTGTAGCTGCCTTGTGGATATTCTCAAAGAAGTGCAAGGCCTCTTCCGCCGTCATGTTGAGTACGTCTGAGATCGTCTTACCCTTGTACTTCACCTGCAAAGTCTCACGGTTGTAGCGCGCCCCTTTGCACACCTCACACTGCACATAGACATCGGGCAAAAAGTTCATGGCAATCACATTCACCCCCTGACCACCGCAGGCTTCACAGCGACCACCTTTCACATTAAAAGAGAACTGCCCTCGCTTATAACCTCGGGCCTTGGCCTCGATCGTCTCAGAGAACAGATCACGAACAACATCAAAGACGCCTGTATAGGTCGCTGGATTTGAACGGGGGGTACGACCAATGGGAGATTGATCGATAACGATGGCCTTATCCAGAGCCTGAAGCCCCTTAATCGGATCCATCTCATTGGGCTCAGGAATTTTACTGCCAAAGTTGTGTTGGAGAGCAGGATAAAGCAGCTCGTTAATTAGGGTGGATTTGCCGGAGCCGGAAACACCGGTGATGCAAACAAATTTACCCAGGGGAATATCGACATCGATATGCTGCAAGTTGTTGCGATGGGCATTACGAATGAGTAGTTTACGCTTATTCCCCGCTCGCCGTTCGGCTGGCGTATCGATGCCCTGACGTCCTGATAGATAGGCTCCAGTCAAGGAATCTTTATTCTTTAAGAGAGCCTTAAGATCGCCTTGAACAACAATATTACCGCCGTGCACCCCCGCCCTGGGACCAATATCAACCAGATGATCCGCTGCTCGAATAGTATCCTCATCATGCTCGACAACAATTAGGGTATTCCCCAAATTACGCAGATGATTGAGCGTTTTTAGAAGACGTTCATTATCACGCTGGTGCAGACCAATACTGGGTTCATCCAGAACATACAGCACCCCTGTGAGACCAGCACCGATCTGAGTGGCCAGCCGAATGCGCTGGGCCTCTCCTCCAGAGAGGGTCATGGCAGTTCGATCAAGGGTGAGATAGTCCAGACCTACATCTAAGAGGAAGGTAAGACGGGCTTTGATTTCTTTGAGTACTAGCTCTCCAATGGCCAGCTGCTTCTTGGTCAGGAGAGGATCCCCACCATTCTCTCCCATCAAATCTTCGACGTTATAGAGACAGTCGCGAATGGAAACGCTGGTGAAGTCGAGAATATTGTAGGGACCCATTCTGACGGCCAGAGATTCTGGCCGTAAACGGGCACCTTCGCAGGTCTCACAGTCTCGATCAACCAGGTACTTTTCGAGTTTTTGTTTGTAGAGGTCGGATGTGCTCTCACGATACTGACGGTCAAGGATGGGAAGTACGCCATCATATTTGCGTTCGTAGCCTTTTTTATCGCGATAGCGGGAGTCGGTCTCAATGTAGATTTTATCGGGGGAACCGTAGAGAATAATGTCGCGCTGTTCGTCGGTGAGGCTGGACCAGGGGGACTGGATTTCGAAGCCGTAGGCTTGACCAACGCTGTAGAGAAGAGAGAAATAGTAGGTGTTGTCTTTATCGGACCAGGGCGCGATCGCAGCATACACCGGCAAGCTCGGATCCGGCACCACCAGCTCTGCATTAAACCGCCGATGGCTACCCAAACCATGGCAGTCGGGACAGGCACCATAGGGCGAGTTAAACGAGAACAGACGGGGGGACAGCTCATCCATCACCGCCCCATGTTCTGGACAGGCAAAATTCTCAGAAAAGACTAACTCAGACGGCAATTTAGTCCCATAGTCTCCTTCCGGCTCTGCCGTCATGGGTAGATCGGCCTTCCCTTTGCCCTTGCCCTTGGATTTCAACGGCACCACATCCGCCTGCTTGCGATCTTCCAGGATATTAATAATGGCAATCCCCTCAGCCCGCTTCAGGCAGGTGGCCAACGAATCCGCCAGTCGCTCCTGGATATCGTCCTTTTTCACCAGACGATCCACCACCACTTCAATGTCGTGGGTCTTATTCTTCGCCAGCTCAATGTTATCGCTCAGCTCACGGATCTCGCCATCCACCCGTACCCGCACAAACCCTTCCGCCGCTAGCCCCGACAGCAGTTTGGCATGGGTCCCCTTCTTGCCCCGCACCACCGGAGCCAAAATCTGAAAGCGGGTACGGTCCGGTAGCGCCATCACCTGGTCCAGCATCTGGTCAATGGCCTGGGGCGCGATGGAGCGATCGCACTGGGGACAGTGGGGCTGACCGGCCCGACCATAGAGCAGTCGCAGGTAGTCGTAGATTTCAGTCACCGTACCCACCGTGGATCGAGGGTTATGGGAGGTGGACTTTTGATCAATGGAAATGGCCGGGCTCAGGCCCTCGATGGAATCCACATCGGGCTTATCCACTTGGCCCAGAAACTGCCGAGCATAGGCGCTAAGAGACTCTACATAGCGGCGCTGACCCTCAGCAAAAATCGTATCGAAGGCGAGGGAGGACTTACCCGAGCCCGAAACCCCAGTGAACACAATCATCTGGTTACGGGGCAGATCTAGATTGATGTCCTTTAGATTATGCTGACGAGCCCCACGAATGCGGATCAGGTCATCGGATAAGTTGGTGAGTTTGGCCTTTGCTGCCTTACCATTACTGCTTGCCTTGCCGTTGGCTTTGCCATTGCTACTCGACTTGCGTGTCGTCTTGGCCGTTTTAGGGGTCTTGGACTGGGGCATGGGGGCAAATGGGGTGACAGCTCAGACAGCTCGATCATAGTAGTACTAATAAATTAGTACTACTATGGGTAAAACATTTCTTTATGGTAAGTCATAGAGTTGAGTCATGTGGTGCTGAAAATAGCAAATGGATAGAGTGGCGTTATTTGCGATCGCACTACACAAACAATGATTCTACTCCACAGCTGAAGTCGGGCAGCAGAGGACTCGTTAACGTGTCTCTAACATAGAGAGTAAGGGCCTTCACCAAAACACCATTTTCACGGCGGAAAACCTCGACCATTTTCTGTTCACGATCAAAGATCCAATATTCTTGGACGCCTTCTACTGAATAGAGTTTGAGTTTAGATTTGCGATCGCGATCCTTATCCTGCTGGGACCTGGACAGGACCTCAACTACTAATTCAGGTGCCCCTGTTAGATGGCCTGCATCATCCATCAAGGTCTCAATTCGCCCATTGCTAACCCAAATGAGATCGGGTATGACTGCATTGGTAGGAGAAAAAATCACTCCTGGAGTAAACACAGGTTTTCCCAATTGTGTTTGCTTAGACCAAGCCAAAAGTTCTGCATAAATAGCACCAGCCACATCCTGATGTTTCCAATGGGGTGCTCTAGTCACATGCAGGTCTCCGCTAATAATTTCAAAGCGATCGCTAGTGTCTGGTAAACCCTCTAGGTCATCCACTGTCCAGCAAACTTTATTGGGAGTGGTTGCTGTCATAGACCTGTCTCCACAGAAGGGTGCCCTTCAATCATAAACGTTTGGTTAGGGCAAGGGGATGGCTGGTAAAGCAAACCATAAATCACCCCACATCCTGCTGCCATGTAACCTGGGGTGTCACGGTCTCCACCAGGAGCTGTCCCCGAGAAATGACATGACTGACAGTGGCACGACGACGGATGGCGTCATACTTATCGCCACTGTCCAACACAATCAGGTTGGCAGGTTTACCTAACGCTATACCGTAGGAATCTTGGATATTCAGCGTGCGGGCACCGTGGGTTGTGGCCATGTCGTAGCAGGCGTCAATTTCTTCAAGGCCGGTCATTTGGCAGACGTGAACGGCCATGTGAGCGACGTCTAGCATGTTGCCGGTACCGAGGCCATACCAGGGGTCTTGGATGCAGTCGTTGCCAAGACTAACGTTGAGACCAGCCTGCCAGAGTTCTTTGACGCGGGTAAGGCCCCGGCGTTTGGGATAGGTGTCGGTGCGGCCTTGGAGGGTGATGTTGATCAGGGGATTGGCGATAAAGTTAATCTCAGAACTTTTTAGGAAACCCATGAGTTTGAGGGCATAGGCATCGTTGTAGGAGCCAAAGGCGGTTGTGTGGCTAGCGGTGACTTTCTCTTTTAGTCCCGTTCGCAACGCACAGGCGGAGACCACTTCAAGAAAACGGGATTGGTCGTCGTCGATTTCGTCGCAGTGGATGTCAATCAAACGGTTATATTTTTCGGCTAGTTCGAAGATGCGGTGAACAGAACGAACACCGTCTTCGCGGGTGAGTTCGTAGTGGGGAATGCCGCCGACAGCATCGGCTCCTTGTTTGATCGCTTCTTCGATCAGGTCATCGTTTTTGGGACCGCCATAAATGCCGTCTTGGGGGAAGGCGACGACCTGGACCGTAATCCAGTCTTTGACGGCATCGCGGACGGCGAGCAAGCCTTGTAGTGCGGTGAGGCTGGCTTCGCTGACATCGGCGTGGGTGCGGACAAAGAGGGTGCCCTGGCTGGCCATGAGTTTGAGGGCAGTGGTGGCACGGTGTTTGATGTCGTCAAGGGTGAGGGTGCGTTTGCGATCGCGCCAAATTTCAATCCCTTCAAACAGGGTACCGCTTTGGTTTTGGCGCGGTTGCCCAACAGTCAGGGCTGAGTCTAGATGGATGTGGGATTCGACAAAGGGTGGGCTGACCAGCTTGCCTGCGCAGTCGATTTCGGTGGGAGCGGTTAGGTCTAGATTGGGTTCAATGGCGATGATGGTTGAGTCTTCAATGGCGATGTCGGCGAGGCCATCGGCCAGGGTGCAGTTTCTAAGGATGAGTGTAGGCGTCATGGATCGAGCGGAAAATAGTCGGATAGAGGTAATGCAGACATAACCTTAGGCCATCACTCTTTTCCGTGCTTAAACTAACAGTAGACCTTCTCGTCTGCGCATAAACGTTCCCCTTGGCTGCTGGCTAAGCGGAATCGAAGCCAGCCTCTCAACCATGTCCTACAATCAGTTCACTATTGATAGTGTTGGTAATGCCCTTGGGGTAAGCATCAAGGATCGCACAAACCTATTTAGAGATATCAGTCCTATTGCTTACAGCGATTTTCTCAAACAAGCTTTGCAGGATTACAGTCCCATTGCCTTGGCGATTGGCACTGAAAAATCCCGATCTGAGTTTATTATTGCGCCTATCTTATTTGAGCTAAAACGTCAGTTTACGGAGCAGATCAGTCTGTTTTCTGGCAGAGAATTCAATGTAGATGCGGCTGAGGGGTTAACTGGTTATTGCGATTTTCTGATTAGTCAGTCACCGGAACAGTTATTTATTCAGGCTCCGGTAGTTACGGTTGTGGAGGCGAAAAACGACAATATTAAGTCGGGGTTTGGGCAATGTGTGGCGGAGATGGTAGCGGCTCAGCGATTTAATCAGCGTCAGGAGAATGTGATTCCAGCGGTTTATGGGGTGATTACGACGGGTAGTATTTGGCAGTTTTTGCGACTACAAAGTACGACTGTAGATATTGACCTAACCGAATATTTTCTTAACGATGTTGGTAAAATTCTTGGCATTTTGAAACATTGCGTGGCTGGTTAGGATTTTGTAGCGGAGCCGAAGCCAGCATCTTTAGATATCGATTACTATGGTTTCAGTCTTCTGAAATATAAGCCTAATGGCTAAAACTGCTTTAGAACTAAGCCCGGAAGAGTGGAAGCAGTTTTCACTGCCTCAGAGGTCTATAACGCCAGAAATTAAGGCTCGATGGGAGCAGGCTTGGGAATTGATTCCTAAATTGGCAAAGCTGCTGCGGGAAGAGTATGGGGCTGAAAAGGTTCAGGTGTTTGGTTCAGTCATCAAGTTAGAGTACTTTTCGATGACTTCAGACATTGATCTAGCGGTTTGGGGAATACCTGCTAGTCAGTATTTTTTAGCGGCTACTGCTGCGGATGAATTTAATGAGGCATTCAGGGTAGATGTTGTTGATGTTAAATCCTGCCGTCCTAGTTTGCTAGAGGTCATACAGACAGAATGCATTGATGTTTAAACGAGGATTACCTTTTCGAGCCGACAGACTTCATCGAGAGCTTGATAATTTTCAACCTATTGTGTGATCGATTTCTCAGAGTTGAATAATTCCAAAATTTTAGCTACACCTGAAAGGCTTACTAGGAGAGACCTTATTCATACCAATAGTACAAAAACACTTCTGAAAGACTCCAAAGAACTCAGATTCATTAAGAACCTCCTTTCCCCTAGAAGCTGCGAGCCATTGGACTCATCATTAATCATTCGTAACAGGTGAAACACTTCTAGAAATAATCAAGCCCCATATATAAAGGCTTATTAGAAGAATAGGCACTAGAGATATGGACCAGACCCAAACCCAAACTCAATGAGCATATTTACTCATAGAGGCTGAAGGCCTGACGTAGTGGCCAATTTGGTATTGGTGAAATACCCTTGACAAAAGGGTTTGGACCTTAATCTGTCACAAATGAGCATTCTTATAGCTAAGATGCATTAACCGAGGAATTTAGTGCGGTTTTATCTAATAATTTAGGACTTACGCATTGACAAGATAGCAAAGACATGAAGTGATACGAATG
>NZ_JADOES010000003.1 GCF_018739885.1 Leptothoe spongobia TAU-MAC 1115 | reverse complement strand
CCGAAGGAGGATTCTCCGAGCTTTTTTGAGGGGTTTAAGCAGACCATCGACAACTACATCAGCCAGGATGCCAAACTCAGTGAACTATTGGAAAACCTGAATCGGACGGCTACTTTTTCGGCCTATTCATTTTCTGCGGATCAGAGCCACCATCTACAGACCTACATCCGTTCCTGGTACTTGGTTTATGCCTTGCAAGATACTGGTAAAGTCACCAATCCTGGTGAGCTATATCGTCACTTTGATCTACCTGACTTTGAGCTAGCTACCAGTATGGTGACCAGTTCAGTGCTTGAGGGGCACGAACATCTTTATAAGGCATATCACTGTCTGTGCAAAAAAGAACCAGCGGCCAAAAAGTTGCGCTCATTGATTGTTCAACTTCAGCAATTTGTCAGCGATCACCCTCAAAATATCGAGGTTTTAGATGGCTGGCTAAAACAGCTTGACAATGAGCTAGGAAAGCTTACTGATATTAATCAGTGGTGGGAAACAAAACGAGGGGCCTGGTTAAAACGAGTGGCAATCTTTATGCAGCGGCTGGGGTTGCCCTGCATTTATTCCCTACATCGAGATCAGGTGATTAAGCTGCGGACTTACTACGATATGACTAAGCTGTTGTCCACCTGTATGAACCGTTCTCATTTGGATAAGGCGCAGAAAAAACAGTTGGCGGACTCCATGCTGTTGCTGACGATACTGGTGCCCGAATCGCCCGGTGGATTTGATATGGGCTCCTCTGGATAAACAGGTCTATTATTGGATCGGGGTAGATTTATAAAGAGTATTGGCTTGCATCAGTGTGTGTGCTTGCCAGCTCGGCTTGGTTTTCGGGTAGTCCTGACGATAGTGACCACCACGACTTTCTGTACGGAATAGAGCACTTTTCAGTACTAGAGTGGCCACTGTTAATAGGTTTCGAGTTTCTGCCCAGAGGCGGAGTTTATCGGCGGTGAGGTCATGGGGGATGGGGAATGGTGCATGGGTACTTGTGTAACTCATAGCTTGTGTGAAGCGTAATGAGTCAAAATCAATTTGCCATTGTTCTAATTGTTCTAAAGCTTGAGTCATGTGATCTGCTGAGCGGGAAATACCGGCGCTTTGCCATACCAACTGACTGATAGCTGTCTGATGCTGATGCAGCCAACTCATGGCGACATCAAGATCTGCCATGATGTTTAATTCATGACTGTCAACTTTTGGGTTGATCGTCACTTTGGTGAGGGGCTCTGTCTCGATTTTCTGTAGTTGTGCTCCAAATACCAGACATTCAAGTAGAGAATTGCTAGCAAGTCGATTGGCTCCATGGACGCCGGTACTGGCATTTTCTCCGACAGCATACAGACGAGGAATCGTGGTTTGACTAGTTAGATTAGTGGTAATGCCGCCCATCCAGTAATGGGCGGCGGGAGATACGGGGATCGGGGTTTCAAAAACGTTAATACCTGCCCACTTTTGACATTTTCGTATGATGTTTGGAAATCGACGTTTTACTCGCTCGGGCTCAATTACGCGTAAATCTAAGTAAACGACTGATTCTCCAGGCGTTTTTTGCAAGTGCCGAAAAATAGCGCGACTGACCACGTCCCTTGGGGCTAATTCGCCATCGGGATGGTAGTCAAAGGCAAACCGCCTACCGTTCTTATCGACAAGATGGGCTCCTTCTCCCCGGACAGCTTCGCTGATTAAAAATCGGGGTGCTCCTACCTTGGTGAGGGCGGTAGGGTGAAACTGCATAAATTCTAAGTCTCGCAGTTGGGCTCCAGCTCGCCAGGCCATGGCGACCCCATCTCCTGTGCTCGCAGCAGGATTGGTGGTTTGGGAGTAAATTTGGCCGCCGCCGCCGGTGGCTAGGACAACTGCTTTGGCTTCTATCCAATACAGTTGTTGCTCATAAACTAGCTGTATTCCTCGACATTCGTCACCATGTATCCATAGATCTAGGGCCAGGGCTTGGTTAAAAACATGTATGTTATCTCGCTGGAGCACTTGCTCTGCCAGGGTTGTGACCACAGCACGTCCGGTTGTATCCGCTGCATGTAGTACCCGGCGTCGAGAGTGGGCAGCTTCTAGGGTCATGGCTAGCTGCTCGCCTTTACGGTCAAAGGCGACTCCCATCTGGGTCAGGTTTTGGATGCATTCTCCAGCATGTCGTACTAAAACTTCGACAGCTTTAGGATCACACAGTCCCGCTCCAGCGTTGAGGGTGTCAGCGATGTGGAGTTCTGGAGCATCGTCAGGCGCGATCGCAGCAGCAATTCCTCCCTGTGCCCAGTCACTGGCTGATACAGCCAGTGTATCTTTGGTAATTAATCCAATTTGGAGCGTTGTCGGTAAACACAGGGCGGAATAAAGTCCGGCTGCTCCGCCACCCACGACCAAAACATCAAATGCCGACGGTAGCGAATACGGGAAAGGAGAGGAGTTCACCAATAAAAAATGCTCCTGACAGAGGGATTAACCCACTCTATCAAGAGCAATGTCAAGATTAAGACAATACCTGAGAATTCGGCTCCTGGGGCATCGTCTATGCTAACTACAGTAAAGGGACGTAACTTTGAAAGCTACCTGATCTCTGCAGTCACATGATCTCAAATAGCAGTAGATGTCTATTTGTAAGCACCATTGTTATAGCGATCATCACCTTCAACCAACGCAGGATTTGGTGGGGAGATAGTGAAAATATCTAGATTTTCCTGAATACGAGATTTTTCTACATCACTGAGCCCAGGAATTGCAAGGATATCTTCTAGGGTATCGAAGGGAGCATTCCGAACGATTTTGCCTGCAATCGTTGGATATAGTCCCCGATATTTTCTAAACGCCGCGACGTTGGTGTTATTTACATCAAGCTTGTAACCGTACTCTGTCGTCAGCTTGTCATCAACTGCGTTGCGGGGCAGCTGAGCTTCTGCCAGAAGTACCGTACCGCTATTCAACATATTCGCTACTGCAGGTTGAGCATCGCTCACCAAAGTACCAAATACTAGTGCAAGCGCCATTAATAGGCCAAAGAATCGTTTCATCTCTCTCCGCCGGATTTATTCAAATCTAATACACAGCATTAATGAGAAGCGTATCACTTTCGCTGTGCCAATGTTGATTAATGCTGAGAATCCGTTGTGGACCGTTACGCAAAATATCTGTTAACTAGGATGATTTAACCGCAACGGATGCTTTGCGATCATAGCTAATCAGAAACCGATCTAGGTCTGAAAAGGTACAAGCGTAGGTCGTTAAAGGCTTGTCATATCCCTTGAGCAGAGCTGAGTAACGCTTGAATGTTTGCTCGTTGGCACCCAATTTACTTAAGTACTTGTATGTTTCGGCTCCAAGCGCTACATCTAAACCTAATTGCTTAGTCGAGCTTTCAAAACGAAAAGCAGCATTGACGGTGTCGCCTAGGGCGGTGTAGTCAGGTCGATCGCCAGTGCCTGTGTTACCAACAACGGCGTATCCTGTGTTCACGCCAGCGCCCACCCGTAGTGGAAAGGGTAAAGGAAATTGCTTATGAAGCTGACGGGTCATATCATTTAGTGCACTGATGGCACGACTGATTTTTAGCATCTCCTCAGCTTCTACTTCTTGAGTGCCGTGAATCCATACGGCCATTACGGCATCGCCAATATATTTATCGACCCAACTACCGTATTCGCCAATGATATTGCCTGCATGGCGGAACCAGGTACCAATCACTTCAGACAGAACTTTTTCATCAATCTGTCGAGTCATGACCGTAAAGTCCCGAATATCGACCACCATGACCGATATTAGACGGCGTACATGTAACGTTGCTGTTGCAGTGGAGTCGTGGGAACTAATGGAGGTATTGCGGTTATTTGAGGGTTCAGGGGCTGGGCAGTAAAATTGCAGTTCAGTTTGCCCAAAGGTAAGGGCATCACCATTCCGTAGGGTGACTGGCACGCTAACGCGCCGACCGTTGACGAATGAACCATTACGGCTACCCAAGTCGATGAGATAGAATTCTCCGCTTTCCATAAACTGCAGCATTGCATGGTTGCGGGAAATCCAACGATCAGGCAGCACAAAATTATTATCGTCGCTGCGTCCAATCGTCCAGCAGCTATTACCAATCAACGATAAGTGACGTTGACCTGAGTCGGTCTTGAGGACCAAATAGGGTCCAACTTGAGGGGTCTTTTCAGGGAATAACACTATACCTCGACGATTCGAGTAAGCCTATGTCCTATACCTTAACGCTACTGCTCCTAACTGCACTATAGCCTTTGTGCTTATTTATTGTGCGTTATGTACAAGATACTGCTGATCTGCTAAAGATCTGGTCAAAGCTTCATACATTATCCAAATCTTCAATAGCAGTTATATCTAGCAGCTTACTCTGAGGTGATCTCAGTTATTTGTCAATAGGTGAATCTGTTGGGGTGCTGTATGAACATGATGGCACCCTATATACTGCAAGGATTGAAATTAGGCTAGTGTGGCCGCTATGAGAAATAGAGCATCGACTAAAATTGTGCTCAAAACAGCGCCGGAAAATGCCCACCAGTGGGCATGGGTAGATCGAATTCCCAACAATCCAATGGCTACTAGTAGACTAAGCAGCCACAGTGCTCGGATAGCTGCTATTGGATTGTGGATTTGCTGTAAAGCAGCTTGGAGAACAGTGCCAGCGGCGGCGGGCTCTACCTGCATGACCTTTTGCCAGTATGGAATCAGGTCAACCCAGTAAAAGTAAAGGTCAGTGATGCCAGTGCCTAGTAACGAGCCTAGATAAAAGTAACTACCGATTTTTAGTCGATGTTGGCTGATAAGAATCAGAACAATGGGTAGTCCGATCGCCTCAACGGGTAAATGAACATAGGGATTTTCCCTAAGCCACCCCCAATAAATACTGCCAGCTAACCATGTCCATGAAAATCCAATAGCCAGATCTCCCCAAAATGTGAGAACCGGTTTTTGCAGCATGTATAGACCACCAGCAAGCCATATTAGGGTGATGAGCAAGCTCACCCAGGGATGAAGACGGACAAGAGGGGCTTGAATAAAGACGGGGACACTGACTAAAAATGCAGCTGCTAAGAATGCAGAGAATCGCTTAGAACCATGATCAATGGGATTGCCAGTTAACCGGTTAGCGAGTTGGGATTGAGCCGTAATGTTAGATAGCAATGCTGCCTGATGAATTCAATTGAATTCTGAGAGAGGTTAATTATTGTTAACATAACATGCTATTCCAGTCGCTCAGGAACCGTTGCTTTATAAATAGCGACCTAGGTTATATTGCGGTATGTAAATATTTTGGATCGTACCAAGTGTCAAAAAAATCTGAAATTGAAATTACTTATTTTCTGTAACTCATTAGTCGCTATGAATTGTAGCGAATATGAAGCTAGAGAGTGGTCAAACTTCAGACTTTTTTGGGGATGTGAGCTTGATTGCTCATTAATCTGATCGTTCGTGTGTACGAATCTTGGTTGGTACGTGTCCTTGGGCTATTGGGTGATGCTTTGTTGATTAATGAGTGTAGAGCCTGCGAGGTTTTGCCTATTGGCCATGTCTCATCGGTCCTTAGTCTACTGCTGTCGTCCGGATATAGGTACGAAGCGTTCGTGTCCTTATATTAGATAACGGCTGGATAATGACACCTTTATTACTTGATAACGTTTGAGCTTTGGAGCACTTTCATGTCTGTTTGCCAATCATTTGAGCTGTTGGCCCAAGCGCCGACTAGCCAAGCAGCGCAAATTAATTTATTTCAAGCCATTGTGATTGGTATTGTGCAAGGGCTAACGGAGTTTTTGCCGATTAGCAGTACAGCCCATGTCAAGATTGTTCCGGTAGCGCTGGGCTGGGGTGATCCTGGTGTGGCGTTTACAGCTGTGATTCAGCTCGGTAGCTTAGCCGCTATCTTGTGGTACTTCTGGGAAGATTTAACCACAGTGACGCGCAATACTATCCGTGCAGCGATCGCAAAGCGTTATCAGTCTTCAGACTTTCGTTTAGGGTTGGGCATCATCTTAGGCTCAGTTCCCATAATATTTTGCGGTCTTCTAATCAAGATATTTTTTGAAACTCAGTACGAGACGTCAGTGATCCGTAGTACGCAGGCAATTGCGATTACGTCGATTGTGATGGCGTTGTTCTTAGGTGTGGCTGAGCAAGTCGGGTCTCGTAAACGCAATTTTGAGAAGCTCGATCTTTGGGATGGTATTGGTGTTGGGCTAGGACAAGCGTTGGCATTAGTGCCTGGAGTATCGCGGTCGGGTTCTACCTTGACGGCTGGCTTATTTTTAGGCTTAGAGCGAGATACGGCGGCACGCTTTTCATTTTTACTGGGGACACCTGCCATTCTGCTATCGGGCCTGGTTGAGCTGAAGGGGTTGCTGGATGAAATGGCGACCGTAGGTGATGCCAGTTTGATGCCCTTGATCGGGGGATTGATTGCAGCGGTGATTTCGTCTTACCTTGCGATCGCATGGCTCATCAAGTTTTTAAGACGCCATAGTACCTGGGTATTTGTATGGTATCGCCTTGCCTTTGGCGTTGCTATTTTGATTGGTTTAGCTACCAAAACGATCCAAAACGTCTAGGGGCTAGATTGTCTAAGATTGCCTAATTTCAACCGATTGCCACAATAATCGGTCTGCCTAAGTATTATGGAGTAATTGTCTAGCCCAACGGTTTATGCGTAGTGCGTCTATCCAGCCGGCTGTGATTACCAGTGTGCTTCGCGATTCCATCGCTGAAGACATTGGCTTTGAGCCTGGTGATCGCTTGGTATCGATCAATGGTGAGCGTCCCCGCGACCTGATTGATTATCGATTTCTCTGTTCTGATGAATGGTTGACCCTGGAGGTTTTAGATACTTTGGGTCAGGCTCACACAGTTGAGATCGAGAAGGATTTTGACGAAGATCTGGGATTAGAGTTTGAAAGTGCCTTTTTTGATGGGCTGATTCAATGCAACAATCGCTGCCCCTTTTGTTTTATTGATCAGCAACCACCTGGAAAGCGCGATACTCTCTATCTCAAAGATGATGACTATCGCTTGAGTTTTCTCTATGGCAGCTATCTAACGCTGACAAACTTGTCCCCGGCAGAATGGGAGCGTATTGCTAGGTTACGGTTGTCCCCGCTATATGTTTCCGTACATGCTACTGAACCGAAGATACGGCAACGTCTGCTCAAAAATCCTAGGGCTGGGTTGCTGCTTGAGCAGTTCAAGTGGTTTCAAAAACACCGTCTGCAGGTTCATGCCCAGGTCGTTGTATGTCCCGGCATCAATGATGGCATTCATCTAGAGCGTACTTTGCGAGATTTAGCAGAGTTTCATATCGGTGATACACCTGCTGTGGCATCAGCAGCCGTGGTCCCGGTTGGGTTGACGCGATTTCGTCCTCACCAAGATGAACTAGTGCCTGTGAATAAAGCTAAAGCTAATGAGGTTATTGCTCAGGTCCAGCGATTACAGACCGAGTTCAAATCAAAATTTTCGTCTACCTTTGCTTGGTTAGCCGACGAATGGTTTTTGATTGCAAGACAACCCTTACCTCCTGAATCTCACTATGAAACCTATCCCCAAATTGGTAATGGTGTAGGGTCGATTCGCCTATTTCTCAAACAATTTGAGACAGCGGCGCAGAGATTACCCGATCGTATTGAGCGTCCGAAACGATTAACTTGGGTAGTGGGTAACGCTGTTGAAAAAGCCTTTGAGCGGATTGTTGAGCGTCTAAACCAGGTGCAGGGGTTGACTGTGACCATGGCCGCTTTGAATAGCGACTACTGGGGCCAGGAGATTACAGTTACTGGGCTACTAACAGGTTACGATATTTTAGGAAAGCTCAAAGAATGTAACTTAGGAGATGGACTTTTGTTGCCGTCTTTGATGTTGAAGCAAGGGCCACAATCTACACCAGAGGATACCTACTTCCTTGATGATATGGCGCTGTCAGATTTGATGACTCAGCTCCAATGTCAGATATGGCCTGTAGACGACATTGAAGGTTTGTTAACGGCCTGTATCACGTCAAAAGTGGTCAATAATCCATTAGATGCAACTCAAAAATCTGAAAGCTTTCAGCTCTGAACCTGATAATGCCGTGATTGGCTTGAAAAAATATTTTCATGGATGAGTAGCCGATGGCTTTAGGGCCTGTATCGCGCTCTCAGGTACCTGTTTGACCAGCTTGTGTACGAATTCACTAAATTTATCGATTATAAATTGACGCAAACACTATGGGATACATCAACCATTCGTTCTTGATCCAAGTAGCTGTTCTAGGGGGAGCTCTTTCTTTTCTACCTGTTCCGGCTTTTGCCAAGGTATTAATGGATGCTCCGGATGAAAGCCATACGCTCACTTCAGCAATCACCCCATTTGTATCAGGAGCTGATGATGCAGCGAGTTCAGATACTAGCGCTAAGCAATCGGCAGTTGTATCCAACTCAGAAATATTGACTCCAGCTGTGATTGCGAGTGTGACATCGCCGACCTTTTCAGAGGGGGCAGCGACAGTTGGGAGGGGAGCATTACCGACGGAGCTGAATCAAATTTCGCAGCTGCCTGACTTGCCAGCTGATGAGCCCATCAATGAAGCAGATGATCCTGAAGTGCCTGTTGATGAGGCAGAGTCTGACGAGTCCATTGAGGATGAAGTAGATGATCCTGAAGTGCCTGTTGATGAGGCAGAGTCTGACGAGTCTATTGAGAATGAGGATGAGCCTGCAGAGGATGTAGAGCCAGTGTCACCGTCTGTGACTAGTACTGGGGAAATTATTCCCGATACTGGTCAGGCTGCATCGACTGCTGATGAGGATTTATTAGATACATCCGACTTACCCCCGACAGAGTTGCTGGCTGATCCTAATCCCCTAAGTGTGCCTACAGTAGAATCAGAGGTCCGATTACAAGCAGGTGACGAGCAGGAAATCTCTATTGAAGAAGCTATCGAGCTTGCCTACTTTAATAATCAAGATCTGCAAGTAGCCTTGTTGGAATTAGAACAGGCAGAGGCTACTTTAGCGGAAGCTCGTGCTGCATTTTCGCCTGTGGTGACGACCTCGGCTGATGTGACTGCGCAAGAATCGGATAGTACCACCACAGCCTTTGGCACGTTTGGCGAAGATGGTATCGATACGACGCTTAATGCTGCAGTAGGAGTTAGCTATGATTTATTTACCTCAGGTCAGCGTGTTGCCACGTTGCGAGCGGCTGAAGAGCAGGTCCGTTTGAATGAGTTGGAAGTGGACCGACGTCGTGAAGAATTAAGGTTGGAGACAACTAGTCTTTATTATGACCTTCAGGAAAGTGGTGAGCAGATTCGTATTAATGAAGCTTTTGTAGAGGAAGCTCAGCAAAATCAACGGGATAATGATCTCCGGCGGCAGGCTGGCGTGGGCACTCGATTTGATGTGTTGCGGGCAGATGTACAGCTGGCTAATGCTCAGCAAGATTTGATTCAATCCCAGGCTCAGCAAAAAATTTCTCGTCGTAATCTAGCACGGCTGCTGAATTTGCCATCTACTATCAATATCAATGCAACACCTGTACCAGATCCAGAGGACTGGGATGTGACGTATGAGCGTTGGGGATTAACCTTGGAAGATAGTATTTTGCTAGCATTTCAAGGACGTGTAGAACTGGAACAGCAGTTGGCTCAGCGAGAAATTAGTACTCAACAAGCCCGAGCGGCCCGAGCGGCCAATCGCCCCCAGGTGAGTTTGTTTGCTAACTATAGTTGGAGCGATTTGCTGGACAATTCCTCAGATACGTACAACTTTGGTGCTCAGTTTAGTATGGTACTGGCGGATGGTGGGGCCGCTCGTGCTCGTGCTCGCCAGCAAGAGGTGAATGCTGATATTGCGGAAGAACGCTTTGCAGAAGTATTGGACCAAGTCCGTTTTGAGGTAGAGCAGGCCTACTTTACGCTTCGGGCTAATGAAGAAAATGTGAGAACAGCCAGGACAGCGATTACTCAGGCAGCAACTGCTTTAGAGTTGGCTAATTTGCGGTTGGATGCCGGTGTAGGAACCCAGTTGGATGTGCTGTCAGCGCAATCGGAACTGACTGATGCTGAAGGCAACTGGGTCAGTGCTGCGTTGGGCTACAACCGGGCTCTTGCCTCTTTGCAAAGGGCAGTGAGCAACTTACGTTCTACCTTATAGCGAAGATGGGATGATTTGTTCGCATTAACTATTGGCATTGGTATGGTGATTTAGCTGGGTCGACATCACTTTTTCAGGTGCTATTGAACTTGAAATAGTACAAAGTTTTTCAATCACTTGTTCAGCAGTGATCAGGCGTTTGAGAACAACTTGGCCAATGGGGGTAGCTGTGGTGCCATTGGGCAGCACCTCTACCATCAGCACGTCGTCTTCGACCTGATATAGCCAGAGCTTTTCGGCAGCTTCTTCAATATGAAGCCCAAGCTTTTTTATGATTGGTTTGCGCTGCCAGGCAATTTCATTCCAGAGGCCGCCAAACTCCCATACTCTGCCGGTTGTCCAGCCGTCGGACAAGAAAAAATACTTCACAGATCCTGAGGAAGGTCAAAGGGTCAATGGCATTATCTCTGGTCACGTTTGTTTTTGGCACTGAGTCTCTGAAATCTTGATGCTTACTTTGATCGTATCTATGACATTGGTGAGGATAGTTCATAATCCTATCTGAGATTTTTGTTCTGTCCGGACGCAGGGCCAGATGGGGTGGACAGTTAGCTGGTAGATGCACCCTGATGTCTGACTCCTAAGCTCTTCGCGAGCCTAGGAGTTTTTTTTGTCAGTTGTTTGTAGGCGAGATGGTATCGGTGAAATATCCTAAATTTTATCTCTGTCCGGACGCAGGGCCAGATGAGGTGGACAGTTAGCTGGTAGATGCACCCTGATGTCTGACTCCTAAGCTCCTTGCGAGCCTAGGAGTTTTTTTTGCCAATTGCTAAAAGCATGCCTAATGTGACGATATCTGCCAAGATTTTGCAGTGAGTTGCTCAGGTCTGTGATAGGCTAACGCCTTAATATTCTTTTTGGAAGCGTTTCTGATTCTGATGTTGTCTGGGCAGTTCTGATAAGTGGAATTTGCTATACCCCGATACTACGAATCAGAAACAGCGTTATGTGTGGATGAATGAATAAAGAGGCCGACTCAATGGCAAAGATGCGCGTAGGCTTACTGTTTGGTGGATGCTCTGGAGAGCATGAGGTTTCCATTGCATCAGCCCAGGCGATTGCTCGGGGATTAGGTCTCAAGAGTAATGCTGATAAGTATGAGGTAGTTCCTGTTTATATCCGCAAGGATGGGGTTTGGGTGATGGATGCCCAGGATGTTCTGACTTCAGGAGAGCCGTTGGCCACTGATGATGAGCCTGTATTAGTCACAGCTCGAATACCGTCAGAGGCCAATGTGGATATTTGGTTTCCGGTGCTCCATGGCCCTAATGGTGAAGATGGCACGATTCAAGGGGTGTTTGAGCTGATGCAGATGCCCTATGTCGGCTGTGGGGTGTTGGCGTCGGCTGTGGGGATGGACAAGCTGGCGATGAAGTCTGCTTTTGCTCAGGCAGATTTACCTCAAGTGAAGTACATGGAGGTGTTGAGATCGCAAGTCTATTCAAATCCCTGTGTGTTTCCAAAACTGTGTGATGACATCGAAGAGTCCCTGGGATATCCCTGTTTTGTAAAGCCTGCTAACCTCGGTTCCTCAGTGGGCATTGCTAAAGCAACGGATCGTCAAGGGCTAGAAGCGGCTCTTGACAGCGCGGCGAGCTATGACCGTCGCATTATTGTTGAGGCTGGAGTGGTTGCTCGTGAAGTAGAATGTGCCATTTTGGGTAACGATCACCCCAAGGCATCTGTGATCGGTGAAATTAGTTTTGATGCCGACTTCTATGATTACGAGACAAAATATACAAGCGGCCAGGCTGCTTTAGCGATTCCAGCACCGCTCCCAGCAGAGGTTGTGTCTGCTATTCAGGAACAGGCTCTGAAAGCGTTTAAAGCTATTGATGGAGCTGGATTATCGCGGGTAGATTTTTTCTATTTAGAGGCTACAGGCGAAGTCATCATCAATGAAATTAATACCTTTCCTGGTTTTACGGCTACTAGCATGTACCCCATGCTGTGGGAGGCATCTGGTATTGCATTTGATCAGTTGGTTGATCAGTTAATTAAACTCGGCCTAGAGCGCTCAACGCAGTTTTCCTAGGGGTGGGGAGGGTAGACTTTTAAAGCTTGGAGACCGCTGCCTAAGTTAGCCCACTTAGACGGCGGTCTCTAAACGTAAGAATTGGATTTTTTCCGTTTTACAAACTTTCTAAAAATACTAGTAGGTCAGCCATATCCTGAGTATTTGGCTGAAATTGTGGCATTGGAGGAGTCTTTCCACTAATGACTTGTTTAATAAGGGCTACCTGCGATTTTCGCTCAGATACATGCTGCAGGTCAGGACCAACCTCGCCAGTTCCTTTTAGTCCATGACACGTTGCACAGTTTTGCCAAAATAACTGCTGCCCTCGGTCAAGATTGCCTGCGGTGTCTAACACATCATGAACATAGGGATCGGATATCTCTACTCTATGAATACCCCAGATTACGAGAACGACACATAAGAGAACAGTAGTTGCCGCTAGAGCAAACTGAACTATCAGCCGATTATCCTGGCGATCTATGGCTGACTTACTAAGAGATTGTCTATCGATAGTGTTTTGGGTCACAGGCAGAACGTAACACTTCGTTATTACGCATATGATACATAGTTTAAAGTTTTCTCAGGAGCCAGTGCAAGCTGTTTCGACTTGAAAATGGGTTTGAAATCTATAGCTTTTATTAAGTCATGGTCATTTCAGGGCCAAAACACCGCTCTGGATAAGCGAGGTGCTGTTTATTCATACGGAAGCGTTAGTTCGGTTAGGCAGAGTACTAGGCTCAATTAAGGCAATAGCTTAATATAAAGGAAGAAGAAGTAATGTGTACCACTGCTTCTATGAGTTTTGTAAGTCATTGAGGAAAACTCGGCGTGATTGAACCTTTGCTGTTAGGGATTGTTTTAGGCCTAATTCCGATAACGTTGGCCGGTTTGTTAGTGGCGGCTTATATGCAGTATCGCCGTGGCGATCAGCTCAATTTCTAGATTTTGATTGATATCAAGTTTTATTGGGCCAGTATTTCCTTGTAAATGCTGGTTTTTTATTGTTTGCTTGCTGTCTGATGACAACCGTATCGACGCTTAGTGATTGATGAATGGGACTAAGCCAGCGGCTAAGCAAGCAGTACCATAGGCTGCTTCGGTGTGTCGTGAGGGGACTAATGGTATGCCCAGAGCTTGCGATCGCAAACTCTGCCAAGTCTGATTCTGAGCGCCCCCTCCTGCTGTGTAGACCCGCTTCACTTCTCCACTTCCCAGTGCTGTGAGTTTTTGATATCCCAATGCTTCTATTGCAGACATATTTTCTAGCAATCCGTGGAGAAACCTGACTGGGTTGTCAGGACGTGGTGTGAGTTTTGGGGTTAGCTGTGGATCATTAATGGGAAAACGCTCGCCTGTAGTGAGGAGCGGATAGTAATCAAGCCCACTAGACTGAGTGGTGTCAATCAAGTTGCTGAGAGACTGGAGCTCAAGATCACTAAAATAGTGGCTCAGCACGGCTCCACCTGTATTGGAGGCACCGCCAACTAGCCATTGCTTTCCCAGGCGGTGGCTGTAAATGCCGCTAGGGGCATGATTAATGGCTATGGGGCTGAGTAGTTTGAGTACCAGAGTGGAGCCTAGGGAGGTAACGGCATCACCTTGACCGCTGGCACCGCTTGCTAAAAACGCTGCAATACTATCAGTCGTGCCGGTTTTGATCATGCACTGTGTGGGTATTCCAAATCGCTGGGCTACATCGGGTTGAATCGGTGAAATCAAAGCTCCAGGGGCGATTACTTCGGGCAGCCATGGCCGAATTTCCAAGGCTGTGAGCCAATCAGGGTAGCTCAGGGTTTGAGGATCATACCCGAGCTTCAAAGCATTGTTGTAGTCGCTGATGCCAGGCTTGCCGTGGAGTAGATTACTGAGCCAGTCGGCTTGATGGACTAGATAGTGTGCCTTGGCCAGGGTTTGGCTGGGTAAATTGTTGAACCACCATAGAGCTTTTGCCAGGCTAGAGGTGGCACTATGGGCTGGGCTGGTCGGTGGCACCATTGTGGGCAGGCCACTGCGAGCATCGTTGTAGAGGAGCGGATGAGTCAGCGGGATGTGATTGCGATCGCACAATAAAACCGTTGCCGATGTGCCATCAATGGCAATCGCCTTGATCTTTTGCCTGATAGAGATTGGCAGTTGGTCAATTAGAGTCCACAGGGTTTGACGCCAACTTTCTGCATCGGGTTCTTGTGATGGATACTGACAGCGGGTTTCTGCAGTTACCTGGGCAGTATTATCAATCGCGATAGCCCGTGCGCCTGAAGTGCCAAAGTCGATCCCTAAATAATTCATGAGTTGCCATAAAAAATGAGGTACTCAACTGAGTACCTCATTTCAAAACTATTCAGTCTAGGTTGATTTATACGCTGACTTCGCCCAACTCACGGGTCAGATGATCAAAGGGAACATCCACAAATGAGGTGTCATCAATGCCTTGGGTAGTGAGCTCTTCCTTGAGTACATCCTTCATAATCTGAATTGCAATTACTGTTGGGCCCACAGGAACTTCCAATGAGTTGTAAGTTTCACGTAGACCGTTAAGTACCCGCTCTGTTAGTACATCACAGTTGCCTGCTACAAGCGCATAGCTGCTGTAACGCAGATAATAATCCAAATCCCGTAGACATGCTGCATAGCGTCGAGTGGTATAGGAGTTACCTCCTGGACGAAGTAACTCAGGTACCCGCTCATATAATGCGGCACCTGTAGCTTTAACCAGACTAGAGGCATTAGCGCTGATATAAGCAGCGGCCTTTACTCGATCGTTACCACTACCAAAATAAACCTTCAAAGAATCGATGGCGTCGCGATCGAGGTAACGACCGGTGATGTCGTAGGTACTAATTAAACCCGTCACCGTATCCCGCATGAAATCTTTCTCCCAGTGCGATTAATGTGCGACTCAAAAAATCAAGTAGGAACTTGTAACCAAGCTAGGGGTGAAAGTCCCCATATCATTCATCAGTCAAGCACTGACCAACTGTTGGTATGAACCAATGGCATGACCAAAATATGAGAACAAGCGCAAGAGCTATCCGAATGCTTGTCTAGGCATTTCACATAAGTGCTTTGCCAGTGCTTTGTCTGTACTTTCAAAGCCTGAAACCCGGTCAGCGACAATGCTTGCCAACACTCAAATGCCAAAATTCAGTCTACCACGGTGGATTAAAGACCAGACAAAACACCCTCTAGAGAGGCGGTTTGGAACGAGTATTTTTTACAATCCGACATCTTTCGCAACAATTGGCAGCAATGAATCATCGTTTAATGCTCTTGCATACCTGGGGCATGGCTCCCTTATGAAAATGGCGGGAGTGATGCTGATTGTGCATCCGGTTGGCTATAGAAAACTTTAATTTGTAGCAAGAGATACAATCGCTCGTTATTACTGTTTCTAGGATGATCCAAGCTTTGGCATAGCAGATGCAGATGTTGTCTAAACATTATTTGCGATGTCGAGTGGGTGTGATTGGCTTTTAATCCTTAGTTGGTATGGAAGGGCTGATCAAGTATGGGTGATTTTCTTAGCCGCTTTCTATGGCAGAGATAGACTGACTATGCGTTTTTTTGCTTAGGAATTATAGAAACTTCCTAACGGGGGCACATTTTTCGTCTCACTCATTGTTTAATGTTTTGGCCGTTAAACGTGTTGGCCTGTCCGTACTGTAAAGCCACAACGGCTCTAGTGAATGCATAAAAAGGAGTGATTCATGGCTCAGACTGCCGCAGAAGTTTTGCAGATGATCAAAGATCAAGACATTCAGATGATTGATCTAAAATTCATCGATTTGCCAGGTATCTGGCAACACCTTACGGTGCATCGTAGCCAAATTGATGAGAGTAGCTTCACTGAAGGTGTGGCGTTTGATGGCTCTAGTATCCGTGGTTGGAAAGCCATTAACGAGTCAGACATGTCAATGGTTCCTGATCCGACAACTGCCTGGATCGATCCTTTTATGAAAGAGCCCACCCTCAGTCTGGTGTGCTCCATTAAAGAGCCTCGTACCGGTGAGTGGTATGAGCGCTGTCCCCGTGTGATCGCTCAAAAGGCTTTAGATTACTTAAAGTCCAGCGGTATTGGTGATACGGCTTACTTTGGTCCTGAGGCTGAGTTTTTCATCTTTGACGACGTTCGCTACGATACGACTTCTAATTCCAGCTACTATCACGTTGACTCTGTTGAAGGACGTTGGAACACAGGCCGTGAAGAAGAAGGTGGCAACCTGGGCTATAAGCCTAATTACAAGGGTGGTTACTTCCCTGTTTCTCCCACAGATACATCCCAGGATATGCGGACTGAGATGTTGTTGACCATGGCTGACTGTGGTGTTCCTATTGAGAAGCATCACCATGAAGTAGCAACTGGCGGTCAGTGTGAGCTGGGCTTTAAGTTTGGCGAAATGATCGAAGCTGCTGACTGGTTAATGACCTATAAGTACTGCATCAAGAACGTCGCTAAGAAGTACGGCAAGACCGTCACCTTCATGCCTAAGCCTCTGTTTGAGGATAATGGCTCCGGTATGCACACTCACCAGTCAATCTGGAAAAATGGTGACACCCTAATGGCAGGTCAGCGTTACGCTGGGCTGAGCGAATTGGCTACCTACTACATTGGTGGCATCCTTAAGCATGCTCCTGCTCTGTTGGCGTTTACTAACCCCAGTACTAACTCCTACAAGCGTCTCGTACCTGGTTTTGAAGCACCTGTAAACCTGGTATATTCCAACGGTAACCGTTCTGCTGCGGTTCGGATTCCTCTGTCTGGTGACAATCCTAAGGCGAAGCGTCTGGAGTTTCGTTGTCCTGATCCTACAGCGAATCCTTATCTGGCATTTGCGGCGATGCTGTGTGCTGGTATCGATGGTATTAAGAATAAGATTGAGCCCCCCGAGCCCATTGATCAGGATATCTATGAGCTCAGTCCTGAAGAACTAGCTAAGATTGCTTCTACGCCTGGCTCACTTAAGGAAGCTTTATCTGCTCTGGAAAACGACCATGAGTTTTTGACTGTTGGTGGCGTCTTTACGGCTGACTTTATCCAAAACTGGATTTCCTACAAGTTGGATACTGAAGTGATCCCGATGGATATTCGTCCTCATCCCTATGAGCTTGCTCTTTACTACGATTGCTAATCGAATATTTTGGGGTTGAACGACCTTTTTAATGGAACGCCAGTCTAAAGACTGGCGTTTTTTGTTGTTTATACATTGCAGTAACTACGCCAAATTTGACTTGCAAAAATTTACAAATTAAATCTCTGAAAAGTATCAAAATATACGGAATTTATCTTTATAATTAAAGTGAAAAGCACACTTGGCACTCCAAAGGTGCCGTTGATTTACTTCTTTAGGAGGTCCATAGGTATGTCTATTCAAGAATCCACTAGACTTCAAATCGTTAGTAATCGCCATTCCGTTACCAATCGACAGCGTTCTTTGTTGAGTCGTGCTGCGTCAGATGTTGGCATGCCTATGGATGCCATTGGTGCAGGTAGCCGTATTCAAGGCAAGCCTAGATATGATGTGCAGCATGCCTATGGTCGCAGTAGCGCAGCGATGAGTTAGTGACTGTATCGGAGACGTTTGAATAGTTAATGATTTAAGCCCAGGGTGCGATCGCACCCTGGGCTTTGTTATAAAAAGGAGTTTTGTTTTACATAGCAGCTGTAAAGATTTGAAAACAAGCGGTACAAAATGTTAACTTGCGGGAGTCTAGGCTTATGGACGTAGTCGATAGGGCTAGTGCTCTTGATCTCGTTATTCCATTAATTCAAGTTTGAGTGTTTCTATGGCTGCCCTAGCAAATCGTGCTTTCGCTTCTCCCAGCGGTTCTTCTCAAGCGACCCATCCTAAGAAAGTTGTCATGGTAGGTGATAGCCTGATCTACGGCTATGGTGATACTGAAGGTGGTGGCTGGGTTGAACGGCTGCGTCGTCAGTGGATGGATCCGTCTCAGCCAGGACCCATTATCTATAACTTGGGAGTACGTGGTGATGGTGTCCAGCTCGTGGCGGGCAGGTTAGAGCGAGAATTTAAGCTGCGTGGTGAGCTGCGTCGTCAAGTGCCGGATGTGCTGGTGTTATCGGTAGGCTTAAATGACAGCGCCCGGCTGGGCCGACCTACGGGACGCCCCATGACCGATGAGGTGACCTTTACCAGAGAGTTGAATGGGTTACTTGATCAAGCGATTCAGCTATGTCCCACTTTCTTTGTGGGTATGGTGCCTGTAAATGAGGGGACGATGCCCTATGCGGATATTCTGCACTTTTCTAACACTGACCAGGCTCATTACAATCAAATGACTCGCTATGCCTGTGAAGTACGGCATATTCCCTATCTAGATCTATATCAACGTTGGAGTGCTCAGGGCTCCAATTGGTGCAATGAGCGCCTGTGTAGCGATGGTTTGCATCCCAATGTATTAGGCTATCGTACGCTGATGTCCGATGTTTTAGGGTGGGAACCTTTGATGCGGGCGTTGGTTTGACCATCGTTTAACTAAACGATGGTCCTGAAATATTGTCGAGCCTTCCTTAGTGAGCAGGCGTTGCGGCTAAGAGCACCCAAGCAACACTCAGGAGGGCAGTGATTAGGATTGAGCTCAGCATAGATCGCAAGATTGAAAACTGTGGGCGCTCTGATGTAGAGGATTGATGAGTGCCTATAGAAGACGATGCAGGTTATTGGATCACTTGTTCAGTCCAGTCGTCGCCGACGCGGATGGTAACATCCGAATCCAGGTCGCCTGTCGAATCAGCAACTACCTTGCCCGCCCCTAAAACAGCTTCTAGAAAGCCAGCACCGTTAATGTCTCCGCGCTGTGCAATCACAGATGTTTGATGGTTGAAATCAGGCCAGTCTTCTATGAGATATACATTGCGAAAGCCTTCGTTGCGCAAATGTTCAGCGACAGCTTGGGCCATATAGGGATCCCTAGAAGCGTTTTGCACCGCTATCCGCATGCGGCTAATGGAGCGACGAGGGCTGTTATTGGCTAACACGGCGACGGCAGGTTCGGTATGGAAAAATTGCTCCATAACGTCGTTGGTGTTATTAGTGTCAGCAATCCAGTAGCTTGCCCTATATTCTTGAGGGGCGCTAAACCGTCCTGGCAGCATCACCATATTCAGGGCTTCTCTATCGAGCTGAAGCCCAAAGCCCGCTAGGGCCAAGATCTCTTCAGTAGATAGGTTAGTGTCAATGTGCTCTTGAAGAATGCGGACAATCTGAGGGAGTTGCGTGATCACCTTAGGATTGAGCATGCGATCGCGTAAAGCTTTGAGCAAAACCTGCTGGCGCTGTACTCTGCCAATGTCCCCCAGATCATCTTGACGGAAACGTGCAAACTGTTCAGCTTCATCACCGCTCAGAGTTTGCCAGCCTGGTTCTAGGTCAATCACCAGCCCTTGGGTTTTGTCCTCGTACTGCATGGCTTTGGGGACAAATACCTCAACGCCACCAATCAAATCAACAATTTTTCGAAATGCCGCTGTGCTAACTCGCACATAGCGATCAATTTCAACCTGATTAAAGTTATAGCTAACGGTTTGGGCTGCCAGCTCAGCTCCACCTTCTACATTGGCCTGATTGATTTTGTCAATGCCGTAGCCAGGGATTTCCACACGGGTATCCCTGGGAATCGACATGACATTAATCGACTCACTTTCAGGGTCGATCCGGGTTAGAAGCATCGTATCGGTACGACCCACTAAGTCATTGGGTGTGGCTCCCTCAATATCAGTAGCTTCATCCAATCCCATGAGTAAAAGCGTTACGGGACGAGAAACCTGGTAGCGGAAACCCGATTTCCAGAGATCGCTCAGGGGTGGATTAGCCGTTGCCTCACCCAAGCTTTTTGGTAAAGGCACTGTCAGGATAAATGCAGCACCTGCCGCTGCTGAAACCACAGCAGTTGTTCCAAAAATACCAGTCCAGGCAAATATTCTGATGAGTTTGCCAAAGAATGAACGTTGCTTAGGCATAGCTATTGGAGCAATGGAGCCTGACTGGGATGAGGTCGAGGGAAGCATAGATGGTTTATTAAAAAGCTCGGTCAGGGATAGTGCTGTCGAGCCAAGAGTTTTTGATGATCCCTATAGTCAACATACGCTTTCACTACTTCGTAGTCAGAACGTGATTTGACATTTTTAGGGGGCTTACTAAGCAGTGGGTTCTTATAAGTTGGGGGATGCGCAGTGATAGTCACTCTTTGCAATCACGCGGGGAGGATTTGATACGTTCTACACATAGGTAAGAAGTTAACTAATATTAAGCTGTTTGGGTACTGTGTGTTTTGCTGAATCGCTAATATTATTCAGAACTCTATAAGGTCAACGCATTTTAACTCTGTAATTTAACTTTATTAAGTAAGCAATGACACAAACTATTGATCAAACTCTAAAGTTAGTGCCAATTATCTTGGCTGGGGGTAAGGGAGAGCGCTTTTGGCCAGTGAGTCGTCTGAAAAATCCTAAGCAGTTTTTGTGTCTCGATGGCAGTGGTCGTAGTTTGATGCAGTCTACGGCGGATCGATTGTTGCCTTTGGCTGGGGGCTGGGATGCGATTTGGGTGATTACGGCATCTCATCTGGCGGATGGTGTTAAACAGCAATTACCAGAGCTGCCTGCGGAGAATATATTGGTGGAGCCCCAAGGGCGGGATACGGCACCGGCTGTGGCTTGGGCCACATTGGAAGTTGCTAAGCGTCATGGGGATGATGCGATCGCATGTTTCTTCCCTGCCGATCACTACATCACTGACGAACCCAAGTTTCGTGCCACCATTCAGGCGGCGGCTGATCTAGCCCAGAGTCAGGCAGCCATTGCTACCCTAGGTATTCAGCCCACTTTCCCCTCCACTGGCTACGGTTACATTGAGCAGGGCGATGATGCTGGCCAGTACGGGGAGCTGGCCGCCTATCGTGTTAGCCGCTTTACCGAGAAGCCTGATCGCGGCGTCGCTGAAGAATTTCTTGCGAGTGGTCGCTATAGCTGGAACAGCGGCATGTTTATCTTTCCCGCTGGTGTGATGATTGACGAACTCAAGACCTACGCTCCAGAACTTATGGGGCCACTGCTTGCCAAAGGGGTGGATGCCTATGCTGAGCTAGAAAAACTAAGCATTGACTATGCGGTGATGGAAAAAACCCAAAAGGCCTATGTCATGCCTGCCAATTTTGGTTGGGATGACTTGGGCGATTGGAATGCCATTGAGCGTCTGATGAAGGGGGACGCTGCCAATGTGGATATGTGTCAGCATCAGGCCCATGACACCAATGGCTGCATTGTCTATTCTTCTGATGAAGAGGAAGTGGTGGTGACCATTGGTCTAGAAGATGTAGTCGTTGTGCGTGATGGCAATGCCACTCTGATTGTGAAAAAAGACCGCACTCAGGAAATTAAAAAAGCGGTTAAGGCCCTTGGTACGGAGGATAAATTCCTCCATTTACTATAGGCAGGACAACACTCAGTCTGACGTAAGATTTCGAATTCAGACCCAATCCACCATCGGTTACTTGTGAGATCGATCCACAAAGCTTTGGCTATATTGGCCAGAGCTTTGTTGCGTTTTCAAACGGCATAGCGAGCTGCAACGGTTGCAAACGGTACCTTTAAAGGCGACGGAGAGTTCATTAAGTAGCTATCGAGAGGTTTTATGACAACCAGTACTCTCAAACCAGGGGAAATCTTACGGGATACGCTGCAGCGAATAGGTCCCATCTTTCTACCTGTTGCGCTTTTGGCTGTGCCTGGGGTGCTTATTACCATGCTAGTATCCAACCCGATGCTGGCCGGACTGATCAATGTTGTTTATTTATTTTTGGTTGCCCCCATTTTGGGTGGAGCCATGATTATTTTGGTGAATCGCTGTTTGACTGGACAGCAAACTGATCTTGGTGAAGCGGTCGCTATGGCTTGGAGAAAGGCTGTTCCACTAATTCTGACAATGTTACTGCTGTTGATTATTTTGATCCCAGCTTTAATGCTTTTGGTAATACCAGGGCTGTATCTTTCTGTGCGTCTATTTGCTACGCAATATGAAGTGGTTCTAGGGCATAAGTCCCCGACAGAAGCGCTATCAGCAAGCTGGGAGTTAACTAGGGGACGCTGGTGGTCAATTTTCTGGACTATGCTTGTTGTTTCGTTAGCTTTTGTGGTGCCTTTGCTGATTGCCAGTGCCATCCTAGGGGCTGTCTTACCTTTTGGTGTTGTCATTTCTAATTTACTCGGGATTGTGGTGACGCCTCCCCTAGTGATGGCACTTATGATGATCTATAAAGTGGTCAAAGGTGAATCAGCCATGAGTGCAGACGGTGCAGATATCGCTAGTGCGTGAGAGTTTGACTGGCAGTAGTGTCTGTTGAGCGCCATATCGGTCGCATTAAAATAATGGCCTGTAAGTCTTTCTAAGGCTTATAGGCCATTATTTTGAGAAAGTCAGGTTGACTGGCTGCTAATTTTCAATGCAATTGGCTACTGCTTTAAGCATCTGACGGCTTCTAGCATGGCTCGGGCTTTATTGAGAGTTTCCTGGTACTCGTTTTCGGGGACTGAATCGGCTACTAAACCCGCTCCAGCTTGGACGCTAATTTGGTGAGATCCATCGTTTTTACTTTCTACCACCATGGTGCGGATTGTAATGGCGCTGTTGAGCTGGCCCTCGAAATCGTAGTAGCCGTAGACGCCGGAATAGGGTCCACGGCGGCAGGGTTCTAGGTCATTAATTATCTGCATAGCCCGGATTTTGGGTGCACCGCTGACGGTTCCTGCTGGGAAGCAAGCTTTGAGTAAATCCCATGCAGTTTTACCAGGAGCCAATTGACCAATCACATTGCTCACGATGTGCATAACGTGGGAATAGCGTTCGATGATCATCAGCTCATCAACGCTGACGGTACCGCTGGTACACACACGCCCTAGATCATTACGACCTAAGTCCACCAGCATGACATGCTCAGCAATTTCTTTGGGGTCTGCCAGTAGGTCTGCGGCATAGGAATTATCTTCAGCCGCTGTTTTGCCACGGGGGCGGGTGCCAGCAATGGGACGTAGGACAGCTGTCAGGGTGTCATCGTCTCCATCGTGGGTGGCTTTGACCATCACTTCAGGACTGGAGCCGATGATCTGCCAGTCTTGGAAGTTGAAGTAGGCCATGTACGGAGATGGATTGACGAGCCGTAAGGAGCGATATAAGTCAAAGGGATGACCACTGTAGTCCGTGGTGAGCCGCTGAGAGATGACGACTTGAAAGATATCACCGGCTTTGATGTGGGCTTTGGCGGTTTCTACACTCTGACAAAATTCGTCTTTGCTACGGTTGCTGGTGTAGGTGAGCTCTGCTGTTTGATTATTGCCAGGGGGAGTCCAGGCGAGACGGTTGGTCTGACTGGCTAGAGGTAGGTTGAGTTTATTGACGAGGTTGGTGATGCGATCGCAACTTGCCTGATAAGCTGCCTCCAGCTTCACGTCAGGCTCTCTGAGATCTGCATAACTGATAGCCCAAATTTTTCGCTTCACCTGGTCAAAAATCAACAGGCTGTCCACCTGCATCCAAAAACCATCAGGCAGATCGTTGGCTTTAGCAGCATGGGTCGTGACTGTCGGCTCAATCCATGTAATCAGCTCATAGCCCCAAAAGCCAAATAGACCACCAATACCAGGCGGTAAAGCTGTTAATTGGACTGGCTGATAGGGGGCAAGACAGTCGGCCAAGATGTCAAAAGGATTGCCTGTAAAAACCTGTTTAGTACCATTGCGAAATTGCTGAGTAGTAGTATTACCTCTCGCTTCAAGTGTCCATAGAGGATCACACCCTAAGAGACTGTAGCGGCCAAGATTTTCACCCCCCTCGATTGACTCCAGTAAGAAACTGTAAGGTTGGCCCGCACATACTTTGCACCAGGCTGAAACAGGAGTATCCAGATCGGCCACCCACTCTTGGTATATCGGGATAAAGTTACCTTGTTTTGCCAGGGTCTTAAATGTATCTAGGTCTGGATAAATCATGAAACGTTTAGACGGTAGGCTAGACTACATCCCAGCAACAACCTAGGGGTTCCTCTACGGAAAGCAGCCAGTTTTGTGTGGATGAGGTTTACTAAGCCTGCCTTAGGGGTTTAACCCTTGGCAAGCTAAATGATGCCGAAGAGATTGTCATAAAAAAGAGGCAGCCTCTGGACTGCCTCTTCGGAATCATGAGTGATTATCTTTAACTAATGCACTGCACTAAACAGTGAGTTAGTTAAGGACTCTAAACGTCATAGGGCTTATTGCCACTGAACTTAATCGTTGCAGGATTACAATTTTGACCAATGCTGCGATCCTTCTTACCGTTGTAGTCACGACCTTCGTTCACTTTTTCAGGCACTACACCATCAGCTGGGTGTAGATAAGTAGTTTCGCCAGAAGGTAGGACGCGGTAGATTTTATAGTTAGTGATTCTGGGCTTAAACTTGGTCTTGAGCTGGCGGCTGAGAGCTAAGCACTGCTCTTTACGAGCAAGGTAAAGCATATTCTCGCCGGAATTCATAATAGCTGCACCACCCGTGGGCATCTCAAAGGCCTGCTCCTTTGAACTGCTCCAAGTGATGACGTACTTTTCTTCCCTTTCAGCAGCGGATAGCAGACCACCAGTGCTGCCACCAAAGATCGGAGTTTTGCCAGTAATTTCTTCAGACATGAATAATATTATCTCTCAACCTTATCGTTTAAAAACCTATCACTGAGGATGACGATGTTTACATTGTTTGTGAGGAAGTGTAATAGTTCTTCAGATCAAATTTTTGAGTCAAGCATTAATTTTTCCAAATCCTTGTCAGGACTCTATTCATAGGGATGACAGGCGATTGGTCTGAGGGCAATTGGGCCAACATTGATGGCAAACTAACGCCATAGTGTAGCCAGGTTAGGACGACTGTGGGCCTAGTGTGTATTGGACTATCAATCAGTCATCGCAAACAGGGTCATTGCCATTGATAATAAAGATAGATTTAATATTTTAGTTTTTTAACCCGCTGTGAAAATTTTAAGAGTCCGTACGCTGCAGACACTCTTGGCAGACAGTTTGACCATTTTTTGGGGGGACTGGTTAGATTTGCGGGCGCGGATTCCCCAAGTGGCAGCGTCGGGATTGGTTTCGCCATTGATTTATATTCTGGCCTTTGGTTTGGGTTTGGGAAGTTCTTTGGATCGGGTTGCGCCGCCACCCGTTGGGGATAGCTATCTGGAGTTTATTTTGCCGGGGATGGTGGCTCTGTCATCCATGGTGATTAGTTTTGGTGGTACGACATTCTCTATCTGTGGAGAGCGGTTATTTACCAAAAATTTTGAGGAGATGCTGCTGTTTCCTATTCATCCATTGGCCATGCACTTAGGCAAGATGCTGGCAGGCATAGTGCGGGGGTTGTTGACAGCTGGGTCAGTTATTTTAGTGGCGGTGCTGTTTACCCGTGATGTGTGGAGCTTTCTCAATCCGCTCTTTTTGCTATTGTTAGTGCTGAATTGTGCTGTATTTGCTGGGCTAGGGGTAATCGTTGGGTTAAACGTTAAATCTCTGGAAAGCGTAGGACTGTTTAATAATTTTTTGATTGTACCGATGTCGTTTTTAGGGGCAACATTTTTTGACCCTGCTACATTACCAGCGTTACTTAAGGGAATTGTCTATTTATTGCCTTTGACCTATACAACGGTTGGTTTGCGTGCTGCGGCCTATCAGCCCTTGGGGCAGTTTCCCTGGTATTCAATTCCGGTACTTTTGGTGGTTGCGATCGCTCTTTCCATCATCGGAGCTTATCAATTTGCCCGGCAGCACGATTAGGGCCTCTACTAACTCGCGATTGCTTCTGGCATATTAGGTGAGATCGTTGCAATTTCTGAGGATACTTGCGCCACTCGTATAGGTTTCTCTTGCCGGACTTGACTGCGAAAATTAGCCGCCATTTCCTCTAAGTGATGGTCGCGTAGTTGTGAGAAAATTCGGTAAGTACTGAGGGGTGAAGCGGTTGGTGCTTCAGTAGAAACCTGGACTAGGTTATAGAGTGTGCCGCTGGCATAGACGGCGAACGTGATACGAAACACTTCGAAGAAGTTAATGACCCAGCGACAGTCCTCCTCTGAATAGGCCTCATAGTAGCGAATTAAGCTAGCGATACGTAGCTCTAGATGAGACTGAACATGGGGGCAAAACAGCGCAATTTTGAGTAACAGAATTACTAGTACAAGTGGGTTCCCCTGGGCTAGAAACATACTGAACAAGATTGAAGGCTCCTCTCCATCTTCGGAGGTAAAGCAATCAACGACCCGTTTGCAAGTTCTCAAAATTAAGGCTTCTGTAATCAGCTCGGGGTTGTGATTGTTATACAGCCTCAGCACTGAGTTAGGTAGTTTGTCTTTGAGAGTATGGGTGATCGGGCTATTGGGTAAGGCATAGACCAAGTAATGTAAGAGCGCTCGCTTAAAGTCCCAATAGTTAAGTTGATCGCATTGCTTGCGCAGCAAATTTGCCAGATTTTCGTAGCCAAACCTGCCAGGCTGCAGCAATAGCATTTTGATTAAATTAATTGCGGCTTCTCCTAGTACCGTTGGGTTATCAACGGTGGTTGCAGGAACTTCCATCTGTGATTTGGCCGTGTACATAGCCAAATCAAATCGAAATTTAGATTTAAGCTGTGATGATAAGCTCCGAGCTGCTTCACGCTGCTCTAAGGGATTATTTAGATTGAGATATTGAGGCGTTAATAGGTAGGACGTATAGCGACTGCTCCAATGCTCTTGTTGCTCATAGCGAGCGGCAAATAGCTTTAGGTCTTGAAAGTCAGAGCTTTTAATAAAGTCCTGCATCCAACCGCGCAAGCGCTTGAGAATAACTGAAACCCCTGGTCTCATCAAAATCTGCTTATCAAACATTTTGATAAGGGATTTGATGGCTTCAGGCCGACGTTGAATGCCCCAGTTATTGATCAATATGTAGCAAACACGTTTTAGTGTGAAGAGGAATTGCTGCTCGCTATTGGCAATAACGATGGAATAAAGAGCAACTGGAAGTTCTGACTCGGTGGATGATTCGGTGTAATCCACAAATAAACGACGGAATGTAGACAAGACGACATCTACAGGCTCGGTTTGAACACTGTATAGAAAGAAGTCGTACAAAATATGCTGGGCGTTCTGGATATCTGTGCGAGCCATATTCACCAGGAACTCAATCAGGAACTTAATATTGTCAGCTAAGTCTACCTACTAAAGAATCAATGATTTTCGGATTGAATGGCACCCGTAGCTCTACTGAAGCAGCGTCAAAGTCATTAATTAACCAGACAACCGATGCTGACGACGCAATGTCACAAGCTGTGTCTCTGGTTAGGCAGCATCTGGACCGTTAGCCCATTGCTCTACAGATAGCATCTATCTGCTGACTGTTGGCTGTTAAGAGCGAGGAATTCAAAAACGTCAAATATTAAAAAGCAGAAACATTTGCCTATATCGTTAGGATTCAGGCAAACGTCAAATTTTTTCCTCCATCCTACTATTTAAGAGAAAAATCTTGTCCGTCGCCACTAAGGACACATACTGCTACCTATGGTTGTCTTATTCACTATTAGACAGCTGCAGGTGTTAGTAATGCTTGTTTGAGTTGAAAGATGCGCTGAATTACTTGAGCCACGGATTTATCAGGTGTTGAGGCCCCTGAGGTGATGCCGATCACAATTTTGCCGGTTGGTAGCCAGTTGGTGGAGACAGTGATATCTGCATGTAACGGTTTATGCTCGATCTGATTGTTAGGTCCTAGACGTTGAGGTCCGTCGATGTGATAGGACGGGATACCTCGTTCAATGGCGATTTCTTGTAGGTGGGTGGTGTTGGAGGAGTTAAATCCGCCGATGACGACCATGAGATCCATGTTCATATCGACTAGTTCAAACATGGCATCTTGCCGTTCCTGGGTAGCATCGCAGATGGTGTTAAAGCTGGAAAAATGCTCATTAACGTCTTGGGGGCCATATTTTTTTAGCATGGTTCGCTCTAGCAGCTTCCCAATTTGCTCTGTTTCACCTTTGAGCATGGTGGTTTGATTAGCAATACCAACTGCTTCCAGGTCTTTATCAGGATCAAAGCCTGCGGAAGATGCGTTGCTAAACTTGGTCAGAAACTCGTTGCGTTTGCGTAGCCTCTCTTCTGGAGAATCGCCACCGTTCAGAATGTAGTCAGCAACATACCTTGCTTCGTCTAAATTGAGGACCACCAGATACTTGTCTGCAAAGGATTTGGTGGCAACGGTCTCTTCATGTTTGGACTTACCGTGGATGATGGAGGTAAAGTCTTTTTTCTTGTGCTTTTCTACGGTGGTCCATACCTTGGATACCCAAGGACAGGTGGTATCAACAATGGTGCAGCCTTTGTCAGTGAGCAGTTTCATCTCTTCAACACTGGCACCAAAGGCAGGCAAAATCACGACATCTCCCTGCTCGACGACAGAAAAGTCCTTGATGCCATTCATAACCTGGATAAACTGCACGTTCATTTCCTGGAGCCGCTGGTTTACACCTGGGTTATGAATAATTTCATTGGTGATCCAAATCCGCTGGTTAGGAAAATGCTGCCTTGCTTCATAGGCCATAGCAATGGCACGTTCCACACCCCAGCAAAAACCAAAGTCCTTGGCGAGCTTAATCGTTACATCACCCTGGGTGTATGAAGATCCTTGATCACGAATGGTTTGAATCAGGTCGCTTTGATATTCATCACTCATCTGAGCTGCGACCTGTTCTTTTTCGCCAAAGCCCTGATTGCGGTAGTAGTGGTCAGACTGATTGAGGCTACGGCGAAATGCTCTGGTATCCATTGGTTTTATTAAAGAGGCCTAAGGCAGAGGATATACCTAGTGTACCGAAGATGGCCAGTGGATTGGCCAGCGGCCATTACTCTTTTCTATGGCAACTCTAGTTGACTGTAGAGTGAGATCGCAGCCCGCCAGACCAGGTAACCCTCCCGATTAAGATGGAGGCCATCGGTGGTTAAGTCTGGACGCAGCTTTCCTTCACCATTGGAAAAAATTGGGTATAGTTCCAGATAATGAGCATCGTACTCTTGTGCGATTTCCTGTAAGGATTGATTCATCGCCCGGATGCGCTCGTTCGGTAGATTGAGCAACAGCTCACGGCTTTCCCAATTGGATGTTTCTGCACCATGGGGCAAAATTGACTGGACCACCACTTGTGTATTGGGATGCTGCGTCACTAGGTAATCCATAATTTCACGATAGTTGGCCAACACCTGTTGATCGCTTTGGCCCCAGATCAAGTCATTAATGCCGATCATTAAAAATATCGTGTCTACATCGGCCACATCGAGCAGATGCAGCCTGGTCAGAAGGCTATGGGTTTTTTCTCCAGAGATGCCTTGATTCATCCACACCCGTTGACCTGGCAAGAGTTCGGCAGGAAACCATAAACTCAGGGAATCTCCTAGCAGAATGGTCAAATGATCTGGATTTTTAGCGGCCATGGTCGCTATTTCTTGGCCCAGTAAGGTGACCCATTGCTGATAATTTAATCGCTGCCGGGTTCCCACTGTTGGGAATTTTGGGTTGAGATCAGCTGCTTCAGGGTTTGTGGCATAGGCTGCATTGGCTTGGGGGAGGACCGTTGGATCACCACCATCCGATTTTTCTTGCCATACGACCAAGAGTGCGATGAATAGAACCCCATTCATCATCAGTGAAAGGGTTGCCCATGAGGGAATGGTGAATGGATATTTGAGAAACCGATTAATCACAGCATCTGATGCCAGCGTGCAAGGCGTTGGACCGATTCTAATAGGATCTGCCGTGGATGGATAGTCTCTACTCGTAGATTTTTGTGTTGGAACCGGGAGGATCGCGGCCAGTACTAAGAGATTTAGGATGTAGAGGACCGTTGCACTTCGTAAAGCACGATCAGGTGACCATCAAAGTCGCAAACAGCCTGTTCTGTAAAGGTGAGATTAGGTGGAGTGGAAAATGAGCTGGCTGTGATCGGGCACAGGCCTAATGTCGCTAGCTGTGGTAGGACAGATGCTAGCGAGGGGACTCGAATAACTGTTGCGCCGCGATGAGGTTTGGGTGGAGGTGGCAAAGGGCTTCCTTTGACCTCAGTTAGGGCGAGGGCGCGGGGTTCCTCTTGGGTGCTGAGGGCTGCGAAACGCAGCTGCGCTGCCGCCGGTAGCTGAAAGACTGGATATAGGTAGGAGTCAGGATCGGCGTTGCCGACATAGTCGAGCTTAAAGCCCAAGCAGTCACGATATAAGGTTAATGAGCGTTCTAGATCGGCTACCAATAAGCAGGGCCGTTTGAGGTGGAGGCTTGAGGGGATTGGATTGTTCGTCTGCATGTTGACTAGACGTTGAATCTAAAGAGCATCACATCACCTTCTTGCACGGTATAGTCTTTGCCTTCACTACGAACTAAGCCTTTTTCTTTCGCCGCGTTCAGGGAGCCATATTCCACCAAGTCCTCATAGGTAATGGTTTCTGCTCGGATAAAGCCGCGTTCAAAGTCTGTGTGAATGACGCCTGCCGCTTGAGGTGCTGACATACCTGCAATGATGGTCCAGGCGCGAGTTTCCTTGGGACCCGTGGTGAAGTATGTGCGTAAACCCAGCAGGTCATAAGTGGCACGAATTAGCGACTTGAGGCCCCCTTCCTGGACACCAAGGGCTTCTAAAAAATCAGTACGCTCATCTGCGGGGAGTTCTAGGAGCTCTGCTTCAACCTGGGCTGAAATCGTGACTACCTGAGCGTCTTCTGCTGTTGCTAAGGTTTTGACTTGCTCCACCCAGGCATTGCCTTCGGCCAACTCGTCTTCAGAGACGTTAGCTGCGTAAATGATGGGTTTGCGAGTGAGAAAACCCAAGGATTTAATTAGGAGTTCTTCTTCATCTTCTAGCTGAACGATGCGGGCTGATTTACCTTCTGCCAGCACGGGCTGAATTTTTTCAAGGACGGCTAGTTCTGCCTGAGCTTCAGGATCTCGCCGTGCCTGTTTACGCACCCGCTCCATGCGGCGTTCAATTTGGTCTAGATCGGCCAGTGCCAGTTCTAGATTAATAATTTCGGCGTCCCGTAGGGGGTCGATAGAGCCATCAACATGGATAATATCGTCGTTTTCAAAGCAGCGGACGACATGAACAATGGCATCGACTTCACGAATGTTAGCCAAAAATTGATTGCCCAGACCTTCTCCTTTGCTAGCGCCTTTCACCAAGCCAGCGATATCGACAAATTCAACTCGGGCAGGCACGATGTCATCGGATTGGGAAATTTCGGCCAGAATGCTCAGGCGGGAGTCAGGCACTGCAACCACGCCAACATTAGGTTCAATTGTGCAGAACGGAAAGTTTGCTGCTTGGGCTTTAGCATTTTCGACCAGCGCGTTAAAAAGTGTGGATTTGCCTACATTGGGGAGCCCAACGATTCCAGCTCTGAGCATGGCCTCTAATGTTTATGAAGAAATTTCCATAGTCCAGCATAGGTCAAAGCGATAACCTTGCGGTCTGAGAAAAGGAGTAATTGACTAGTATTCCAATCTAGAATCGTAGATTTTTTTGGATGAAGTTCAGTGTTGATAGAGATGTGGTTTATCCTTTGGCTACTTGGTGTCAGGCCAGTTCGTTAAAGAATAAGGCCCATGGTTAATGCCCATGCTGTTTTGGAAGATTTTGCTTCCCCTTATTTGGATGAGAGTCGATTTGATAAGACATCTCTGTTCTAAGAATGGGACTAACACTATAGAATGCCAGCAATTGCTTTGAAACCAGGATAAGTCAATGGTTTTTACGTTTAAGCGTCAGGGAATGATGGGTCCTTGGAAAAAATGGTTATTAGTCGCTGTCTCAGCCTGTTTATTGCTGGGGGCTTGCGATCGCTTTGGTGAACGTACCAAGGATGTGATTAATGCTATTTCTGTTCAAAATTTGAACAATGGCCAAACTCGCTTGACCAATGAAAATAGCGATGTGGAACTGACGCTACCCAACGGCTGGGTAGATGTGCAAAACCTGCGCCCTGATGCTGATCTGTATGTTGCGCACGAGGATAGAACCATGTATGTGATGGTTTTATCCGATCCCAAACGGTCCGAAGTGGGGACGTTCAGCTTGGCGAACAATTCAGATCAATATTTGAGCTTTTTGGATCGAGGGTTGACTCAGGAGCAGGCTGAAGTGCCGACAACGATGACGTCTCTCAATGGCCTCAACGCTTTGCAGTACGAGGTTCGTGGTCGTGTGGACAACTTGCCAATTGTTTATCTGCACACAACCGTGGAGGGCAATGAGAACTATTACCAGGTGGTGGGTTGGACGACGGTTGAAAAGTACGGTGCTGCCAAAGAGGAATTGCAAACCGTCATCCAGAGTTTTCGGGGGACCTAGTGGGAGATCAGGGCCGTTCTGTGGCGTAATGGTATTGGCGTAATTATTGTGAGCCACAATTAAATGGGCAGCATGGGCAGTTTTGGGTTCGGGCCGTTAAAGAGACATCGAACAATAAATCGATTGATATGCCGTTGGCTGATGGTTGGGGTTGCGATCGCAACTTTCTTGATTCCCACAGTCTGTTTCCCAAATGCTGCCTGGGCTGCTCTCAACGACGATAAATACGATGGCAACATCTTTGCCCTTTATGCTGGCAACGGAGCCATCGTGCCGCCACGGGTGAACCTGGCTCAGTCTCTCAAGCAAAAAAAGCCAACACTACTCTTTTTCTATGTTGATGATAGTAGTGACTGCAAAGAATACTCGTTTGTCATCTCTCAGCTTCAGGCTCCCTATGGTCGGGCTGCCAATTTTGTGCCGGTGATGGCTGATGCTGTTCCCTTGAAAGATGACTTTACCCCTAACGAACCCGGTTACTATTTCAAGGGCTCGGTACCGCAAACGCTAGTGTTTGATGGGAGTGGCAACGTTCGTTTCGATCGTACTGGAGCTGTCAGCTACGAGGAGATCGACGATGTCTTCCGAGAGGTCTTTGATCTTTTGCCTCGCGAAGAGTCCCAGGAACTGCGTCGTCGTCCAGTCAATGAATTGAATGTGGAACTGGTTCCAGATTAGAGCGTTTTATGGTGCCAGAGTCCTTGTATAAGGCCGTGAGTCATGAGCCTCAGACTACCTCTGACAGTTTGTGCGTCCTTGGTGGAGAAATCTGTCAACCAAGCTGCGCTCTGTCGTACCTGTGAGGTCCTGGGGGTCAATCGATTGGTTCTGCCTAGACCCAATGATTCTTGGGAGTTTCGGAAGATTACTGCATCGGCTCAGCAGTGGCAACGGTTAGAGTATTGTACGCCTGAGTATTTGCCCCAGTGGTTGGCTCAACAGCGGGACTATACCTGTGTCGCCTTGACTGTGCGTGGGAACACTCAGCCCCTAAGCAGTTATGTATTTTCGACGAAGACTATTTTGCTGCTGGGGCGAGAATTGACTGGTATTCCTCCAGAAATCTTGGCCCTGTGTGACGTAGCGATCACGATTATGCAATATGGTCGTGTGGAGTCGCTCAATGTGCAAACGGCGGGTGCAATTGCAATCTATGAATACAATCGCCAATGGCGATAGGCTAATCCAGTGGTATATCTGCTGTTTGTGATGCTTCCTCAACGATCTCATCAAGTTCTATGGCATCATCTTCGAGCTCAAGCTTGGAGTCCGTTGCTTCCTCAACAGGCGTATCAGGCTCTAACGGATTAGACCGGACCCGGCGAATCGGTAAATTTGCCATTAACGCCGTCATGCGTTGATCAGATTCGAGGGAAAATTCCAGACCATCAAGGTCGAGTTCGACATAGCGTGATACGACCTCCAAGATTTCTTGGCGTAGCTTTTCTAAGTTTTGGGGGGAAATATCCGAGCGGTCATGGGCCAAAACAAATCGTAGGCGCTGCTTAGCTGTGTCACGGCTAACCGGCTCACGGGAGCCAAAGAGTTTTTCGAGGAAGTCGCTAATCATGGTCGTTTCCGATAAGGCGGGGAGTAGTAAAAACGTTTGCGTTGCTGATGCAAGGAATCAGCAACGAGATAACGGTCGCCGCCCATCGACCGTCTGGCATAAACCTAGTTAAATAACTGACGTAGTTTTTTTAAAAAGCTATCTTTTGGCACACTCAAATCCATTAGCGGCACCTTTTCACCTTGTAAGCGACGAGCGATGTTGGAGACGGCGGTACCAGCCTGGGTTAGTTCTTTGCCTAAGATGAGTGGTTCGCCATTGTTCGTGGAGACCACCACCTGTTCGTCATCAGGAATGACCCCTAGGAGTGGAACGGCCAGAATATCTTGCACATCCTTGACTGACATCATTTGCTCAGCCTCTACCATGGCTGGCTTGAGACGATTGATTATCAAGCGCATGGCTTTGATGTCATTGGCTTCTAATAGGCCAATGACACGGTCAGCATCACGAACGGCAGAAATTTCAGGTGTGGTGACAATGATGGCTTCTCGTGCCGCTGCGATCGCATTGCGAAACCCCATCTCAATCCCAGCGGGGCTATCGATTAATACAAAGTTGTAGGCTTTCGTCAGGGCTCGGACCAACTTTTTCATCTGCTCTGGGGTAATTGATTCCTTGGAGCGATTTTGCGCAGCAGGGAGCAGGGCTAAATTTGGCTGGCGCTTGTCCTTGACCAGTGCCTGATCAAGGCGACATTCACCCGCTAGCACATCAAGGGCTGTGTAGACAATCCGATTCTCTAGCCCTAGCAGGAGGTCTAAGTTGCGTAACCCAAAGTCAGCATCAATTACTACGACGCGTTTGCCTGACTTGGCTAGGGCCATCCCCAGGTTGGCAGTACAGGTGGTTTTCCCAACGCCTCCCTTACCGGAGGTAACGACAATAATGCGGTTCATAGCCATGGATTAAATAGGCGATTGAGGACGGTGTTCGTGGTGGTGAGGTCTCAAGTAGGGCAATAATCGCATGTTGTGGGAAATTTGTATGGGGAATTCCCTAGAGAATTACAAAGAAAGCCCGAACAAAAGGCTGGAGCTTATACTTCAAGGTCCATTCAGGTGAATCTGGGCAAATTCAGATGCGATCGCAATGCGAATACCGCCTTTATTCACATAAGCCACTTCTGGTTGATACATAGCAGGAGGCTTCTCAGGGGCTCTAGCGACATGATCCGCGATCCGTAGTTGAGTTGGTTGCATATGCAACGCCATGATTCGGCAGTCCTCATTTCCCTCAGCACCAGCATGGGCTAAACCACGCAAGCGACCCCAGACAAAGATATCGCCTGCTGCTATCAGAGAACCGCCTGGATTGACATCACCTAAAACGATAATGGAGCCCTGATGGCGAATTTCCACACCAGATCGAAGGGTCATTTGTAAATAGAGGGGAGTTTCTAACGCTTTGCCCTTGTCGTCGGTATCACTCAGATGTTCCAATTTGACCTGTTGTTCGACCGAATACCCCGATGTGGTCGCTGCGACAGCTGTTTGTCGTCGCTGGGTGTAGATGCGCTTCATCCGTAACTGAGCGGTCTGAAGAAGTTCGTCAATTTTTTGAAGCTGGCGACTATCCAGCAGCCGATCACGAGCAATTAAATGCACGGTCGTATTGGGTTGGAAAAAACGGTCTCCCGAGCTTAGCCGTATCGTCAGCTGCTGACACAGTTCTTCCCACTCCGTTGGGGTAAAGCTCTTTTCGGATGCTTGAGGCAGCAAGAGTAGAAGGCGTCCTTGCTCACTCTTAAAGGTAATTTGCTGCTTGGAAATACTTTCCTGGGTGTCTACATCGAGTTCGAGGGATGCAACATCTGCTAAGGGCAAAGACTCTTGCGCTTCATTCATGTCTTCCTCAAAAACATAGAGTTCTACATTTTTTGAAGCCTTTAAGCGGGCGGCTAAAAGGGAGCGGCTATTGGCAGATGTAGTATTCGTTGTCGAGGTAGGAGGCTTAGTCGGTTGCCCTGGGTTTTCGGTATCTGGCATAGCTGCATTGGCGATGCACGGCTCTGAGCTAGGTTGGCTTTTGGGTGCTTTTTTATCCGCTATCTTGTCGCCTGCGCCGTTATCCATATTGCAAGTGAACGTAGGAGTGCCACTGGAATGCTCTTAACCGCAGACAAAACGTTACTGTCTGTTCATTCACCGAAGAGCATAAACCACTATATAGCCAGACTCACTTTCTGATGAGTGCAAGTTTTTAACTATCGTCAGGTTTTTTGACGTCCGGCTGGCTGGCAAGAACGTTTAACAAAGCTTGAAATCTTATAGTTAACTGACTAATCTAGCCTAGGTTTTACAATTTTTGACGCTCTTAACCCAAAAAAAATCTGAAGTTCTCAGCTCAGCAATAGAATCAGTTCTACTGTAAGAGTGAAGTCGGCGATGCATATTTGCATCAACATATATCGTTTTAGGGATTAATCCAGGCCTGATAGAGCTTAGATCACTAAAATTTGGTAGCTATCGTCTAAATTCTCACTCTCTCTGGATATTTTTCCGCTTTTAAGGACGTTTTGCGTTGCTCCTTTTTTTCTACGGCGATAAGATTACTGGTGGTTTCTGATTCCACAGTTTTGCGGTATTTGTTTACGTCCTTTTCGGTTTTTGTTTAAACAGCTCTTGTTGATACGAGGTTTTCAATCATGCTTAAGCCCCGCTCTGCATTTTCCCTGGCTGCTACGGTTGCTTTGCTGTCAATAGTTGTTCACGGTCAGCCTTTTTCTTCCTCAATAGTTATTGCCGCTCCGGCTACTTTTGAAGTACCAGTTGGGGTTCCTACTGGCACAAGTGTTCGAGTGGGCAGTGGTTCTGATGCGATGAATGCTATCAGTGATGCGCTCAAGACTGGCTTTGAAGGCAAATTTAGTAATGCTGAAGTCAGTGTTGATGCTGTTGGGAGCGATCAGGCGATTCAGGCTTTAGTGCAGGATGATGTCGATTTGGCTGCTATTAGTCGGCCCTTAAGTGAGACTGAAGTTGCTCAAGGTCTTTCGGCTGAAAGCGTTAAGCGTATCAAGATTGCTGTAATTGTGGATGCTGATAACCCCTTTACCGGTAGTTTGACGGGTGAGCAGTTTGCCAAAATCTTCCGTGGTGAAATTACTGACTGGTCTGAAGTTGGTGGGCCTAGCGGTAAGATTCGTCTGGTTGATCGTCCTGATACCAGTGATACTCGCATTTCTTTGTCGGCATATCCCGTGTTTAAGTCTGCTGAGTTCACCACGGGTGATAGTGCTACTCAACTAAAGGCTGATAGTACGGCTGACATAATTAAGGAGCTCGGTTCTGACGGTATTAGTTACGCTCTATTTAGTGAGGTGGATGGCATTCCTGGGGTGCGTACATTATCTATGCACAGGACGCTACCCAGCGATTCTCGATATCCTTTTTCGCAGCCTTTTTCCTTCGCTTATAAGGGCGAAGCTTCTCCTGCTGTGGCAGCTTTTTTGGGGTATGCCGCTGGTGCGCCTGGTCAAGCAGTGTTGCGGTCTGCTAATCCTCTAGCGAATGTTGTTAGCACTGCTAGTAACACTGTTCAAGGTGCGACGGATGCTGCGGGTAAGGCTGTAAAAAGTGCCACAGATGCGGCTGGCAATGTGGTAGAGGGTGCGACGGATGCGACTGGTAATGCTGTAGAGGGTGCGACGGATGCTGCGGGTAATGCTGTAAAAGGTGCCACAGATGCGGCTGGCAATGCTGTAGAGGGTGCCACAGATGCTGCGGGTAATGTGGTAGAGGGGGTAACTGATGCGGCTGGTGAGGCGGCAAATCAAGTGGCTACTAGTGCTGATCAGGGTGTGAGTGATCGTAACCCCACAGCTACTAGTCGTAGCAACCTTTGGTGGTTGCTGCTGATTCCTGCAGCCTGTCTAGGATTAGTGATTTGGGGTTCTCGTCGTCGTAAGAATGACACAATAACTGATAGCACTACTGAGGATGGAGCAGATGTAGGCTTATCTGGTGTTAGTAAGGCAGGAGCTGGGGCGGCGGCTGGAGTCGCTACTGCTGGCGGTGCTGCATGGGCTGCGGCTAAGCAAGAGGGGGATGTTGCCAAAGGTAGTCTTGGTAATGTTGCTAAAGGTGGTCTTGGTGCTGTCAAAGATGGTGTTGATGGTATTGGTGACATGGCTAAGAGTGGCCTTGGCAATGCTGGCGATGCAGCTAAGAGTGGCCTTGGCAATGCTGGCGATGCAGCTAAGAGTGGCCTTGGTACGGTTAAGGATGGCCTTGGCAATGCTGGCGACATGGCTAAGAGCGGTCTGGGCAATGCTGGTGATGCAGCTAAAAGTGGCCTAGGTAATCTTCAGAGCGGTCTCGGTCATGTCGGTGATTCGGCAAAAGACGGTCTTGATGATATAAAGGGTGCTGCACAGCAAGGTGTCCAGAGCATGAAAGCTGGTCTAGACAATGCCGGTAATGCTGTTCAAGGTGGTATTAGCGGCGTTGGTGATGGCATCAAGGGTGGTCTTGGCAATGTCGAGAACACTATGCAAGGGGATACGGATGTTGTGACTGACAAACTCAGCGGCATGGCTGAGGGTAGTGGTAATGCTGCTAAAAATGCTGCCAATGATGCTGTTAAAGGTTCTCAATCTCTTTGGGAGCATGTACGTGATGGTGTCCGCCAGGCTGGTAACCAGGCTGACAATCTGAAGGACAAGGCATCTGATGTGGCTGACGATCTCAAAGATATCGGTAAGTAGATTAGGGCATGGATAGGCCATCATGATGTCTTGGACCCCTATCCATGCTCGGATTCATACATTGCTAAAGTCAAAAATCCTGCTTCCCAAGGGCACATCTATTTTGATGGCCGTGTCAGGGGGGCAGGATTCTTTGTGTATGGCCAAATTGCTGTTCGATCTGCGAGCAAGGTGGGGATGGCGCTTGGCCATAGTGCATTGTGATCATGGTTGGCGTCCCGACTCTGTTAAGAATGCCAACCATGTTTTCCAGTTAGCTCAGCAGTGGCAGGTGCTTTGTTTTGTTGAGAAAGCACAGAAGTTACCAACTACTGAAGCAGCGGCTCGTGACTGGCGCTATCGCGTTTTTGCAGACTTAGCTAGTACGCATAGCTATCAACATGTTGTGACTGGACATACTGCGACTGATCGGTCTGAGACAGTGCTGTATAACCTTCTGCGTGGTAGTGGAGCCGATGGTATTCAGGCTTTGAGTTGGCAGCGTCAGCTAAGTAAAGATCATCGGGACATCTGGGTAACCCGACCTCTACTGGAGTTGACCCGACAGGAGACAGGACATTTTTGTCACGATCTAGGACTATCGATCTGGCACGACAGTTCGAATGATGATTTGAACTACCGCCGCAATCGTATTCGTCAGGAGCTGATGCCTTATTTGCGATCGCACTTTAACCCCAATGTGGAAAACACCCTAGCCCAAACGGCCGAAATTTTTATGGCTGAGGTTGCCTATCTAGATGCCCAGACTGCTCAACTCTATGATGAGGTAGTCAAACCGTTGAGTGATGGGTGGTCTATCCACCGAGCCGTATTTAAGACTGCTCCTTTAGCGCTGCAAAGACGCGTAGTCCGTCGCTTACTCCAAACGGCCTTATCCAAGCAGCCAAACTTTGAACATATTGAGAAACTAGTCGCGTTGGTCGATGCACCTAATCGAGCACAGACCGATCCCTTTCCAGGTGGATGGATTGCTCGAGTGGAGCAAGACTGGATCAAATTGCAGATATAAAACGCAGGTATCTGGCCCGAGTGATGATCAATCCACTCTAAGCTAGAAGAGCTCCTATTTTTGTCTTTTTTGCGGGTCGGTTATGCGTTGGTTAATTGCAGTTGTGCTGGCGGCAGGGCTATGGCTTGTCCCTATGGCGATATCGCCAGCGTTGGCCGATACCTCGGCAGATATTGCCGGTCTGCGCAAGCAGGCATTTGCCCTTACCAGTAAAGGTAAGTTTGAGCAGGCAGAAGGGGTTTGGACACAACTGATTGATGCATTGCCTGATGAACCAGCTCTATGGAGCAATCGAGGAAATGTGCGGGTTAGCCAAAATAAGATTAAGGATGCGATTAGGGATTATGACCAAGCGATTGCCTTAGCTCCTTTACAATCAGACCCTTATCTCAATCGTGGTGCGGCCTATGAATCATTAAGCGACTGGCAAAACGCGATTGATGACTATAACCGAGTGCTGCAGTTAGCGCCTGACGATCCTGCAGCGTATAACAATCGTGGTAGTGCCAAAGGTGGGCAAGGAGACTGGAACGCGGCTCTCAAAGATTATGAAAAGTCGATCACGATCCAACCTAGTTTTTCCTTGGGATATGCCAACTATGGCATTGCCTTATTTGAGGTGGGGAATCATGCTAGATCATTGCAGATTCTGAAAAGTCTTGCCCGAAAATACCCTAACTATGCAGATGTCCGGGCTGCATTAACAGTAGTCCTATGGGAAACGGGCAATCGAGGAGAGGCTGAAAGTCAATGGGTGGCTGCTCGTGGACTAGATCGACGCTATACCGATCTTAACTGGGTACAGAATGTTAGACGCTGGCCCCCTTCCTTAGTCATTGGTCTAGAGCACTTTTTGAAACTCTGAGTTCTGAATAATTAGAAGATTTCATTCTTTAAGTATTAATACTCATCTGAAATTGTAAAAGACTTGGGCTCTATACATATATTTATGTTTCTTAGTGATTCTTAATGAATTTCTTGCATTGTTTGATTGAAAGATTTTCAGGTCAACAATAGTCATACCAATCGTTTGCACACGGTATATTTCAAGGTTGTTACCTGGCTGTGTTCGATTTCAGTCTTTCTACGATAGAACTTCATGGGGCTCCACTTGATACTTGTAAATCATTGATGTTTGAAGGGTGCTTTGAGTGGACATCATTGTTGAATTGATGGTGATTACGAAAAATAACCACATTCCCCTGTAGATAGTTTTTAATTGCTGGCTTGTTAGCATTGTCAAACATCTGGGACCAAGAATGGTCTGTAGTGCTCGTTGTGACGGTGGAAAAAATACGATCTCAAACGCTTGATTTGTTAATGGCTAACTAGTTTTGCTGTGTCAATCTTGGTTGATGGTTCTGCCCTGGCCGATAGTGCTGAGTTTGTATTTTGCCTGAATATATTTCTATATTTATTTGGGGACTGTCTTGGGGGCATTGATAGGCCATAGGGGGCTTTAATAGGTTCTGTGTCGCTGCAGTGTGTTGTCTGTTGACCGTTAATACATTCTTGGGAGTGTCGATCCAAAAGCTATCAAGAATTGACGGGTGTTGTTGCTGCTTACGCTTTTTTGTCCCTGGACAATTTTTATGTATCACATGTCTTTTAGCCAGGTCTTGACCCAGCTACAGGCACTGTTGTTGAAATTTACAGTGTTATTTGAGCATGGCAGGGCTCGGTCTAGACAAGCATTTGCTGCTCATATTGGGCAACTTAATCAAATTCTCGCACTTCCCCCTAGGATGGCTCATTTCCCTAATTCTGAACATAGTTTGAGCCATACTCAGCAGTTGCAGTTACTATTGCAGCAACAAATTCGTTTACGGGAAACTATTCAGCGTATTCGGCGAATATTGGATGCACAAAATGTCTATCGAGTAGCTGTTCAAGAACTCATGGACTTTGTGAAGGCAGATTGGGTCTTCATTCTGGAACATGGTTCTGGTCGTTTAAGCTCGATGGCGCAAGCGTGTCATCCCATCATTATCGATAACACTATCGCCTTCAACATATATTGTGAGTTGGAGGCAGCCGCAACCGAGTCAGGTATACCACTACCCATGGCTGTCAATGAGCAATTATTACAGCAGCAACCGATATGTCAAAAGTGGTTGAGTCGATATCCCGGTTCTTGGCTGTTGGTGCCTATTCATTTACTGCATGCTCATCAGTTACAGGTACACCCAGCTGATAAGCCATGGGGGTTATTGGCGATTGGTTGTAAAGATGAGGCCATGCGTTGGTCTGCCGTCCAGCAGGAGCAGGTACAAATCCTAGTGGATGAGGTTGCGATCGCGTTAGATCAAAGTCTGAGGTACGAGCAATTAAAACGCGATAGACATGAACTGCAAGCATGGGCGTTAACCGATAGCCTCACAGGACTGGCTAATCGACGTCAGTTTGACCATTATTTTGATGCCGAATGGCAGCGATTAGCCCGTGAGCAGCAACCGCTCACATTGCTCCTGTGTGATATCGACTATTTCAAGCGTTATAACGATTACTATGGTCACCCTACAGGGGATATTTGCTTAGCCAAGGTAAGTGATGTATTGACCAGCTGTATTCGTCGTCCTGCAGATTTAGTGGCTCGATATGGAGGCGAAGAATTTGCTGTGGTTTTGCCTAATACTGATACCGAAGGTGGCCATAGTGTTGCGCAGGCAATTCGGAGGCAGCTGGCTAACGTAGCTATTCCTCACTGCGCCTCTAGTGTGAGGCCATTTGTCACACTTACCATGGGGGTCGCCACGATTGTACCTGGCCGTCAACGAGGCTCCCAGGATCTGCTGCAGGCTGCTGACTTAGCGCTTTATCATGCCAAACAGCAAGGGCGCGATCGCATCTATGTGCATGCTCATTACTGTGTTTATGGCAATGCTCACCTAGATAAGAGAGGCCCAAAGCTAACGCAGTCTGAGCTAGGTCCATTGGCTTAATGTTAGTCAGTGCCTATCTTATTGATAGTTAGCAATGCGGGAAAAGTTGTCCGCGTCCAAACTAGCTCCTCCTACGAGTGCTCCATCAATTTCAGGCTGGGCCATAATTTCATCAACATTCCCTGGCTTGACAGAACCACCGTACTGAATAGGTACATCTTTATTAGCAAGCTGTGAACGAATGAGCCAACATACACGGTTAGCTTCCTCAGAGGCACAAGTATCACCGGTACCAATCGCCCAGATTGGTTCATAGGCAATGATTAATTTGCTTTGATCGATGCCTGCCAATCCTTTTTTAATCTGGCTAACGACATGGGTTTCTGTTTCACCTGCGTCACGCTGCTGTTTAGTTTCTCCAACACAGAGAATCGGAGTGAGGCCTGCTGCTTGCGCTGCTTTTAGCCGTAGATTTACAGTTTCATCGGTGTCTCCAAAGTACTGTCGCCGCTCACTATGACCGACCACCACATAGCGGACCCCAATTTCTGTGAGCATTTCCCCAGAAATTTCCCCAGTGTAGGCACCAGATGACTCCCAGTGTACATTTTGAGCCCCTACCATCACCCGTGAGCCATGGAGTGTTTTAGAAAGTGTGGTCAAGGCTGTAAAGGGAGAACACAGAATAATTTCTCGATGCTCTGGTGTGGCCTCTAGCTGGGGTAAAAAACCATGCAAAAACGCCAAGCTGTCTGCTTGGGTTTTGTGCATCTTCCAATTACCAGCGATAACAATTCTTCGCACAGGTGTTTAATTTCGCTCTCGATAGTGCATGAAGCATCCTACCGAGAAACCTTAACCGAGTGCAAATCGGGTTAATTGATTGACTCAAAGTAGACCCGCCCCTGTGGATGTTGCCAGGGAACCCCTGTAACTTAAAACAGCCGCTGCTGACATTGGCTGCGGCTGTTTTAAACATAGGTAGGAAAACGCTTACTCAGCAGCTAAGCCAGCGGCTTCACGTGCCTTTGAGGCTTCATCTGGATGAATATTGAGGCGAGTAAGATTGACACGGCCACGGCCATCAATCTCTCGAATCTTGATCAGCACTTCTTCTCCAACCGCTACCTCGTCTTCAACTTTATTAACGCGGTAATCTGCTAGCTGTGAAATGTGGATCATCCCTTCTTTGCCAGGGCGATACTCAACAAAGGCCCCGATCGGAATGATGCGAGTGACTTTACCCACATACACATCTCCTGCTGAGGGTTTAAAGGTAATGGCCTCGATCAGTGCTTGGGCCCGTTCAGCTGCTGCTCCATCAACAGAGGAGACAGTGATGGTACCGTCGTCTTGAATGTCAACCTTTGCACCGGTCTCGTCGGTGATGCTCTTAATTTGTTTCCCGCCAGGTCCGATCACCATCCCGATCATTTCTGGATTTATCTTGAATGTCAGGAGCCTAGGCGCATAGGGCGATAGCTCAGTACGAGGGGCATTGATTTCCTCTAACATCTTGGAGAGGATATGTAGTCTGGCAGGCTTAGCCTGATTAATGGCTTCGGCAATGGTCTCCATCGGCAGCCCTGTAATCTTCATATCCATTTGCAAGGCTGTAATTCCGCTATCGGTACCAGCAACCTTGAAGTCCATGTCTCCAAGGAAATCTTCAATGCCCTGGATATCGGTCAAGATACGGACTTCATCGCCTTCTTTGATCAATCCCATGGCGGCACCGCTCACAGGTTTTGATAGGGGGACGCCTGCATCCATTAGGGATAGGGTCGAGCCACATACCGAGCCCATGGAGGTAGAGCCATTGGAAGATAGGACTTCAGACACTACGCGGATCACATAGGGAAAATCAGCCATCGGGGGTAGAACGGGGATTAAGGCACGTTCTGCCAAGGCACCGTGCCCGACTTCACGTCGTCCCGGTGAACGCATGGGCCGAGTTTCTCCCACGGAGTAGGGAGGGAAATTGTAGTGATGTAGGTAGCGTTTTTCCTCATCTGGATGAAGGTCATCTGTCATCTGGGCATCCCCTGGGGTACCCAGGGTGACGACAGACATGACTTGCGTTAGTCCCCGACGGAAAAGGCCGGTGCCATGGACGCGGTTTGGCAAGACCTTAGTCCGACAGGTGATCGGTCTGACTTCGTCGAGCTTGCGACCATCTACGCGTACACTCTCATCAAGGATTTGAGCGCGCATAAGTTTTTTTGTCAGGGATTTATATGCATTCCCGAAAGCTTTGCTATTTTCGGCAACTGCAATGGCGATGGGATCATCTTCAGCTAGTTCAGCCACCTGCTCACTGATTTCAGCTTTGAGACCATCCAGTTTTTCATCCCGTTCAGGCTTGGCTAGCTCGAACTGCTTGAGGATATCTTTGATCCCATCGGTGGCTTTATCAGCTAAAAAGTCTGCCAGAGTGGGAGCTGTTTCTGGAGTAGGTAGACTTACAGGTTCAATACCTAGTTCAGCAATGATATCTTTTTGAGCTTGGATGATATCGCGAACGACCTCATAACCAAAGTCGATGGCTTCAATCACATCCTGCTCGGGTAGCTGGTTGGCCCCAGCTTCAACCATGATCACACCATCGGGAGACCCTGCGACGATGAGGTCCAAATCTCCGTCTTCAATTTCTTTATAGGTGGGGTTAATAATAAAGTCATCACCGATCAGACCAACTCTTACGGCTGCCATCGGACCGTAAAATGGAATCTTGGCTAGGAGAGTTGCAAGGGATGCCCCTGTTGCTGCTAGGACATCGGGGGGGACATCATGGTCCATGGAGACAGTGGTTGCGACGATTTGAATATCATTTCGCATCCATGAAGGGAATAGCGGCCGCATGGGTCGGTCGATGAGGCGGCTAACTAGAGTAGCTCGTTCTGGTGGACGTCCTTCGCGACGTAAAAATCCACCGGGGATACGACCAGCTGCGTAGAGACGCTCTTCGTAATCCACCAATAAGGGCAGAAAGTCGATGCCAGCTCGTGGATCTGACAGGGTAGCTGTCACTAATACAGCGGTTTCGCCAGATTCAATCAAGACGGATCCGCCTGCCTGGGGTGCTAAAAGACCCATCTTAAGTCTAATATCCCGTCCATCAAAGGATATTAACTTGTCAATTTCTTGCATTTACACTTACGTCCTTCTAACTTCTTTCACATTTGTTCTCTGGCAATCCTAGCACTGATGTAGAACAGTTGTTTCCTCTTCAAAAAAGATGCTAGTAGCGTTCCGAAGTTACTTTTTAAATGAAGCTGAATATGTCTGTCTATCAGACCTTATGAGATTACTAGCTCTTCTATGAAAGAGTTCTATGGGCTTTTATGTGGAGCCATATATCCGGCGAAAATCATTTATTTGATCGGGGTAAAGTTTGTAGAAAAACTTAGAAATAGTTTCGTTTTGCTGCATCGCTTTTTAAAACGAACTCTAAACCTTTAGAAAAGTTTTTAACATGATCCTACATTTTGTCTGGTTTCAGGATTTTAGACGTGAATGCATGGGGTTGTTTGGAGTTGGTGATGGGACGGTTGTACTGGCTTCAGGTTTAGGAGCTGTCAGGGGAAAGCTACCCTATAGTAGGCTCGTTCAACGGGATTTAGTTGTATATGAATGTCTTGGTAACAGGTGTAGCTGGCTTTATTGGGTACTTTGTGGCTCAGCGGCTATTGGCTGAGGGGGATGTCGTGTACGGCATTGATAACCTCAACGATTACTATGATGTGTCGCTCAAACAAGACCGCCTCGCGCAATTGTTGCCTCATCCGTCTTTTTCGTTTACGAATTTGGACTTGGCTGCTCGTGACCAGATGATTGCTTTGTTTCAGGAGCAATCCTTTGATCGGGTGATTCATCTAGCGGCTCAGGCTGGGGTGAGGTATTCGCTCAAAAACCCGTATGCTTACGCAGATAGCAATTTAGCAGGCTTTATCCATATTTTGGAAGGATGCCGTCACCATGGTGTGGAGCATTTGGTTTATGCGTCATCCAGCTCAGTCTACGGTGCTAATCGCAAGGTGCCGTTTGCAACTGCGGATAACGTAGATCATCCGGTGTCACTCTATGCTGCGACTAAAAAAGCAAATGAGCTAATGGCCCATTCTTATAGTCATTTGTATAATTTGCCAACGACGGGACTACGCTTTTTTACGGTTTATGGCCCTTGGGGACGACCGGATATGGCTTACTTTAAGTTTGTGGATGCGATCGCAAATAACCGACCTATCCAGGTCTATAACCACGGAAAAATGCAACGTGATTTTACTTATATAGATGATGTCGTTGAAGGTGTCGTTCGGGTGATGCGGCATTTACCCATACCCATAGAAGATGCGACCTTTAATACCACTGCACCTTATAAGCTCTATAACATCGGTAATCATAGCCCCGTGGAGCTAATGCGCTTTATCGAAATTATTGAACAGGCCCTTGGTAAGACGGCGGAAAAAGAAATGATGCCCATGCAGCCAGGAGATGTGACGGCAACCTACGCTGATGTGGCTGACCTCTCGGCTGAAGTAGGTTTTGCCCCCAGCACTCCCCTAGAAGTCGGCATCGAAAAATTTGTGGCTTGGTACAAGGACTATTACGGCCTTTCCTAGGGAGAAACCCGGTTTTTAGTAGGATGAGCTTTCGCACAAAATTCAGGATCTCTATAAAAACCGGGTTTCTGAGAGGAAAACTTAAGCGCTAGGCCTACGCCGAAGGGTGCGATAGCCCAAGACACCAGCAATAGCTACCACTAAAAGATAAGGACTGTAGGCCAGTAACCATAGACCTATCTGCATTAATCCCACCGTTAGGTCTCCTACTGATTGAGTAGCCTCTTGCCAAGTAGCACCAATGGTTTCCCCTAGAGGGCGGCCAATGGGCTGTGAAGCGACAGCGGCTGCCAATGTGAGGTCCACGGTGGAGTAACGTACCTGTGTCTGTAAATTTTGCACACGGGCATCAATTTGTTCGATCTGTTCTCGTACACGACTTAGCTCCCGTGAAACCTCTAAGACATGAGAGATTTCACCAGAACGCTCCATGATTTTGAGTAAAGATTCCTCGGATTTTCGGAGATTACGGAGTCTTGCTTGGGCATCGACGATTTGGGTTGATACATCCTCTGCACTGAGTCCCTGTTGCTGGATGGTCCCAAGTTCCCCTAGAGCTTCTAATAAAGGGTCTAAATTTGCCTGGGGGACTCGAATTCGTAGATACGCTGTGCGATGAATGGCTTCTATCTGATCGTCTTGAAGATCTAAAATATCGCCCTGTTGTGCCCGAATAATTTGTGATGCGTTCTTGAGACCTGCATCAATGGAGTCAACGACTAGGCTGAGTTGCGCCCTTTTAATGAGTTGAGGTTGACCAGCTGTAACGCCAGTGTCATTGGGGGGCTCAACCGGACTGCTAATATCTGCTTCCGCCTCAACGGCATCCTGGGCTGCCCCCTGAGCGGTCAAAATATTGGCTGATTCGGCCACTGCCGTAGACTCCATCGGAGCCTCAGCTTTGAAGCTGGCATCGCTACCGAACTCGTTAGCGGCAGCGCAACTTGCTAAACTAGCGACGGCAACGAGGATTGCTAGACCCGATCTCATTGACTTTGCCATGATTTCTCTTGCTGCTCAATTGGTTTCTTGTGCCTAGTATGAGCGGAGAATTTTGATGGCTGAGTTGGGTTACAGAATTTGCAACCATCCGCTAGAGCCCCGGTTTCTCAAAACAAGAAGCCCGGTTTTTTCAAAAAACCGGGCTTTTAATGCGGATGAAAGGACTTGAACCTTCACGTCACGAAGACACTAGAACCTAAACCTAGCGCGTCTACCAATTCCGCCACATCCGCTTGCGAATTCCATACTATCAGAGAATTCGAACAAGTTATAGTCGGTTCTCTGGAATAGACAATTTTGTCCTAACCAGACCATTATGGTCATGTGTGTATGCGGTTAAGCAGTAGCACAATAGTGGCTTAGACTACTAAGCGACTACTATATATATGGTTATTGTGTAGAAGACGGTTATCGTCACTACAGGCGCAGTGGGAGAAACCTAGCGAATGGGAAAGGTCGTCGGTATTGACCTGGGTACTACCAATTCAGTTGTCTCAGTCATCGAAGGTGGCAAGCCGGTGGTCATTGCCAATGTGGAGGGGATGCGTACGACTCCTTCTGTGGTTGCTTTTAGCAAAGAGGGAGAACGCTTGGTGGGCCAAATGGCCCGGCGACAAACAGTATTAAATCCTCAAAATACGTTCTACAACGTCAAGCGGTATCTGGGTCGGAAATATACGGAACTGAGTTCTGAGTCGAAGCGCGTTCCCTACACCGTGCGCAAAGATGAGGCGGGTAATGTCAAAATCCGTTGCCCTCGATTGGATAAGGACTTTGCGCCCGAGGAAGTATCGGCAATGGTGTTGCGTAAGCTGGCAGAAGAGGCCAGCCGTTATATGGGGCAGCCAGTAACGGGTGCTGTGATTACGGTGCCTGCCTACTTTAATGATGCGCAACGTCAGGCGACTCGTGATGCTGGTCGTATTGCCGGTCTTGAAGTTAAGCGAATTATTAATGAGCCTACAGCTGCTGCTTTAGCCTATGGATTAGAGCAACAGTTTAATCAAACGATTCTAGTATTTGATCTGGGTGGTGGCACATTTGATGTCTCGATCTTGGATGTACGTAATGGTGTATTTGAGGTCAAGTCAACCAGCGGTGATACCCAGCTCGGCGGTGTCAATTTTGATAGTAAAATCGTTGACTGGCTGGCAGATGAATTTTTAGAAATTGAGGGTGTGGATCTGCGCCGTGACCGTCAAGCTTTGCAGCGTCTGACTGAAGCTGCTGAAAAAGCCAAGGTGGAGCTGTCAGGGTTACCCACTGCCGAAATCAACCTACCGTTTATTACGGCGACGGCTGATGGGCCAAAGCATATTGAGAAAAAGCTGTCGCGATCGCACTTTGAAACCCTCTGTGCTGAGCTGATTGGTCGATTGCGTGCGCCGTTGCAGCAAGCTATGCATGATGCTCGCTTATCGCCCTCTCAAATCGATGAGGTCGTACTGGTGGGTGGCTCTAGCCGGATGCCCATGGTGCAGCAGCTGGTGCGGTCGATGCTGAGCAAAGAGCCCAGCCAGAATGTGAACCCTGACGAAGCCGTAGCTGTGGGAGCTGCGATCCAAGCTGGTATCCTCACCGAAGAGGTAAAGGACATCATGCTGCTGGATGTGACGCCATTGTCTTTGGGGCTAGAAACCATTGGCGGTGTCATGAAAAAAGTGATTCCCCGCAACACTACGATTCCGGTGCGTCGTTCGGATGTATTTTCCACGTCTGAAAATAATCAAACCGTTGTTGAAGTGCATGTACTTCAAGGGGAGCGGGAGATGGGCATGGATAATAAATCCCTAGGTCGCTTTAAGCTTATGGGCATCCCGCCTGCCCCCCGTGGAATTCCTCAGGTGCAGGTGTCGTTTGACATTGACGCCAATGGTATTTTGCAGGTGTCGGCCATGGATAAAACCACAGGTCGTGAGCAAAGTATTACCGTTCAAGAAGCTTCGAACCTGTCTGAGGACGATATTCAGCAAATGCTGCGGGAAGCAGAAGAGTTTGCTGATGTAGATCGGGGGCAGCGGGAGCGCATTGAGAAGCGTAATCGTGCTGAGACGCTTACGTTTCAAGCCGAGCGCGCTATGCGCAGTGTTTCCATTGACTTTGGTTTGCAGTTTGCTCGAGATCGCAAGCGTCGCATTGACAATCTAATTCAGGATCTGCGCGATGCTCTCAAACGAGAAGATGAGCGCATGATCGATATGATTCAGTCTGAGTTACAGGATGAACTGTATGAACTCAATCGTGAAGCCTATCTCTACGACGCTGATAACGAAGACGGCAATATCTTTAGCCAAATTGGCGACACCATCAAAAAAGCATTTGACGAAGACGATGATTACTACCGTCGTGACTACGACTGGAATGGTCAAAGCCAGTGGGAGAGTCCCAGCTGGTCTGCTGATCGTCGGGATAACCGCAATGGTTGGGATGATTGGGACGATCGCTGGAGTCGATCACCAATGCGGCAAGGTGGTGCTGGCAATCAGGGATATGATGCTTCCCCACGCAGTGGGTCTGACAATCGTAGTTATGACAATAATTCCTATTATGATCATCAGCAAAATAGTTATGGTCAACCTGCCTATGGCCAAGACCGATATAGGCAAGATCGCTATAACCAGGTGAACCAAAACCCTTATGGTTCCGACATCTATGATGCGCCATCAAAACAGCCTCGCGATGCCTATGGTCCGGCTCGTTCACAGGAGCCCTATGGTCAAGATACTTACAACCAGAAAAATTACGATCAACAGCCTTACGAGCAAGGGGTTGAATATGGCTCAAATAACCAAAATCGCTATGACCTGAGGTCTGACCAACGCCAAAACTACAACCAGGGTAGCTATGAGACTCCTGATTATGGCAATGATCAAAGTCGTGACAGCGTTCCACTTCGTAATCAAGACTGGGAGACTCCTCGTAGAAACGATGCAGGTGTAGGTAAGCCATCGTTTGATCGCCCTTCATCCCAAGACTACGGCACACAGGATTACGGCCAGCAGGGATATGACCAGCAAAGCTATGATCAGCAAAGCTATAACCGGCGTAACAATAGTCAAGAACCCTATGGCCAGCGAGGGGGATATAGTCAGGAATCACCCAGAAATCGTTTCGTTGACGGGCAGCCCTCCGGTGGGCAAGACAACAATCGTCAGGTTTCCTCCTATGCTGATGAGTCACTAGAAAGGGAGTATGGCGGTGATCGTTATGCCTCTTCCGGTTCTGGCTATGCATCCCAATCCTCCAATCGCTATCCGGCTAACGCGGCATCAGAGACTAATCAAGGAAACTCTAGCGCTCCTGTGGATGATGATCCTTGGGCCGATAAACCTACAGATAACCCCAAGGGATCGTCCAGTGCTTCATCCCAGGGATATTCCAGTCATTCTGCTGCTCCTCGGCCACCTAGCGGCACGCCACGTTATAACGAGGATGACTGGGGAGACCAGGACGAAGTCTGGTAAGACAGTCAGTCCCCATTATGCAAAATTTTCGAGACTATTATGAGATTCTTGGTATTGCTCAAGATGCCGATTCTCAATCTATCAAGCAGGCCTATCGACGCCTTGCCCGACAGTTTCATCCCGATCTCAATCCTGGTGATCAAGAAGCTGAGGAGCGATTTAAATCGTTAAGTGAAGCGTATGAAATTCTCTCAGATACATCTCGTAAGACTCAGTACGATGATTATCGTCGCTATTGGCTGCAACAGAAATCTGAGGCGGACTATCGTGATTTAGAAGACTTTAATCGTTTTGTTGATCAGCTGCTCAACCGCCAAGAAGTCTCATCACCCGCTGCTCAACCGCGTCCTAAAGCTTCGACATCTCATACAACCAAAAATTTGCGACGTCGTGATGCAGAAGCATCCTTGCATGTCCCCTTGGAACGGGCATTTCAAGGTGGCACTGAACGAGTGCGGCTTGAAGATGGACGAGCGCTAGAAGTGGATATGCCACCGGGTATGGTGACGGGGCAACGTATTCGTTTACGGGGACAAGGAATGAATGGTGGTGATTTATATCTCAACATTGTTGTTGAGCCCCATCGTTTTTTAAGTGTGCAGGGAACGGATGTAGTGTGCCATTTGCCCATTACTCCTAGTGAGGCTGTATTGGGTGGACAAGTGACTGTGCCCACCCTTGATGGCCCTGTGCAAATGACTATCCCTGCAGGCATTCAGTCTGGGCGCAAGCTACGTTTGGCCGGTAAGGGGTATGGGCGTAATTCAGCGGAACGAGGCGACCAAATTGTCGAAATAGAGGTTGTTGTTCCCAAGCTACTGAGTGATCAGGAAGCCGAACTTTACGAAAAGCTTCGAGCTATAGAATCCTTTAGCCCCAGAGCTAATTTGATGTAGTGTCTCTACACTCCAAAGTAGGCAGGGGCTTGTCCCGGTATCCATTTGATATTACAGCCGATGCTGGGTAGCTGTTCGCTAGAGAGACTTTGTCCTGCCAAAACAGTATCAATAGCTGTCCGTAAATCTTTCCCAGTCACGGGTTTACCATTGCTGGGTCGACTGTTGTCTAGTTGTCCTCGATAGGCCAGTTTGAACATGCTATCAAATAGGAAAAAATCAGGAGTACAGGCAGCAGTGTAGGCTTTTGCCACAGCTTGGTTTTGATCGTAGCAGTATGGGAATTGAAACCCTTGGGTTGCCGCCTGAGTTTTCATATGTTCAGGAGCATCCTGGGGATGAGTTTCAACACTGTTAGCACTGATGGCGATTATCCCTAAGTCTTGGTTGATATAGTCTTGACCTATCTTTGCGAGTTCCTGCTCCACATGTTTGACAAAGGGGCAGTGCACGCAAATAAACATGACTAGTAATGCCTTGCTGGTTGCGAAGGTCTCCAGCGTAATTGTGTTACCAGAGGTAACATCTGTTAATTGAAATGCTGGAGCTTTAGTTCCAAGTGCCAGCATTGTGGACTCAACCATTACCATGGCAAATACCTCACCGTGTCCTTATGAAACTGAATCTAGAGCATCAGGCTGTGTCTAGCCCCCAAATGCCATAGCGGACATTACCAGAGCGGATAGTAATAGACCAGGACTTAATAGCAAAACGAGTGTTAATAGCTCATGCATTTCCATAGAGGTTCGTTCCTTATAGTCGGGTGAGTTGATTATTTGACTGTCCCTATCATGGCGGATGAATCCCCAGGATGGGGGGAATTTTTATCAAAAATATGGGTCATTCTTGACAAAGTGCCGTATGCTTTAACCTTTAATCGAGTCATTAGCGTTCTGCAGGTCAATCCTATGGGGTTTAAGCACCGTTTGCATCATTGGTTGGGAGGGAGTTTTGCTAGTCTAGCGCTCACTATGTCACCAGCTGTAGCAGAGGATCTACAAAATTGGTCTTTTGACGTGACCAATAGTGAACTGACATTTTCCCTATCGGATACTGTTTTTCCTGAATTTTTCCTACTATCAGAGCCACCACGTTTGGTGCTGGATATTCCAGAGACGGAAATTGGGAATATAGAACCGGAACAAATATATAGCGGAGCTGTGCAATCGATTCGGGTGGCGCAGCATACACCGGAACAAGTGAGGGTTGTGATTGAGCTGTCTCCTGACATTGTTTTAGCCTCGGATCAGGCTGATATTCAGTTTGATGACAGTGCAGATGGTCAACGACATTGGCGTTTCCGACCCCTGATTGCGGATGGCATGAGTACAGTGGCGGTTGATTCGATAACTGACTCCACTGCGCCAGACCTAAATTCCAGTAATAGTCTTAGTGTGTCAGCGGCTAATCTGGAGCTATCTCCACAACGGTCTACTTCAACTCCTTTGCCGATTGATCCGTATGATGCTGCGTCTTCGACGAGCGTGGTGAGTGTGCCCCCGCTAGAAGATACACCAACTGTCACTGTGGAAGTATCTCCATCACCGACGTTAGATGTTGCGGCGGTTCCGGATTTACCACCGATGACAGTACCAGACCTTGAGGAGCCTACTAGTCTGCCGGACATTAGTGTGCAGCCTGATACTGTCAATACAACTGAGCCACTCAACCCAGATCGGTCGCCGTTGCCAAAGATTGAGGCGACTGTCAGCGGGGATAGCCTGACTACGGATACTCTGGAAGATTCACTTCCGGTAGAGAGTGATGATGTTGTCAATGCAGATCCCTTGGAGAACTCTGAGACTGCTGAAGTGGCGGTTGTATCTGAACCACCTATCCAGCCTACAGAGACAGTGTTAGCTCCAGTTGAGGTGTCTTCTTCTATTCCCGATCCACAACTGTCTCGTGTCGAGAGTCGTTCTGCGCCAGCTCCGCAGACGATTCAACAACCTGCAGCTACTCGTACGATTATGCAAACTGACGTTCCTAAACCGCTGACATTTGGACAACCGTTGCCAATTAATAACTAAAGACTAAAGTCGATGCGATGTTTGGCCAATGATTAGACAGATATTTTTTTAGAGCGTGGTGATTTCAGACCTTTGCTCTTTCTAGGTTTCTGTGTTAGTTGTTGAGTCGATATGGGCAGAGTGAAGTGAATTTGCGTTCCCTGGTCTTTGCCTTTGGACATAGCCCAAATTTTCCCGCCTTGGGCCTCCACAATTTGACGGCAAATGGCCAGTCCTAGACCAGTACCTCCAACCGATCGTCGGAGTGCTCCTTCTTCCTGATAAAAACGCTCAAAGACAGTTTCTAAACGTTCAGGTTCAATGCCTCGGCCACTGTCGTTGACAGAGACTTCTACTAGGGCGTTATCTTTAACGATTGCTTGGATCGAGATATTACCGTCAACTGCTGTAAATTTGCAGGCGTTATCTAGAAGTTTGGTCAAGACCTCAACAATCCATTCGCCATCTCCACGAATCAATGGTAATTCATCTGGTATGTCAACCGTGATGTTGGAGCAATTGGTACTTGCCCGACGACTGCTCAGAGCTAAGGCAATACATTCACTTAAGGAGAGGGATTCTAGATTCCATTCGATACGACCACTTTCTAGACGCGATAGGGTGAGAAAGTCTTGGACTAGTCGTTGCATCCGTTCAGAATCTTCCATGGCAGTTTGCAGCATGACGTGGCGCATATCTGCTGGCATGTCTGGTTCTGTAAACATGCTTTCGAGGCAAACTTTTATGGTTGAAAGCGGTGTGCGTAACTCGTGGCCAGTGATGGCAATTAGATTGCTGCGGGTTTGTTCTAGGGCTTCTAGTTGCTGGTTCAGTTTTTCTAGATTGGCATAAGCCTCGGCTTGAATAACGGCGACGCTGAGTTGGGCTGCAACGGCTTCAACCAGGCTAATATCGTGATTACTCCAAGGCTGGGGCTGGGATTTGCATTGGTGGAGCTCGATCATGCCCAGCAGACGTTCTTGGTAAATGAGAGGTACGAGCAAACAACCACTAATCTCCCACTGGTCGAATAATGCCTGGATATTGGAGGCATCTTCAATCTGGCTTTCTTGTTCCTCAATGGGCGTGTTGCGTAGATATAAGAGTGATTCTTGTTGACGATTGACGGTTTGAAATAGAGGATTTTCTAATAAAGGCCAAGCCTTGTCTTTGAGAGAGGGCACGTCTGGTTGTCGAAATTCGTGCTGAATATCAATAGTATTGGCGTGACTACTGCGATAAATAATGCAGCGACAGGTGGATATTTCTTGCCCGAGTTCGTGGGTTGCGATCGCAAACACCTCAGTTGGGTTTAACGACTGACGAATCGCTGCCGTAATCGAATTAATCAAACGTTCTCGATTTTCCTGAGCCGCCATGGTTTTATAAGCCTTCAGTAGCTTATATTGGCTCGCTTGTACATAAGTCACCAACCGTTGAGCAAAGGGATAGGACTCAGCTATTTCCTCTTTATAAGCATCACTTTGGATGACATCCGCTGGCAAAAATTGAGTCTGGGCTTGGGTGATTTTATTGACTAAATCGGGCCGATAAGTTGCCATTCGCTGGAGCAAAATATAAGCCGCCTGCTCGCACACATGGCGATTTAGAGTCCAAATCCCTTCAAAACGTCGACTCTGGTCAAGATCAGGAGCCCCGCTTAAAACCTTAGGTTTCTGAGAAATTTGACTATGCTCACGGCAGATTAAACAAGCCGTATATTGTTCACCTAAGACCACCAGATGCCATTCATGGACCAGAGCATCATCTTTGTCAAAAGCAATGGTTTCGTGGTGAGCTGCTCCATCAGCATCTGCAAATTTAGTATCAGCTGCGGCTAAGACATAAATTTGTGGCGTAATTTCTGCTAGACGGAGATAGCGATGAGCTTCTTGGCGATAAAAGCGTTCCTGCTGAAAGCTAGCAATCATCAAGGGGCGATCATTGCCTGCTAATACCTGATCTTCCATCGCATGGGAAAGAGCCGTCAGCGATGTTTTGAAATACATTTGTGGTCTTAATTTGGGTAAGACCGCAAGCAACGCGTCTAGAACTGAAGCCGGATTGCCCATTCACCTTACGATTTTGATTGATGCTACAGCGAGTTTCCTGGGCCCATTAGAAGACTCACATGCTCAATTGGCTAGGTGACTAGCGTTGACCATGGGTTCCTCTGTGCTAACTAATTGAGCTGTTGCTAACCCATGTGCTCAACTGCCCCAACCTTATCAGTGCCTAGGCAGGCTGCGCAGGAATTGTAACTAAGCTTAGGGGAAATGAATTAATGTACAGCGGGCGGTGGGCCATCAGAGGCACGTTTTGAACTCAGTGAACTTATGGCTCAATCAGGAGAGGGGGCAATTTTCCTAGGAAAATTGCCCCCTCTATAAGCATGATGTCTTTAGCTCTCAGGCCTTTTGACAAAATTGCAGGTAACTTAGTTTCCTAAGCAACGCCGCCCATGTCGCTAGTGTCCTTAAGGAAACCGCTGTAAGCTTCCATGCCATGCTCACCAATATCCAAGCCCTTGAGCTCTTCTTCGGCAGCAACACGCAGACCAAAAGCGGATTTCAGAATAGTCCAAACAACAGCGCTGAAGACAACAGTAAACAAACCAATTGCAACGATGCCGATAATCTGAGAAATCAGCTGTTGAGGGCCTCCACCGTAGAAGAGGCCAGCAGACTTATCAAACAGACCCACAGCTAGCGTGCCCCACATACCGCAAACCAAGTGTACGGAAATGGCACCTACAGGATCATCAATCTTGATACTGTCAAAGAAACCAACGGAGAAGACAACTAATACACCAGCAATTAAACCGATGATTACTGCGCCAAAGAAGCCGACACCAGCACAGCCAGCAGTAATACCGACTAGTCCAGCCAATATGCCGTTGATGATCATAGAAAGATCCGGCTTGCCACTCATTAGCCATGCAGTCACTGTTGCCGCAACACCACCAGCAGCAGCAGCTAGGTTAGTGGTAACCGCAATGTAAGGGACTGCAGCATCAGCAGCTAGTTCAGAACCAGGGTTAAAACCAAACCAACCGATCCAGAGAATCAAACAACCAAGAGTTGCAATACTCATGTTGTGGCCGGGGATGGCATTGATTTGACCGTCTTGGTATTTACCAATACGGGGGCCAAGGATAGCTGCACCTGTAAGAGCTGCCCATCCACCAACGGAGTGCACAACAGTTGAACCGGCAAAGTCGGAGAAACCACCTGTGGGTAGAGCACCTAACCAACCGTTCCCAGACCATACCCAGTGACCAGTAATGGGGTAAGAAATCGCTGTTAGCAAGATGCTAAAGATAACGAAGTCTACGAACTTGATCCGTTCTGCAACCGCACCAGACACGATAGTGGCTGCGGTACCTGCAAAAGCCGCCTGGAATAAGAAGAACACAGGGGCTGTTAAATTGCCTGCAAAGGGATCTTCAGCTGTTGTACCTGACAGGAAGAAATTACCCATACCAAAGACGGGATTAGCCTCATTGAACATGAGACCAAAACCGATTGCCCAGAAGGACAAGGTCGCTAAGGCAAAAACAATTAAATTCTTGGAAAGGATATTGACAGCGTTCTTCTGGCGGCAGAATCCGGTTTCTAACATCCCGAAACCAGCGTTCATGAAAATCACCAGGATCGCTGCAATCAGCACCCAGATGTTATCTAAAACAAATTGAACGTTTTCAGCAGTGATGGCATCGTCCTGCGCATGGGCTGCTGTATTCCAGGTGGCAACAATGACCAGTGCCAGAGGTATACACGCTAACCACGCCCAAGAAAAGCTTCTACCAAAAAAGCGCTTAGCCATTTGATCAAATGGTGGCGCATAGGTATCCCAGACAGACGACTTCCGTCGTTTCGCCTTGCGGCTGACATTTAGACTAGACATCTCAACAGACGTTCCTACAACACAATCCAATCAACTCAAACTCACTTTCGTAGGTGTTACCTAGACAGTGAAGTCTTTGTGTGAGGGGACCTTGACAGTTCAAGATACTCAATGACCGGCAATGGGGCTTAATTAAGGAGGTGATATAACAAAACCAGCTGTTGGGAATACTCTTATAAGCATTAAGGCATTCACCAGCTAGCTGACTCGGTTCACACCACACACGGTTAAACCATCGGCCTACTTGCACGGATACATTGTGCATATCTATGTAGATAGATTCCACCAATTTCGGCCAAGTCATTCTGTATCAGAGAACACACTTAGTTCGTGTGAATGGGATATTAGGTGTTTGAGACCTGCTAATTTTTGGTTTTTTGCAAAAGTTAATATTTTGAGGCCTGGAAAATCGTCGTTATGAGCGATTTGTATCAACATTTCTGGATGGAAACATTGTTTTGAGGTATGCATGTGGTCCTAAGGTGTCGAGACTTTCTTGTTTCTCCAGGACATTTTCTTCAAGGCCCTTGCGATAGTTTTGTATCTGTTCTAGAAGTTGGGGATCGCTCGTAGCCAAGATTTGAGCGGCCAGTAGTCCAGCATTTTTAGCATTGCCGATGGCAACGGTGGCGACGGGAATGCCACCGGGCATTTGGACAATGGAATAGAGGGAGTCTACACCTTGTAGACTACGACTTTTGACCGGAACACCAATGACGGGTAACGGTGTTAGAGCAGCTACCATTCCAGGCAGATGCGCGGCTCCACCTGCTCCAGCAATAATCACTTTTAAGCCACGTTCGATGGCTGTTTGGGCGTAGTTGGCCATCCGATAGGGGGTGCGATGTGCAGAGATAATGGCGACTTCGTGGGGAATGCCAAAGTCTTCGCAAATCAGAATGGCTGCTTCCATGGTGGGCAGGTCAGAGTCGCTGCCCATGATGATGCCGACAAGGGGAGTGGTCATAAATGTAAACAATAAAACGGCATCCCTGGCACTACCAGGGGGATGTTGTTAGCCTACCGGGTTCCTATGGGATGATTTGTACAAATATTGGAACTTGAAGGGGCCATGTCAATTTTGCTTAATGTGCGATTACCTCATATGTCAGGGCTGTTCTGTTTAGAGGTAGTGCGCCATCAACTGCGATCCATTATGCCTATGGATAAAGTAGCTGCTAATGCGGTTCAAGCAGTTGATCTGCAAGGAGATTGGGTGTCCCTTGGAGGAGTGGATCTACAAATCAACGGAGCCCTGGGTTTAGCATTTCCTGATCTCAGCGATCCCCTAGAGCTAAAAAAAATAGCAAGTTTCCTATGGGAGCAAGGTATTGATGCGTTTACGCCAACGCTGGTGACGGCGCATCCAGATAAGATTCAGCGCAGTCTGACTGTGATGCAGACCTATGAGGCTGAAGGGTTAAATGAGAAGCCTCACCATGCCAAGGTCTTGGGGGCTCATCTAGAGGGGCCATTTCTCAATCCAGCTAAACAGGGAGCGCATCCTCAGGAGTATTTGCAGCCGCTATCGATCGATCGAGTACAAGCTCTCCTAGAGCCATATTTGCATATGGTTAGAATTGTCACTCTGGCTCCAGAAATGGAAGCTGCGACGGCCGTGATTCCATGGTTGAGATCACACAATATTATTGTGAGCCTTGGCCATTCTCTGGCGACAGCGGCTCAAGCTCAGCAAGCATTTGACCAGGGCGCTTCCATGGTGACCCATGCCTTTAATGCCATGCCTGGATTACATCATCGAGAGCCAGGTTTGTTAGGCGCTGCTCTCACCCATCCCCGAGTATTTGCTGGTTTGATAGCCGATGGGCAGCATGTATGTCCGACGATGATTGATTTGCTCCTGCGGTCCACGCGTGGATGTTCTAGTGATGCCAAGGGAGGGCTTTTTCTGGTGAGTGATGCCCTTTCTCCTCTGGGGTTGCCTGATGGTATCTATCCCTGGGATAGCCGTGAAATAGAGGTCATTGATGGGACAGCACGTTTGCCTGATGGGACCTTGTCAGGTACGACCCGGCCTCTGCTCGATGGGGTAAAAAACTTGGTCAAATGGGGGCTATGTAGTGTTGAGGAGGCGCTGATGGCGGCTACAGAGATGCCTCGATTAGCTGCGGGTTTATCAGGACTGGCACCGAGACAGACGACCCATTTACTCCATTGGCATTTCGATGGAACTAGCTTGAGCTGGGAGAGGATTTTGGAGGATTGATCAGGGTGATCGGGCCAAAACATAATAGGATCTGACGGTAGATCAACACTATTACTTCTTTCTGACCAATCTTATGGCGAGTGCAACTGACGATAAGACCATTGTTCGTGATTATTTCAACGCCCAAGGTTTCGATCGTTGGAGTCGTATTTATGGTGATGGTCAAGTTAATAAGGTGCAGCGAGATATCCGTGAAGGGCATCAGCAAACGGTTGATCATGTGCTCTATTGGTTCAAGCAGGATGATAATGCTGAGGGCTTGACCGTTTGTGATGCTGGCTGTGGGGTAGGTAGTTTGAGTATTCCTCTAGCAACTATGGGGGCTAAGGTATCTGCCAGTGATATTTCTGAAAAAATGGTTGAAGAGGCCAGTTTTCGAGCTAAAGAATTATTACCACCTGAGGCTGCTCCCACATTTGATGCTCAGGATTTAGAAACGTTGGATGGTCGTTATCACACCGTGATTTGTTTGGATGTCCTGATTCACTATCCCCAGGATAAAGCCGGTGACATGATTGCTCATCTGAGTTCACTGGCTGAAGAACGCTTGATTTTGAGTTTTGCACCCAAAAATCCTTTCTATACATTGCTTAAGCGCATTGGTGAATTTTTCCCTGGTCCTAGTAAAGCAACTCGTGCTTATTTACATAGCGAAGCTGAGGTGCGTAAGGCTTTGAAAGCCAATGGTTGGGAAGTGAATCGCAAAGAATTTACAGCGTCACAGTTTTACTTTTCTCGCTTGCTTGAAGCTGTGAAAGTCTCAGCCTAGGATGTTTTGATTTCCATACATTAAACAAGTTGGTCGAGGGTATCGGGTTGATGAATTTGGACTTGATTGCGGCCTGCCTTTTTGGCAGTGTATAAGCCTAAGTCAGCCATCTCGGTTAAGGCACTGGGAGGAATCTCTAGTCTTGGGATAAAGCTAGTGATTCCGAGACTCATGGTGACATGGGCTGCTGTTTGAGATGTGGAGTGTGGCAAGCTGTAGGAGTTGAGTTTGGTGCGAATTGCGTTGGCGATCGCAATTCCTTCAGTGGCCGAGGTATTAGGCAGCATTACCACAAATTCTTCACCGCCATAACGGGCACTTAAAGCATCCTTCACTCTTACTGTTGTACGGATCGCGTGAGCGACACGTCTGAGGCATTCATCTCCTTGAGGATGGCCATAGGTATCGTTATATTTTTTGAAGTGGTCGACATCACCCATAATGAGAGCCAAGGGCTGTTGCGATCGCAATGCTTTAAACCACATTTGTTGGAGACTTTCATCAAATGTGCGGCGATTTGCTAATCCTGTTAGTTTATCTTTGCCAGAGAGCACCTGCAGTTGGGTCGTTCGGTGTGCTCCGGTTAGGCCTGAGGCGAACCATAGTCCCAGGAGCATGGGCACTACTGGTAGCCATAATCCCATCAAACTAAGTGCTCCATAGCTACCACTAAACACCAAGAGACTGGTGCCAGGGATGAATGTCAGTCGTTGCCAAAGCTTAGTGGCTCGTTGGGTTAAATATCCGCCAATGATGGCAAAGCTGATGATCAGGAGGCTTTCCGCCCATGCAGGCCATGGGTAAATCAGCGGACGTCCATCCAGGACACTACTGATAATCTGGCTGGTAATTTCACCGTGGATTTCGACTCCAAACTTAATGGGGAGCTCGCCCTTGGTGTGACGATTAGCTGTGTAAAAAATATCGGCACGACTTAATGCCATGCTGCCAATGAGGACGATGCGATCGCGCATCAATTCAGGCGGGATTTGATCGTCTAATACTTGCTTTAACGAGACAATTTTAAATGTATGTTCCTGTTGACGTAGGTTGAGTAATATCTGATAGCCCCGTGCATCAGTAGCAACATACCCTCCTGTATGACTTTCAATGGGAGGAAATTCAATTTGATTTAGTGTTAATACCGATGCGTCTGGTTCAGGGGTGATTGCCAGATTTTCTTTAGCTAAATAGTCTAAGGCGAGGCGTAAACCAAACCCTTCAAGAATTCTGGGAGTGTTTGCAGCAGGAAATAAGATTCCTCGTCTCACTCGACCATCGGCATCGACAATAATATCGCTAGCAGCAAGTTGATCCGCTGTTTTCAAAATGTTGTTGCCAGGAATAGAGTTGCCAGCTTCATCTCCAATAACTTTTTCAATACCGATAAGATTAGGGCTGTGTTCAAAAATCCTTTTCAAATCATTAGTACCAGGACTGTTCGGTAAATTCCGATAAAAATCGAGTCCAATTACCCGTGGTTGGTAGTTCTGAATTTTGCGAATCAAATTAGCCATGGTCTGATCGCTCACAGATGAAGTGCCTAGATAGGTATCTAGATCAGCATCTGTAATGCCGACAATGACTAATCTTGACTCACTGGATTCCGTAGGTCGTAGGGTGATCATTTTGTCAAACGCGCGTAGCTCCAGCAGCTGGAAACTGCTCAACGCCCGTAAGACCAAAATACTGCTGGCTGCCAATAAACTGGCAAGCACTACAAAACCATTATTGTTTCTAAGGGTATGCCAGAGTTCTCTCCAGACATCTCCAATGTTGTCTGTTTGCACAAAGGGCTACTATCCGTATGAGATCGTGATTACACTGCTGGAGTGATACGGTGATTACCCAACTAGGTTTACAGATGAACCACCGTTGATAGGTTTACCTCTGCTTGGCTTTGTCCCTGTTCCAAAAGAGTTTGCACCATAGTTTCAGCATTCGTTACCCCCTGACTTCTGGCTTCAAGCAGGGCAGCGATAGCGTCGTACCAAATGCCTTGATTGGCATAGACGCTTGCCTGCTCTAGGCTAGATAGATTATTTATATCCAATGATTCCCTGTCTACACGTTCGACGAAGCTCCGTGCAGAAATTTCGGTTTGCGGTTCATCAGGACACGAGAGTAAAACGGTCCAGCGATATTTTTTGCCAGTGGTCAAGGTTTCCTTTGGCAAGGTTATGCTAATGGTGCTAGTTTTTGCTATTTCAAGATTTTGAGTATAGATCGGATTTGCTAGGGTAGGATCTGAAAAATGAAACGTCATAGAGACAGGGACAACAGTGGCCACATGCCATGTCAGGGTGGGATTAGTGACTGTTGTCAAGAGTCGTGAGCGATCTCCTGGCACGATGAGAGATAAGCGAGCCGTGTCCTCGGATGCATTGCAACTCACTGCTTCTTGACCCCGTCTGCCACCTGATAGGGTAGAGCCGATACTGCCTCGTTCAGCGTCAGGAGTCCAGCGAATTCTTTCGCCTGCAAAGCCAGGCGTAATCAGGCTTAACGTAATACAGCCTGCCAATATCGCTGACGACAGGAGATAGGCTGACTTGAGGCCGGTCATCAATTGTTGCATGTTAGGGAAAGAGAACGTATATATGAACTCAGCTTGTTTTGAGGACTTGACGGTCGTCCATATGCTGATAGTCCATACTGGGTAGTGTCATCTGTCTACAGGGTATCTTTTGTTACTCTAAGGTGGGTAAAGAATACTTAAAATCTGAGCAGATAGATATCTAGACCCCGTAAAGTCTCCATGATATTAAACAACTTGGGCAGATCAATTGTTGGCGGCATGTAGGCTTGAGTCTTAATCCCAAGGGTTGCCAACCATCGTGAATCCTGACCAGTAAAAGGGATGGGTAAACTTTGCTGTGGAGGGTAAGGACCAGTCAGTGGGTAGCTCTATCGCACTCTGGGATGTGTTCAATATATTGTTTTTGATGTGAGTATTACCTTGAATCAAGGAGAGTTGCGCTTTTTGCAAGGTATGGAAACGTAAAGGCGTTGCGGGGAGCTGGGAATAAAACTCCGCCATCAAGGCTAGAGTACCTATGTCTGAGACGTTCCACAGGCTACCCATGGCTGTTTCAATCCCTGCTCCTGCGGCTAATCCTGTGAATCCTAATTCAGCTTCAGGGCTACTGAGGGCAGTGCCACAGGCACTTAAAATCAATAGCTCTAGCTCGGACCAACTCAGGTCCCGCATTCTGTTAAATGTTAGTGGAGAATCCCAAAACTGAATAAACGATTGCTCTAAATTACCTGCATTAAATTCAGCATGGGTTGCTAGGTGCAGTAGGTCATATTGCTGAGATGCTTGTAGGGCCAGAAAGTTATCCAGTGTAAAGGTTTCATTGATGAGTACATCAGTGGCTTGGGTATTTTGGGCAACAATCTCTAACTCAGTTGTAACGGCTGGCAGCTCTTCAAAAGCTTGAAAATAATTAGCCCCTGCGATCAGAGAACGTTGTCTAGCGGGCATATGCTCAAACTGTGGCTGTGTTAGGCCTATGCTAGGAATCATTGATATACCATACTGTTCGATCACAAAAGAATTCTCTTGCATCATCGCAGCTAGAGGAATCGCTCGTAGTCCCTGGTCGAGTGAGTACATCACATGGTCGATCTGATGCTTAGCTAGATCTGGTTGCAGAGGTGCCAACAACCAACCATACATCTGGCGTGCTAGGGCACGGTAGCTCTCTGAATCTTCAGGATCCGAGACCGCTAGCCGGAATAATTTTGCTTGCTGGGTTAGTTCAGTGCGTGAAACATCGATTAGATGTTGTATGGGTTTGCCTGTGGGGGGAACTAAAATTAGTAGTAGTTGATCCTCGGGTTTGGGGTCACTTTTAGTCCGAGGTAGTACAAATTGGTCTAAGGCATTCTCAGTTGATTCGGTGGAAGGCACATAGACCGCATAAATCACAGCTGACTGAGTTTGATGGTGATTACTTGCTTGTTGCAATGTTTGTTGAACAGTTTCTAAGCTGACTGGTTGCGTTTGTGGCAGCTGCCAGTACTTTTCAAAGTCTTTGCTGAAAGTTTCTTCTAAATATTGAAATGCCTCTTCATCGAAGTAGCGTAGACGGCCATTTGGCATGGTGACACTGACTTGCTCTGAATTGAAGCTTAACTGCTGGACAGTCTTCTCTTCTTGAATTAAAACCACTGCATCAGTCAGGTTTATCAGACTATTTGGCAGGGTATTGCCTGGCTGAGACTGCTGTGAAGATGATGGGAGAACAGGCTGTTGTGCAGGTAGAGGGCTAGTTGGAGCGGGAGTGATGGGGTCTGTAGGAAGAATATTACTTTCGACAGCTCCAATATCAATAGTGTTACCGATAATTCTGGGCTGCCCATTTTGATCGCTAGTAGTGGCGACTGCGTTATTGCCAGCATTTGCGGCTAGGCTATTGCTTAGGAGCTGATGTGCAGGGAGATCGCTGCCCACACTTTTGAGGGAGTCCAGGCCTGCATTGATAGGTTTACTGATCGTGCCCACTAGTGCACTGACTGAGAAGCTATTACTGCCTTCATTGATGCCAATTAGGTTATTGCCTTGATCCCTAAAATTCCCTTCTACGTCAGGGTTTAGGGGGGCACTGTTGACTGCTACAATCGTGTTAATCAAAGATGGTTCGGTGGCTGTAGCTGTGTTATCAGAGACGCCGCCGCCTGAGCTAATAGCGATGTTCTCTGCGATAGTGACATTAGTTAGACTAGTAGGGCCAATCGTATGAATGCCTCCACCAGTCAGTGCTTGATTGCCTGAAATGGTGCTGTTGATAACGTTTAACTGCGACAAATTGGAAAAAGAATGTTGACTAGCAATGGCAATGCCACCGCCCAATGAGGAAGACTGATTGCCAACAATAGAGCTATTTGAAATTGTCACCATTGTTTCATTCTTATCAGCAAAATTGAGAATGCCGCCTCCTGTTGCTGCTGATATATTGTTGTTAATCAGACTGGTGTCAATCGTCAGATTACCTCCCGATGTGTTATAAATACCGCCTCCACCATCATCTGTTCTTATGCCTGTAGACTGATTGCTGGTAATGATACTTTTCAGTAAGTTCAACTCTCCTTGATTGGTGATCCCGCCACCCTGTTGCGCCATATTGTTGAAAAATGAACTTGCTATAATCTCGCTATCACCATTGAGAAAAACTGCCCCGCCAGTCTCGCTAGCATTATTGTTAGTAAAGTTGACCGTATCAATGATGATTGCTCCTTCACTGTAGATAGCTCCACCATCTGTTCCGGCAGCATTAAGAGAAAAGTTAGTATTAGAAACTTTAAGCTTGCCATTGGGGTCAACGTCGATGGCCCCGCCATGGGTTCCTGCTTGATTGTTGGTGAATGTACTGTTGGTAATCACCACTGTGCCCTCCTGGATATCAATTGCGCCACCGTCAGAGCCAGTAAGATTATTGTCAAACACTGCATTGGATATACTGAGCGAACCTCGGTTGTGAATAGCGCCACCGTCCTGTGAGGTACCAGTCACTTGATTATTGCTAAACGTTACATCGCTGATGGTTGTATTTTTGCCATCATTGCTAAGTCCAGCACCATCGGATGAGCTGAGACCGTCTTGAATGGTGAGATTCGTGAGATTAATATTGTCCCCACTGTTGCTAATGCTGAGGACTTGATGATTGCCCTTGCCATCGTTGTTGGCATCGCCACTAATAAGCGTGCTGTCTTGACCTTGGCCTCTTAGTATAAGGCTACGATCCAGAGTGATCGTATTGCCTTCACGATAGGTGGTCGCGGCTAGGTTGACGTTGCCTCCTTCGGCAACAGCATCGATGCCATTTTGGATGCTGCCATTTGCTCCTACATTTACTGTTGTTGCTGTACCCGAGAGCTTGCCCTCATCTGTCAGGGTAATGGGTGCATCAAGATTGAGAGTGGTCGTATCGATCAATAAATTGTTGTCAGTGTTATTGCTGCTGGCATCAACAGGGGAGGCAATGGTGATAGAGTCAGCAGCTTGTAAGGTGATGTTGGTTGAGTCTAAGGCAGTGGTAACCGTTGAGATGCTGAGTAGGCTATTGTCTGTGGGACTGTTAAGCGCCTCGTTAATATCCTTGAAGACGGGCTCTGTGACAAGGTTGGTGTCTACGAGGGTTAGATTAGTCGGATCTAGTAACCATAGGCCGCTGTTTCCATGGGGTGCCATGGTGTTAACGGTTGCTGTGTTGCCAATGCTCAAGTGATGAAGGCCCGAGGTTTCGACCAGACCTCCGTTACCTGTAGCTGATTGTGCTGAAATGCTTCCACTAAAAAGAGTAGAGCCATCAGACCAGACGATGACTTCGCCGCCATTCCCCTGAATCGTATCAGCGCTCAACCTAGCAGTGTCGGTAATGATTGTTTGGGATGCACGGGGTAAGGAGCCTTTTCCCTGAAAATCTCCGCCAATGCGAATTGACCCACCTTGAGTCTGACCGGAAGCATCTAGGGTGCTATCGGTTATCTGGATCGTATCACCTAAAAGATGAATTTCGCCCCCTGTCATGCCTGCGGTAGAGATATTGCCAGAATTACTCAGATTAAACGACTGTTGAGCCTCTGTCGGGATCTCACTAGTCACTAGGGCCATTTCCCCATCATTACTGATGACCAGGCTGTTGCTGTGGTGTATATGACCCCCTGTAATCATGGCTGGTAGAGAGTCTGATGTCCCATTCTGGGCGGTGATTTCTAGGCTAAGTAAGCTGCCGCTCTGTCCAATACGTATGGTTTGGTCGCGTTCTGCTGTGAAAAGTGTGACTTTCCCATCTGGAGCGGTGAGAGTGCCAGTATTAGTCACTTGAGGAGCGAGAAAGCGTATACTTGCTCCTTCTGGCACAGTCAATTGCCCATGGTTGATGACGCTGCTAGAACGACTAAAGCCAAAATTACTAGGTGCAGTGACTAAGGTGCTGTAGTCAGGATTGCTGAGGACGTTGAACCACTCGGTGTCATTCCCGATATGAGTGGCCGTAGTGGCTGTAAAAGATCCCCGGAGATCCAGGCGGGCGTTGGGGCCAAAGATCAGTCCGGCGGGATTGACTAGGTAAAGGTCAGCGTGACTACCTGTGAGTTGCAAGAGGCCGTCAATGGTGGAGGTATTGCCACCGATCACCTGTCCGATGACGGCATCGGTGTTAAGAGGGGTAATAAAATTAGCAGTTTGGCCTGGGGCTAGATTGAATTGCTCAAAGCTGTGGAAGATATTGTTTGCTGCTGGAGTACCTCCGCTAATGTCAATGACGTCCTGATCTGAAATGGTGATCTGGGTTGTCGGAGCTGTGGGCACAATGCTCTGGGCTAGCAGTGGAACGTTGTCTGCAATCGCAATGCCACTACTCACAATTGGCAGTAATGCAAGTGCTAATGTTGCTTTGGGTAAGACTTCCATAGAGTGATGCCAGTCCAAATTGAGAAGATGAAGAAGTTAAACAGCGGTAGTTGTATGGTTGAAGGTCATGATCACGGCTGATGTCAGGGAAAAAGGAGGCGGTATCTCTGAGGAGCCGAGGGATGTCTTTGTTGCTTTTTTCTTTGACCAGGCTTTGAAGCTAGGCAATGTCCCCTCCGTGTAACTGACTAATGCAGGTTGAAGTCTTGCTGAGACAGAACAACCGATTGTGATTTAATTAGTCATCTCTAAGGCAGAATGACAGAGCATTGTTTACTCTGGAGAAGTTCGTTCTTTTGGTTACACTATGACTGCTCGTCTGTGTCTTGCGATCGCATCTATCTTAGGGGGCCTATCTGTTGCAGGCGGTGCCTTTGGGGCTCATGCACTCAAAGAGCAGCTAACTGAAAAAGCGTTAGCCACGTTTGAACTAGGCACGCGCTACCAGATGTATCATTCCCTGGCGTTGCTCTTGGTGGGACTTCTATGGCTACAACTTCCGAATAATAGCTGGCTGGGATCCGCTAGTTGGGCATTTATTGTCGGTATTGTGATCTTCTCAGGTAGCCTCTATGGCCTGAGTTTATCTGGCATTAAAATTTTGGGAGCGATTACCCCGTTGGGAGGATTGGCCCTGATTATTGGCTGGGGACTATTAGCTACGGCTGCCCTCTCTCTGACAAACTAGGGAATTTTCATTGCTGATTGCGTGGCATGCATCGTTCTGGCATACCTGCTATTTGTCGAGACTTTGTAGCTTAGAGCCTTGCGAAGATCAGCAATGCCAGATATTGATAAACTTTCGCACTAATATGTGTCCTCTATGTGTCGTTTACTTGCCTATTTAGGCGCTCCTCTCCCTTTGGAGAACCTGATTCTGAAACCAGAGCATTCCTTAGTGGCTCAGGGCTATCAGCCCAAAGAACTACAGATAGCTTTGCTGAATGCCGATGGATTTGGCATGGGTTGGCATCATCCTGATGACAGGACAGCCGAGCCCTATGTCTATCGTAATGTGTTGCCCATTTGGAATGACGCCAATCTACCTCACCTGTGTCGTTACATTCAGGCCCGGTCTTTGGTTGCGAATATTCGCAGTGCTACACCAGGTTTGCCCCTGGATTTTAGTAACTGTCAGCCGTTTCGCCATGGTCAACTTCTATTTGTACATAACGGTTGGATCGATAAGTTTCGACAGACGCTTTATCGCCCCATGCGTGATCTGATTGGCGATGTTGCTTATCAAAATATCTACGGCCTTACAGATTCCGAGCATATCTTTGCCCTGATTACCCACCTGCTAGAGCTTGATCCTCAGTTAGAGCTATTAGGAGCTTTAGAACAGGCCCTTGACATGATTCAATCTTTGGCTAATAAACATGATGTTCGAGTATCCGGTGTGATTGTGATCAGCGATGGGGAAAAGTTGGTGGCAGCTCGCTTTGACAATCAAGCTCAGGCTCCGTCGTTTTACCTGTTGCGTCAGTCAGAGGGCGTTATTTTAGCGTCTGAACCCTTATTTGACGGTGATTGGGAATCGATTGCCCAGGCCCATAGTTTGACTGTTACTGCTACCGATCTTCAACCCCACATTCATCGTTTCAATCGTGCTTTCTGATTTTTCTTATGAAAATATATAACGGGCTCTAACTTTTGCATGCATTCTCAGTGAACGTCTGCAGTCAGGCATCCTCATGTTCAACAGCAGCAATCTTTTGGTCAGTCTATTAGACTGTTTTTCTCTATATAGGGGGCGGTTATGACCATTTTATTAGGCATGATTATTGAGCAATTCATTCAAAGCAGCCTGCAATTTCTGATTTTCAGCAGGTGTACCGATGGCTGTTCTAAAATAATAATTATCTAACCCTAATTTTCCTCCAAAATCTCTGACCCATATATTTTGCTCACGCAGTATCCGAGATAGATTAGTGGAGGTAATTCCTAAAGGCTTAGTGTTAACAAAGAGAAAATTGGCTGTAGAAGGAGAGACAATAAAACCCATTTGTTCCATCTTCTCCCGAAGTAGGTCTCTTTCCTGGCAAACTTGTCTGACTTTTGAGCTGATGTACTCCCAGTCACCCAAGGCTGCAGCGCCTGCAACTAATGCTAATGAATTGATTGGATAAATCTGAGTGGCACGGTAGAGATAATCAATTATGTTTTTATTGGCAATGCTATAACCTAATCTCAGTCCAGCTAGTCCAAAACTCTTTGAAAAACTACGGAGAATTAGCAAATTTTCATAAACATCAACTAAATCAGCTATCGTTTCTTGAGAGAATTCATAGTAACACTCATCAATGACCACTAAACAATCTACATTCTCAATCAGATGCATCAGATCCTGACGAGCCACTAAGCTGCCCGTAGGATTGTTAGGGTTGGCGATAAAAATAGCCTTTGTTGTACTAGTAATATTCTCAATGATGTATTGAAAGTCTATGCCAAAATCAGTCATCCTTCTAAAAATAACAGGGTGACCATCCATAACCCGTGTCGATAAGGCGTAAATCGGAAATGTTGGGTCAAGAATAACAACTTCTTCGCCGGGAGCAATAAAAACTTTGATAATCAGCTCAATTAAGTCGTCTGAACCATTCCCGATAATTACTTTTTGCTCAGCTACACCAGCGTAATTTGCTAATGCCTTTCTTAGAGAGCCCCCTAAGGTGTCTGGATACCGATTAAGTCTAGGGATGGCCTCTACAATTGCCTGAACAACCTTAGGAGAGGGAGGATATGGCAGCTCATTGCAATCTAGATAAATACCAGGGCCGGATCTACTGGACGCAGCGACCCTGGGCATTAATTCCTTAATATGCGGATTAGTCAAATTTTCCATTAATTGTTCAAAATTGCATTAGTCCTGACTAGGACGTAAATCAAAAATAGTACTGAATGGTATCCCGATTTCTCTGTGTTCTACACATTGCCAACCGGATTCTGCGAATAAATCTAACCACTCAGTTAGTGATGGAATATATTGCCCCATGATGCCATGGGTAAATTCAAATCCTAACGTGAAAATAGGTACATTAGCTGAGGGAATCGTATCTGAGCGATAGGTGTCGCACAGAAGAAACCGCTTAATGTTGGGAAAGGCTGTGTGGAGATTTGTTAGGAACTTTGAACACTTATCATAGGGCCACAGATCATGCCCGTTAAAGAAGGAAAATACAGTATCAACCTCTTCAAAATTTGATTGCCTGTCTAACTGGCTAATATCAGCTTCTATGATTTTCACCTTGTCCTGTAGGTGAAAATCATCCACTGCTATTCGTGCTGTAGTCACAGCCCCTGGATTAATATCAATACCAATTCCTCGAACGGTAGGATTATTGGTGACGATATTGATTAATTTAGCTCCACTCCCGCAGCCAAGGTCTGCAACAAATTGATAAGGAACTTCTGACAACAATTGCTCAAAGTAGCTATCAACAAACTGTTGTCCATAGTCGCGTCCGGATAAGGCGATGTATCGGCCATCGCGGTTGATAAAATCATCATGCCGATTTTTGTTTTGTGTAATGGAGGCTAAATTTTGCAAGAGATATCCATAGCCCCGAATCAACCATAGAAAGTATCCCTTGTATTGGTAAGCTTCTGCAAATGATGCTCCCGGTTTTACGGTAGATTGATTATTCTCAATGTGGCAGATGTCGAAGCAGCAAAGAGCAGAGATAATTGCTACTAGGGACGGTTGGTGTAAATCCTTATCTTGGCAAAATGTTGCAATGTCTACAGTCTGTTGCTTTTCTAATGCTTCTATTAGACCTAGCTCATAGGCAGCAGACAAGGCAGAGGATGCCATGGTTGAGTTGAATATGTTGGATAACTGGCCATTCACTAATTAATGCCTCGTACTCAGCTATGTTTACGCTTACACACTTTTGTGCTGTTTCTGAAACTAGTCAACCAATTCTAGATAATTCACACTAAACAACTTGTGGTCGTCTACCCAGGTTTCTTTCAACATAAACCCAGCTTCTGCAGACAGTTCTTGAATGTCCTCAATACTATACTTATGAGAATTTTCACTATGAATACTTTCTCCCTCTCTAAAGGTAAATTGTTGCCCTGAAACCGTAACAATTTGGGAAAGCTTACTAATTAAGTGCAGCTCAATTCGACCTAATACTGGGTTGTAGGGAGCATAATGATAGAAGTTGTCCAGATCAAAATCAGCATCAAGTTCTCTATTAATGTTACTGAGAATATTGAGATTAAATTGAGCTGTTAACCCCTGGGAATCGTTGTAGGCCGCATGAAGAACAGTTGGGTCTTTTTTAAGATCTATTCCAATTAGCATGGCACCCTTTCCTTCAATTAGTGCAGCTGATTTTCTCAACAGAGCGATCGCCTCGATACGGTTTAGGTTGCCAAGGGTGCTACCTGCAAACAAAATGACCTTATTTTCTATATTGGCTAGGTTGGAAAGTTTTTCGTTGGGCAACCTAAATTCTTTTTGGGTATAGTCGGCAGCAACAGCGATAACATTTAACTCAGGATACTTAGAAGTTGTCAATTCTGCGTAAGTGAATAAATGCTCTCGAGCAATGTCAATGGGAATGTAAGCTGCAGGAGAATCGAGAGCTTCGATTAAGGGGTGAACTTTTTCAATACTGCCACTACCATATTCAATTAACAAGCAACTTTTTCCCAGCACTGCAGCAATTTCTTGGCTGTTCTTTTGTAGAATATCAATTTCAGTACGCGTTATGTAATATTCTTCTAGTTTGCAGATTTGAGTAAATAAGTCAGAACCATACTTGTCGTGAAAAAAGAACTGTGGAGGAAACTGTTTTTGTGATAATGATAATCCACTTAAAACTTCATGACGAAAATCGATTAATGTTGGCTGAAGGTCGCAGAGAATTGGCTGATTCATATTTTCGGAATTGACGACTGTAGACCGTGCAACTAAACAAAAATGTAGTCTAAAGGAAGAGGTGAATTCAATTAGATACTTTTGGCAGTTCTAAACCCGGCATGTTGATAAAAGTTAGGGCGAAACCAATTGCGATAGGACTTAGCTGCTATGGACCCACTACTTGCCCAAGATCCTCCCATCATTATCTTGTGCTGGTCGTCAAAGAAAGGCGCTGCAATGTCTTTATAAAGAGGATGAGGTTTGAATCCAGGTAGGGGATTAAAGTTTTCGCTCAGCCATTCCCAAACGTTCCCACGTAGATCATAGAGTCCACTGGAGGTTTTCGAGTGAGCGAGATCTCCCACTGGTGACGGGGAGCCAAACTTTAAGCCAAGGTTAAAGTCTTGCGTGTTATTACAGTCGGCTGCCACCATCGTCCATTCTGCTTCAGTCATAAGTCGTGTGCCCTCCCCTTGCCAACGACAGTAAGCAATAGCCTCATAATAGTTAACTTCAACGGGCCAATCTAAGGGAAATTCTATGTCATCAAAGAGGGCTCGGTATCGATAGGTGCCATTTTGGGGCCTCCAAAATTTGGGATGTTGAATCTTGTAGTCTGTTTTCCATTGCCAGGATTCGTGATCCCAAAATTCTTGATTTTCATAGCCATCTTCCTGTACAAATTGGAGAAATTCTTCGTTGGTAATCAGGTATTGACTAGCCATAAAAGGCTGTAACTCTACGGTGCGATGTCCGTATTCACTATCCCAACCGTAGGTTGAATCGTTGTGGGATTTTCCGAGACTGGCGACTCCCCCAGAAACGGTAATCATTTTGTTGTCTGGTTTTTTGTTTTTTGAGCCAGCATATTGCCAAGGCTTCGGACGTTTTAGGTGATCGGCAGGAAACTGTCTGAACAGCATGGAAGAGGTTTCAAAATGAATCCGATTGTGTTCCATGCTCATGAGCAGTGCCCACAGAGGGTGAGTTTGGTTAATGGGGAGATCGAGACTACAGGTACGAATAAGTTTGGTCACGACTTCCCGAACATGATCTCGATATTGCCAAACGTTCTCAACATTGGGCCAGTCGATGGATGAGATTGCTTGTTCTAATTGCTCCGGGCTGTCTGGATCGACTCCAATTTCAAACAAAATTTCATATTTGAGGTTGATCCGTTGAGCAATTAGCCCCACCTGAATAAGCTTATTAATATAAAAAACTGGCGAATGTCCCAGGTAAAAAATAATTGGGTTTCTCAGGGGGTCAGGATTATGATAAAAGCTATCATCACTGACTAAACTTTTCATCAGAATCTCTTCTAATTCCCAAGAGTTGTCAAAATAGGCGAGTAGAGTGTTGCGATCGCATCTATCTAACTGCGGAGTCGGCAATGATTTAAGCGAATCCATAAATGTCTGTGTGGTCATAAAAATAGGTTAACTAGTCTAGTCACACTCGATTAAAATAATCAGCAATTCAGCCTGAATCCTATCAAGGTTTCACTAGTAGGCTAATCTATATTATTTAAAAGTGTTGGTTCCAAAAGATAAAATAAAGACAGCTAATCTCTCGCTAAGTGGCACTGATGTCAACGGCGAAAAAGCAGCTAAATTGGCTGACCTCCTCCTTGATTAGGCGTGTAAAACCTTTCATTGGATACAGTCGTTACTGTGGTCTACGACTGTATCCAATGGTTTACTTGCTGAATGAAGGCTATCCATGAAAAGTAAAATCCAGGTAAAATTCTTAGCTGCTTAAAAAAGCGTTACAAGAATGATTCACTGGTCATCAATGCTGATCTTAAGAATGATTTTTTTTGAGGATTACTGATGCATATTGTTATAAACAGCGTAATTTATGGCCTAAATCAGCAACGGCAAAGTTTCTAGTTCGAGGTTTTACCAGAAATTTACTTTTCAACGTTATCTTTCGACTTGCTCACAGATGTATCGTGTCTGTGACTGCTAACGAGTTCAACATTTTACTCCCTTGAGACGAGCTGGCAGTTTACAGAAAGTCGCTTAGCTAGCTTGGAATATCCCCTGGTAGCCTCGGCAACGGTTTAATCTAAAAGAGTCCGCTACTTGTTAATCATTTGTCACCATTGCCATGAGACCTGAACCAATTGCCCCTGGCCCCGGTCAAGAGTCTGTCTGGGATTATCCTCGCCCTCCCCGAGTGGAGGATGTGACGAAACGCATTAGGATTATTTTCAATGATGAGCTGATTGTTGATACATGCCGTTCCCAGAGGATTTTAGAAACTAGTCATCCTCCTAGCTACTACATTCCCAAAAGTGATATCAAGATGGAGTACCTGGTGCCAAGTGCCCATAGTACTTTTTGCGAGTGGAAGGGCAGAGCTAGCTATTATACGGTTCAAGTGGGTGATCGCAAAGTCGACAATGTTGCCTGGTATTACTCTAATATTTCTCCAGCATTTGAGAGTCTGCAAGATCTCGTTGGATTTTATCCAAGACCGATGGATGTTTGTTATGTCGGAGATGAAAAAGTAGAGCCTCAAGCAGGAGACTTGTATGCTGGCTGGATTACGAGTGATATTGTTGGGCCGTTTAAGGGAGGGGCTGGTACATGGGGGTGGTAGTAATCTATAGATGTTTATCTTATGGAAGAGTGGAGAGATATTAATCTTTCCCATTTGAGGCATTACGTCGATTGTAGGTACAACAGATTTTGGCTATATCTGTTGTAGTGACTTGATTATAGGTGAATGTCTGAAGGGCGATCTTGAACCAAGGGTCAAATATAGCGGTTCTCATTCGCACTGAATACACTCGGTTTTGAGGTTTCAGTGGTTAGCACTATCAAGGTGTATTCAAAACAAGTCGGAACCGCTATATTGCAAATTGTGCGATCGCAACCAATACCCATATCTCAACGGGATAAAATACCCCGGTAGAAAATAGGCAAAACACTTTGCAGTCCTTACTCTCTATCGCCCGCAGGATAGATGCCTTCACCACTCAAATTGGCAAATTCGCCTACTGGTTAGTCCTGGCCATGATCGGTGTGGGCACCTGGAATGTCATTGGTCGCTACCTCGGTAATCTAGTCGGTCAAAACCTCAGTTCCAATGCCCTGATCGAAACTCAGTGGTATCTGTTTGACATTGTCTTTTTGTTGGGGGCAGCCTACACCCTGCAAAAAGGCGGTCATGTGCGGGTGGATGTGTTTTACGATCGCTGGTCCCGTCGTCATAAGGCGCTGGCTGACTTTATTGGTACGGTTATTTTTCTAATCCCGTTTTCGGCCCTGGTGATTTACTTTTCCTGGGGGGCAGTGCTCAAGTCCTGGGCGGTATGGGAAAACTCGCCGGATCCAGGGGGACTGCTGCGCTTTCCCATTAAGACCATGATCTTAGTGAGTTTTGCGTTACTGATATTGCAGGGTATTTCAGAAGCGATTAAAAACTGGGCAATTTTTTCAGGCTACTTACCAGTCAATGGGCCAGTCAATGGGCCAGCGGACGATACTCGTGATGGAGAGGCTGGTGATGCTAATTGATTGGTTAGGACCGCTGATGTTCGGCGGAGCCCTGGTGCTCCTCTCCCTTGGTTACCCAGTGGCCTTTTCTCTGGGTGGAGTGGCCATCTTATTTGGCCTGATTGGGATTTCCTTAGGGGTATTTGATCCCATCTTTCTGACCGCGATGCCGCAGCGCATATTCGGCATCATGAATAACTTCACCCTGCTGGCCATCCCCTATTTTATCTTTATGGGGGCAATGCTAGAGAAGTCAGGCATTGCTGAAAACCTGTTGGAAACCATGGGCAGCCTATTTGGTCGCCTGCGGGGTGGTTTGGCCATTGCTGTCGTGGTCGTAGGTGCATTACTGGCAGCGACAACCGGAGTTGTGGCAGCAACGGTGGTCACCATGGGATTGATTTCCCTGCCGACGATGCTGCGTTATGGCTATAACAAAGATGTGGCCACTGGCGTGATTGCAGCGTCAGGTACCCTGGGCCAGATTATTCCACCCAGTATTGTGCTGGTGGTCCTAGCGGATCAGCTGGGGGTATCCGTTGGCGATTTATTTTTGGGATCATTTATCCCTGGGCTACTGATGGCCGGAGCCTTCGTAGTGCATGTGGCTATCATGGCCTTTGTCCGCCCAGACTTGTTGCCTGCGCTACCGCCAGAACTCTTAAAAATTCGTGGCCAAGCCCTGGCCCTTAAAGTCTTAAAAGTCATGGTGCCGCCGCTGGTCTTAATTTTGCTGGTGTTAGGCAGTATTTTCTTTGGTATTGCTACACCGACAGAGGCTGGAGCTTTGGGAGCAGTGGGTGCGATGGTGCTGGCTGCTTTTAATCGGCAGCTGACGATCCGCAGCTTGCGCGAAGTGTGTGATAGTACGCTGCGTACCACCACCATGGTGATTTTCATCCTATTGGGTTCAACGGCCTTTAGTCTGGTGTTTCGTGGTTTGCGTGGAGATAGCTTTATTTTTGATCTGCTGACCAATTTACCAGGGGGCGATGTGGGCTTTTTGGTGGTTAGTATGCTGACGGTCTTTTTCCTGGGGTTCTTTATTGACTTCTTTGAAATTGCCTTTATTGTGATTCCCCTCTTTGCGCCAGTGGCCCAGCAGCTGGGGATGGACCTGGTGTGGTATGGAGTGATTATTGGGGCTAATATGCAAACCTCATTTTTGACACCGCCCTTTGGCTTCGCTCTGTTTTATCTGCGGGGTGTGGCTCCCAAGGAGGTGTCCACGGGCAATATTTATCGAGGTGTAATCCCATTTATTGCGCTGCAGTTGCTGGTGCTCGTCTCGATTATTGCCTTCCCTGGTTTGGTAAGTTGGCTGCCGTCCCTGAGTGGTTAACTTTGTAGGGACATTGCATGCAACGTCCCTAGGGTAGCCAATGTTTAGAACATCTAAGACTATGCTTGTTAGAGACGATGCCCCTTGTATGAGTGATTAATAGCCATTTTTGATAAGTGAGTTCCCATGAGTAATGCATTAGTAGGGCGACGAATTCTTTGGCTCCAGGTTTTAGGATTAGCTGCGGTACAGGGAGCGATTTCCCTGACTTGGGTGATTTACAATCTTTATCTAAAGGATTTGCTAGTAGCGTTTGGGTTCTCGGCTGCTTTGGCCGCCCTGCTACTGATCATTGAAAATGCTATGGGTGCGGTGATGGAACCGCTGATGGGGAGCTTTTCGGACCAGCGGCAACACTGGGTGGGGAGTCGTTTTCCTCAAATTGCCCTGGGGATGATTTTGGCAGCCTTTTGCTTTTTGGGCATTCCCTTGGTTGTTGTCGTCGGTGGTGTATCACTTAAAGCGTTACTGCCATTTGCCTTGGTGGCTTGGGCCTTGGCGATGACGGTTTTTCGGAGTCCGGCCCTGTCGCTGCTGGGGCGCTATGCTTTTGAGGCGGATTTACCCCAGGCGGCTAGCGTATTGACCATGGTGGGTGGGGTGACGGGAGCCATGGCCCCCTTGGCGAGTGATTTTATTTTGAGTTTAGGCCCCTTGGCAGCCTTTTCGATTGGGACGGTGGTGCTGTTGTTGGCGGCCTTAGCGTTGCGATTGGTGAATCCTGGTACGGCTGTATCGAGTTCCCCATCATCAACAGGGGCCAATGCCCAGATGCAGTGGGCTAATCTACCCTGGATATTTGCGACTGGTGCCAGTGTGGCGTTGGGGTTGAGACTGTTGTTGCAAAACTTTCCTAAGGCGGTCGCTGGGACGGGGTTTGCTCAGCCTAAGTTGATTATGGTGGCGCTGTTTGTGACGGTGGCGGTGAGTGCATTGCCCTGTGGTCAGCTGGCGACCAGGCTGGGGAATCGGCGGGCGATGTTAATCGGTTTTGTCGGGATGGTTGTGGCAGTGGGTGCGACGGCTGTCATGGGATCGGCTGGGGTGGCTGTGTTGGTTGCGATCGCAATCGGCATTGCCTTTAGCCTGGTTGCCAATGGCACTTTACCCTATGCCTTATCCATGGTGCCGCCCACAAAAGCGGGTTTAGGCACTGGCCTTTACTTCAGCGGTGGCGCTGCTGCCATGAGCGTGTTGGGTAGCATTGGCGCTAACTTGGGGTTGACCGTCTCACTCTTGGTCGCTGCTATCAGTTTTGCCACAGCTGCAGGCTGCGTTGTGGCAAAACGGCCCTAGTTACAGAAAGTTTTTGGGAATGCTCTGTGTTGATTATCGTCGTAATCAGCCCAGATCTAGGCATGATGATTATCATGTAATTAACAGTGTATTTTCTGTTTTTAACATGCTAAATCTTTGTAATATTCATCCACTTTCAGAATTTCAACGGGGAGCTAAAACTTTTTTAGAACGCCTGAAGCAGACACGAGCGCCGATAGTCCTTACGGTAAATGGGAAAGCTGCTGTTGTTGTACAGGATGCTGAGAGCTATCAGAAGCTTTTAGACCGGATGGAGCTTTTAGAGTCTCTAGCGGGGATTCGTAAAAGTATGGAGGAATTTGAGCAGGGCAAAGGTCAGCCTCTAGGGGACGCATTTGATCAACTGCGGGAGAAATATGACGTACCGGGTTGAGATTTCACCCACAGCCATTAAGGATATTGAGCAGATTTTTCTTTGGATGCGTGATTTTTCTTTGGATGATGCTCATCGCTGGGTTAGGGGATGCTATGAAATCATGCTGACTCTTGAAAAATTGCCAAATCGTTGCGCTGTAGCTGTTGAGAGCCAATTTGGAGATGAAGAAAGCTTAGAAAATTGATCCTCCAGACGGAATGACGAAACTGTGTTGGTTGCGATCATAATCGGTATTGCCTTTAGCCTGGTTGCCATAACATAGCCGTTACACGATCTGATCACCTAACCAACTGACTGAGGCAAAAACTAAGAATCCTTTATGTGATCTTTCAATATGTAGCCATGACAGAGTGTCATTGAGCTAGGGTAGAGCCGAGACTCTGACCCAAGGAAGCTTACCCTCCTATGGGATCTTCATAAGGTCCGGTGAAGTCGACGTTTCAATTGGAAGACCGCTTTAGGAGGAAATATGGATAGGAAGTGGTTGTTAAATGTAGCTGTTATCCCACTCTTGATGAGTAGTGCTGCTTGCACTCAGTCGGCTGCTACTCAAGTTGGTACGCTAGAGCTGCGGGCTAACGGCGAAGACTTTATCCGCCAAGGATTTACCAGTAAAGATGGTTGGCAAATTGAGTTTGACCATGTCTATGCCGATATTCAAGATGTTGTTGCCTACCAGGCTGCTCCCCCCTTCAATCCGGATACGGATGTGGAAATTGCTGCTAAGACCAATGTGCTACTCACAGAAGCAGCCAATGTGGATCTAGCCGAGGGGGATGCAACTGCTGCACCTATTTTAGTAGAACAAGTGGAGACCACAGCAGGCCGCTACAATGCCCTATCCTGGAAGCTGATTTCAGAGGCCGGACCAGCATTAGTGGTCATAGGAACCGCCACCCGTGATGGTGAAACGATTCCGTTTGAAATTGCTCTGAATCCGTCGTTGGAGTTTTTCTGCGGCGATTTTGTTGGCGACGAGCGCAAAGGAATTCTCTCCCCTGAAGGAACAGCCAATGTGGAAGCTACCTTTCACTTCGATCACCTCTTTGGCGATATCGATATATCTGAAGAAGAGGTATTAAATCGGGGAGCATTAGGTTTTGATCCGTTTGCGGCTTTAGCCCAAGATGGTGTTGTTAATTTGACTCCTGAAGACCTGGAGATCAAGCTCACTAAGGTAGAGAAACTTCAGCTTGCCGATATTTATAAAGGCTTGGGTCATGTTGGTGAGGGACATTGCCGCGCAGAGGAAATTTAAACGGCATTTGATGTGGTCTTTTAGGCTTCCTTGTTAGCAAAGCTGGCAAAGCCTAATTCATTAAGGCGGTTCCAACCATAGACCGAGTCACGGAAAGATTTCCATCCGTCGTAGATTTCCTTAAAGTCGGCATCTTCGTTAGCGCTTTCTTCATAGATTTCAAAGGCAGCTTTTTCAGCGGCTGCCAGGATCTCATCGCTAAAGGGCTTAAGCTGTACACCAGCACCGAGGAGACTTTGTAGAGCGGCTCCGTTAACCGCGTCATACTTGCCTAAAGTGCTGATATTGGACTCCACACAGGCCGTTTTAACGACTTCTTGATATATCGGGGGCAAGGAGGTCCAGGCATCCATGTTGATCATCATGTCAAAGGCAGGACCGGGCTCCCACCAGCCGGGATAGTAGTAAAACTGAGCTGCTTTTTGCAGACCGAGTTTTTCATCGTCGTAAGGACCAACCCACTCAGCTGCATCAATCGCACCACGCTCCAAAGCAAGAAAAATTTCGCTACCTGGCAGGTTCTGAACGTTGACACCGAGCTTGGCCATTACCTTGCCGCCTAGCCCAGGAATTCGCATCTTTAGACCTTGTAGGTCACCAGCAGTATTGATTTCTTTGTTGAACCAGCCCCCCATTTGCACACCGGTATTACCGGCTGGAAAGTTGATGATATTAAACTTGGCGTAGAGCTTTTGCATGGCTTCCAACCCGCCACCGTGGTAAAGCCAGGCATTTTGCTGCTGAGCATTGAGACCAAAGGGGACTGCCGTACCAAAAGCTAGGGCCGGACTCTTGCCTACATAGTAGTAAGCGGCACTGTGACCACATTCTACCGTGCCATCCTGGACAGCATCGAGTACCTGCAATCCAGGCACGATTTCGCCACCAGCGTAGGGTTCAATAGTAAATCGGCCATCGGTCATGGCAGCGATGCGATCGCACACAATCTCAGCTGCACCAAATAACGTATCCAAAGACTTAGGCCAGCTAGTGGCCATTTTCCAACGTACCGTAGGCAGCGCTTCCCCATCACCTGCAGCGGTGGGGGTAGTTGATTGGGCACAGGCAGTTAGCGCCGCAGTGCTAGCGGCACCAGTTAAGCCATAACCAATTAACTGTCTACGTTTCATAGCGAACTCAAGCCTGATTAAGTGTGTAGAAAAAAGGACGTGTATACGCTGACACGACGCAACCCAGAAACTATTAAATCACTCTGCCCAGAGGATTAATCACATTGGCAACAGTCGTTAATAAAGGAGTGCTAATGCGATAATGCCTAAATTGTCTGTGATTTTCTAAATGACGCTAAAGCGGGTTGTTTTATCGATTTTGACGGGCCTGGTGGCGCTGGTGGTGGCTTCATCCTTGTACGAAAGCTTTTCCCAGCCTCAGGTGACGGGGCAGCTGCAGCTGTATCAAAGTGATTTGCTCTTGCAGGCGTCTGAATGGGATGAGTTGGACGGCGATGAGTTTAAGCAGTTTGGCAGTACGCTGCTGGGGGCGAAACCTCTGGAGTCGGTGTCCAAGCAGTATGAGTCGGTGCGCAAAGAAGCCGCAGCTGGGGTGACGCGATCGCAAAAGCAACTGGCAGCTCAAGCGGATGACCAGGATCCCCGGTTTGAGAAATTTAAAACGGCCATTACCCAGCAGCAGAAACTAATCGGTGATATTGATATTAAGCTAGGCATTCTTGCCACGCAGCAAAATAATATTGATAGCGCTCGCCAGCGTTGGCAAGCGTTGATGGATGGCGATGGTCCAACGGCAGATGTGGCCAATGTTTTATTGGGATTATGGGCAACGCCGCCAAACATCACGCCCACAGCCGAAAGTACGATTACTAGTCAACTGAGTGGCTGGTTTCAATATCGTGTTTTAGAACGGCTTTATACCCTGGATGATCGGTCAGTGGATCTGGCGCAGCTGGGTGAGCAAGAGCAAACAGCGGCTCAATCTAAGCTGGTGAAGTTGGCTGCTGTGGGTGCAATGCCTGTGCTGGGCTGCCTGTTGGGTATTGGTGTGCTGATTTTCCTCGGTGTGCAGTGGTTTACAAAACGTGGTGAGTCGCTCCTGGGCAAAGCCGCTTTACCCTGGGAGGTGCCCTGGGATGGTGAAATTATCTGGCAGGTGCTCATCGTTGGCTTTTTCTTTGTGGGTCAGTTGCTGATTCCGTTTGTATTGCAGATGTCAGGGCTCAACTTTGCGTCAACTGGCAGTCGTGGGCGAGCCCTATATTCTATGGTTTTTTATCTGTTGATGTCAGTGAGTGGCATTGCAGTATTAGCTGGGTCGATTTGGACCTATCGCCCGTTACCCAAGGACTGGTTTAAGTTCAAGCTGGTTGACCGTTGGCCTTTGTGGGGCGTGGGGGGTTATGTGGTAGCCCTACCGCTGATGATCGCGATTTCTGCTCTTAACCAAAAAATCTGGCAGGGGCAGGGGGGTAATAATCCTCTCTTACAAACGGTGTTGCAAGAGAGTGATGCCATTGCTCTACTGTTGTTTTTCCTCACAGCCGCTGTCGCAGCACCCTTGTTTGAAGAAGTGCTTTTCCGTGGGTTTTTACTGCCTTCTCTAACTCGCTATATGCCGGTCTGGGGAGCGATTTTGCTAAGTAGCTTTATCTTTGCATCGGCTCACCTGAGTCTTTCGGAGGTGATCCCGCTGACATTATTGGGGGCGATTCTGGCTTGGGTGTATACGCGATCGCGAAATCTACTTTCATCAATGCTGATCCACAGTCTTTGGAACAGTGCCACCTTGTTAGGGCTATTTCTTTTGGGGAGTTAACTACCCACACAACACCTCAGCATGGTGTCTGACATGATCCTCCATAAAGGTGGCGATAAAGTAATAACCATGGTCGTAACCTGATTGCATTCTCAGGGTTAGGGGTTGGCCTACTTCCTCGCAAGTGGTTTTGAAGACCTCAGGCTTCAGCTGCTGCTGTTCTAGAAACGGATCAGCTAGCCCCTGATCAATCAGAATGTGGCGGTTTGTCTGTGCCTTTTGCCGGACAAGCTCACTGGCATCATAAGCGGCCCAGGTAGATTCATCGGGACCTAGATACTTGCCCAGTGCTTTTTGACCCCAGACACATCGGCTAGGAGCTGCAATTGGTGCAAATGCAGAGATTGACTGGTATTTCTCAGGATTACGTAGACCACAGACTAGGGCACCATGGCCCCCCATGGAATGACCAAATATCCCCTGCCGTGCCGGATCTGCTGCAAAGTTCTGATGGATGAGAGTAGGCAGTTCCTCGGTCACATAGCTGTACATCCGATAGTTTTGAGTCCAGGGATTTTCGGTCGCATCGACATAGAAACCCGCACCGCTACCAAAGTCCCAGCCTTCTTCATCAGGGACATCTTCACCACGGGGACTGGTGTCTGGAGCTACTAGCATGAGGCCATGCTGGGCTGCATAGCGTTGGGCTCCAGCTTTGGTAATGAAATTTTCCTCAGTGCAGGTCAACCCCGATAAGTAGTAGAGCACCGGCACCGGTTTGATTTGAGCTTGTGGTGGTACAAATACCGCAAACTTCATCGTGCATTGGCATTGTTCAGATGGATGGCTATAAATGCCGACGCTACCACCAAAGCAACCATGCTGACTTAAGTCGGTCAGTGTTGTACTTGGTTCGTTGGCCATGATTAACTCCAGTATTTTCCTGCCAATCGTTTAATACTTGCTGCTAAATCCAATTCTGAGAGCTCAGCACCCTATTCATGAATTGTGTCAAAACCCTACCATGACTTATGATGCGCGGCTAATCACTCATCGCCGTCTCCGTGATTTTGCCCCCAATTCGTTACCATCCTCAGCCTTTTCTCAGGCATTCCTTATTTCCGTTACATAGTTCTCAGTAGTTTTTCAAAGCCACCTCAGCGTAAAATTACGCCCTTCAACAACAATCCTTATGAAGGGGATGACCTTCCCATGCCAGATTTCTCCAGTTATTAGGGGTGAACTGTATCTGTGCGGAAGGCACTTGATATTTCCACTGAAGTTTTATCACTCTAGTTATGAATAAGTTTGCTCTTCGTTCCCATCGCGTAGCGTTAGCTGCTGCAATGGCTTTGGGAACTGTGACGACAATGGCAACAGCGGCCTCTGCTGCTACGCTGCGGGTTACAGTTGATAACCTTGCGCCTACAAATGGTGGTTTTTTAACCCCTGTTTGGGTTGGTTTCCATGATGGTACGTTCGATCTTTATGATCGTGATGTGTCCTTAGACGGTTTTCCCGGTATGGAAGCGCTCGTAGAGGATGGTGATACGGCTCCGTTGACGGCGTCTTTTGCTAATTTAGCTCCCACTGGGGTTGATACGACCCTGGTGAGTGATGGTCCTCCACCTTTAGAACCTGGTGAAAGCGTTAGTTTTGAATTGGATGTTGATTCCTCGAATCAGTACTTTAGCTACGCTTCCATGATTATCCCTAGTAATGATGCCTTCATTGCTAACGGCAATCCCCTAGCACACGAAATCTTCGATGATGCCGGTAACTTTTTGGGAGCTGATTTCCTCGTCCTTGGTAACGAGGTGCTGGATGGTGGTACTGAGGTGAATGATGAGTTGCCAGCGAATACAGCTTTTCTCGGTCAAGCTGCTCCCAATACGGGTGTCGATGAAAATGGGACTGTGGTTCTTCACGAAGGCCTGAATGTTGGCAACATCCTGGGTACAACAGATTCTAGTGCTCTCAATGGCCTACCTCTAAATTTTACAGGTGCTGACTTCACAGCTCCTGGCTACCAGGTGGCTCGCTTCCGGGTCGAGCTTGTAGAGGAAGTAGATGTACCTGAGCCTGGGACGATCTTGGGACTGATGGCAGTGGGTAGTTTTGTTGTCGCCAGTCGCAAGCGTAAGCAAACGGCCTAACAACTTCTCATTCTCAGCTGAACAAGAACATAATTGAGCCAAATGGGGAGAATGTCAGTTCTCCCTTTTCTTTTGGCTGTGCATCCGATTGATGAGCACAGCCGTATACCTACCACGGGCCTTATTCAGAGGGCTGTGACTGACATGGGGAGAACGGAGGTTCTCCCTTTTTTCGTGGGTGTGCATCCGATTTGGATTGGTGGACGTATACCTATGGAAACCTGATTAGTAGAGTTGTGACTCAGGCAGTAGATGGAACAGCTGTGATGGAGCGTGAAGCTGATGGGGCTGTGGTAGCTCGTCTGTGGGAGGGAGACTTGTCTGCTTTAGGCATTCTCTACGATCGCTATGGAACCTTGGTGTATGGGATTGCTATGAAAGGGTTTCATCGGGTGACAGAGGCGGAGGATTTGACCCAAGAGGTGTTTCTGAGTTTGATGCGGACTCGTTCTTACGATCCCTGCCGTGGTTCCCTGGCTAGCTATTTGACCACATTGACTCGTTCGCGGGTGATTGATCGGCTGAGGGCACAATCGACTCAGCATAAGTATTTGAACCAATGGCGTCACAATCAGTCTGGTGTTGACTCGGCTACACCCATGAAGCACATTACCCAGCAAGAACAACGGGCTATCGTGCGTCAAGCGTTAACGACGCTCAAGGCGCAGCAGCGAGAGGTGTTGGAGCTCAGTTATTACGAGGGGCAGTCTCAGCGGGATATTGCGGAACGGTTAGGGGTGCCCCTGGGCACAGTGAAGAGCTGGGCACGGCGTGGGCTATTGCAGCTCCGTAAACAGTTGGATGTTTTGAGGGAGGATTTATCATGACTAAGCCCCTTTCTCATCAAGAGATGCAAGAGTTGGCGGCTGGATATGTGCTAGGGGATTTAGATTCGGCAGAGGCTGAAGAGTTTTGCTCGTTATTGGCTGAATTGCCTGCCCTGCAAGCGGAGGTGGTCGCACTCCAGGATACGTTGGCGATGATGCCCTATGGGTTAGAGGAGGTCGAGCCTGAGGGGGGGCTGCGATCGCAAATTCTCTCTGAAGCCCAAGCCGAACTCGCGCCACCCCGACCAATGCCCTTAAAAACTAGACGCATCCAACCACGTATTCCTTGGGCGATGACTACCGCAGCAGCTGGGCTGGCCATGGTTTGTGGCCTCGCCACGCTCTATCTCAGTAATCAGGTCCGTAGCCTTCAGACTCAATATCCTCAATCGGAGCTGGCCAGTTCTCCCGACCCAGTTGGCATTGCTCAAACCTGGTCGGGGCTGAGTCAGCTGCTCCAAGATCATCAAAGGTCTTTGACAAATCCCAAGGGGCCTGTTGATTTTGTGGTGCAGCAACCGGATGAAATTCCTGCACGGGTACAGGGGTTTCAGACAACGGTGGCAGCACTGCCATTATTGCCTGCTCAGCAGGGGATATTGCTGGGGGGAAGTAATTGTCAGCTTGGCAATAACAAGGGGTTGCGGCTCACCTACCAGCTACCAACTGATAAAACGGTGTCTGCTTACCAGTTAGATGTCACCGATGAAGGGTTTCCTGAATTTCAATCAGCTCAGTTGACGTTACAGCAACCGGATGGTAGGGGCATTGTGCTTTGGCGTAATGAGACTTATCTCTATGCCCTGGTAGCAGATTTGCCCACAGCAGAATTGCAGAGTTTAGCCTATGCGATTGAGGGCATTTAAACGCGTGTAGGGGCGTTCCATGGAACGCCCCTACACGCGTCGATCGACAAATAGCAATAAATTTTAGATCTACATATTTAGAAGAATGGCACGCAAACGTAAACAACCGACTACTTGGCTTCATCGTAATTCTCGCTATCTGATGGCGGGAGTGTCTGCGGCAGGATTGCTGTTGGCCATTGGCTGTATGGCCAAAGGGAGCAGTGCCTTGGCAGGCAGTGCTTATGTTCAATTAGGCGGGCTGTCGCTACCTTTGTTGGGTGCGATTTCATATCTCCTGATGGGTGTATTTGCCATTGGTCCTGTTGTGACCAAAAATAAATCTCTGGAAGGACCTACATGGCTAGGATTGTTTATTGGCAGTACTGCTATGACAATCTTTAGTGGTTATTTGCTCTACATTATGTTTGGGGTGTTGCAAGAACCTTGTGTGCCCTGTTTGTTATCAGCCGTTCTTGCCTTAGGTCTGTGGGTCTTGTCCCTAATGGGTAATCGTTGGGAGAGTTTTGGGCAGTTGTTGTTGCCGGGTATTTCCGTGGCTCTGGTGGCAACTATTGCGACGACAGGACTGTATGCCTACGCGCAAAATCCTGACAGCTTTACTGCAGGCAATCCTCCTCCTATCGTTGAGACTAACTCTGGTGCTTCAGAAATCTCTTTAGCGAAGCATTTGACTGCGATTGGGGCTAAGAAGTATGGGGCTTGGTGGTGTCCCCACTGTCATGCACAGCAAACTCTCTTTGGTAAGCAAGCGTTTGAGCATTTGACCTATGTGGAGTGTGATGAGGAAGGTGTGAATCCTCAGCCTAATGCTTGTCGGACAGCTGGAGTACAGAGCTATCCTACTTGGGAAGTGAATGGTGAAGTCTTGGCTGGGGTGCAGTCATTACAGACCTTGGCAGCAGTTTCAGGCTATACCGGACCTCAGGAGTTTGTTAATCAGACGTCAGGACATTAGTCCTGGCCTAGAACGACTGTGGCGTTAGGTTATGTTAATGCTATCCACAATACGGGCAAGTTTTAGATGATAGGGGAAGCGACCGCGCGGTCGCTTCCCCTACTTCAGAATTATTGCGACTGTGATCTGAGTATTCCTAACCTGATTTTTCGTGGCCAGCATGTATCTATTCCAAGGTGATCTCTCAAGCTAGTAAGGAAGCACCTTTATTAGGTCGTTTTTATCACATCTATGCGTTGCCCTAAGTGCAAACATTGCTCGGTGCAAAAGCATGGCACCCCGGTTAGATTTGTCCAACCCTATCAATGTAAAGACTGTCAGCATATTTTTTATCCATCAGTGCGTTCTGCCATTAGATGGGGAATAGGCATTTTACTGATTTTGGGACTATCACCCTGGTGGGTGAATCGAGGATTGCGGCTGTTGGTGGCCCGTCCAGATAATGGTAAGCCTGTAGATGCCATTGTTGTTGTCGGGCGTGGCCATGACTATCGTGAGCGCCGGACACAGGTAGCCGTAAAACTTTGGCAGGAAGGTCGGGCTCCCCATATTTTTATGAGTGGTGCCGCAGACGCGCCTGTTTTGTTTAACCTGGCTAGGGAATTGGGGGTGCCAGATGCAAACGTGAGTGGTGAAGCTTGTTCGGTGACAACCTGGGAAAATGCATTCTATACCAGTCGATATATGCCGTTTGATCGGTCTTCTTCAGAAAAACCTCGAATTCTGCTGGTTACCGATAGTTTGCACGTTGGGCGGACGACATTACTTTATCGCAATCTTGGGTTTGAGGTGGTTTCTCATCCGATCCGGTTAAATTTTGCCCAGTGGCGTGTGCATATTAAGCGCGAGTTTATGGCAATCATGTACTACATTGGCACCCGTCAAATTTTTCCACCTCAGCCTGAGAAACTTGAACGGGCCGGTAGGGCCGCTGAGAAAAGAGTCGTAAAGTGGCAGTGTCTTGATATGGAAAAGGCACATATTCCCAAAGATCGATGGTCGTCCGAGTAAATACAGGACAGAGAAAAATTAGCAATATCTATAGCAACGATTTAGCCAGCGAGCACTTGTTTAGCTGTTAACTCTAGTTTGGGAAATAACGAAGACTGTAAGCGCTGATCCTGACGGAAGGTGCCTTCTTCGTATAGGCCATCGGTCCACACTAAAATGAGCACTTGCTGTTCACTGGGGTCTACGATCCAATATTCTTGGATGCCTCGGGCTGCGTATTCAGAGCGTTTGTGGCGGTAGTCGCGGTTGGCTTGACCGGGGCTAACAACTTCTACGACTAGCTGAGGTGGTGGCATGTCGTAGGTAATGATCGAACGGCTTGCTCCTTCTAAAGCTAAAGCAGCCTCTTCAGATAGGATGGCTAAATCTGGTAAGCGGACTGTGGCTAAGGTCCCGCTGACGGCAATTTCTAGTCCGATTCTGAGACAATAGTGAGGGATTCCATGCTGCGAAAAATAAATCAGCAGGAACATAGCAATACGCTGATTGATATCGCTTTCAGCAGGCATTTCGATTAACTCTCCGTTAACCAGCTCATAGCGTTTTTCGGTGGGAGCCTCGTAGGCGAGGTAATCGGTTAGGGTGAGCCGCTGCTGAGCAACTGTCATAATTTGAGCCGGATGCTTTCCTGGCTCTTATTGTAGTTGTAATTTTGTGACCCAGTATTCACCAATAGCTCATTATTCAGTAACCTATACTTTATGTAGAACGCTCTGTAAGCAGAATTCCTTGTGATTGCCCTGTGATATGAGGGCCGGTAACCTGCAGAGCGGATTATTTGGTGTACCTCTAAAGAAGAAATAGGAGCCCACAGTTAGGGACTCCTATTTCTTCGCCTTAAAGATGACTTAGAGGTGAGGTGAGTTCGATATCCTACGCTGTCGCTAACTTAGGCTGTGCTGAGGTTTCAGACTCCTGCAAACGTCCCAAAATCGCATTGGTATTTGCTTTCGCATCACCAAACAACATTTGGGTATTGTCCTTAAAGAACAATGGATTTGCCACACCAGCATAGCCAGCCGACATACCCCGCTTCATCACCACAACATTGCGAGCCTTCCATACTTCCAATACTGGCATCCCAGCAATCGGACTCTCAGGATCCTCCATCGCGCTGGGGTTCACCGTGTCATTTGCACCAATGACTAACACCACATCAGTTTCAGGGAAATCATCATTGATTTCATCCATCTCCAACACAATGTCGTAGGGCACATTCGCCTCAGCCAGTAGTACATTCATGTGACCAGGTAAACGACCAGCCACTGGGTGAATGCCAAAGCGCACATTGACACCACGCTTAGTCAATAGCTGAGTAATTTCAGAAACCGCATGCTGTGCCTGAGCCACGGCCATGCCATAACCAGGGGTGATAATCACACTCTGAGCATCAGCCAGCAGTTCAATCGTGCCATTCACATCGAGTTCACTAACGGTACCTTCCACACTCTTGCTGCTGCCACCTTTGCCAGATCCCTGACCAAAGCCGCCCAAGATAACACTAAAGAAGGAGCGGTTCATCGCCTTGCACATGATGAAACTCAGGATGGCACCGCTACTACCAACCAATGCACCAGTCACAATCAGCAGGTCATTGGAAAGCATGAAACCGGCGGCAGCAGCAGCCCAACCGGAGTAGCTGTTGAGCATGGAGATAACCACAGGCATGTCGGCACCACCGATGGCAGCGACAAGATGGATCCCAAGGACAGAGGAAAGGGCCACCATGCCTAATACATAGTTAAATCCCTCAGTTCCTTCAGCGCCCATAAATGCAACGCCAAGGATGACAGTGCCTACCAGCAACCCAATATTGAGCAAATGCCGCGCAGGCAACATCAGCGGCTTACTACTAATCAGCGCCCGCAGTTTACCAAACGCAACCACCGAGCCAGTAAAGGTCAGTGCTCCAATAAAGATGCCGATGTAAATTTCTAGCTTGTGGATGGTTTCCTCAGCTCCAACTAGTGTCGGATCGGGTCCCAAATAACTAGCCAAACCAACCAGGACTGCCGCCAGACCGACAAAGCTGTGGAGAATTGCCACCAGCTCAGGCATTTCAGTCATTTCCACACGAGAAGCGACTAAGCCACCAATCGCAACGGCAGGCACGATTGCCACTACCAAAAGGCCATAGGCTGTTAACTGAGAACTTAGGGCTGTGGCAACCAGGGCAATAATCATGCCGATAATGCCGTAGACATTACCTCGCTTGGCGGATTCTTGGTTGGACAAGCCACCCAAGCTCAGAATAAAGAGAACAATGGCGACCAAATAGGCCACCGCAACAAGATTGTTAGACATGGGAGAGAGATTTTGTAGAGGGGGTTAGAGATTTTGGTTGGGTGGTGAGTAGTGAGTAGTGAGTAGTGAGTAGTGAGTAGTGGAGCAGGATTCGCTAAGGGCCAGTTACATAGCCTTCAAGCATCAGCCAACAGTTCCACCATTCACGATTTACCACTCACCATTCACCCTCTTACTTCCGAAACATCTTCAACATCCGCTGGGTCACTAAGAATCCACCCGCGATGTTGATGGTGCCGATAAAGATGGCAATAGCACCCAAAATGACCGTAGGTGACATTGCCTGACCCGAAATCTGCAGCATGCCGCCAATGATAATAATGCCGCTAATGGCATTGGTTACACTCATCAATGGAGTGTGTAGCGATGGGGACACATTCCAAATTACCTGCCAACCAACAAAGCAGGCCAGGATAAATACAGTGAAGTGAGAGAGGAATGAAGGTGGGGCACCCACGCCAATGCCAATCAGGCCCATGGCGGCAAAGGCAACACCGATCCATTTCCAAGGCAATGATAATTTAGGTGTGTCAACAGCAGCATCGGCTGTATCGGTTGCTTCTGTGATTTTCTCCGCTTTGGGAGGTGCTGGTTTCTCGGGGTTAGGTGCAGGCCATGTGACCTGACCCTCATGGCTAACTAAAGCACCCCGCACCACTTCATCGTCGAAGTCCACGGTATACCCTTCAGAACCACCCATGTCGTTGAGCAGATGGTACAGGTTCATGCCATAGAGCTGACTGGACTGTCCTGCCATGCGGCTAGCCAAGTCGGTCAGTCCCACAATCGTCACACCATGGTGGCGATAGACTTCTCCCGCGCGGCTGACTTCACAGTTGCCACCTTGGGCTGCTGCCATATCGACGACGACCGAACCAGGCTTCATTAGCTCTACGGTGTCTTTGGTCACCAGTAGCGGTGCTTTTTTGCCGGGAATCAGAGCGGTAGTGATGATGATGTCTACTTCTTTAGCCTGCTCGGCGAACAGTGCCATTTCTGCTTCGATGAACTCTTTACTCATCACCTTGGCATAGCCGCCAGATCCAGTGCCGTCTTCTGCAAATTCCAGTTCTAGGAACTGGGCACCCATGCTCTCTACCTGTTCTTTCACCACAGGGCGAGTGTCAAAGGCGCGCACAATTGCACCGAGGCTTTTGGCGGCACCGACGGCGGCTAGACCAGCGACACCTGCACCGATAACCAGCACCTTAGCGGGAGGTACTTTACCTGCGGCAGTAATTTGTCCGGTGAAAAAGCGGCCAAAGTTATTAGCGGCTTCAATGACGGCCCGGTATCCGGCCACATTCGCCATGGAGCTGAGGGCATCCATTTTCTGGGCGCGGCTGATGCGAGGTACTGAATCTATAGCTAGAGCAGTCACTTGCTTGGCTGCTAGCTGTTTGACTAAGTCAGTATTCTGGGCAGGCCACAAAAAACTGATCAGAGTCTGACCACTATGCACTAATTCAGCTTCATCACAGTTGAGTTCGGGATGATGGGCTGGTGGTTCTACTTTTAAGATGATATCGGTCTGTTCCCAGAGTTCGACAGCATTAGCGATGACTTGGCAGCCTGCATCACGATAAGCCTGGTCTGAAAACTCAGCCTGCTCGCCAGCACCTGTTTCTATCAGCACATCGAAACCAAGGGACTGGAGCTTTTTGGCAGTTTTAGGTGTGGCTGCAACACGGCATTCCCCTGAAGTAACTTCTTTTGGGATGCCGATGCGCTTTGAGCGTTCGGGTTGCGACGCCTGTTGGTCGACAGCACCGTGATCGAGTGCAATGGTCATAGTGAATCCTTTGATTAACTAGCTTGGGCTAACGACTGTTGTAAAAACACTATGGAATTGGGATCGCAATTGATCTCAATCCAATAGGAATAACTTTAGATTTAGTGTCTTTACTTAACTAAAAGGTGGGTGATTACTCTGACGTATAAACCTTTGTTTCAATACGTGACCTGATCTAGTCCAAACCTCTGCAACAAGATCTTTCAAGTGGCTTGTAACTGATTTAGGTAAAGAGCTTTACGATGCCACTCCGTTCTTACTGCAAGACGCTATCGGTGGCTGAAACGTCTGGGGGGCAGGTTTATATGTACAAGCGGTAACACTAATCAAAGCTGATATGGGGATTACAAACTCAGCAATAACATTGCTTTAATTCTGGCAAGTTAACTATCGAAAAGTGTGAGCTTCTTTAAGAAGGTTTATCTTTTTTGACACAAATCTAGGATGACTAAAAGTTTGCTGGATTTATGCTGAAGAGTCTCTTTTTTTAGGGCGAAAACTATGTCTCTGCTCACTCTACAAGATAGTTATAAGTATGGGTTCGTTACCTAAGACATACTTATGACGATGGATAAGCGCACACGACTTTGGGTTTTATTGAGTATGCTAATCTTAAGAAAAATTTCGCTCTGTAAATGTGCGATCGCAAGTGTCCGCAAAGATGCTCTTCCAGTTCTTATTCCCCTTGGTGATAGTTGCTGCGACAGACTTTTATCCGCGTGATCCTATGATGTGAACTTTACAGCTGGGTCAATTATTCAAACCGTCCCTTTTATAAGGTGATGGCCTGTGACCCTGTGATAGTTCTAAGTGAGTTCTGATTTGTAATGTGAGCTTGAGGAGTGAGCAATGATGCTTAAGAACATTGTCCGATGGGGGTTAGCTGGTCTGCTACTTTCATCCGCTACAGTTGCTGGGATAAATGTGCCGACTCTGGCTCAAAGCTATGAGTCAGACGGTCTGACTCTCTTTGGCGGTTCAGATTCTGAATATCGCTTGACCTACAGATTGCTCAATAATGAGCCGCGTAATAAGCGTACTAGGTGGCAGTTAGAGGTGCGTGGTGAACAGCTTCAGACTGCAACATCCGCGCTTGTGGTTACTTTGCCTGAATCCTTTACGCGTTATAGAGGTCGCATCGATCTTGATGAGATCACTGTCCGCTACGGTCGCATTGATAGCGAGGGTGAGAATATCGCAGTTGATGAGGTGCGCTGGGATGATGTTGTCTTTAGTGGAGCCAATGATCTATCAGACGAGCTAGATAAAATCGAGATTTTCCTGGCTGAAGATATTCCAGCGGATACGTCCATCACGATTGAATTTAATAAAATCAAGAATCCCACTCGTGCGCTGATGCTGCGTACCAACTTGCAGGTATTTCCCCGAGGTGAGGAACTGGCTACCTATGTCGGTACTTGGGAAATGCTGGTGGCTTACGAAGATCGTGACTAGTCAGTAAAACTAAAACAGCCTACCCACGGTTTGCTGGAACATGTTACTATCAGAAACCGCGCTCATGGGCGCAAGATAGTATTTTGTTTCAGCAGATTTAGGAGCAATCGCCATGACCAAGCGCACCCTAGGCGGTACATCTCGTAAGCGTAAGCGTGTTTCTGGCTTTCGAGTGCGGATGCGTACCGTTAATGGCCGTCGTGTCATTCAGTCCCGTCGTAAGAAAGGACGTGCTCGCCTAGCTGTTTAGGCTAGTGAGTTGAGTTGCGATCGCATCCGTGGCTTTACCCAGGCAACATCGACTGCGGTCTCCGCGTTCATTTTCAAAGGTTTATAAGCAAGGGCGACGAGTAAGCAGTCGCTACCTTGCCGTTAAAGCCCTGAAAAATCCAGCACCCGATGATGGCTCATTAGATAAGTCATCATCGGGTGTTTATTTTGGTGTCTCTATTAGTCGTAAAGTTCATAAACGCGCAGTGGTGCGCAATCGCATCAAGCGTCAGATCCACGCCGCTTTGAGAATTCTCTTGCCCAGGACTGTTGGCACTTGGTGGGTGGTGATCAATGTGCGAACTTCGGCTACTGCCTGCGAATATTACGAATTTTTGCGAGAATTAGAAAGTCTATTATTAGAGCTGGAGGTGCTGCATGGCAATTAAGGAGGAAGTTTATTACGAAGGCGGTCCTCACATCGGTGATTTGATTTTTAATTGTGTTCTGGCCATTACGATTGTCTTCATTCCCATTACTATTGGGGCTATCATTCGTGCTCTTTGGGTTCGCTATCGCATCACGAGTCGTCGTATTTCTGTGACCGGTGGTTGGATGGGGCGTAATCGTACTGACTTGATTTACTCTGAGGTTACACGTGTGGCTGTTGTACCTCGTGGTTTAGGTCTGTGGGGTGATATGGCCGTGCACCTAAAGGATGGGAGTCGACTAGAGTTGCGGGCTGTACCAAATTTTCGTGAACTCTATAACAAAATCACTGAACATATCTCACCTAAAGCTCAAGCTGCAAGTCGAGTGAAAATTTAGGGTAGATGAGCCATTTAGGTCATGGTGGTAACAGAATTTGTCACCTGTTGGGTCCTAGTTTGTACTATGACTGATTCAAAACCGCTTATAGGAAGATGGATCTTGTGATGCTTGAAGTGAGTCAATGGGCAAGCTGCATGGCTTTTGCATGTCCTGCTCGCCCAAGTGGTAATAACCGTCAATGTAATAGGTGGAACACCGTCACCCATCTTCCTTTACCTGGGTGAATAACTGGTCCTTTTTGCTTTGAATCACCCTAAGGCTTGCAATATTCAGATACATTAGAGTTCGGTATGTAATTTGCTCGGTAATCGCGCATGGATTTCGGTATTGGATTTCTGACGAACAACATAATGCTGCCAATCCTAGATTTTTTCTATGGGATTGTGCCTAGCTATGGTCTGGCCATTGTGGCTTTGACCCTCCTGATTCGCTTTGCGCTCTATCCGCTTAATGCAGGGTCGATTCGCAATATGCGTCGCATGAAGATCACCCAGCCCCTCATGCAGAAGAAGGTCAAGGAAATTCAAGAGCGTCACAAGGATGATCCGGCCAAGCTCCAGCAAGAGATGGGCGGCGTATACAAAGAGTTTGGTAATCCTTTAGCAGGCTGCTTTCCGGTAGTTTTGCAGATGCCTATTCTATTTGCATTGTTTGCCACCCTACGGGGATCGCCTTTTGCTGATATTACGTACCCAGTGAATCTCCAAATCCTTCCCCAAGAAGCAATCGAGCAAGTTCAGCCTCAAGCATTTTCGGCCAAGCCATCTAGTCTATATATTGCCGATGGTGAGCATTTTCCTGTCGCTGCAGTTTTGCCGGGTGGTAATCGTATCGGTGTTGGTGACACTACAGCCATACGCCTACAAACTCCTGATGGTAAATCTGTTCAGCAGTTAGCTAAAGAGTTTGCCAATGATCCAGCTGTTTTTGTGCCTCAGTGGGAGGTTACTAAAGGTCAAGAGTTTGTCAAAGTTGATGAAAATGGCCAGATCACGGCATTAGCCCCTGGTGATGTTACCGTTCAAGCCAAAGTTAAGGGATTAGCCGCTAATAAAGGATTTCTCTTTATCAAAGAATTGGGCCGTATTGGTGCCATGGGTGATGATGGAGAAATCCATTGGGACATCCTGGGCATGGTGCTATTCTTTGGTATCAGCCTTTATGTCAACCAGCTTTTATCCGGTCAGTCTTCTAGCGATAATCCTCAGCAAGAAACTATTACAAAGCTGACACCTGTGCTGTTCTCTGGCATGTTTTTGTTCTTCCCCTTGCCTGCGGGTGTACTGTTGTACATGGTTTTGGCTAATGTTTTTCAGACAGCGCAGTCATTTATTCTTTCTAAAGAGCCCTTACCTGAAAATATTCAGGCTTTAGTAGATGATCAAGAAGCCAAGGCTGTCAGTGCTGATCGAGGCGCACTAGCCTTTGAACCAGGTTCTAGAAAGGCTGCTCCTAAAGAAGGAACACAGTCGAAGAAGGGTAGTAATCAGTCATCTAAGACTGCATCCAAAGGGCGAGCTAAATCTAATAAAGCTAGCGGTAAGTCCAGCTCTACTCGCTCTAAGGGTAATAAGAAATCTGGCGGTAGCTCCAAAAAGAAGGTGTCTAACCGATAGGTAAAGGTAGACTTATGGGTAGCATTTAAGGCGCTGAAATAGGTGTGAGTACGTATGGGCGAGCAGCAAGATCAAAGTGGCATCCAATGGTTGTCACAATTGCTAGATCATCAAGGGGTTCAGGCGAACGTTACCGGTCAACATATAGACGATGATCTAGGTGATAGTAGTTTTTGGCTAACTATTGAAGATTCTTCTCTGACACAGTCTCAGATTGATGGTTTGTTGGGTGACCGAGGCCGGGTACTGGATGCGATTCAGTACTTGGCCAATACGGTTCTAAATATTGGTCAAGATCCTGACCAGCAGCAGTCTTACACTATTGAACTGCAGGGTTATAGACAACAGCGTCGAGATGAACTGAAGGCCATTGCTGAGCAAGCCGCAGAATCAGCGCTAGCTAGTGGTGGAGAGCATGAAGTAGCTGATTTATCCTCTGCGGAACGGCGTCAGGTCCATACGTTTTTGAAGGCCTATGGTGGATTAGAAACCTTTAGTCGTGGTCGGGAGCCTGATCGGCGTTTGGTCGTTAAATCCTTGGCTGGGGGTAGCTTTGCTGACGCTGAGGATGAGTAAAGCTTGCTGCTTATAGTGAGTTTTAGCGCTCATCTGTTGTTTCCAGGCACCCATATTACTGGTTAAATTCATTCTTTGGCCCTTCGAATCGATTATGCAGCGGCCCATGCAGCGAATATATATTCCTCATTTGGTGAAAGATCCGGGGCAGACTCGGAAAATTGAGGTTAATGATTATCTGAAGGATCTAGAAACCCTAACGCCTGTTAAGGGGCTGATTCAGATTCAGCATCGTGGTAATTTTTTGGAGGTTTCAGCTCAAGCAGAGACCATTACTACTCTGACCTGTCATCGTTGTTTGCAAAACTATAATTTCCGTATCCAAGTTGATACGTCAGAGTTTATTTGGCTGCAGGAGCCCCAACCTCAGGACTATGCTGAAGAAGTTGAAGTGGGTTTGGATGAGCTATTCGAAACCTTGCCACCTCAAGGTCATTTTGAGCCTGCTAAGTGGCTATATGAGCAGCTATGTTTGGCGATACCTCAGCGGCAGCTGTGTGATGCTGCCTGTGAAGGTATCGTTAACCCACTGGCCAGTGATGCGGATAATAATACGTCAGCATCTACTGATCAACGCTGGGCTGCTCTATCTGCCCTCAAACAACAGCTTTCTGATTAAGGGTCCACTGTTTTCCTATGGCATTTCAAGAGGAGTTAGGACTACTTATTCGGGCCCGCTACCCGTTGGTTTATATTCCCACTCGTGAAGAAGAGCGGGCCGAAGAGGCAATTGCAGCAGTCGCTTCTAAAACAGGTAATCGAGCCATTTATGTTTGGGACTTTGTCGATGGCTATCAAGGTAATCCAAGTGATGTAGGAGTGGGGCGACGTAATCCCTTACAAGCTTTAGAGTTTGTTGAGAAGTTATCTTCTACTGCGCCTGCTGTTTTAATTCTGCGAGATTTTCATCGTTTTTTGGATGATATTGCAGTTTCTCGAAAACTGCGAAATTTAGCTCGATTGCTCAAATCTCAACCGAAAAACATTATTATTTTGTCAGCTCAGTTGACTATTCCGGATGAACTTAGTGAGCTACTGACGGTTCTAGAATTTCCCCTGCCTACAGTTGACGAAATCCGACGCGAAATAGAAACCTTGCTAGGAGCCATGGGTAATTTGCCAGCGCCTAAGGCGTTGGATGCATTGGTTCGTTCTTGTCAGGGACTTTCCATGGAGCGGATTCGGCGAGTATTAGCGCGAGGAATTGCGGCTAATGGGGTGTTTAGCCCTGATGATATCGATCTGATCCTTGAAGAAAAGCGGCAGACTATTCGCCAGACGCAAATTCTTGATTTCTATCCAGCTACAGAGAAAATTTCTGATATCGGTGGACTGGATAATCTCAAAGATTGGTTGATTAAGCGTGGTGGTTCATTTTCTGAGCGAGCGCGGCAGTATGGTTTACCCCATCCTCGAGGCCTGATGCTGGTAGGTATTCAGGGGACAGGCAAGTCTTTAACAGCTAAGGCGATTGCCCACAATTGGTATCTACCGCTGCTGCGTTTGGATGTGGGACGTCTGTTTGCTGGTTTAGTGGGGGAGTCTGAGTCGCGTACACGACAGATGATTCAGCTGGCGGAGGCATTAGCGCCCTGTGTGCTATGGATCGATGAGATTGACAAAGCGTTTGCTGGATTTGAAGGGCGTGGAGACTCTGGCACCACAAGTCGCGTTTTTGGGACGTTTATTACCTGGCTCTCAGAGAAGACATCACCTGTGTTTGTGGTGGCGACGGCTAATAATATTGGCTCCCTTCCCCCCGAATTACTGCGTCGGGGTCGATTTGATGAAATTTTCTTTGTAGGTCTACCCAGCCAAGCCGAGCGAGATGCTATTTTCCAGGTGCATTTGGGTCGCTTGCGTCCTCATAATGTAAAAAGCTATGACACTAGTCGTTTGGCCTATGAGACGCCAGATTTCTCAGGGGCTGAAATCGAGCAGGCCATTATCGAAGCGATGCACATTGGCTTTAGTCAAAATCGTGATTTCACAGTGGATGATGTTTTAGAGGCGGCTAGTCAGCTGGTGCCCCTGGCTCGTACGGCTAAAGATCAGGTGGATGCGCTTCAAGCTTGGGCAGCATCGGGGAAGGCTCGGTTAGCATCGCGGCAGTCTATGCTTAGCGATCGCATGAAGGAGCTAGGAGATTAGTTCCTAAACCATGTCCAAGTTGAAACCTGTAGTTTCTCCCACAGTAAAACGACCGTCCTGGCCCTGGACAAGGCTTATATCTGGAATGAGCTCACGCTATCTGTAGATCACCCATGGTGAGCGATTTAATCGTCGAATTTGTGAGTGATCCCATGGCATCTTCAGATACTAATCAAAACCTGTTTGAGTCTCTACATCTGTTTTACTTAAGGTTTTTAGGCGCTGATAAAAACTGGGTTAATTCTGTGTACACCAAGTTTTTAGGGGGTGCGGTTTTAGGTAGCTTTTTTGTCTTATTGCCCCTGCTCTATTCGGACATTCATTCTTTGGGGCAGCTGACATACTTGCAGCTAGGTTTAGGCTTGTTAATTGTTTTAACCTGTGGAATCTTCACTGCGAAACTGGGAGAGCAGTTCTTTGATGCTGTGATGAAAGGCTTCGGCAACAGCGGGTTGTGAGATTAGTCTGTGGATCAGGGGTCTGGATTCAGAATAATTTCCTGCTAGAAATAAGGTATAACCGTAGGACACTTGCGTAAATATCCTTGATTCCCTTTAGAAGCTATGGCCTCTCAGCGATTTAACCCCCAGGACTTTTTAGTTGGACTGATAAAGTTTGTTTGTGGAGTTGCGATCGCACTGCTCGTGATCTCCTTAGCAGGGGCTGCAACAGCGCGCTACTTCTTGACCCAACTGTCCAGTCTGCCTGAGCGGCCCGTTTATGAAAACGATGCAAAACCAAAACCTGCCGCTGATGCCCCTAAGGCAGACACAGCACCTCAGCCCAAGGCCGAGCAACCGGCAGCTGAGACCGAGGCAAACATCGCTAGCGAGACACCTGACCCTCAGGGGTTGTATCAGGTAAAAATAACCTATGGCTCCGGTCTACTCATCCGCTCTGGACCGGGTAATGAGTATGGCACGATTGGTGGCATTGACTACGATGAGACCGTAGATGTGTTAGAAGAATCTGGTGAGCGCTGGTTCAAAATTCGCTTTGATGGCGTTGAAGGCTGGATTAAAGGTAAAGGCAATACCCAGCGACTTTAGGGGGATTGGTCTACTGCTCGATTCTTAGCTTCTAGGCAAGGAGAAGCTGGAAATGTTAATTACGATGATGATTAGTGTAGTTAATCCTGGCTCCAGCCCATAGGAGCTTATTGCGTAGGGTTTGATAATAAGATTGATTTTGGCGTAGCAGGACAAACTTGGCCATATGTTCTGCCATGAATATATCCACCCGCTGTCCAGGCCAAATAGAGGTGGCTAACACACCATCCATCCATAGCTTTGTGGTCATCCCAGGATCAGCCAGGGGCCAGACGCTAACTACACTCCCTGCGGGAATTACGACGGGACGACTCGATAAACTCAGAGGGCAGATGGGGGTGACCACGATAGCATCCAGGCTGGCGTGCACAATCGGACCATTGGATGCGACTGTATAGCCGGTAGTACCCGTGGGAGTGCTGATGAGTAGTCCATCACCCTGGTATTGATCAACGACTTCACCATCAATTTCCATTTCTAAAATCGAGGTGATCATGCGGTCCGGGGAGGCGGGTTTTACACACATTTCATTCAGCGCCCAATACACCTCCTCACTCAAGGGCTCCCGGTTACTACGACTACCCTCATGGATAGAGGCTTGCAGCATCATCCGTTGTTGCACGGCATAGCGGTCTTCTAAGAGGCGATCAACGATCCCTGCAAAGTCTTCAATTTCGTCTGAGGATTCGGTCAAAAAACCCAGGTGGCCACCGATATTGACGGCCAAAATGGGAATTTTTTCGGGGGCCAAATGGCGTGCTGCAGCCAGTGCTGTACCATCACCCCCCAGTACGATTGCCAGGTCGATGGGCTGTTGCGCCGACGCTAAGAAAACTGGATAGGGATTATCTTTGGGGCCACTTGGCCCGAGCAAAACCTGAGTACCACATTTTTCTAATTGCTTGGCGCATTTTTCGGCCCAGCTTTTACTGTAAGAATTGCCTGCTTTGTGGACAATGATGACTTGATTGAGCTGCACGGTAAGGGTAGGGACAGGGTAGGGATTGAAGCGCTGTGTGATTTTAGTGACTAGTCGCTCAGTAGATTACGTTGAGGGTTTCCAGTTGATGGCAGCTTGTTCTAGGACGTAGTTGGCTAGGGCATGGATCTGATCGTCACTGAGCTGTTCACCATAGGCGCTCATCAGCCCTTTTCCATGGGCGATGATAGATTCGATCTTATCCGCCGATGTATAACCATGGCGATTTAATGCTTTCTGCTTGAGATTTTTCCCTCGACGGATAATATTGGCTCCATTGGGATGGCATCCAGCGCAGTGCGCCTCAAAAAGTTCGGAGGCAGGTTCTGCCCAGGCTATAGGGGAGTGATTGAGCCAGAGACTGATGACCAAACAGCACATTAAAAGACGTTTCAGCAGATTAATGTATGAGAGGCTCCTTCTAACCCTTGCAAACAATAAACCAAGACCTAGGGCAAATCTAGAAGCAAATGTTGACATTCAAGTTCAAGGATTGAGGCTAAGAGGTGGGCAATTTGCTTCCTATGGTAATGGTTTCCAGCTTTAGGAACAGTAGCGGAACAGAACTTAAGATAGGTTGCCTTGTCAGATGAAAGCGCTAAACTGTTGAAGATTTTGAGGGTAGGGTTCTGTAGGTACACCACACCATGAAGCAAGCAGCATTATTGATCAGTCTGGTGGTGGTTTCAGCGGTGGCTGGCGGTAGCTTTGCCTACGGTTGGCATAGCGTGATCAATGGGACAAATCGTATTGCTTTAACCGAGGATACCGTTGCGTCATCCTCTCCCTTGCCGATTGATATAGCTGCTGAGACGTCTCTACCAAAGGCGGCCAAACCTCACCAAATGGCTAATACTCGGATGAAATCTAGCGAGCAGTCCGATCCACAGTGGTCAGACCTTATCCATGACAAGGGCCAGATTAGTGTCGCCTTGGATGAACCTCAACTAAATCAACTGATTAATGAAGCTATTTTTAGTCAACCTCAGGCTGCTCAGATATTGGTCAATGCGAAGTCTTTTCAAACAACACTCAAAAGCGATCTGATAGAAACAGGAGCTGTCTTAAACTTATCGGAACTACCGCGTGATGGTTTACCGGCTGAGGTGCAAACCGGTCTTGATCAGCTCGCTAGTGCGGCACCGATGTTAGCAAATCGTGATATCTACATCGGGATTGTCGCTCGACCCCAGGTACAAGACGGCAAACTCAATCTAGAGGAAGACATGAGTCTCAAGTTAGGCCAATTTACATTCCCTCTGGCTGATATTGAGGACCAAATGGGTTTTTCGACCAATGAAGTTGAGCGACGGCTAAATACGCTTCTCAATCAACAAGGGGTGATCTTAGAAACCATTGAGATCTTTAACGAACAGCTAGTCATTACAGGAGCGCGCTCTTAGGGGGTGACATACCGACCCTAGTCTGAGTCGCCTGGCTGTACTCCTTTCATGATGCGCGACAGCTCACTTTTCTCATCGACGGAAACACGCCTGGGTGATCCACTGAAAATTTGCTCTAAATTTCGGAAAGAATGCTTGATTTCAGGTCCATTGGCACTGATTGTGTACTCTCGAATGGCCTTATCGTGCATGGAACCTCGCATCTTAAAAACGTTCAAGGCCCGTGACATCTCACCCCGAATTTCTACATACTGCAGCATTAAAATCGTGTCTGTGATGGTAGAAATATGGGAATCCGTAATCGAGTGGGAGCCCATAAACTGCTCTGTAGTGTTAGTGAAAAACCCTGTGATTTCTTCCTGCTTGGCATAGCCGGTCACACCAATCACAAACTGTCGGAACGAGTTATTACTTACACCACGATCAAGGGCTGATAGGGAGTCGATGGCGATGCGCGAGGGCTTAAAGTGGGCGATCTCCGATTTAATAATTTGTAGATGATCTTCTAGTCCAGCAGATTCTGGATAGGCACAAATAATTTTGAGCAGTCCAGCTCGTTCCAGCTCCTCAAAATCAATTCCCCAAGAATAGGCATTTCGAGATAGCTGTGCCCGCGATTCCTCATAGGCAAATAATATGGCTCGCTCATTAGCTTTGCAGCCATTTTCAATAAACTTACTAACGAACAAGGTCTTTCCTGTGCCCGTTGCTCCTGTAGCCAAGATGATCGAATCCTTGAAGAAGCCGCCACCACACATCTCATCCAGCGTCTTTACTCCAGACGATACTCGTACATTTGAAGACCTCTGTGTGAGTCGCATCGCGCCCAACGGGAAAATGTTGATACCATTATGGGTAATAGTAAATGGATACTCCCCCTTCATATGAGTGGTACCCCGCAACTTCAAAATTTCAATCGTGCGACGACGACGTTCTCCTTCTAGGACGTTACGGACGATCACAACATTATCTGAAACAAATTCTTCCACCCCGAAGCGTGCAACTGGGCCGTACTCTTCTACTCGCTCGGTTGACATGAGTGTGGTCACTCCCATTTGCTTGAGGCGAGCCACCAGGCGGAAAATTTCGCGCCGTACTACCCCAGCAGCATCGTATTGCTGAAAGACAGCAGTTACCGAGTCGATTGAAACTCTCCGTGCTTTGTATTTACGAATAGCGTATTGGATCCGTTCAATTAGGGCCGAAAGGTCAAAGTTTCCAACGATTTCTTGGCCTTCAGGATCTGGAGAGGCGTCTAATATAAAAAGCTTGCCATCGTCGATCAGTTGCTGTAGATCCCAGCCAAAACTACAAGCATTTTGGATAATATCAGCGGGAGACTCCTCAAATGTGACAAATACACCAGGCTCATCAAAATCTGTGATGCCGTTATATAGAAACTGGACAGCGATTAAGGTTTTACCCGTTCCTGAAGTTCCGCTAACAAGCGTAGAGCGACCAGCAGGCAGACCACCATGACTAATGTCATCAAACCCTTCCATCATGGTGCGGATCTTTTTGACACCCGCTAAGGGAGTATTCGAGGGGGGCTCACCTTGAGAAGACTGAGTCATGGTTTAGTAAATTGACCTGTTAAAAAAATACAGCCAGAGAAAAGAGCATTACTTAATATTTCAACAGGTTAAGCTATCGAGGGCAAGCATTACAGCCGATTCTACTTAAAGCGGACTGAAAATACCGATAAAAGCTATTAGCAGTCTATAGTTCAAGGCCATACGATCAAATCTGGCAGAGACTGTCAAGCACAAGGCTCAATCCTTCTTACGGGATACCATTTCGCAGTTTTGACGATGCTCTAAGAGCGACAGTATCAAACAAATAGATAACACGCTACGACTGCTGCGTGGACGGTCTTAAGAGGATTAATCATCCTCCCTCAGCTCATCATAAAGTAAGTCTAGCCCAATCAAGACACGCTCACGATCTGATAAGTCACCAATGATCTTACGAACTGGCGGGGGTAAAATTTTGGCCAATGTAGGAGTTGCTAAAATTTTGTCTTCTTCGGCTAGCTGTGGATTTTGCAATACGTCAATTACTTTTAATGCATAGACGCCCTGAAATTCTTCTTCCAAAATCGTATTGAGCATCTTCAGTGCTCGGGTAGAGTTGGGGGTATTTCCGGCGACGTAAAGCTTCAAAATGTAGGTTTTTTTATAGGCCATTGGAAGGCTCCCGAAGGTGTGGCGGATGTGGCGCGCAAGAGTCTACTAGTGTATTGGGGAAATGCGGTAAGCTACGGCTAAACTTCACGGGGGATGGAGCGACGATACATTTCGCATAAATGGGCTAATACATCAATCAAAGTTAGGCGATAGTCCAGCAAAATTTCTTCACTACGACCTTCCATGTTGAGCTGTTTGGAGAAATGGTCCATCAGCTCCATATGAATCTCGACAACTTTAGAAATAGAGACATCAGCAAAGAAGGCCAGATTAACGTAGTCGTCAATACGCTGATTTAGGGTTTTATCATCCGATGAAAAATAGCTCAAAATAATTTGACGATAGTCTTGACGCAGTTGATCTAAAAATTCATGACGCTCCTCCAATGTCATATTGCGCATGAAGTTTTGAGAATTACGCTTGTAGTACACGCCCAAATAACCTAAGCGTTCTTGTAGCTTTTCAGTTAAGCGCTGTTGCTGCAGGCTTAAGAGAAAGGTTCGATTATCTCGAGTATCCGGTGAAGCATTTTCTGGATCAATGGGGGGATTTTGACTAGCTGGCAGCTGCAAAAATTGATTGATAGCTTCATGGACCTGGCCTTCAATTCTATCTATTTCGCTGGTAGTCATGCAGATGACGGCATTGTGATAATTCGGCTGGGGATCTATAGTGTTCTGATTTGAGATCACTAAAATAGGTAGCAAAATATCACGCTCCAACAGCTCCTGTAAGGGGTCCAATTCTTTGTGGGAGCGTTGGACTACTAAGCAATCAATCCGATGACGATTACTGATAGTCCATTGCACAAACTCTGCTTGTGTTTTGCTCCAACTAATGGCAAACGGACTGTGAGCCAGCGTTTTCTTGAGAGACTCAGCCGTAGAAGCCTGAGCCGTATAAATTCCAACCAGAAAGCGTGCAGCCAAAACTTAAATGATTTATGACGCAATGTTAATTATATTTATTGAACTATTTCAAGATAGTTTGCTTATCGATATCGGTAATATCGAGCTTTTATTCGGAGTGGTGTTTACATGAGCATGGGGCATGAGTACTTGATTAAATATACAAGATACGCATGTATACCCTGGCTCACTAAGTAAGAATATAGGTAATAGGGCCTGCTTTTTGAGACTTAAGTATTTTTTATCTGTATCGTGCTTCTGAGGCCCTTAAGTTATCTATACTTAAAGCTTTTGCAGAAGCGCGTAAAGTATTTAGTTCTTAATTTTTGAGAACTTAAAACGAGCATGGAGGGATTCGAACCCCCGACCCTCAGAACCGGAATCTGATGCTCTATCCACTGAGCCACATGCCCTGGCATCTGAACTAATTTAGTCAGGAACCGTTCTTAATATTAGCACTTGTATCCGGATCTGTCTTTGACTTTACGTTAAAGGTTCTCATGCAATACGCTCATGGAGTGGTATCGAGTGCGGTCTGGGTGCTTGACATTCAAAATTTATCGAAGACCTTTGGCCCGCGTCGGGTACTCACGGATGTGACCTTGAGGTTGGTACCGGGTGAGGTATATGGATTGCTAGGACCAAATGGAGCCGGAAAAACGACGACGATTAATTTATTGAGTGGTTTAATACGACCTGATATCGGGCGTGTTTTGATTGCAGGTGAGGCTGCTTCGGATAGAACCAAATCCTATTTGGGGATTATGCCCCAACAGAATCTGCTGTATCAGAGCTTGACTTGTGGAGAAAACCTGGCTTTTTTTGGCAAAATTTACGGTCTACCGTCATCTTTGAGATCGCAACGCATCTTCACCTGTCTCAAAGCCGTCAACCTTGAGGATCGAGTTGATAGCATTGTTGGTGCTTTGAGTGGCGGGATGCAGCGACGGTTGAGTCTGGCAGTGGCCATTGTGCATCAGCCTAAGCTGGTGGTCTTAGATGAGCCCACCACAGGTCTGGATATTGAGGCTCGCTATGATGTTTGGGAGCTGATTCGCCAGCTGAAGCATCAGGGCGTCACAGTCTTGTTGACCACCCACTTACTGGATGAGGCTGAACGATTGTGCGATCGCATCGGCTTTTTAAAACAAGGACATTTATTAGCTCAAGGTAGTTTGTCTGAACTCCGTGCCTATATCCCTGCCCAAGAGGTAGTTACTATCCAGACTACAGATGAAGCCGCTGCTATGGCTAAAGCGAAGACTTACGGATTGACGCAGCGTCGCTACGATGGGCAATTGGCGTTTTGGTTGCCTGAACGCTTAGAACTCAGAGAGCTATTGGCCAAGTTTGAAGGCTGTCCTATTGATTCGATTGCTCGTAGCCCAGTCACTCTAGAACATATATACCTAGAGATGACTAGTTCATTTTAACGGACAGATAGTTCAGCTAGATTGCGTCTTTGTACAAAATTTTCAAATCCTTGCCAGTCTAGCGTCTTAAGATTTTCTTCAAGACAGGTTTACTGAAGTTCATTGGGGGTTTATGTGCATCCTCCAAATGCTTGGGGTAGTCTGTATTTAGTTCGAAAGAACGCTTATGACTACTGCTTTTGCAGCTTAAACCTAAACCCTAATAAGACTGACTTTTTAGCAGTTTCCTCTATACTGAACTCTTTAAACTATGAGGGCTCTAGCACTAGTGCTAGAGCCCTCATAGTTTTTGGCTTTGCTGCGACTATAGGACTGAGGAGTGGTTTAATATTTCTTTAAATATGCTTACGTGGCGTTTATGGACGTTGATCAAAACGTAAGTTAATTTAGGTATAGTTTATACGAACAACTTATACAGAACCCTACTTATTGGCTGATTATCCTGTTTCAGGTGTTGGCTAGTCGTCCTATACGGACTCTTTCTATACTGAAAATCTAACAGTAATTAAGCCTCTACCTTTTAGGTGGGGGCTTGATTGCTTTAAAGCATGCATATGTCATCTGGTGGACAGATGATTTGGATGGATATCATGGTGTCAATGGAGCCAATGTTATTCGGTGGGACCAATCCGGCTGATAACATTGGCCGAATTAATGAGTCTGTGTTGGCGGGGAGAGTGTTTGGACAAGGTATGACTAAATTTTTGCTTGTGGTTATTCCGGCGTTTTTAGTGGTTGTGATCTCAATACTCTCAGTCCAGAATGCCGCCCCTGTCTCCTTACAGTTTTTGACGTTTCGTTCTATAGCCCTGCCATTTGGTCTTTGGCTGGGACTGGGGTTAGCGGCTGGCATGGTGGGATCAGCCGGTTTATTAACCTGGTTGACTGGTAAGCGTCGATGAGGCTGAGAGTACGCTGCCTAGTATTCCAGGGATGACACTACTATCTAAGTGAAAATTGCGCCGCCCATGAGTTTTTGATATCGCCGGTTCAGTTCCTTTTGAATTAGAGGCCACTGGTCAAGGCTGGAGTCTTGCTGGATTAGCTTTTCAGCTGCTGTACGCGCTAGCTCTAGCACTGCTTGATCGTTGACAAGGCTGGCCAGGGCAAAGTCAGGTAGACCTGACTGGCGAGTTCCGAGTACTTGGCCAGGACCTCGAAAGCGTAAGTCCATTTCGGCAATAAAGAATCCGTCTTGGGACTGTTCCAGGACTCGCAATCGCTGTAATGCGGTTTCACTTTTGCTGCTACTCATCAAGAGGCAATAGGATTGGTCTGCTCCCCGCCCCACTCGCCCTCTAAGCTGGTGGAGTTGCGATAGACCGAAGCGTTCTGCATGTTCGATCAACATGACGCTGGCATTAGGGATGTCCACACCTACTTCTACCACTGTGGTCGATACCAAAATTTGAGTACCACGGTTGCGGAAGGTGGTGATTGCTGCATCTTTATCGCTGGAGCTCATGCGTCCATGTAGGAGCCCTACCTGAAACTCCGGGAAGACAACGTCGCTGAGTCGCTGATGTTCTTCAATAGCCGAACGGAGGTCCAGTTTTTCAGATTCGTCCACTAGGGGTAGCACGATATAGATTTGATGACCCTGAGCGATTTCTCGACGGATCAGATCGTAGGCATGATTGCGATCCCGGCCACCCAAGAGCGTTGTTTGAATGGGCTTACGTCCCGGTGGTAGCTCATCGATCTGACTAACATCAAGATCCCCATGCAGTGTTAGCGCCAATGTGCGAGGTATGGGGGTGGCTGTGAGGGTGAGTACGTGAGGGCTTTCTCCCTTATTTTGGAGTTTTGCCCGCTGGGCTACGCCAAATCGATGTTGCTCATCAATGGTAACCAGCCCCAATCGCGTAAATTTTACTGGGTCCTCGATCAGGGCATGGGTGCCTACCAGAATGGGTAATTCTCCAGTTTCTAGCTGAGAATGAATTTCTCGTCGTTTTGCCGTTTTAGTCGAGCCTGTTAATAGCTCTACAGGTAAGTGAAGCAGGTTAAACCATTCGACTAATTTCCGGTAATGCTGCTCTGCCAGAACTTCGGTGGGAGCCATCAGAGCTGCCTGATATCCAGCTTGAATCGCTGCCAAGATAGCGACAACGGCGACGACGGTTTTACCTGAGCCGACATCCCCCTGCACCAGTCGATTCATGGGGGTGGACTGTTGTAAATCCACTAAAATCTCTTGCACCACCCGTGACTGCGCTTTTGTCAGCTTAAACGGCAGTACTTCATAGAACTGATCGATCAGCTTTCCAGTGGGAGCCATGTGAATTTGAGTTTGTGACTGTTGCTGTTGGCGACGAGACAACAGACCCAGCTGTAGATAGAAAAACTCATCGAACACGAGACGTCGCCGAGCGAGGGTTAATGTGTCGCTGTCTGGAGGGAAGTGGATATGGGCGATTGCCACAGGCAGCTGAATGAGGCCATATTCCTCGCGCAGTGCTGTAGTAAACGGATCGCGAATTTCGACGGCAGCGGGTAATGCGGCGACCACTGCTTTGCGCACTAAGGGGGCCGGAACTCCCTCAGTGAGAGGATATACTGGCACCACGCGACCGACAGTAGTCGAGTCAATCGGCTCTTGGGCATCCCCCAGCACTTCCAGGTCTGGATCGTCCAGAGTAATGCCGTATTTGCCTTTTTTCACCAGTCCCGATGCGGCCAAAGTGGCACCGGCTGGATAGAGCCTTTTTTGGCGTTCTTGCCACCCTCGATTACGAAAGCGCGCGCCAGCAAAGAATCGGCTAATTTTTAGGGTGCCAGTACCGTCATAGAGACTGAGTTCGAAGATGGTCAGTTTGGCATTGCGGGGGCTGTTGAAGCAGTTACAACGTTTTACGGTGCCAACGATAGTAACGGTATCACCGGGTTTGAGATCTCGAATTTTAACCTGACGAGCATAGTCCAGATGGTCGCGAGGGTAGTAATACAGCACATCCCGTACGGTGTATAAGCCTAATTTGGCCAGACGTTCACTATTTTTAGGCCCCATGCCTTTGAGATAAGTGAGAGGCTGATCAAGGGGATGTCCCGATTGGTATAGGTTATTGACTTGAGCGGTTAGGGACTTTGTTTTAGGCCGCTGATTAAATTTTGTAGCATTGGGCTCCTTAGCAACGTTGGGCCTGGGTTTCTCCAGTAGCTGACGACTCTGCTGCAGAAATCGGCGTGTGTCTGCTATCAGGTGCTGGCGCTGGGCAAAACTGAGGGCGCTGTACTTGTCGAAGTCTTGTGAAAGTGTGATCCAACGCTCTTGGTCGATGACTGGCAAATTGGCAGGAGACACTCGCAAACTGTCTCGCAAAAATTCGCTAAATCGCTTTTGATGACCCTGTAGATCATTAAACCCTGTTTCGGCTTCGACACTCAGGGCCTTTTGTAGGCGGAGCCAGTCGGGTAGATCGGCCATTAGTCGTTGGTCCAGCTGGCTCTCCAGGCATCTTCGGCTTGTGCGATCGCAAGCTGACGTTCAGCATCTTTATAGGCATGGCCTACTTGTTTGAGATGGCCCATTTTCTTACGGATACGGCTACGCCAAATTGCCACATTAGTTTCGGCAAACTCAATTTCTGATAGTCGTAAATGGATCATGACAAAGTCAGGCAGAGAGTCTAGTTGCAGAAATCGTGGCATTGATATGGACTCTGGACGATTGTCAGAGTTAGTATCATCATGCTCGGCGCTATCATCCTCTCTCGCAATGATAGCGGCTGAAATTTCTGCTTCATCAGGCCATTGATCTGACTGAGTCTCGTCTTCTGAGTCAGATTCTTCATCATCATGCTTGGCAAAACTATCTTTACTCGGTTCATGCATTACCTTGATTGACAGTCTGACCAAATTGGGTGTTTTCATCGGTATGTGTCCGAGGCGTTCTGCATCAGAGGCCGCAGCTAATAACGCTTTCGGTAGCTCCGGCATGACACTAGCCTTTTGCAAAATATCATTCGCTTTTTCTGACACTGTCTTTAGGACATCTCGGATAGCCTTTTCGATTAAAATTTGTCGTCGCATGATCTGAGCAGGCTGCATGGGACCCGTGGTCTCGTTTTCGGGGTCTGACATATCCTCTTCCAAGCGCTCACTACCTATAAGCGTCTGAATTTCAGCTAATAGTTTTTCCTGAGATCGTTTATTAGGTATCGTCTCATCTACATTTGCTTTGGGTTCTTCGGGCGCTGGTTGTGTGGGCTGCTCATCTAAAGCATCTTGCTGATCCGCAGAGTTCTCCATATCAGTCTCATCTCTAGCTGAGGCTGCTTCTAGAAATAATTGTCGAATAACTGCTAGGCCATCCTCTTCCGCTGGTCGTAAGCTCAAACGTTTAGCTGTGTCCCATTTATCCCTGAGCTGTGATTGGATGCGATTACCCAACTCCCGTAGCTCTTGTTGTAGCCGATCGCGTTGAGACAAACTGAGCTCTAAAAATTTATCAGGATAGACTTGGGTGCAAACGTGATAAGCCGCAAGTACTAATTGACGTTTGCTCGCCTGACTTAAAACTTGCAGATATTTGTCAACTAAGGTTTCAAGCTCAGTGGCAATATCAGCAGTTTGTATTTGAAGCTTAGAAAGCTGCTGTTCAATATGACCACTTGCGTTAACCATTAGCGCACATGATTAGATAGAGAAATAATGTGAATGTCAATGCTAGCAGGAGCTTTGACAGTCCTAGTATAGGACTTATGGTAAATGTGCCCTAAGACGTCAAGGCATTAATCTAATTTAGAATCGCGGCATCTTCAGAGCGTGGATAGATTATCTATCTTAAACCACGTCCAAGTTGAAACCTGTAGTTTCTCCCACGGTAAAACGACCGTTCTGGACGTGGACAAGGTTTAGTTGTGAATGTAAAAAACGAGGCAGAAACTCCTAGAGTCTTGCCTCGCTAATGAAAAAAACGAGAACCGTCCTGGGATTGGACTACTTCTTTTTCTTTTTGCCTTTCTTTTTCTCAGCTTTAGGTGCTGCCTTTGCCTTTGGAATTTCTTTCTGAGGCTCTTCTGCAGCTACGGGCTTCTCTTCTTTTTGCGTTTGGCCAGTTTGAGCGGCTACTTCTTCTGCAAAGTTCTCCTCTTTCTTCTCAATACCCTCACCTAGGGTAAATCGTGAAAAACGTCGAACTTGAATTTTTTCCCCCAGAGTGGCAACCGACTGTTGGATCAGTTCTTCAATAGTGATGTTCTGATCCTTAATAAAGGGCTGGTCTAGCAGAGATAATTCCTTAAGACGCTTTGCGATACGCCCATCGACGATTTTGGCTCGAATATTTTCAGGCTTTTTGGCAAGATCCTCACGGCCCATTTCAATTTCCCGCTCACGTTCAATTGAATCTTGAGGAATTTCACTAGTTTTAATGACTTCAACGTTAGGGCAAGCTGCGATTTGCATGGCAATATCGCGAGCTAATGTTTTGAATTCGGCGCGACGGGCAACGAAGTCAGTTTCACAATTGATCTCGACTAGTACACCAACACGACCACCTGTGTGGATATAGCTTTCGACTAGTCCCTCTGCAGCTACACGGCCTTCTTTCTTCGCGGCTGAGGTGATGCCTTTTTGACGTAGCCACTCGACAGCCTTCTGCAGATCTCCATCTGATTCCTGGAGGGCCTTTTTACAATCCATCATGCCTGCGCCAGTCGTGTCGCGCAGTTCTTTTACTTGTTTTGCAGAAATGCCTGCCATTATCTCCTCCTATACTAATGTTTTACTTGCGACAACAAAGCTCTTGCCAGTATTCACACTGTTACAAGCACCGACAGCTGACACCCAAAGCAAGGGCTCAGCTGTCAATACGAAATCAAAAAGGCTTACAGCGCTTTATTCGCTTTCAGCCACAGGACTAGCTTCTACCGCAGCAGGCACCTCGTCCGCAGCAGGCACCTCGTCCGCAGCCGCAGGCACCTCGTCTGTAGCCGCAGGCACCTCGTCTGTAGCCGCAGGCACCTCGTCTGTAGCCGCAGGCACCTCGTCTGTAGCCGCAGGCACTTCGTCTGCAGCAGGAACAGCTTCCTCAGCATAATCATAATCTGCTTCGGCACTGGGATAGTCGGCATAAATATCGTCTCCATCGCCATCACTCTGAGGTGCTTGACCATGAGAGCCTTCATAGATCGCGTTGGCTAAGCTACCGAGAATCAACTTGATTGAACGAATAGCATCATCATTACCAGGAATGGGGATATCCACTACATCGGGATCGCAGTTGGTATCTAGTAAAGAAACAATGGGAATACCAAGTTTCTGACATTCTTGGACCGCATTATACTCACGCTTAATGTCAACCATGATGACGACATCAGGCAACCGACGCATCAGTTTGATCCCACCCAAATACTTCTGGAGCTTTTCCAGTTCACGTCTTAGAACGGCAGCCTCTTTCTTTGGTCTGAGGGCTAGAGCTCCAGTTTCCTGCATGCGCTCCAATTCTTTGAGACGCTCTACACGAGTCTTAATTGTGGTCCAGTTAGTCAGCATACCTCCCAGCCAGCGCTGGTTGATATAGTAAGACCCGCACCGGCTAGCTTCTTCAGCAACGATGCCAGCTGCCTGACGTTTAGTACCTACAAATAAAAACTTTTGTCCCTTTTCAGCAGAGCGCCGAACAAAGGCATAGGCATTGTCGAGTAGCTGAGCAGTCTGAACGAGGTCAATAATATGAACACCATTACGAGCGGTGAAAATATATTGATCCATTTTGGGGTTCCAACGACGGGTCTGGTGACCAAAGTGAACCCCCGACTCAAGCAATTGAGCCAGCGTTACAACAGGCATTTAATTTTCTCCTTCCGGGTTAAACCTCCACCCAGTGTGCATTTCAGTAAAAATACAGCAGCATAACCTGTCTGAGTATTGCTGAAACACCCGAAATCCCTAGGTGTGTGAAATATTAAGAGCTAAACTAGGGTAGCACAGGATGTGTCTCAGTTTCTTGGGTGATTCTGGGCCTCGGTATCTGCTAACTGCTATTGATTTTTTGGGTAGGCTGTGAGTGATTAGTAGGTTTGTCTGCCCTATGTCAGGAGCATAGGCGTATTTTCTTGATGTTGTCCGTCGTTAACTGAAGGCTTTGGTGCTTTATGTCTGATCCACAACGCCCCGCTTCAATGCCGTCTGCTCCACCGCCGCCGCCCAAGCGAGTTGCGCCGCCGCCACCTCCTGGCATGGGGAGAGCTGCTGGTTCTCGTACGGCTGCTCCTCCACCGATGCCAAAGTCTGCTGGTGGTGTTCGCGTTGGTGGTGGTCTAACGCTAGAGCGTATCGTCCGAGAAGCCTTTGACAAAGGCTTCTCGGATGTTCACCTAGGTGTTGGTGAGGTGCCGCGTTTTCGGAATCGAGGCGAGATTGAAACTACGGATTATCCCTCGACCGATGAAGCGACTTTTTATGGCTGGTTGTCTGAGGTGCTTAAGCCCGATCAGATCCAGGACTTTAAACAGAGGATGGATTTTGATGGAGCAGCGCACTTTGACTTTACCCGAGTCAGGATTAATATCTTCAATACTCTGAGAGGGCCATCTTTAGTGATGCGTCTCATTCCGGTCAAGATTTTGACCATTGATCAGCTTAATTTGCCAGTGGTTCTCAAGGATATTTGTCATTATCACAAAGGGCTGGTGCTGGTAACTGGTCCTACGGGGTCTGGTAAGTCAACGTCGTTAGCAGCGATGATTGACTACATCAATACAGATATGCCAAAGAACATCATTACGATTGAAGATCCGGTGGAATTTGTGCATGGTAGTCGGATGTCTCTGATCAAGCAGCGAGAAGTTGGCATTCATACGATGGAGTTTAAGAATGCCCTGAAAGCATCTCTCAGAGAAGATCCTGATGTGATTTTAATCGGTGAGATTCGAGATCGTGAAACAGTCGATATTGCTTTAAAGGCTGCTCAAACAGGACATTTAGTGTTTGGTACTCTACATACGAACAGTGCTGTCAAAACGGTAGAACGTGTTTTGGGTATGTATGAGCCAGAACAGCAGAGCGCTGTTCGGATTTCGATTGCTGAGTCGCTGGTTGCGGTGGTGGCACAGGGGCTTTGCCGGACTACCGATGGTAAGCGAGCGGCCTTCCATGAAATCCTGATCAATACGGATGCTATTAAGGATTACATTCAGCGAGGTCAGCTGGATGAAGTTGAGGCGCTGTTGCCGAAATGTACTTTTGACGGTATGTCGACGATGAATCAGTCTCTCTATTCTCTGTATGAGTCGGGACGTATTACTGAGGAAACAGCTCTAGAGATGTCTCCTCGTCAAAATGAAATGGCACAGATGCTACGTGGACGGATTTAGCTAATTAGCAGGCAGGGAAAGGACTTTCTGCTGCCTGCTGTCTCTACCTATGAAGTAATCTCCAGGTTCAGTCGTGTTCGCCATGACTGGACTCTTTTTTTGAGGGGATGCGGCAGCCAATTGTCGTATTGGGGGTAGATAGGTAGTCGAGGCTGGAGTCTGTAGCCATATGTCTCCAATAGAGTTGTTAATGTTTTCAGGCTGTGATGGAGGTAATTAGGATTGACTTCGTCTATTGGCCCGATGCCTCCTAAGTCCATGGCGCCAGCGTCTAAGCAGGCGAGGATCATATCAGTTGTTTTAACTAAGTTAGGTGGAATCTGGATGGCGATGTCTTGAGGCAATAGGTTTCGGGCTATTTTTACCGCTTGGAGTAACATCTGGTCATCACAAGGAGAGCCTGGCGATTGTTGTCGTTTGCCTGGCTGATGTGGTTGAAGGATGACTTCTTGGATATGGCCGTATTGCTTATGGATAGTTGAGATCGCAGTTAATGTCTCTTCCCAATCAGTTTCTGTTTCTCCGATGCCCAGTAGTAGGCCAGTTGTAAAGGGGATTTTTAGCTTTCCTGCCCAATGCAGTTGTTGTAGCCTGACTGCTGGATGCTTACTAGGTGAATTACGATGAATATTCTTCAACAGGCGAGGGCTTAGCTGCTCAAGCATAAGACCCATTGATACATTGACCTGCTTGAGGGTTTCCATCTCTTCAAAACTTAAAGGTCCAGCATTAGTGTGGGGTAAAAACCCTTTTTGAAGAGCCAGGTGACAGAGTGCATAAATACGTTGCAACCAAGCGCTTCGACGCTGACTCTGAGGATGAACTTCCCCACTCAGAATTAATATTTCAATTGAATCTAGCTGATGAAGTATGGTTTTTGCTTGGTCCAAGCTAAGCCAATTATCAGTGCCAGGCTGGACTCGAAAATTACAGTAGCTGCATTGGTTAAAGCACTCATAGGTTGGAACTATTGTGTAGGAAGGACTATAGGTTATTTTGACGCTCAAAACTTTTCGCTCTCTTTGCTAAACGTTACAAAAAAGTGAGTGTAAACTCAGTGTTTTTTACGAGCGTTATTTCTGGCTTTGATCAAGATGCAGGGTCATCAATGACCCTGCATCTTGTCAAAGCCAGAAAGCCAGAAAGCTTATCTGTGTAAGGATTTCTGGCTCTGAGTGAGGTATTCGGTTACTTAAGGGTTACTCAAAAAATAAAATCCTCTGGAGGCTTTAAGGTTTACAAAAGTAATTATTTCTTCTAGTATGGTAACTAAGTAAGCAATCGCTTACTGTCGTACCTCGACAATATTCATAGGATTCATAAAATCATGACAACTACTCTACAGCAGCGCCAAAGCGCTAACCTGTGGGATCAGTTTTGTGAGTGGGTTACTAGCACCGAGAACCGCCTCTATGTAGGCTGGTTTGGCGTTCTAATGATCCCCACGCTATTGGCTGCCACAGCTTGCTTCGTAATCGCCTTCATCGCCGCTCCTCCCGTTGACATCGACGGTATTCGTGAGCCCGTTGCTGGTTCTTTGATTCTTGGCAACAACATCATCTCTGGTGCTGTAATTCCTTCTTCCAACGCTATCGGTCTACACTTCTACCCCATCTGGGAAGCTGCTTCCTTGGATGAGTGGTTGTACAACGGTGGCCCTTACCAGCTAGTCATTTTCCACTTCCTCATTGGCGTTTTCTGCTACATGGGTCGTGAGTGGGAACTTTCCTACCGCTTGGGAATGCGTCCTTGGATCTGTGTTGCTTACTCTGCTCCTGTAGCAGCGGCCAGCGCAGTATTCTTGATCTACCCCATCGGTCAGGGTTCATTCTCTGATGGTATGCCCCTGGGTATTTCCGGTACCTTCAACTTCATGCTTGTCTTCCAGGCTGAGCACAACATCCTGATGCACCCCTTCCACATGCTTGGTGTGGCGGGTGTATTCGGTGGTTCCTTGTTCTCCGCTATGCACGGTTCTCTGGTGACTTCCTCTTTGGTTCGTGAAACCACTGAAGTTGAATCTCAGAACTATGGTTACAAGTTTGGTCAGGAAGAAGAGACTTACAATATTGTTGCTGCTCACGGGTACTTTGGTCGTTTGATCTTCCAGTACGCATCCTTCAACAACAGCCGTTCTTTGCACTTCTTCTTGGGTGCATGGCCCGTCATCGGTATCTGGTTTACTGCACTCGGTATTTCGACAATGGCGTTCAACCTGAACGGATTCAACTTCAACCAGTCCATCATCGACTCTCAGGGTCGTGTTGTCAGCACTTGGGCTGACGTGATCAACCGCGCCAACCTGGGTATGGAAGTTATGCACGAGCGTAATGCTCACAACTTCCCTCTAGACTTGGCTGCTGGTGAAGCTGCTCCTGTTGCAATGGTTGCTCCTCAGATCAACGCTTAGTTGCTTTGGTTTTATAACCTAGCTTAGTCTCAAAGGCACCTATCTCAGAATAGGTGCCTTTGTCATTTTAAAGTTCATGTATTATTTACCTATAATCAGAAGGTTAAAAAAGGAGGTCTTACAACCTCCCTTTATGGCTAACTACAAGTATTTAGTATTTAATTGACCGTTAAAGCAGGATTCCGATCGTAGTAACGAAATGCTCTAGTACGATATGAGGACCGACTTAGTCGTGCTCTAACTAGTATGCAAGAGTTTCCAGGGTCTCACGTAGGTATCGTCTTACCAACTGCTCCAGTGGAGTTGTATCCAAGGTATCGCTGGGTAGTTCCGATTTCCATCGTTGAAACCCGGCGCTATTGCAAATAGCACGCTGTAGGCTTAGCCATACGTTCGCGTTTTCAGAGCTGAATAGAGTGGAGGATTTAGTAGCCATAGGTTTCACTGCGTAAGCTGAACGAACAAGTATTTCAGCATTTTCTTTCTTTACGATAACGCAGCAACTATGGAGGTGCTGTGCTTATAGTCACGGTTTGTATCGAGTTGTATCTATTCAATACACTTTAGCCAGCAGAAATGTTAGGAATAACGCTTCTGCTGGCTAAAAAAACTAAAACAGCACTTCCGCTCAGCTTGACAAGCTTATTAGCTTTTAGGTATCTGGCTAGGTGCTGATCCCGGCTATGAGCGGCCTGCTAAGGTGCGTCGTTTCGTTACCATCTTGAAGGCATTAATGCGATCGCCTTCTTGCCAGTTGCTGAATTTGTCAACACCAATACCACACTCAAAGCCAGAGGCAACCTCTTTTACATCATCGCGCATACGCTTCAATGAATCGAGGTTTCCTTCATAAACTTGTGAACCACCACGCATGACTCGGATTTTACAGTTACGGGTAACCTTGCCAGATAACACATAACAACCGGCCACAGCTCCTTTTCGAACAGGGAAGACAGCACGAACTTCTACTTCACCTAGGTCTTCTTCTACCAATTCAGGTTCAAGTAGACCTTCCATCGCTCCTTCGATATCTTCTAGCAGCTTGTAGATGATGTCGTAATCTTGAATATCAACACCTAGACGGTCAGATGCCTGCTGTGCTCCCGGAGCTAGCGTCGTGTTGAAACCAATGATGACGGCTCCACTAGCTGCAGCTAAGTCCACATCAGTTTCACTGATTTCTCCTGGTGCTGCCATCAGAACTCGGATTTGAACTTCATCCTGAGGTAGCTGTTGCAAGGAGGCTAAAATAGCTTCTATGGAACCTTGTACATCTGCTTTTAAAAGGATGTTGAGTTCCTTGAGCTCACCTTCCTGGGCCTGGGCTGAAAGGGTATTGAGAGTAACGCGTCGAGATGCCAAGGATTGTTGGATTCTGGACTGACGCTGGTCTGTGGCCCGATCGTCAGCGACAGAGCGTGCCTCTTTTTCAGACGCAAAGATCTCAAATTCATCTCCTGCTTGGGGAACATCATTCAGGCCTAAGACCTCTACAGCAAAGGATGGTGATGCTGCCTCTACCCGATTGAGTCGGTCATCAATCATGGCACGTACTTTACCAAAGACAGAACCGACTACCATGGAGTCCCCGATTCTGAGGGTGCCGTTTTGGATGAGCAGTGTAGCAACTGGACCACGAGCTTTATCTAAGTTGGCTTCAATGACAGTACCTTTAGCTAGTCTGTCAGGGTTAGCATTAAGATCTTCGACTTCAGCTTGGAGTAGCAGCATTTCGAGCAAGAGATCTAGGTTTTCACCCGTGATTGCGCTGACGGGAACCATAATGCTGTCCCCACCCCATTCTTCAGGTACAAGGCCATGTTCCATCAGCTCTTGCTTGACGCGGTCAGCACTAGCCGTTTCTTTATCAATTTTGTTGATGGCAGTGACGATGGGCACTTGAGCCGCTTTGGCATGGCTGATGGCCTCAATAGTCTGAGGTCGTACGCCGTCATCTGCAGCTACTACCAGAACCGCAATATCAGTTACCCGTGTACCACGAGCCCTCATCGCTGTGAATGCTTCGTGACCAGGTGTATCTAAGAACACGACTTGCCGTTTGTTGCCATCATGTTCTACATCAACGTGATAAGCACCGATGTGCTGAGTAATGCCACCTGCTTCACCACTGGCGACTTTCGCTTTACGGATAGCGTCCAGTAATGAGGTTTTACCATGGTCAACGTGACCCATGATCGTTACCACAGGGGGACGCTGTTTGAGATTCTCGAGGTCAGCATCGTCGAGCATCTCAGTAGTTTTCTTCGCCTCAGATTCAGCTTCGGCAGTTTCTACTTCGACTTCAAACGCTTCTGCCACCATTTTTGCGGTGGGAATATCTAAGGTTTGGTTGATGTTGGTAGCAATGCCCTTAAAGAATAAGAACTTAATGACTTCGGTATCAGGTTGTTTGATTTCTTGAGCTAATTCATGGACGGTTAAACCATTCGTGAGAACGATTAGCTCTGGCTTTTCTTCGACGACTTCGACCTTGCGATCGCGACGATTGTTGCGAGATGAACCACCCCGACTAGGCATGCTGCGGCTCTTAACAGTAGCTGGTTTTGCCTGAGTCTGACGAGATTTGGGTTTAGGTGGCCGCATCAACGAAATGTTGATAGGTGTAGACATCGAATCCTTCGATAAACCACTCTCTAGTTCATCGATATCCTCATCTTCATCCAACCGTTGAGCACGACGCTTTTTCGTAGCATTTTTGCTCGCCTTCTGCCGCATTTCTTCTTCTTCACTTTCCCCCCGAGGCTTACCGCGTTTAGGAGGTCGTGTAGGAGCCGAAGGACGACGTACATCAGGACGTCGAGGAGCACCTACTAGAACAGGTCCTTCATTGACCTCATCACTGCCAGACTCATCGACATCTGAATCATTGGCAGTGGTACCAGCAGGTTTGGGACGGCGAACTTCGATCACCGGCTTGGGCTTTAAGCTTGGTTTCTCCTTGAGCAAAGTAGGTTTTGCTTTAGGTTCACCAGTACCTGCCTCAGTAGATATCCGATCATCTGGGCCGCTAATCCGTTTCGCAGAACGCGGTTTAGGAGTCTGGGAACGAGATGGCGGTGATACTAGCTTAGGCTGAATAATTTGCGGTGCAGAGGATGTTGGTGAGCCTGAAGGCGATGACGGAGATGAACTAGCTGGACTGGCCTCTGCGGAACGGGGCACAGGCTTTTGAGGAGCCCGTATAGCTGGTTTAGGACGTCCAGGGCGGCTCGGTGGCTGCCTTAAATTATCTCCAGAAGCACCATCATCCGTAGCAGGCCTAGGTGCAGAAGGCGATGCAGAAGAGTCCCTTGATTCAGGTGGTCGAGGGGGAGATGGCTGATGGCGGCGAATTTCTAAAATTTGCTGCTTCCGTACCGGGCGATTTGGTGCCTTTGGCTTGGCAAGAGTCGGTTTTTGTTTTGGCTTTGGAGTCGGCTTTTGCAGGGAACGCTTTGGTTGTCCTGCCGCAGTCGCACGGATCCGCTCCGCATCTGATTCAGTGATAGTACTGCTATGACTCTTGACCGCAATGTTTAAACGTTCACAGATGGCCAGAATATCTTTATTGTCTAAATCTAACTCCCGAGATAACTCATATATCCTGACTTTGCCATTGTTCATCCAAATATTCCTCGCAATTTATGGAAAGAAGGTGTCACATAGACTTACTGCCCTTATCGAAACGACATTACAATTCACCCTTGGGCATATGGGCAATATCTAATTCTATCGATTCTTGGTACCAATGTGGCCATGATGTACATCGATAAAAGTGGATGTTTTACCCATCTCACTCAATAACATTCTGGCAGGCTAGGTAGTTCCCGGCTGAAAATTAGCACAGGTCTTAAATCTTACCTTAGCATCAGCCCTAAAAAACGCCTTGGTCTGTCTGAGGGCATCTATCAACTACTTCATATTTTGATGCAGTTGACGATAGATATCTTCTGGGATAGAGGTTTTCAGAGTACGGCCTAGTCGATTTTTTTTATGGGCTGAATTTAAGCAATCAACCTGGGGGCATAGGTAGGCAGAACGCCCCATGCCCTTGTTCAATTGCACCACGCCTGTCGGGTAAGTGCGGACAACCCTGAGTAGATTTTTGCGGTGAGTGACTTGGCGGCAGCTCACACAGCGTCGATAGTTTTGCTGCACAATGTCGTTCTATTCCTCCTCTTGGGCGGGGGCTTCCTCGACGATAGCCTCCTCTATTGGCTCTTCGGCATCGGCCGCTGCTTCATCGGCCGCTTTTTGAGCTGCTGCCGCTGCTAGATTGGCAGCTTTAATGGCTTCCATTTGAGCTGCTAAGGCAGCGGCAGCTTCCTCTTCTTGCTGACGTTTGGCTTCTAGTTGAGCGTGTATTTTTTCGTCTTCCGCTTCGTAGTCATACTTGGCGGAGTCTTTGATATCGATTTTCCAGCCGGTTAGGCGTGCTGCTAAGCGCACATTTTGTCCTTCTTTACCAATGGCTAAGCTGAGCTGATCCTCAGGAACAAGAACATGAGCTTGACGATCTTCTGGATTCATCAGTCTCACTTCATCCACTCTTGCAGGGCTGAGGGCATTGGCAATATAGGTAGCTGGATCCGGAGACCAGCGAATGACATCAATTTTTTCACCCCGTAGTTCGTTGACAACTACTTGTATGCGAGATCCTCTGGCTCCAATACATGCACCCACGGGATCAACATCCCGCTCTAGGGTGTCGACGGCAATTTTGGTTCTAGGACCGACAGAACGAGAGGGGGGATTGGCTTCCCGTGCAACAGCTACAATCCGGACTACTTCGTCCTCAATTTCGGGGACTTCATTGGAGAATAGCTCAACAACAAGACTGGCATCTGCACGAGAAACCAGTAATTGTGGACCTCTATGGGAGCCCTCAGAGACTTTTTTGAGAGCTACACGGAATGTGGCGTTGGCTCGATAGTTATCATTGGGGAGCTGATCCCGCTTGAGTAACTCGGCTTCAACATCGGGTTGACCAACACCGCTACTTACAGCCATGATGACGGACTGCCGTTCAAACCTCAGTACGCGTGCTTGCAGGATCGTGCCTTCTAAATCCTGAAATTCTTCCTGAATCAATCGTCGTTGCTGATCTCGTAACTTTTGGGCCAGCACCTGTTTCGTTTGAATGGCAGCCATACGGCCAAAGTCTTTTTGCTCTGGTGTGACATCCAAGACAACCTCATCGCCTATCTGAGCCTCGGGAGCGACTTCAACTACTTCAGCTAAGGAAATTTGATGGTCAGGGTTTTCAACCGCCTCGACAATCATTTTGCTAGACAGGACTCTAAAGCCTTCTTCTTCTGGATCTAGTTCTACAGCGAAATTTTCAAAGTAGTCTTCGTCAAATTGAGCACTATCCATGCGGCGGGTACGACGATAACGCTCATATCCTTTGAGCAAAGCCTCTCGTAGGGCCTGCTCTACCGCAGAACGGGGTAAGTTTCGCTCTCGGCTAATGCCTTCGATCATATCTTGTAGGCTGGGCAGACTTACCATGGACATAGGCTCTCTCCTCTTTCAACAAACGGGGGTGGTGCGGTGCGAATAAAAGTAAGAAATGGTGTAGGTTCAGATATCGTAACGGGGTGACTTTTCTGTAAATTGTGGCTAATCAGTGATGTCGGGTGTGGTGATCATGGTCCTATACTTCAACTTGATTACTTAGTTGTACCGACTCGATTAATTCAATAGGTAATGCAACACGACGGCCTTTTTGGCTAATCGCTAGTTTCTTGTCTGTCCGTTCTAGCAAGGTGCCGATCCACACTTTTTTGCCCTTGTGAGGAGTGTGGAGAATGACTTCGATGGCAAATCCCTTGAAGACGATAAAATCCCGAGCGGTTGTCAGCTGGTTCGAAATTCCAGGACTGGAAACTTCGAGGACGTAGGCATCAGGCAGGGTATTAGACGTTTCGAGTTCTTCGCCTAGAACGATGCTCATGCGTTCACAGTCGTCTAGACTAGTGTCGGTTTGACCGAGGTTGCGAACGTCAATGCGTAAAACGGGTGGACTCTGATTGGTTTGAAAAACCGCGCCCACCACTTCTAACCCCAAGTCAGTGGCAATGGGGGTGGCTATTTCAAGCACCTGTGGGATGACAGGATGGGCCATGGAAACACATACTAATTAACCAAATTAACCAAAATAAAAAGTGGGCCTTGACGTCCCACTTCTCACATAATCATTCTTGAACTGGGCCAGTAACTGTCTCGATAAAAGACATGCCCAGCTAGCTTAAGAACTATGGGCTTTTACTGCGTTACACAGTCTAGCGTGTTTTTCTCTGCTTTGATTCAATTCCTGTGGCTTGAAAAAGCTCGGCAACATTGGAGCAGTAAGTGTCTATGCCGAAGCTGTTAGGTGTCAGGGGATTTTGATAAGTAAAATGACGATACGTTAAACAAAACCTATCCCAGTCTTCCATCCGGACTTTAAAGAGCTTGATGAAAAAGTCTATAAGCCTTTGAGATAAGGGGATACGGAAATAAATAGAACGCCCTAGATAATGGCTGACGGCTGTGACTGCTTCGTCCACGGTCAGAGCTGGGTTGCCTAATACGAGTTCTCTAGAATCATATGCTCGGGGCGTATGCTCGATGAGATGGGTGACGACTGTGGCAACGTCTTGTGCATGAATAAAGTGGAGTGTACCCTCGGCGCTAAAGAAGCGAATTAGATCAATCCACTTAGTGACTTCTGATAAACCGCTGGAGATGTGGGAATAGGGTTTGTTAGTATCTCCCCCAAAGACCAGGGTAGGAAATAGGGTGGTGATTTTTGGGAAAATTGCTAGATCCCTGAGTTTCTGATGACATTGATATTTGCTACGAATATAGTCAAAAGTCACCTGCCCAGCGACATCTAGCGGCTGATTCTGACGGTCTAAGATGCTAGCGGTTGAAAAGTAGAGCACTTGCCTGATCCGATCTGGATCAAGCAGATTCATAATCTTGAGGTTAGCCGTGACATTAATGTCGTAGATTGCGGGTGCTCCTCCCCATGATGTGGCGATGAGGATGGCGCTATCCATCGTGCCTAGCAGGTCTGTGAACTGATCAACTTGGCGAATATCACTCTGCAGTATGTGCACTCTAGACTGGTGGGCAATGTCTAGTTGGAGCTTATTGGGATTGCGCAGCAGCAGAAATAGTTCGTGGTCAGTATGGTCAATCAGACTCTCAAGAACATAGTGGCCGATACAGCCGCTGGCACCGGTAATAAAAATTCTTTGCGGCGTTGACGATTTAATAGTCTGTGCCTGTTCACTCACGGGGTTTAATCGGGGGCAATATCTAAACCTTGTTCACATCCCGAACCATGATTTTCTATCGAAGAATACTCACGGTTGCAATTTGGATGTGTCGCAAGTATCCATACTATTACTTTGCGGACAGTTATGACAGCTGATGTGACGCTTCTTGGATTACGGCATGGAACCCTACAATCTTTACTATTTCAGTTCTAGACTGTAGGGCTCTAAGTTGTTTAGGCAGGCACTGCCAAGAGCTCTTCAAGCTGCTTTGCAGTCTCAAAGAAGTGGGCTGCATTCTCTTCAGGAGTGCCGGGAAGAATGCCATGGCCCAGATTGAGGATATGACCACCACGACCAGCTTTGCGGACAGTATCGAGGATGCGATCGCGAATAAAGTCCTTCGAGCCAAATAGGACACCAGGATCAACATTACCCTGGACCTTCATATTGGGTCCCAGACGACGGCGGGCATCAGCCATATCAACTGTCCAGTCAACACTGATGATATCCACCCCAGACTCGCCCATGATTTCTAGCACGCCAGCACTGCCGCTGATGTAGAGAATCAAAGGGGTGTCGGGGTGAGTTTCTTTCACCTGGCGGACCACCTGTTGCTGATAGGGCAGAGCAAATGTGCGATAGTCTTCAGGGCTAAGCTGACCGGCCCAAGAGTCAAACAGTTGAACTATTTGAGCGCCGCAATCAATCTGGTAGCGCACATAGGCGGCGATGCCGTCTGCTAGGTGACTGAGCAGCTGGTGTAGCATTTTGGGCTCAGAGAAAGCCATTCCCTTGATGACCGAATAGTTTTTGGAGCTTTTACCCTCCACGGCATAGGCTGCTAGGGTCCAAGGAGAGCCAACAAAACCCAGCACGGTAGATGCATTGCCTACTTCCTGACGCAGGGTGGTCAAGATTTGACGGATGAAGGGTAAATCTTCCTCCGGGTTGAGAGGACGTAGGGCATCGATTTGAGCTTGAGTGCGAATTGCAGGTTCAATGATGGGTCCCTTGCTTTCCACAATGTCAAAGGGAATACCCATGCCTGGCAGTGGAGTCAAAATGTCGGAAAACATAATGACGCCATCGGGACGAAACGCACGCCACGGCTGTAGTGAAATCTCAATGGCGAGGTCTGGATTCTCAGAGCGCTCTCGGAAAGACGGATACTTCTCTCGCAGGTCGCGATAGATCTTCATGTACCGACCAGCCTGACGCATCATCCAAACCGGTGGTCGATCCAAGATTTCGCCCTTGGCGGCTCTCAATAGGTAGGGCGTTTGATCGGGTTGGGTCATTGAAATCTCACCACAGACTAAAAAGGTTTTTATTGGCATCTGTTAGCTTATCATTGCGAATTCCCTCCAATGACTTGGGATGGCTGGCTTGCGTGGGTTTTGGCCTATGAGCTAAGGTTTTTTTGCACGACCGTCGCGGCGTAAACTTAAAGTCAGATAACGAATTGTGGCTGCTTGTGTCGCTTTATCCAGATCTAATTCATGCAGAATGTGAACTTTTTTAAAAAGCAAGGGGGGCGCTGGTTTTCGCAGCGCACCACACACTACTTAAAGGCAGGCGAATCGAAGGCTGGTAAATCTGATTTAGAAATTACCTACCTGGATGCGGCTGAGGCAGGTGTGTTGAAGCTCTGTGAGGATGGACATTGCTCTGCTGCCGATGTGTTTGCGGGACTCCGAGTTGTCCAAAAAAGCAGCATTATCGGTGGTGCAACTCGATCGCAGTCGATGACAGTAGTTGCGATCGCAACCGATACATCTACTGGTCAGCTTGTGCGTCAGGTCCCTGGCCAGTCCACCCCCCAAACAAGCCAGTATCAGTTAGAAAATGGTGTACTCACCATCAAGACAGAGGCCAATGGTATTTCTGCCGAAGAACGATGGTGGTTTATTACTGACAACCTACGGATGCGAACGAATGTTCTCAGTGATGGGACTGGCCAAATTATGGCGTCTTTTTGCTCAGAAATTCGTTTAGGAGATGTTAAAGCTTAGGCTTAACCTTTGTTGCGAGGCTTAGGCCGAAACGGTTGAATAGGAGCAGAGGTAGCTGGAGATGCATACACTTTGGATTGTGCTGGAGTGTAGCTGTCCGGCGTAGTAGATGTTTGGGCAAGTGAAAAACTGAGACTGTTGAAAGTTGGTGCTTGCGACATAAGTGCTGTCTCGTATGTCGCATCGCTATCGGGCATATCGGCTTGATAAACCTCGACTAGAGTATCAACATCTTTTACAGGAAATGCTTCTATGGCTAGACCAGAATAATCCGTTCGACTGAAGCTCGATGTTTCTTCCCATTTGTCAATTTTGACATTGCTGTCAGACAAACCTCCTGTCATCGGGATGAACTGAGAGGCAGTTTTTTGGAGGCTGAAACTCGCAGCAGTGTCTTTGGGCTGTGATGCAATATTAGGTGGCAAATGTATGGGTGCGCCAAGGTGTGAAGCAATAATTTGCTCAAACCCAGATGTAAAGTGGCGGACAGGTTGCCCCCGTCGTTCCCAGATAGAGAGGATGTGCTGAACGGAGATAATCTTATATCTTCCCTGGTAGACAGCCTCAATGATGGCATCCCGAATCCAGGGCGCTCGATACTGGTTGAGCCAATATAGGACCTGACTTTCAGGGCCATATGTGTGCAGTTCCAGGCTAAAAGACTTAATGAGCGTAATAGCTTGTTGTGCTTCTCGTTCTATATTTAGTGGCATCATAAGGGCTCACCCATAGAGCAATCTATTAATTGATTCACTGTTAAAGTCATACTTTCCTAATACATTTAGGAAATAATAGTTACAGTTTTATTGAGTAAAAATACTTCTTAACTTTAGCGTTTGTCTTTACGTCTTGATACCGACCTTAAAGTTTGTGGAGGGCTCAGGCCCTTGAGCACATAGATATCCATATCCATAGATGTTTGTGTGATCACAAGGGTTACTAGTATGCCCAGTTTCAAGCAGATATTTGTCTTGGCTCCGCTTATTTAAGGAGAGGCTTAACGTTGTTCTAGTACGCCGCCTTCTACCTGCCGAGTATTACGGTTATCAAAGGGGCTGCCGCTGCCAAGCCAGTTAAAGTCACTGAGTCTAAATCCAATGGAGCCTGTTTCCTGGGTGGGGCTATAGCGAACTACTAATCCATAGGTACGGCGACTATACTCACCAATAATTTCGGTATTAATATCTTCGCCAGTCTCAATGTTGATAGAGGTTTGGAATCCTAGCAAAATAGGGCCAACAATTTGCTGTAAAACTCCAAAGGTCAAAATGCTATCGTCTACGTTGCGATCAAATAAAAAGGGGGAATTATTCCCAGATATTAATTCCTGGTAATACCCCAGGTTAAACCGAGTGTAGTCAAAGAAATTTTTTGAGAGATGACCTATTTGACCGTCGAAACGGATGTCTCCAGCAATAACTTCTTGGAAGTCTCCATTGGTGTAATAGGAGCCCACTCCAAATAGTCCAACCGTCAAGTTCAAAAAAGGAACGATTGGCACAGGGGTGTAACGCAGTCCTTCGGTCTGGGTAGCAGGTAGAGGTTTGCCAAGCCAGAGATTAAAGCCTTTGCTTAAACGAGCACTGCCCTGAAAACGGCCGAGTGTGGTGAGGTCGTCCCCCCCTAACGGTCCATTCAATAAATCAGTACGATCGGTTTTAGCCGTCACCAATTGGCCACCGACTTGGTAAGTCAGATTTAGACCACGACCATCCAAATTTATGACGGGTGATAGTAATACTGATCCGAGGCTAGAACGGACATCTTGAAAACCCAGACTGCCATTAAAAAGGCGATCGCGATAGGTATACTCACTGACTAGCAGATGATTGCCAAGGCGGTAACGATTGCGAATGTTGCCACGGAGATTATCTTCCAGCTCGTTAAAGTTGAAGCTTGTGAGTGTGGCACTGGCTGAGATTTCGGAGCGTGGGCTGATGAGGCTTTTAAAGTCCGCTTCAAGACCAAATACTTCTGAGGCAAGTGCGCCCTGTTCCAACGCACGTTCTACAAAGTACTGAGGTGTGATACTGAAGTTGACAGACTCGTTCCTAACAAGAGGAAACTCGCTTTCTAGAAAAACGCCACCTCGATCACGAGAATCGCTACTGATGCTGACCAAAAAAGGGTTGACCTGGTTTGGGTCAACCGCTCCACGATTAAGTACGTAGCGTGATTTCAAGATTGGCAGTGAGAAAGCTTGGTCAAAGACCAGTTTGGGATCTTCTGTCGTGAGTAGATCAGCCGTTGGTGATAATGTCACTAATGTCATCCGATCCGTCCGAAACTCTAGCTCCGGTGGCGAAAAAGGATCATTGGTAAGTCTGACCTCTTCAGCGACCCAGCTTTCTGAATCGAAGTTGACTCGAGCCGCTTCAAATCTTAGTCGTCTGACGCCACCTCGCGTCTCTGGTAATGAGCCAGGCGTAGCACCGCTAATACTGGAGTTAATTTGTAAGCCCCCTGCAGAGGTGACATTATTAATTGATTGGTCTGGATTGAGCGGATCAAAGACTGATCGACTGGTGAGTGAGCCTTCTAACGGTGATGAAAAGTCATTGGCGAGTCCGGGTAAAAACAGCTCTCCGCGAGTTTCAAAAAGGGTGCCTTCTTCTTGCAAAAGACTATATTCGGCTCTCTCTCCACGAACTTCTTGTTCTCCTCGGGTCAAAATAACGTTGCCTTCCGCTAAGACGTAGCGATTTACTAAATTGACCCACAGTTCATCAGCTAGCAAAAAAGCATTGTTGAGCTTAAACACTACATTGCCCCGAGCCGTAACGACCTGCCTATTAGAGTTGAAGGTTTGAGTATCGGCCGTGATTTCTAGTTTGGCAGGATCTAAAGGTGTTGCGGTATCTTCTGCAGCAGGAGGACTAACTGGTGCCGTTTCAAGAGTTTCCTCTATACTCTCTGGAGTCCCAGAGTCCACAGTCTCTTCTAGATGACTCTCAGCAGGGAGTGGATCAAGGGTGCCTGGTTCTGACCGAACTGGATTGATGACATCGTTGATAACGTCTAAATCCCCTGCCTGGGACTCAATTTTCTCGGCATCTATTGCTGTTGAATCTACGTTGTCTAGATCTAATGAGGGCTCTATATCTTCTGTGTCAATACTTTCAGGGATAACGTGTTCGGGAACCAGGTGTTCAGGGACCGTCGTATCTGAATCCAATACCTCATCCACTTCGTCGTTGATGGTGTCCAGGGTGTTCTCATCAATGATTGCTGGTGGAGTTGCAGTTGGAGTCGCTTGGTCTGGCAGAGGAGGTAATTGGGCCAACTCAGCAAGATTCGGCATCGAGAAATCGTCAGAGGTGAGGACCGAAAGTTGCCTAGATGGGATCAAACTGATTGGAGAGAACGATGGTCCTGAGGCGAGATTAATTGCTTGATGAGGGCTAGGGTGATGACCTGTCAGTAGGGATTGATTCCCTTGATCAACGATTTGCAGATCTGCTGCGCTTCTGGAGAATACTATTTGCTGATTTAAGGGTGGTTCAGGAGGTAAATCGATGGGGGCCATAGAACTCATTAAAAACGGCCAATGGTTAGCTGACGGATGCTAACCCTCATGAACACAAGCGTGAATATGGTTTAGGCACATGGTGATGGGTATGAATACCCTTGGATACATTGGAGCGAGGCATACCAATGTGACATGTCACTGTCTTAATGATCAGGACATTTGCTGAGGTTCCTTGCGAGAAACCGACTTGTATTAAAAGCTCCTTAGCTAAGTTAGCCAAGGAGCCTGATCAAAATTCATTGGAACTCTTTTGGAACTAGCGCTTAGCAGGAATTATTCCATATCTTGGCGGCCAGGGTTTCGAGCAGGGTCACCATTGAGAAAGCCAAAGATGAACAGACCTACAAAGAAGAAAACGGTAAGGTATACAACGATCTTTAGAGTCAGCATCGCGAGTCTCCAAGGATAGACACGTAAATTTATATAAAAACTATTCTATCGCAACATTGAATTCATATTCCTAATCTATGGCCATAATGGCGACTCCACTGACCATAATGGCGGCTCCGAGAAAACGTTCGCGGAGGCCTGTTTCCTCAAACAAGACATAACCGAGCCCTACAGAAATGAGGGCGCTCATTCGTTTAACTGCGATTACTTGGGCGACTGGGGCCATGGTCAACGCAGCAAACTGTAGCGATACGCCTATGGCTAGGAATATTCCGGCTAATCCCACAAATTTGGCCTGGCCTTTGAAGGGATAGAGCACGGCTGGAATCCCCTTTTGCCACATACGCTTTGCTACAAACGGCATCATGCCAATGGCCACTGTGGCAAATAATGACGTGCCCCAAAACAAGGATGATGAGTTTAGGGTGCCGACCTTATCCAAATTGGAGGTGATGCTCCAAATAAAGGCTACACCTACCATGGTCCGACTACCGGGATTGGTCACGATGGCCTGTAACGGTTCCAGGGTAACGCCTTTGCCTGGTTTTAAGTTAAGGACGTAGGAGCCTACAATTAGGAGGACAACCCCGATAGCATCTAGGCCCGTGGGCCATTCCTCCACGATGATGGGCGATGTGATTAGTAGAAACAATGGTGTGAGGGTGATCAATGGGACTGTTAGGGATAAATCGGCAGTCTTAATCGCCCGAAAATATAAGGTAAAGGCCAAAATATTGAGACTGCCGCCTATCAGGATAGCTTTTCCATAGCCGGGGCCTAAGCTAGGTATCCCTTCAGTCGCCAGCATCAAGCTGCCCATCAATAGGGCTCCTATCAGGCTAAAACCTAATAGAACTGAATATTCATCGAGAGATTTGAGTGCTTGTTTGCTGGTGGCGTCTTTGAGCGCTTCGCATAGGGCAGTGCCACTAGAAAATAGGAGCCAGATCATTTAGGCACCACAGCAGCGATCGATGCCAAGGCTGTCTAATAGCAGATCGCCGACGGCGTTGGCGACGGAAAATTCACTGTAAAAGCTTTTGGAGAAGTCAAACGCCTGCATCTCTGTCAAAATTGCCATCACTAAAGGGATGAGTTCGTTTTCCCCTTCCATGCGTTGGCGTACAAAGACTTGGGATGCGCGTTGAGCGATGTCTTGGTTGACAGCTTCTGGCAAAAATTCGGTATCTAACCATTTTTGTAGCGATGCTTGGAGCCATTCGCCTTCCTGTTTTGGGTTTGTGGATGGCGGTAACGTGACGGATTGAATCGGTTCAGTCATGACGAATGCTGTAGCGTAAGCGATGCTTTTTTCGTTTTAGGTTCTTTTAGGGTAAGTTCTTTTAGGCTACGGTAGGAGAAGCGTTTGAAGAATGTAACGGGCGAGTCCCTCTGTCACAGCTGCTATGGCTTACTCGATTCCCCACATTTTGCAATGCTACGCCCGAGGCTATTTTTTGATGGCAGATAGCGACTACCAAACGCTGAATTGGTATTCCAGTCGCAAACGAGCATTGATTCCATTGGATGAGCGGTTTCATTACCCAAAGTCCCTCCGTCGAGTCATTAATCAAAATCGGTTTGAGGTTGCGTTTAATCGAGATTTTGATGGCGTGATTGAAGGATGCGCTAATCGTGAGACGACCTGGATTTCTGATGAACTCAAGGCGATTTATCGCATGCTTCATCGGGCAGGTCATGCCCATAGTTTTGAGACATGGCAAGGTGATCAGCTAGCAGGGGGAGTTTTAGGGATTGTACTCGGTGGAGCTTTTATTGGTGAGTCGATGTTTTTTACTATTCCTGATGGTTCTAAGGTGGCGATGGTGAAATTGGTGGAGTGGTTGCGATCGCAAAACTTTCTCCTCTTCGATGCCCAAATGATGAACCCTCACCTGGAGCGCTTTGGTGCATACGTCGTCGAGGCCGAAGTTTACGAAAATATTCTCTATCAAGCGATTCATCGCCAGTGCCAATTTTTGCCCACTTCTGCTATTCCTCGGAGTAAAAACATTGATTACCCTCGACAGTGGAGTGCAGGCAGCGAGGAATAGGGCAAATGGAGATAATTCCTGATATTAGCCCTGGTTTTATGACCGCTAGCTTTCTGGCGTCGTTTGCTGCGTGCTTTTTCTCTAGTTTGGCCGGTGGCGGTGCGGGGTTAATCTTGCTTCCCATCCTCTTATTGCTGGGTTGCCGTTTGTTAACGCTTTGGCATGCCACAAGTTGGCCGTCGGCTTTATTGGTTTAGGTAGTGGCTATCGCTATAGCAAAGCTGGTACGACCAGCTCCATGCCACGGCCATGACTCTATCGGCCAACGGGATTTTTTGGAATATGATTGGGGCCGCATCCCATGTATTTCTGGGTCATACCATTTGGGTCTTAGCCCCTGGTCTGGTTGCTGGGGCCCTGCTGGGCAGTTACTGTGGAGCCAGTTTGGGCATTAAAAAGGGCAATAAGTTTCTGCGCTTTATTTTTCTGACGTCAGCGTCTGTTACCGGTCTGTTGTTATTGAGATAGGGGGGCGTTATGGGGAAAATTTATCAGGCATCCACTACGGGATGCCTCTACGATTATTGTTCTAGGGATGAGCGCACGACCCATTGACAGACGAGTTTGCCGTTCAATGTTTGCCAGGTTGCAACTAGTTGAGATCGCTTATCCGGTCGGGAGTCCTTTGCAGGAATGGCGCGATAAATAGTAGCTGGATTTGTATAAGTAATCATAAGGGTGCACTCCTTAGTTTTTATGATTTAGGATTGCTGATTCTCAGGACACCTTACTCTGGCTGATCGGAATAACACGCTTCAATACAAGGGAACGGTATCCAGATGTTCAGCAGCAACTTTTTCTGATGTTTAATGTATGGAAGGATACATTTTCTGTTTGAGGATTTCGGATGCAGCCTAAAAAGTGCAACGTTTTTTGGATTGCATCTGGCCACTATCAGCTCCTCTCAATTTGCCATTGCCCTTGTTAATAAGACGGTCTGGCCTCAGGTCAGCTTTTGTGTAACGAAAAAATAAGACTGCTGCCTGTACAAGCGATCGAGCTGGCGAAAAGATGGCGGAGCTGCTCAACGGGGGAGTTGTTTGTGGGGATTGATGATATTGCTATAGATGTTTCAAAGACTGAAGCTAGTCTGGTCTTTTACCAAGATTCACTGGCGTTAGAGCTGCTAGGAGAGAGTTTTAACAATGACCTCTGGCATTGGGATATCACCATGGTAGTTGCTGATGCAACTGCTGCCGCTGAACGGCTACAACAGGCTGGTGTGCCCTTGATTTCGTCGTGTAGGGGCGGTTCATGCAACGCCCCTACACGACGTTTGCCCATTGCTCCTGCCCATTGCCTCTAAAATCACCATGACCGCAGAATACGAACGCCTACAAAATAACGTTTGGAAATCCTGGGGACCTTATCTCAGCGAACGCCAGTGGGGCACTGTTCGCGAAGATTACAGCGCCACCGGCGAGGCCTGGGATTATTTCTCTCATGATCAGTCCCATAAGCGGGCCTATCGCTGGGGCGAGGATGGTCTGTTGGGAATTTCTGATACTCAGCAACGTCTATGTTTTTCCCTAGCGCTCTGGAACGGCGAAGATCCGGTTCTCAAGGAGCGGCTGTTTGGTTTAACGGGGAGCCAGGGAAACCATGGTGAGGATGTGAAGGAATACTATTTTTACCTGGATAGTACGCCCACCCATTCTTATATGAAGGCGCTCTATAAATATCCCCAGGCAGCCTATCCCTATGGTGATTTAGTGGAGGAAAATCAGCGGCGCGATCGCACTTCCCTAGAATACGAACTCCTGGACACTGGCGTCTTTGATGAAAATCGCTATTTCGACGTTTTCATTGAATATGCCAAGGCTGACCCCGAGGATATCCTGATCCAGGTTACCGTTGTGAACCGAGGGCCAGAATTAAAAACGCTGACTGTGTTACCCACCCTCTGGTTTCGTAACACGTGGAGTTGGGAAGAAAATGCAGAAAAACCGATTCTCAAACTAGCAGATACTCAACCAGGCTTTAGTACTCTAGAAGCTTCCCATCCCAATGTGGGTAATCGCTGGCTCTACTGTCAGAGTAAAAGTTCAGCACAATCTGCTCCGATTCTATTCACTGAGAATGAGACTAACTACCAGGCTGTCTTTGGTGCTGCCAATGTAACGCCCTATGTCAAGGATGCCTTCCACCGCTATGTGATTCAGGGTGAGGTAGATGCTGTTAATCCTGGACTGACAGGGACTAAGGCGGCGGCGCACTATACTTTGTCGGTGGGGCCTGGAGAGAGCCAGGTGATTTGGCTAAGACTGAGCGATCAGTCCCAACTGGCAGATCCGTTTGGAGAGTCTTTCTCAACCGCCCTGACCGCTCGCCAACAGGATGCGGATGTTTTTTATCAGGATGTTTCACCGTTTCCCATGGAGGCTGAGCAACGTGCGGTGCAACGTCAGGCCTTTGCTGGCCTGCTATGGAGCAAACAATATTTTGGTTTCGATGTAAATCGCTGGCTCAAGGGCGATCCAACGACGCCCACACCACCGGAAAGCCGTCGGCGTAATCATCAATGGACCCATCTGGATGCGGAGGATATTATCTCCATGCCGGATAAGTGGGAGTATCCCTGGTTTGCGGCCTGGGACTTGGCATTTCACTGTATTCCCATTGCCATGGTGGATCCGGAGTTCGCTAAGTATCAGTTGGATATCATGACGCGGGAGTGGTACATGCATCCCAATGGTCAGATTCCTGCTTATGAGTGGGCGTTTGGGGATGTGAATCCGCCTGTACATGCCTGGGCAACCTGGCGGGTTTATAAGATTGAGCAGAAGGTGAGTGGGAAGTGCGATCGCACCTTCCTGGAGCGAGTTTTCCAAAAGCTCCTGCTTAACTTCACCTGGTGGGTCAATCGCAAAGACGCCGAAGGCAGCAATGTTTTTGAAGGCGGCTTTCTCGGTCTTGATAATATTGGTGTCTTTGATCGCAGTTCTGCTTTACCTACCGGAGGCCATCTAGAACAGTCCGACGGCACGAGCTGGATGGCCATGTACTGTTTGAATATGCTCACCATTGCCCTGGAGCTGGCCAAGGAAAACCCAGTTTATGAGGACATGGCCACCAAGTTTTTTGAGCATTTTCTCTACATTGCCGATGCGATGAACAACATTGGCCAGGAGCGATCGCAGCTGTGGGATGCCGAAGATGGCTTTTTCTACGATGTCCTGCAGTTTCCCAATGGCGCTCGTCAGCGGCTGAAGGTGCGCTCCATGGTGGGCCTGATTCCGCTGTTTGCGGTGACCACCCTGGAACCGGAGTTGCTGGAGCAGGTGCCTGGGTTTAAGGAACGGTTGGAGTGGTTTATCGAAAACCGCGCCGATCTGAAAAAGAATGTGGCTTGCATGGAAACTCGTGGTGTCGGTGCTCGCCGCATGTTGGCCCTTTGTTATGCAACTTTGGGAGAGGTGGAACCGACCGACAAACTGCGCTGTATCCTCACCAAGCTGCTAGATGAAAAGGAATTTCTCAGTCCCTACGGTATTCGGGCTCTATCGCGATATCACGCTGAGAATCCCTATGTTTTTAAGTCTAATGGCGAAGAGTTTCGCGTGAACTATGAACCGGCAGAATCTAGCAGTGGCTTATTTGGCGGCAATTCGAACTGGCGTGGACCGATCTGGTTTCCGGTGAACTATCTGCTGATTGAGTCGTTGCAAAAGTTTCACCATTATCTAGGCGAGGACTTTAAGATTGAGTGCCCCACCGGGTCAGGGCACTGGATGAATCTGTGGGAAGTAGCAACGGAAATTTCTCAACGGCTGACCCGCATTTTTCTGCCAGATGAACAAGGAAATCGTCCGGTATATGGAGGTGGGTCATTTCCGTTTCAGCAGGATCCCCACTGGCAAGACTATATTCTTTTCCATGAATATTTCCATGGTGACAATGGTGCCGGTATCGGAGCCAGTCATCAGACGGGGTGGACTGGCCTAGTGGCTAAGTTGATTCAGCAACAAAGTGAATATGGTATATGAGTGATTCAAGGAGAAGACATAATATGGCCGACCGACGCTTAGTCTTCCGTTATGATCGTGAGGGCGACATCCTATATATCGATTAATGTGCTCCCTATGCAGAGCAGGAATCTGAGGAAATAGGTAATGAGGTCATTGCTCGCCTAAATCCCGACTCTGGCATCGTTGAAAACTTAGAGATTCTATTTTTCTCGAAACGGTTGATGTCTAACGAGCAGCTAGAGTTGCCCATCGAGATGGATTTACGTTTGGCCAGCTAGTTGAAATAGAAAAACGAAGGCATTGAAAGTACCCAGAGATGTAATTTCAAATCTATATGTCATGATTGCCGTAGCGGCTTCTGGAGCATGGCTTAACCGTAGTCACCCGTAATCCAGCAGACTTTGAAAAGACAGGCGTGCAACTGCTAAATCCTTTCACTTGAACCTTAACTAGATCGCCAACCATCAATCATTTCACCAACGGTTGGACCAATCGCATCAGTTATCCACGGCAGATTTCGACAAAGCTCAGCCGCCGCCCATAAGGGGATGCCCCTGCGTGGTTGAGATCGCCTCAGCTCATTGATTCCTAAGACTAAAATAAGACAATCACTGGCTAAAGACTCTCAAATGGCTAAATCTAAAGCTGAGGCAGATCATCAACAGGCTGTCGAAACGAAAAAACTGCTGGCCAGAGCAGACGCTATTACAGCCCAGACCAACCAAGCAATAGACAGTCTGAGCAGTTCCTGGGCAATCCTGGTCGAAGACATCGTCGGACTACCGAAGTGGGTCAGCGGGTAGCTGAGGATTTTCCTGAGTTGTTAGCGATAGGTTTTCCTGGGTCTAAAACCTCTAAGTAGTCGGCCAATTTTTTCCACTCATGGGCTGCCCTTGCATTGCCTGTATCAGCGGCAAACCTTAGGGCATCGATAATTTTATCCTTTTGGCTTTCGGTGATTATGTAGTTCATCGTTTTGGGTCCTTGTATTAGTCTTTAATCTTTGAGCTGCTCAGCTCCAGCATTAGGTACTTTACCCTTTTGTCTTCTCATTGCTTTTATATGATTGAGGCGTCAGAAAATCTGTAATTTTGAATTCATTTGAGCTGGCAATATCTGATTAAAAAGCTCAGCACTTGAACTAACTGCTGCATGGAACTGAGTGCTAAGTCACAGATCGATTCATTAAAAAACCATTCGTTAAATTAACTAGATGTAGCGCTATAAATCGGCTAACCTGAGTGCAGACTCTACAGCTAGTGGCTAGGCTAACGCTTCAAACCACAAAAACTATAGAGTATACTTGTACTAAAGACGGGCGATTTCTATGTCCTTTGTTGGTCTGCATATCCACAGCGATTACAGCTTGCTCGACGGAGCCAGTCAGCTGACACCGTTGGCCGAAAAAGCGGTCGAGATGGGTATGCCCGCCATTGCCCTCACCGATCACGGTGTCATGTACGGGGCCATCGAACTGATCAAAACCTGCAACAAGGTCGGCATCAAGCCCATTATTGGCAACGAGATGTATCTGATCAATGGGGACATCACCAAGCAAGAAAAACGCCCCCGCTATCACCAGGTCATCCTCGCCAAAAATACCCAAGGCTACAAAAACCTGGTGAAACTCACCACCAAGTCCCACCTGGATGGTGTCCAAGGTCGCGGCATCTTTTCTCGGCCCTGCATCAATAAAGACCTGCTGGAGCAATACCACGAGGGCTTGATCGTTACCAGCGCCTGCCTCGGTGGAGAAGTGCCCCAGGCCATCATGCAAAATCGCCTCGATGTCGCCTACCGCGTAGCCAAGTGGTACAAAGACCTTTTTGGCGAAGACTACTACTTAGAAATCCAAGACCACGGCTCGCCCGAAGACCGTATCGTGAATGTGGAAATCGTCCGCATTGCCCGCGAGCTAGATATCAAAATTATTGCCACTAACGACTCTCACTTCATTTCCTGTGTGGATGTGGAAGCCCATGATGCTCTGCTCTGCATACAGACCGGCAAGCTTGTCACTGAAGATAAACGTCTGCGCTATAGCGGTACCGAATACCTCAAATCCGCTGACGAAATGCGTCGCCTTTTCCGCGACCACCTACCCCAGGACGTGATCGACGAAGCTGTTGTCACCACTTTAGAAGTGGCGGAAAAAATTGAAGAGTACGACATTCTTGGTAATCCCCAGATTCCTAATTTCCCTGTGCCCGCAGGCCATACCGGCGAAACCTACATGGCCAAAGTGTCCCGCGATGGCTTACTCGAACGGTTAAACATCCCCTTTTACGACGACGCACCATCGGAGTACAAAGCACGGCTGGAATACGAAATCCAGATGATGCACCAGATGGGTTTCGCTACATACTTTTTAGTGGTTTGGGACTATATCAAGTTCGCCCGTGATACCAAGATCCCCGTAGGACCAGGTCGTGGTTCAGCCGCTGGTTCCCTGGTAGCCTACTGCATGGGCATTACCAATATTGATCCGGTACACCATGGCCTTCTGTTCGAGCGCTTCTTAAACCCTGAGCGTAAGTCCATGCCTGATGTGGATACCGACTTTTGCATCGAGAAACGGGAGAAGGTGATCGAGTACGTCACCGAGAAATATGGTAAGGACCACGTTGCTCAGATCATCACCTTTAACCGCATGACCTCTAAGGCGGTACTTAAGGATGTGGCCCGCGTATTGGATATTCCCTACGGCGAGTCCGACAAAATGGCGAAGATGATCCCAGTGGCTCGGGGTAAGCCCACCAAGCTCAAGGTGATGATCGACCCTGAAAATACCCCTGAGAAAGCGTTTCAGGAAAAGTATGCCAGTGGTGACCTGGTGCCAGGTACAGCGGTTACTTTCCAGCGATGGCTAGATATGGCCATCACCATTGAGGGTACGAACAAAACCTTTGGCATGCATGCGGCGGGTGTGGTGATTTCAGCGAAGCCGTTGGATGAACTGGTGCCGCTGCAGCGTAATAATGACGGCGCGGTGATCACCCAGTACTACATGGAAGATGTAGAAGCTGTCGGTCTTCTGAAGATGGACTTTTTGGGACTGCGCAACCTCACCATGATTCAAAAAGCGGTGGATTATGTGGAGCAGACCCGTGGTGAAACCATTGATATGGATAAGGTTGCCTATAACGATCCAGAAACTTATCAGCTACTGAGTCGTGGTGAATTAGGGGGAGTATTCCAGCTTGAATCTTCTGGTATGCGCCAGATTGTGAAGGATCTCAAGCCCGATGGCTTGGATGATATTTCGTCAGTTCTAGCTCTGTACCGCCCCGGTCCACTGGATGCAGGGTTGATTCCTAAGTTTATTAACCGTAAGCATGGTCGGGAGCAGATCGACTACCCTCACGAACTGATTCAGCCGATTTTAGAAGAGACCTACGGCATCATGATCTTCCAGGAGCAGATCATGAAAATTGCTCAGGATATGGCAGGTTACTCTCTGGGAGAAGCAGACCTCCTACGTCGGGCTATGGGTAAGAAAAAGCAGTCTGCCATGGACATGCACCGGGGCAAATTCATCGAGGGCTCGATGAACAATGGTGTACCCCAAAAGACCGTCGAAGCCCTCTGGGACCAGATGGTGAACTTTGCGCAATATTGCTTTAATAAAAGCCATTCCATGGCCTATGGCTATGTCACCTATCAGACGGCATACCTGAAGGCTAATTACCCCGTTGAGTATATGGCGGCATTACTGACAGCTATCAGTGGTGACCAGGATAAGGTGCAGATGCATATTGCTAACTGCGTCAGTATGGGGATTGAGGTGCTGCCGCCGGATGTGAACCGTTCGGGTGTGGACTTTACGCCGGAGAATGATTGCATTTTGTTTGGGCTATCAGCGGTGCGGAATGTGGGTCTGGGGGCGATTGAGACGCTGATTCAGAACCGGGAGGAGGATGGACCGTTTACGTCGTTGCCGGAGTTGTGCGATCGCATCGATCTTCGCGCCGTCAACCGCCGTGCCTTAGAAGCTCTGGTGCATTCCGGGGCCCTAGACAGCCTCAACAACAACCGTCGTCAGCTCAATGCCGACCTCGAATTTGTCGTTGACTGGGCTCAGTCGCGAGCAAAAGATCGTGAAATCGGTCAAGGTAATATCTTTGACATGATGCTGGCCGGTAGTGATACAGCGACGCCGAGTGAAAGTGGTGGCAAGAATAATGCTGGTGCGTACGAAGCAGCTCCCAAGGCTCCGTCTATGGAGGAGTACGATCCCCAAGAACGACTGCGCCTAGAGAAAGAACTGCTAGGCTTCTATATCTCCGACCATCCCCTCAAGTCAGTTCAACGTCCAGCTCGGATCTTGGCTCCTATCAGCCTGGCGGAGTTAGCCGAACAGCCTGAGAAACTTACCCTTAGCGCTATTGTCATGATCAGCGCCATGAAACCTATCACCACCAAAAAAGGTGACAGTATGGCAATTCTTCAGATTGAGGACCTCAGCGGCCAAGCCGAGGCAGTTGTTTTTCCACGTGCCTATGCCCGTATTGGGATGCATATCAAAGCTGATGCCCGACTGATGATTTGGGGTAAGGTCGATCGTCGAGATGACCAGGTGCAGCTGATTGTCGATGATGCTGAGCCGATTGAAGATGTGCGTTTGGTTACTGTTGAGCTACCTCCATCCATTGCCGGAGATATTGTTCAGCAAAATCGTCTACGTAATGTGATTCAAAATCAACAGGGGGAAGACAAACGTGAGGCCAAAATTCCTGTAGTCGCTATGATTACTCATCAGGGCCATCGGCAGGTGGTGCGCCTTGGGGCCCAGTTTCGTGTAAAAGATCCTGATGAAGCTGTTTCAGCCCTCAAAGCCGCTGACTTTAAAGCAAAGACTTCTCCCTTGGTAAGTGCTTAAACAAGCTAATCACCCTCTAAGTCAGCATATTGATGAGCACTATAGGGTGCAATAGACAATCTGGGGTATGTATCCGCACTGTTGCAGTTAGCGAATACAGAGTGGCTAACTTTGAAGTCAGTGGTTTGGGATATTGCTGCTAAGGCTTAATTTTTATCACTTACTAGTAGAGATAGCCGATCTCTACGACACACTTATCCCATAGGGTCTGATATAGGGGTAAGCACTTAATTGATGGAACTAGACTACGAGATTGCTTTACGTTGTGCCCATCTATCTAACGAGGTCTACAGAGCCTTCACGGATGAGCTTCGCTTCAGTATGCGTCCTAGCCTTACGCCAAAACTGTTTGATATCCAGCGCACTGATACACAGGTCGCTTTATTAGAAGATCCTGATACTCAATGTGGATACGTGGTTTTTCGAGGCAGTGATGCTGATCGAGACTGGCTGACTAATTTAGATTTTTCGCGCTGGTCTGCCGTAACAGATGCGGTTCTGGATGATAGGCAGCTAGACTATCCAGATGTTTATGAAGCTTCGAGATCTGGTGTCAAGATACACTCAGGTTTTACCAAGGCTTATCTTGCGGCTCGTTCTGAAATCCATGCCGTTGTTCAGAAAAGCGTAATGACTCGCTGGGTAATGACGGGCCATAGTTTGGGGGGAGCTTTGGCAAAACTGTGTGCCGTAGATTTGCAGTACAATTTTTCCCCAAAAATCTCAGTTGAGGTCTATACCTTTGGGGCTCCGCGTGTGGGTAACAAGGCGTTTGCAGAGTCCTATAATCGCCGTGTCCTTAATTCCTGGCGGTTTGTCAATGGCAATGATGTCGTCAGCGGCTTGCCCCGTCGTTGGCAAAGGTATCGACATGTCAACACGCGCATTAGGCTTGGGTCTATGGCTAGCTGGCGGATTATTTCAGGTAGCTTGCAAGATCATCGGATCGATCGCTATATTTCCGCCCTGACGAAGCGCGCTTCCGAGCAAAAATAAGCTACCGAATGCTAAGAGATTCCTTTGTTTGCATTACTGCCATAGGCGGCAATGGTATATTCCGGGTAAGTACGGAGTATTCATCATCCGGCTATTACAATTTAACCTGAGACGACATCAGTAAGGGGCAGCTATGAAGAAAACGGGGCGGCGTAGTAGTAATATTGATGACCGCCGTGGTGGCAACAGTTCCCTTGTTGTCGGTGGTGGTGGTTTAGGTGCTTTAGTTCTGGCAGTGGTTGTCACTCTGATCACTGGAGATCCGGGACCTATTTTAGACCAGGTAGTTGCTCCAACATCTCAGGCTCCTACCCAACAAGGTCAAACATCTCCTGCTGAGGATCAGCTCGCTGATTTTACGTCTGTTGTATTGGCTGATACCGAGGATACGTGGCATCAGATTTTTCGAGAAGAAATTGGCCAGCAATACCAGGAGCCTACTTTAGTGTTGTTTTCTGGTGCAGTGCAGTCTGCTTGTGGTGCAGCTCAATCTGCCATGGGGCCTTTTTACTGTCCAGCTGATCAAAAAGTCTACATAGACCTGAGTTTTTATCGTGATCTAAAGAGTCGCCATCAGGCACCGGGCGATTTTGCCCAAGCATATGTTGTGGCTCATGAAGTCGGTCACCATGTGCAGAATATCTTGGGTATATCCAATGAGGTACGACAGCTGCAAAGCCGTGCCAGCAAGGCCGAAGCTAACCAGCTTTCGGTACGTTTAGAACTGCAGGCAGATTGTTTTGCTGGCGTGTGGGCAAACCGTGCTGATAAAGCTCGCGATATCCTAGAGCGTGGTGATATTGAAGAAGCTCTGAATGCGGCTAGTCAAATTGGTGATGACCGCCTTCAGGAACAATCCCGTGGTTTTGTGGTGCCTGAATCCTTTACCCATGGTAGCTCTGCCCAACGTATGCGTTGGTTTAAGCAAGGGTTAGCCACTGGTGACATTGAACAGTGCAATACGTTTGCCACTAATCAAATCTAGACGCTGGCTAAGTATATATTCTGGGTCATGCCAATCTTATTGGGCTCACCCTTTATTTATTAAAGGGATGTATACAGCTACGCTAATCAAACGTGACTACGCTACGAATCGACTTACCTGCGTGCATAACGTCAAAGGCTTCGTTGATGTCTTCCAGGGAAAATGTATGGGTTATCAAGTCATCAATATTGATTTTCCCATCCATATACCAATCTACAATTTTGGGAACATCAGTACGCCCTTTCGCTCCACCAAATGCAGTGCCTTTCCAAACTCTTCCTGTAACTAATTGAAAGGGACGAGTAGAAATTTCTTGTCCTGATGCGGCTACGCCAATAATAATGCTTTCACCCCAGCCCTTGTGGCAGCATTCTAATGCTTGACGCATTACCTGTACATTGCCAATACATTCAAAGCTATAGTCAGCGCCTCCCTTAGTTAACTCCACAAGATAAGGAACGAGCTCTTCTCCAATTTCCTGAGGATTCACAAAGTGAGTCATCCCAAATTTTTCTGCTAGGGCTTTTTTCCCAGGATTAATATCGACGCCCACAATCATGTCTGCTCCTACTAAGCGGCAACCCTGAATGACATTCAGGCCAATGCCTCCTAGACCAAACACAATGACGTTGGCACCTGGTTCTACCTTCGCCGTATTAATGACTGCTCCGATGCCGGTGGTCACGCCACAGCCGACATAGCACACCTTATCGAAGGGAGCGTCTTCACGAATCTTGGCTAGGGATATTTCAGGCACGACAGTATAGTTAGCGAACGTCGACGTACCCATGTAGTGATAGATAGGTTTGTTATTTAACCGAAAACGACTAGTCCCATCCGGCATCAGCCCACGTCCCTGGGTGCTACGAATAGACTGACATAGATTTGTTTTGCCGCTTAAACAATACTCACAAGCACGACATTCAGGCACATATAGAGGGATGACATGATCACCTGGCCGCAGGCTTTTGACATCGGCTCCCACTTCCACAACGACTCCGGCCCCTTCATGCCCCAAAACCGCTGGAAATAAGCCTTCTGGATCTTTCCCCGAGAGAGTATAAGCGTCTGTATGACATATGCCTGTCGCTTTTATCTCGACTAATACCTCACCTGTCCTTGGTCCATCTAGGGTGAGCTTTTCTATCGTTAGAGGTTGCCCAGCCTGATGTGCAACAGCGGCTCTCACGTCCATCACTATACCTCTCAAAATTTCTGTCAGATTAATGGATATAGATGACTGGAAGTCAACTCGTTATTCAACTGTAAAGAAACGCCATGAGAATATATGAGTTGATGGATAGCAGGGCCTATGTATTAAACCTTGTCCACGTCCAGGACGGTCGTTTTACCGTGGGAGAAACTACAGGTTTCAAGTTGGACGTGGTTTAGCTCAACCCAGTACAGACAAATATACTTTTTAGGTTTGGCCGCATAAAACTGTAAGAGACATCAATAGTATTGGTGTTCCTAATCAACCCAACCAATATCATCGTCAGACAGCATGCTATTGTGCTCACCGCGTTGAATGGCATATTCAGGAATGGTTTTATAGCTTCTGGGGCGGTTACGTAGACTGAGCGTATTACGATTTGTTGCTAGATCTGCACCATGGATTACTTGCTGCTTGGGCTCTTCTGTCTTTTCTGCTGCTTCCGCTTGGGCTGCTGTGATTTTACGGATGGTGTCTTTGGCAGTTTCTAGTTCTGCTGTAGCTTTAGTTAACTCTTCTACCTTATCGGCGGTAGCTTTTTGCGATGCGGATAACTCATCTTTAAGTTCAAAGATTCTGGTTTGATGAGTTTCTATATCTTCCTGCAGTCCAGTAATTTGTGTTTGAGCTTTTTTGAGAGCGGTTTCTAATTCTGCCAACTTTTTCTCGAGGGCTTTAGTACTGCTATTTACCGCCGCTTTTTTAGCTGTAGCAGTAGTAGCAACGGTTTTACTAGTGCGCTTTTTTGTTCGGGCTGTTTCAGTGGATTTCTGCTCAGTGGCGCTAGGCGACTCAGAGTCTGACTGAGTCTGTGATGCGATTTTTGCTGGAGTTTGCTCGGTTTCGTTGGTTTTCTCGACTTCTTCTTTGAGTAGGTCGGCGATGCGTTTTTTAGTCATAGTCTTTTCCAGTCCCTTAGGACTTCAGCGGCAACTCTGTAATAGTCGGCCTGCGCTTCTTGAGCGTTGGGCCCCTTCCATTGACTGATAGCGCAACCTTCCATGGCAGCTCTTTCGTGGGCCTTGTAGTTTCGTATGTACGTTTGAAAAGCCGAAATATCCAACTTCTCCAGCATGGTTTGAGCTTCTTGCGCTTCTTTTAAACTACGGGAATCAACCTTTGTCAGCAATACCCGATGAAAAACCCCAGAGGGTTGAACGATGGTTTTGACGGTGGTGATTAAAGCCGTGACATCCATCGGAGCTGGGGGGGTAGGTAGTAGCAAATAGTCTGCCACTGTTAACACAGCCCCTAAGGACTTAGAGTGTAGCGCTGGGGGGGTATCAACCACAATAAGCTCGTAATCTTCAAGGGCTTTGAGCCGCTTCAACATTGTGATATCTGTCTCATGGGAAAAGTCAAAGGCTTGATGTATTCGTTCCAGCCACCAGGTGGCAGACCTCTGGATATCGCTATCTAGTAGTAAAACTCGCCGATCTTCTGCAAAAATTGCAGCCAAATTAACGGCAGTGGTTGTTTTTCCTACTCCACCCTTACCGTTAAGAATAACTAATACCTTCGGGGCGACCTGTTTTTCTTTTACCTTAGCCACGACTCATCACAGCAATACAATAGTACTTGTAATCTTATGTTTGAAGAAACCTACATCTAGATACATCACTTGGTTAGGCATAGGTCAAACTAGATGGATGACTGGATGTGGATAGTTTGAAAATTATTGTTAGCTACAGATGAACTTTGTAGTGAAAAATCTATGCTGCAGCTTCTCGCCCATTGTAAAGACTCATGGCCCTCTCTATGCCTTTGCTCAGGCTAAACTCCACAGCTTCTTCTGCAAGCTGGATAGCAGCATCAATGACTTTACGTTCATCTGGCGCAAATTTGCCAAGGACATGGTTTACAACGGTTCGATTCGATTGAGTTTCTGGATTGTCTGACCGACTAATCCCCAATCTCAAACGAGGGAAAATCTGAGTCCCCAAGTGAGAAATGATCGATTTCATTCCATTATGTCCACCAGCTGAACCTGATAGCCGCAGGCGCAATTTGCCAATGGGCAGGTCCATATCGTCATAAATGACGAGTACATCACTTGGCGATAATTTATACCAATCAACAATGGCGCGTATTGATTGCCCAGAACGATTCATGTAGGTCGTAGGCTTGAGCAAGATTAAACGATTACCGGCTGCTGTACGACTTTCCCCAGTAATGCCTTGGAATCGTTTGTTGTTAGACATTGGAATGGACCAAGCTTTGGCAAGAGCATCGATCACTTCAAAGCCAATATTGTGACGCGTTCGATCATACTTTTGTCCAGGATTACCCAGTCCAACCAGTAGTTTTGGCGTTTGTGGAGAGTCAGCGTCTGTAATCACAAGTCTACTGCTTCAAGTTTGCTAGTTACGTTACTACGATGTTTCTTCTGTAGTCGCACTAGCTGTTTCAGTTTCTGTTTGGCTCTTATCAGTAACCTCAGCATCCGGCTTGAGAGCCTTAGGTTCTGGTGTTTCTAACGTTGCTTTTATCGGTTCTGTCACTGTTTTTTCGATTCGGGCAGCTTCCTTCTTAAATTCGTCTTCGAATTCCTTGGAGGCATCTTGAAAGCCCTTGATGGCTTTGCCAAGGCTACGACCAATTTCAGGTAACTTCTTGGGGCCAAATACCAGTAAAGCCACCATCATAATCAGGGCCATCTCTGGCAGACCAATGCCAAAAATATTCATACCGGTAAATCTCCCATGGATGTTAGCTATCGATATCTTAAAGAACTTGCATACTAGGCCATAGTTAAATAACTAGCAAAGGGGATGAACTAGGTGTCCATCCCCTCCAGTTAGTTGTCAAGTTCACAACGGGTTGAGCTAGCTATCTTCACTGGATAGCAACTCATTATGTTGATAAGTAATTGCCTAGAAACTCAGGCCGCGCCAATTAACATCAACTCCCTGGATTTGAATAGAGCTGTTGTAAAGCTGGAGAATGATCAGTAGAAAAACAAGGAAAAGTGCCATGAATACTCCCATTAGTGGAGTAGTACCCCAGCCAGGGGTAACTTTACCGTATTCAGAGTTCAGAGGTTTAAGCAGGTTTCCCAACCGAGTTTGCTGTGCCATGGGCGTATGTACCTTAAGGTCACTTTATAATCTGTAATATCATAGATTTTACATCCTCTAAGCCTGAAAAGATCCTATGGATTCTGCAACAGTTCTTATTATTTCAGTCGGCGCTATTGTCATAGCGTTTACCGGTCTCGCTATTTACACAGCATTTGGTCCACCTTCCAAGCAGCTTGCTGATCCATTTGATGATCATGAAGATTAATGGCGTTGCAACGACTTAATATTTGAGGTCGCCACAACGACAACTTTTGACGCTAGTCCTTGTAGCCATTCACTGCGGTTTATTAGCACTGGAGCATTGATTCAATGCTCCAGTGCTAATACTTCTAAGGAGTGATAGAATTAGTTGCTCTAGATATGGATTGCCTATTTCACAGGTGTCGGCGATGCTTAGAAAAGTTTTAGCTGGGGTCCTGGATGATATTAGGTGTGATGTCAGTAGAAAAGCATTGGATAGACCATTTCAACAAAAATTATGATCAAACTGCGACTGAAACGTTACGGCAAAAAGCGTGAGGTGAGCTATCGGATTGTGGCTATGAATAGCCGAGATCGCCGTGATGGTCGCCCACTAGAGGAGTTAGGTTTTTATAACCCCCGGACTGATGAGACTCGTTTAGATGTGCCCGCTATTGTGAAACGTCTCAAGGAAGGCGCGCAACCTACGAAAACCGTGCAGCATATCCTTCAAAAGGCTAATGTTTATGAACAGCTGAAGGCTTAGTTTAAGGGACGTAGTTTTGATCTCGTCTGTTGCGCTGGGAGGCTTTGATTAGGCAGCTTGTCTGCTTAATTTAAGTTCTTTCAAGTAGCATCTCTCCTATTATTGATTGCTGCTGGATTTTAAAGGTGACGAATGTGCCTGATTTTGAAGCTCTGGTTCGATTTTTGCTAACTCCGTTTTTGGAGTCTCCTGAGGCGTTGCGTTTGGATTTTGAACCGCTCTCGAATGGTCAGCGATTATGGATTCGAGTTGCCTTTGATGGTGAGGATAAGGGGCGAGTTTTTGGGCGTGGTGGTCGGAATATTCAAGCCATTCGTAAGGTATTGAAAGCAACGGGAGCGCTGCATGGCTGTGCGGTGCATCTCGATGTCTATGGTGAATCCTCTCAAGACTCAGGTGATGGCTCGGATCGTTCGCGGTCCCGTGGTGGTCGTGGAGGCCCTGGCCGACCCAGGCGTAGCGGTGGCCGACCTGGGCCTGGAAGGCCACCGAGGCGCAATCATTCAAATTAAAATTCATAGTTCGTCGAATTTAGTGGCTTGACAACGTTCTATAAATAGGTGCATAAGTCCAGATACTAGGCTGTTGGGTGCTAGATATCTGTGATGGCAGGGTTAGTCTGTTGTATGGAAGGTGCCTTCAAATTTGAATTTGGTTCGGCTGAGCAGGCGATGGCGATGGCCGGTTATCAGGAAGATGCTATCAAACGGCTATCCCAGCAGACTGGTGCCAAGCTGGTTATGCGTGGTACTGAGCTTTTGATATCTGGTACGCCGCATCAGGTAGAGCGTTCTACTCATCTGGTGACTTCGCTTAAGTCTATTTGGTCTCAGGGGCAGTCTGTCTCTGTGGCTGATGTGATGACTGCTATTCATGCCTTGGATACCCACCGAGAAGATGATTTGGGGCAGCTCCATGGGGATGTGATTGCACGTACGCGTCGAGGGGAGACTATTCGCGCCAAGACCTTTCGTCAGCGTAAGTATGTTAGTGCGTTGCGGACTCGGGATCTGATTTTTTGTACTGGGCCTGCGGGTACGGGTAAGACGTTTTTGGCGGCGATGGTAGCTGTTCAAGCAATTCTTGAGCAGCAGTATGAGCGGTTGATACTAACTCGACCTGCTGTTGAAGCGGGCGAACGTTTAGGATTTTTGCCAGGTGACTTGCAACAAAAAGTCGATCCCTATTTACGTCCTTTGTATGATGCATTACATGAATTAATCGACCCAGAACGGATCCCCGGTCTGATGGAGCGCGGCATTATTGAAGTTGCTCCGCTCGCATATATGCGTGGTCGTACGCTAAGTAATGCATTTGTGATTTTGGATGAAGCTCAAAATACGACGCCTGCACAAATGAAGATGGTGTTGACAAGATTGGGGCATAAGTCGCGAATGGTTGTGACTGGTGATATTACGCAAACGGATTTGCTCACTGGGCAGCATTCTGGCTTGTCCATGGCTGTGAAGGTGCTCAAGGGGGTTGATGGTATTGCGTTCTCAGAGTTGACGAAGGCCGATGTTGTGCGCCATCCCTTGGTGCAGCGAATTGTTGCGGCCTATGAAAAATATGAGATGTAGATGGAGTTTTTCCAGATCTATGTTCTCTGAATCCTGGTGATCTGGATTTTGGACGGTACTGAAGGCAGCATTGATTATGGCGATTCTCCATGGAAGTTGGCTCCCGGCAAAACAGCGCTTTTTTGTTTGGGCTGAAACATGGCGTCGGCTTGAGGAGGGAGGGATCGATGACTCTGGTGTGGCTTCTCATCCTTATTGTTTAAGTGCTGATGAGTTTCAATCACTGGTTACCTCGGGGGATCAATGGGATTTGAGTCTTTTGGCGGAGAGATTCCAGTCTCGTTGGTATGGTCATATTCTGGCATTGCCGACTGTCTTAGAGGATGAGCGGGTTTTTTATCCACATCTGTCTGGCCAGCTTCAGGGAACTGATGCTTTGCTTTATCCATGGCATGTATCTGGGGTGATGTTACCGACAGCGTCGGCACTGCAACTTCTGACAGGGTTGCCTTTGGGGGCAGACACTAGTTGGGTGGGTGGTGATTTGCGATATTGGTCTCACATGGCTCGCTGGAGTTTGGATTTGATGGCGCGAGGCAAGTTTGTGCCAACGGTGAGTGCTGATGGGAGTGGTGCGATCGCAGCCTGGAAATTGTTACTGAACAGTGCTACAGATCAAGCCCGATTACGTCAATTTTCTGACCGTATGCCCCTGGTTTGCCGTCTCTATCAGACCTCCAGTCCACAGACACATAAGTCTGTTGTCGCTACTAAAACTGCCAAATCTAAAGCCACTAAATCCAAGACTACTAAATCTAAAGCAGCTAAATCTAAATCTAAAGCTGCAGAGCAGCCAGATATGCCAGTAGCGATTGAATTTCCTACTGCCTCATCCCCTTTGCTCCAAGACTTTTTGGCGGCCGTTGTGTCAGCCAAAGTGCGTGATATGGCTCAGGCTCAGCCATTGCCAGCTACGGCACCTCTCAGTAAAGATTTGCCCCTCCGGGAGTGGATAGCAGCCCTGACCAAGGATAAGAAAAAGCGTTTTGAATCCACCCCAGTTGGATTAGTTCGTTTGAATGAGGCACTCAATACTTGGACCGCACCATTACAAAATCTAACTGTTGATGTACTTGACGCTTTATATGTGGGTTTTCGCCTAACGCCTCCACCTAGCGGTGATTTAAATTGGTTATTGCACTATGGCTTAGAAGCTTCGGACGATCCGAGTTTCTGCCTTGCTGCTCAGACGATTTGGCAGCACCCTGTTGATCAACTTGACTATCGCGGGCGTACCATTGAGGCTCCCCAAGAAAAATTATTAGCAGGGTTAGGACGGGCTGCTCGTCTTTGTGAGCCGATTAAGCACACCCTAGATCGCCCTAGTCCCAGTGTCTGTACTCTGGATCCGATTCAAGCCTTCGAATTTATTAAGGCGACTGCAAGCCGCCTGCAGGATAACGGTTTTGGCGTTACCTTGCCTGAAAATCTGGTCGATCCGACAAAAGGTAGTGCCAGTCGTTTAGGTTTAAATGTTAAGGCGATGGCTCCCCCACGCAAGCAGCAGCGTCTGGGCTTACAAAGCCTGCTCAACTTCGAGTGGGAGCTATCCATTGGTGGGCAGAATGTTAGTCAAAGCGAATTTGAGCAGTTGATTGCTCAGCAGACACCTCTGGTAGAAGTTAATGGTCAATGGATAGAGCTGCGGCCACAGGATGTAAAAGCGGCCCAGTCATTCTTTAATAGCCGTCAAACTAAAAATAAGCTATCGGTCGAAGAAGTCCTACGCATTAGTAGTGGAGATGGCCAGCTGATTGATAAGTTGCCTGTCGTTGCATTCCAAGCCTCAGGAAAGTTAGAGGAATTGATTACTACACTAACCACAGGTAATCAGAGTCTTGAAGAGATAGAGGAACCCGATGGATTTAAGGGTAAGCTTCGGCCATATCAAGCTAGAGGAGTTTCATGGCTGTCATTTTTAGAGCAGTGGGGATTAGGGGCTTGTCTGGCCGATGACATGGGTTTAGGTAAAACTATCCAGCTCATTGCATTTTTGCTCAATCTCAAGCAAGAGGATATTTTAGCGAAACCAATTTTGCTTGCCTGTCCAACATCGGTATTGAGTAACTGGCAGCGGGAAGTGAATAAATTTGGCCCAGAGTTAACGACTCTGATTTATCACGGTGATAAGCGACCTAAAGGATCTGCCTTTGTTAAGCAGGCCCAAAAAACAAACCTTGTGATTACTAGTTACACCCTGGTATATCGAGATCTTAAAGAACTGAAGCGTATCAAATGGCAAGGATTGGTGTTGGACGAGGCTCAGAATATTAAGAACTCTGATGCTAAACAATCCAAGGCTGTGCGGGAGCTAGAAAGTGATTTTCGAATTGCTTTGACCGGTACTCCTGTGGAGAACCGATTAGCCGAATTGTGGTCCATTATGGATTTCTTGAATCCAAACTATTTGGGACCTAAAAATTTCTTTCAGCGACGATTTGCTACACCCATTGAACGTTATGGAGATACTGATTCATTGCGCACTCTGCGGGGGCTGGTGCAGCCTTTTATTTTAAGGCGGCTCAAGACTGATCGCAGCATTATTCAAGATCTGCCTGATAAGCAGGAAATGACGGTTTTTTGTGGTTTGTCTGCAGAACAGGCACGCCTTTATCAAAAGGCAGTGGATGGAGCTTTGGCAGATATTGATGAGGCTGATGGTGTCAAACGACGTGGGATGATTCTTGGCTTATTAGTTAAACTCAAGCAAATTTGCAATCATCCGGCCCAGTATCTCAAGCAGGAGTCTTTAGGCAAACAGCGTCGTTCTGCAAAGCTCCAGCGTCTCAATGAAATGCTTGAAGAAGTTATTTCAGAAGGTGATCGAGCTCTGATTTTTACCCAGTTTGCTGAGTGGGGTAAATTGCTGCAGGAGCATTTAAAAGAGCATTTAGGAGAAGACGCTCTGTTTTTATATGGCAGTACTTCTCAGCCTGCTCGTGAAGCGATGGTGGATCGATTCCAGCAAGATCCTAACGGACCCAAATTATTTATCCTTTCCCTTAAGGCTGGAGGTGTAGGTCTGAACCTAACCCGTGCAAACCATGTCTTTCACTTTGATCGTTGGTGGAACCCTGCGGTAGAAAATCAGGCTACAGACCGGGCGTTTCGTATTGGCCAAACCCGTAATGTGCAAGTACACAAGTTTGTCTGTAGCGGTACCTTGGAGGAACGCATCAACGACATGATTGAGAACAAAAAGGCGTTGGCAGAGCAAGTGGTCGGAGCCGGTGAGCAATGGTTGACGGAGCTAGATACAGATCAGCTGCGTGAACTCTTATTGCTTGATCGTAAAGCTGTTATTGATGAAAGCTAATCATTTTTGTTGGTCGAGGGGCAGCTAGTCTAACTGGCCGTACGTAAAGCAAACGTAACAAATGCGCTATACGTGATGAAGCTCCCATGAAATTTGTAGAGGGTTTTCCCTGAGACCTAGACTTCCAGGGCTTTCTGGAAACACTGTAAGGCAGAGCGAAGCGTATGTTCTAAGGTATGAATGCATCAGGACATTTCCTGAAAAGCTGTGCCACTGAAAAACCTGGACTAATCCTGATTAGGGTGATCGATAGTGGTTGATATTTAGTTAGATATGGCCCTCGGCGCAGTTTAATATGATGCGTCCACTCGGAATGGGTTTGTTTAGTGATGTAGATCCTTATATCACTCTGATGTGAGTCACTTGGTCTTTGACAATGCCACTCTACGCTAAGTATGGGTGCGTCAGTCTAGCTCAAAAGGCTTGTAATTGGAAGCAAACCCCTAATCTTGCAGATTGTTCCCCGTTCTCTTAGCACGGGCACACTACATCTACGAGGGCTAGACGGCCTTGACTGTTATTAAAGTTACACCGCCCATGGTTATGGATGCAACGTCTTATCAACCCACTGCAGATGCTGATTTGGCAGCCCCCAGCTCTGTTGCAATCGCTACAGCTGATTCTGTAAAGGAAGAGCCTAGTGATACTGATATTAAAATGCTGCTATCAAAAGATGATGATGGCACTGTAGAAACCTTAGACGTTGATAAATTGGCGGTTGCCGCTGGGCGTCGTACAACCGATTTGGTTCGTCTTTATCTACAAGAAATTGGTCGTGTTCGTCTCCTAGAAAGAGATGAAGAGGTCGCGGAGGCTCAGCTAGTTCAGAGCTATATGCGTCTTTTAGATCAGCGCAAACAGGCAGCTGAGGAGCAAGAAGGGATTCTTGCGACCTATGTGTTGCTTTTGGAGACTCGCGATCGCATGGCGGCTCAGTTGGGGCATCGCCCCTCCCTTGAACGCTTAGCGGAAAAGTGTGATATTCAAGCCGTCGATCTTAAGCCGACGCTGCAAGCGGGCAAGCGTCAGTGGGCTGAGTTGGTAGGACTCTCCACCCAGGAGTTGGATAAAGCCTGTACCGAAGGCGTGCGGGCAAAAGAGCATATGATCAAGGCTAACCTGCGCTTAGTGGTGTCGGTAGCTAAGAAGTATCAAAACCGTGGTCTAGAACTACTGGACCTTATTCAAGAAGGGACTTTAGGGCTAGAGCGCGCGGTTGAGAAGTTTGACCCGACCAAGGGTTATCGCTTTAGCACCTATGCTTATTGGTGGATTCGTCAGGGCATTACCCGTGCGATCGCAACCCAGAGCCGCACGATTCGTCTACCCGTCCACATTACTGAAAAGCTCAATAAAATTAAAAAGGCTCAGCGCAAAATTTCCCAGACTAAGGGGCGTACAGCCACTGTAGAGGATATTGCCCGTGAGTTAAAAATGACCGCTCCCCAGGTGCGTGAAGTATTGCTTAAGGTACCCCGGTCAATTTCTCTAGAAACAAAGGTCGGTAAAGAGCGTGATACAGAACTCGGTGATCTTTTAGAGACCGATGCTCTATCTCCTGAGGAATTGGCTGTACGCGATGCTCTGCGTCGTGATTTGCACCAACTGCTAGCTGACCTGACGACCCGTGAGCAAGAAGTCATTCGCCTACGCTTTGGTTTAGGCGATGGTGTCCCCTACTCCTTAGCTGAAATTGGTCGTACCCTTGAGCTATCGCGTGAACGAGTTCGCCAAATTGAGTCCAAGGCTTTGCAAAAGCTGCGTCAACCTAAGCGTCGTAATCGCATTCGTGATTATTTAGAGGCGCTGAACTAACGTCTAGTTACCAAGATCTCAACAACACAATTGATTTTTTCAAACTTTGGAGTCGGTGATGTTAAACATCACCGACTTTTTTGATCACACTTCTATATCGCTCTCGCCAATCTTGAAGATGACGTCTCCAACAAACTAAAGATTCAGCTTTGTTGCGACTATTCGGAACATAGACTCTGTGGGTGGCGACTGAATCTACAAAGGATCGATGCTACTGTAGCTATATTTTTTTGATTTCTCACTATTAATTAGGAGTAACCCACTTATGGTGACAACTTTATACGCTCCAACTATAGATCCAGATATTTTGGCGTTGGGTTATTTTGCTTACGGTCAATTACCCGTATTCCCGGCTTATCCATCACCACCTTCCTTGGCTGCAACTGATGTTTTCACGCCAATTCCTAATCTTTTGGATGCAGCTATATCCGATAGTAACGGAACGACCTTCAACTCTGATGGCACTGTTTTTAACGGTATTCCAGGATATAACCCAGTTATTTACTTCGCCAGTGGTGGCAGTACCCTAATCCCTACCGGAAGAACCCTGAGCGCTACTGCTAATACGGGTTATGCAGGTTTTACTAATTACACTGTTGATTTTGACAATATTGACTTTAACGATATTGAAGGATCGCTGAATTTTCAGACTGTCAATAACAACTTTCCCACGTTGGATTCGGGAGATGGGTTTACCATTGCCTTTGACCTTGCAATTTTGAATGAAGTAAGTGAATCTAATCGCGCCGGTTTTAGCGTGGTTTTGGTCAGTGATGACGTCTCCAAAGAAGTTGAAATTGGCTTCAAGACAGACGGTGCAGACCGTGCGTTTGCGCAATCCGCTAATTTCACAGAAGCCGAAACCTCTAGTGCAACTTCACTTGACTTCAGTATTCGAAAAACCTATTGGTTGAGTATCTCTGGCAATACTTATTCCTTGGCTGCCAATGGTGTGGAGATTCTTTCGGGAAATACACGGGACTACAATTTTGATCCGACCACGAGTAGCCCTGCTCTTCCTGCCTCTGCTAACCCCTACCAAACTCCCAACTTTCTTTTTCTTGGTGACAATACTGATCAAGGCCACGCCCAATTCACTCTTGGAGAAGTGCAAGTATTATCTTTACAAACTTCTCTGACTCCAGATCTTTACAACGATTACATTGCATCTTATGGGGACTTAATTACTGCTTTAGGCAACAATCTGGAGGCAGGGAAATCTCATTATTTAACATCAGGGTTTCAAGAAGGACGACAAATTGATCTATTTGAAGAAGATATCTATATTGCTTCTTATAGTGATTTGATTATCAACTTGGGATATAACCCAGAAGCAGCGACGAATCACTTTATTAGTCAAGGCTTTAGAGAAGGCCGATCTGCTAATTTATTTATCCCTGAGCTGTATTTAGCGGCATACCAGGATTTGCAAAATGCCTTTGGGAGTGATCTGAAAGCGGCTACCCGTCACTACATTGAAAGTGGTTTTAGTGAAGGTCGTGACCCCTTGTTAGGTTTTGATGCGAGAGCTTATATTGCGTCTTATAACGATCTAATTGCCGCTTTTGGTGATGACTTCGCAGCTGGTCGTAATCATTATCTGCAAGACGGCTATAACGAAGGTCGAACAGTTACTTTTCAGGCAGATGATTATATTGCTTCTTATAGTGATTTGATTACAACGTTGGGCTACAACCTGGATTTGGGAGCCGAGCACTATATCACTATGGGCGTAGGTGAGGGGCGTTCTGCCGATTTGTTTGATGAGGCTGCTTATCTCAGCAAGTATAGTGACCTTCAGGCTGTTTTTGGTAATAACCTAGAGGCCGCAACTCGCCATTACATTGAGGTTGGGTATTTTGAAGGGAGGACTGTTTAATGGGTCGATGCAATGCCGATAAAAGGCGATGTTGTCCTAATCGGTGCCTAGTGAACGCGTGGATGGATTAAAAAAGCCAGCAGTATAAACTTGCTGGCTGGACAGGAGTAATCGCTGGAACAAGGAAATCATGTCTTCCCTTTAGCTAGCAGAAGTGATCAAGTATCACAGCGGCAACAGACGCAAAGGCCGTAATACCCAGGCCGATAACGGGGTTTTGACCTTGGCTAACAGCAAATGAAGTAATGATTGCTGCACCAAGTGCAGCAATCAAAAATGCACCTAACCAATCTTTCTGGGTATTGTACATAGGGCGCAACTAAGGAAAACAAGCATGGACAATTAAGCTCAAGCTATCACCAGTAATGATGCTATATGAAGCAAATAGGACATTCTGTAATCAAGGTTTAGGGTCAGAGATATTTTGTTACATACATCTTTGTGTCTAGCCTGGAATGCGATTTGAGTCGTGGAATCGGCTAACTAGGTAGGCTATAACCATTTATTTATATTATTTTGCGCTCTTGGACGCAGTTGCTATTTTTACGTTTCTTAGAAGCTGAGCCACTTTGTCTAAATTCTTATCCCCAGGAGTATTTTCTACACCGCTGGAGAGATCAATACCATCGGGAGATAGTAAGGAGAGGGCTTGTTTGATATTGTCGGGACGTAGACCGCCAGCTAAGAACCATGGTTTTTCAGGTCTGAATGTTTGTAAAGCTTTCCAGTCCAGAGTATGTCCAGTGCCACCTAACTGCTTAGGGTGATAGGCATCAAGTAAGAAGGTATCAACGTAAGGCGCATAGTCTTGAACCTGGCTTAGGTCTTGGAGCTGTCGAATACGCATCGCTTTAATCAGCTCCACATTGGGTAGAGCTGTGCGGATTTCCTGACAAAAAGTGGGTGATTCTTGCCCGTGAAGCTGTACGCCGCTAAGCTTTCCGGTGACTACAGTGTGCTGAATTTTCGCTAGGGCAGCATTGGCAAAAACTCCAAAACAATCAATGGGGGGTAGTGCCTCAGTAATTGTGCTGATTGTTTCAGGAGCAATGTAGCGTGGAGATTGCTTGACGCAAATAAAGCCTAAAACTGATGCTCCCATGGTTGAGATCGCTATTGCTTGGTCCATTTGAGTTAGACCACAGATTTTTACGCGCATGGATAATGATTCAATTCAAAAAGATTCGGAAATCTAGTAACGCCATTGGGAAAACCCGTCATTAGAATGAAGGCAGTTCTTAAAATTGATTTGGTTTGTAGTTTAAATTGCATTATGCGTCTGGATTTTTCCTGACGAAAACTTACAGTTCTAGATGTAAGCGTGGTTTTAGTAGGACCATTTTAATCATCCTGTTCCTAGTCTTCCTAGGCATATCAAAGGTATATCACTATGCAATCCGGTTGGCGCGTTGGCGCGATTTTCGGCATCCCTCTATTCGTTGATAATTCTTGGTTCTTTATTGTCCTCTTGATGACATTTGCCTATGGCAGCGATCTTCTGGGCGATGGATTCCCCTTTCCGGTGGCAGCGGTGGTGGGCTTAGTGATGGCATTACTCTTGTTTGGTTCTGTGCTGCTGCATGAGTTGGGGCATAGCTTAGTGGCAAGGCGGCAAGGGATTCAGGTTAACTCGATTACCTTATTTTTGTTTGGTGGGATTGCCTCTATTGATAAGGAGTCAAAAACTCCAGGCCAAGCGTTTCAGGTTGCGATCGCAGGACCCCTAGTTAGTTTTTTCTTATTTTTGCTGCTGACCTTGATATCCCTAGTACTGCCTACTCAGACGGTTGCCGCCCTAGTTGTAGTTACGATTGCTCGCATTAATCTGGTCCTGACCCTCTTTAACTTGATTCCGGGATTACCCTTAGACGGTGGACAAGTGCTCAAGGCCGCTGTCTGGAAAATGACGGGTAGTCGAGCTCAAGGTGTGCGCTGGGCGGCCCGAGTGGGGCAATTATTAGGGTGGATGGCGATTACGATTGGTATTTATGCATACCTGACCACACAAAGATTTGAGTTGTTGTGGTTAGCACTACTCGGATGGTTTGCTGTTCGCAATGCAGGGGCTTATAACAGGGTTAGTGATTTACAGGATGCGATCGCTAGTCTTAAGGCCAGGGATGCCAGTGTACGTGAGTTTAAGGTCGTCGATGCCACCATGACCTTGCGGGCTTTTGCTGACAATCAGCTCCTACATGAAGGTAAAACAGTCGTCTATTTTGCAGCCTCTAACGGTCGCTATCGCGGTATGGTTTCCTTAGATGATTTACGTTCAATTGAGCGTAGTCAGTGGGAAACCATGACTCTGCAAGAGGTAGCCCATCCGTTATTGGAAGTGCCTCATGTCCGAGAGGAGACACCCTTATCCAAGGTGATTACGGATCTTGAGGAGAACGAACTTCGTCGGATTACAGTGCTTTCGCCTGCCGATGCTGTTGCTGGTACGATTGACCGAGGAGATGTGGTACGAGCATTAGCAAAACGGCTCAATTTTCCAATTTCAGAAGCGATTATTGACCGTATTAAAGAAGATGGTGCTTATCCTTCAGGATTACAGTTAGCTGCCATTGCCAGAAATGCTGAGTAGTTTACTGGTGTGGACCAATATCTGTCTTCGTTATTTTTGATATGAAGTTCCTCATATTGCGTCTAAATAGAACTGTTTTACGCAATTTGTACCATTTCTCTGGCAAAGCCTACTGCTTATCAAGGACTGTCAATGTACGGATATAAGGCACTAAGGCGATCTATGGGGTGTCTCAGGGAACTTCAGTGATTTGTCCATTGGTTGCCTACTACGGTGGCAGCTAACGTATTGTCATAGTTGACATGACAGGGCGGCGCGTTGTGGCGTCACAGCGCCATGGTCTCAGAAAGCTTTTTATGAAACATTGGCTATATAAATCCGGGTGGCGATTGCTTCCCGGACTCATGGCAGCAGGGGTAACGCTGCTAGCTGCTCGGTTGGGTATAGTACAGTCCTTGGAACAAACGGTTTACCGCACCTTATTTTCTGTTCGCGGTGAACAACCATGGGATGAGCGGGTTGCCGTGATTGAAATTGACGAAGCTAGCTTAGCGGCAATTGGTCAATTCCCTTGGCCTCGTCATTACTACACTGATTTGTTAGAGCAGCTGACGCCGGCTAGTGTGATTGCCTTTGATATTTTATTTGCTGAATCCAGTGAGGATGATGCAGCCTTGGCCAAAGCGATGGATCGACACGGTGAGGTTGTTTTGGCGACAGCTTGGGATGAACAGCGAGGTGTTATTGGCCCCAATGCTATGGTTGTGGAGGGTGCGATCGCAACAGGCCATATTCATAACCATGGTGATGTTGATGAGATTACTCGTGCCTATCAACCCAAGATTAATGGCACCTTAGCATTGAGTATGTTGGCTGTACAGCGATATAGCCAACAACAATCTGTTTATGCCTCGTTATCTGTGCGTGATATTGATCAGCCTTTATGGTTAAACTGGCCTGGGTTTGCTCACCATGCCCCTCGTTATTCATTTGTTGATGTGTTGACTGGCAAGGTCCCAGGGACTATCTTTACTGACAAAATTGTTTTTATTGGTTTTACAGGTGTTGGTCTAGATGTTGTGGCGACTCCATATAACCAAAATCCACCAGCTGCAGGGGTCTACCAGCATGTTGTTGCCGCTAACAATTTACTATCCCAAAATCATTTGCAGCCAATTGTTTTGCCCGTATGGATTTTGTTTGCATTGCTGAGTTCGTTAGTGGGATATGGATTTTGCTATCGTCGTTTGAGAATTCAGCTGTTAGTCAGTCTGACGATAGTATTTGTTTGGGGGAGTTTGGTACTGGTGGCGTTTAGTTACAGTTACTGGCTACCTACAGTAATGCCTACGCTGAGCATAGCTTTAACCAGTATGTTGGCGAGGTTCACTGAACGATTGAAGACTAGGCTGCAGTTACTGCAATGGGTCGATGAAATACGCCCTGTTTCCTTGAGACTACATCCATCCCTAAAAACCAACCGCTATTAGCCAGTAGTTCAGAATGCTGGCAGGTTTAGGATCATAATTCTTGTAGAGTTTTAGCTCTAGCGATCGCCTGTTGCTGTTCGTAATGGGATAGCGGTTGATGTATCCAACTTATGTCAAAGATATGTTGAGCTGCAGCTGTAAGTGCTGCAATGATATCGGCTGGATGCATAGTGACCAGGGGGTGAGGTGGGCTAATTGGAGTCCCAAAAATAGTTTCAACTAGATCAGGATTTGGAGATAGGCGCATCGAACCATGCTGCAAAATACAGCTATCACGATAGAGCTGAGCACTACCGATGACCTTATATCCATCATTCATGACCAGATCAGCTGCCGTGGACGAGCCGAAACAGTTGGCAGAACTCTGATAGCCATGTTTATCTGAACCTAAACACAACCTTATTCCCAAGTTATCCCAGCCCTGAATCAAAAATTTGCAGAGATAGGCATAAACATCTCGTCGTCGACCACGATAGCCTGAGGTGACCAGACTGTATGTCAAATCACCCTGATGTAGAACGGCCCGTCCACCACTTGGTCGTCTAACTAAGTCAATGATTTGCCCATGCCATGCCAGGTTTTGCCAATGTTCTGGATAATGACGCTGATGATATCCCAATGAAATGGCAATGGGGTCCCATTGATAGAACCTGAGACATGGGAGACCTTGCCCCAAACGATGTTGTTCTAACAGCCATTCGTCAATAGCCATTTGAGTCTGTCCTGGGGCTTCTATGGGCGAAATGAATCGCCATGTCGTCACCATGACTTAAGCAGCGGGATATTTTTTCTTGAGAGTGTCGTCTTTTTCGTCAGCAATAGTAGCAACGATAGTCATCAATCGAGAAATTTCGCCAGGATTGATATCAGCCAAAATACGACTGGCTAGCACCAGAACCTCCTGATTTGAGATACCAAAACAGGCTTCGAACGTTTCTCCACAGTTCAGCGCGAGTAGTTCTTGCATTAAGTCAGTTTGATTGGCTACCGGCAATTTCAACAATGGAGACCATACGGTTAAGGTGTCTTCTTCGCCAATGCCTGTAAGTTGGACATAGACGGTTACGCTACCGTAGATGAATTTCCAAAGATAGCCATCATCATCGCGGCTAACCATCGCATTGCCTCCCTGATCCAGGCTGGCAATGACGGTTTCAATAACATCTATATGGCTAGCTTCGAAGGTTTCAGTACCAGCGCTAATGATTTCACCAGCAGTTTCAACATTCAGGGGACTCATTGGTTCCGCTTACTCCTAATAAATCGCAATAGAGAAGATGCATAGACCAGTTGCTTTTCAGGCAACATTAGCTCGATAGAACATCGTTGGTAGAAGTCGATTCCTACTGCCAATGTCCACCTCACTATATCGTTGCTTTTCTTAGAGAAAGTCTTAGCAAGTCATTTTTTCAGATTTATCCAATAATGACATAAATGCCCTAGATAGAGATGTTGGATGCAACGCCTCTATCTAGGGCATGTCTTAAGTATGAAGGTAAATTAAACGTTTTGAGGTCCTTTAGTAGTTAGAGAATGCAGGTTGATGACGGATGAGACTTAGGAACTCTTCACGAGTTTTTTGATCATCTTGGAAGACGCCGAGCATGGCACTCGTGACGGTCCAAGAACCGGGTTTCTGGACACCACGCATTGCCATACACATATGGCTTGCTTCCATCACAATAGCGACACCTTGTGGCTCTAATACCTCGCTAATTGCTTCCGCAACCTGGCGTGTTAGTCGCTCTTGGACCTGGAGTCTGCGAGCATACATTTCGACAATACGAGCTAATTTACTTAGGCCAACCACTTTTTGGTTAGGTATATAGGCAACATGAGCCCGACCCATAAATGGCAGCATATGATGCTCACAAAGGCTAAAGAAGCTAATATCGCGTACTAAAACCATCTCGTTGTGCCCTTCATCAAAGATGGCATTATTGACAATGGTTTCTAAGGATTGAGTATAGCCTTGAGTGAGAAAACGCATGGCTTCGGCCACCCGTTTAGGAGTTTTAAGTAACCCTTCTCGTTCAGGGTCTTCACCAAGCTCTGACAGCATTGTGTGTACGGCTTGCTTCAGTTTCTCATTATCAGCAGCGGGCTCATGGAGAAGGGCTTCATGTCCTTTCTTTTTGGAACGATCAGGGCGTATGACAGCTTCTAATGACTTGCTGTTGAGCAGACCGTTAGTTTGAGCACTGTTGCTGGAGCCGTTAGTGGAAATAGCCATGGTGTGGGGGAATGAGTTTACAAATAACTGTCAAAAATTGCTTGGCCTAAGCAGGTGTAAGTAGCCTAAAGTGCTTTGGCTAGCTAGATGAGAAGGGCTTTAGGGAATCACAGGGCTCCTCCGCTGGGTATAATGGTTAGTTCTTCTACCACCGCTCCAGGAGGTAGAAGTGCAGTTTGTAGAATGGCATTGGCTACTAAATCAGGAGTAAGCATACCTGAGCGGTCAAAGTCTGCTTGAACCGTGTCGGTATCCCACAGGGGGGTATTCACTGCTCCAGGCAAAATGGTCACTACCCGAATACCATGGTCCCTTTCTTCTACAGAAATGGCTTTTGATAAAGCTACAACAGCGGCTTTACTAACGCCATAGGCACCCCATTGAGGAAAGGCCTGACGGGCCGCTATCGATGCCACGTTGATAATCATGCCGCCACGGTTATTACGCATGCCTGGAAGGACTGCCTGAATACATTGAAAGACACTGGTGACATTAAGATCGATAACCTGACACCAATCGGCTAATGGCATTTGATTGAGTTCACCTGTGTATCCCATGCCAGCATTATTAACTAGTACATCGGCGGAGCCAAATTCCTTCAATAGACTGGTGATGTTCGGTTGAACCTGATCAATAACGCCTAGATCTATCGGAAAGCTATGGGCCTGTACCGATGCGATTTCACCAATTTCAGTTGCAAGAGCCTGCAGTTTGTCTGCTGAACGACTTACCAACGCCACATCAAATCCAGCTTTGGCAAAAGCCAATGCGGTAGCACGACCAATACCAGTGCTAGCACCTGTAATCAATGCACGACGATTAGGAGCAGTATTCATCAATAGAAGCGTTTATGGAGAGCAGTAAAAGCAGTAAACGTATATTTAATATTAACAAATGTTACAAGAATTGTGTCGTGTTTTTAATGAGAGAGTTTTCGATGTGGGCTCAAATCAATGATTGATGGCTACTACATCCTTAGAACAACAATCTATGAGCGTCTCATAAATCTTTCATAAGAGCCGAGTGAATAAAAAATGGTCAGTATAAATTGTTTTTTGAAACTGTTACTACTGTTTGTAGCACTCAGAGACATGACCAAGTAGAGATTTAGTCAAAAAGATTCTTTTTTAGGTAGCTTCGGTAAATACACCAATTTGGCGAAACTTACGATAGCGTTCTTGCCTTCGTTGTTCTGGTGATATGACTAGCAATGTTTCTAGAGTTTCTAATAGTGCGGCCTCTAGACTTTCAGCAGCCTTGAGCGGATTCGCATGAGCTCCGCCAGTTGGTTCAGCCAGTAGCTGATCCAAAATACCTAAGTTTTTTAAATCCCATGCTGTAATTTTGAGTGCTTCAGCTGCCTGTGAAGAACGCGATGCATCCTTCCACAAAATAGCTGCACAAGCTTCAGGGCTAGCTACGGTATAGACGGAGTGTTCAAACATCAAAAGTCTATCACCGACACCGATACCTAGTGCGCCGCCAGATCCCCCTTCTCCAATTACGGTACAAATAATTGGGCTATCTAGGCGGAACATTTCTCGAAGGTTATAAGCAATTGCTTCACCTTGTCCCATTTCTTCCGCTTCTAAGCCAGCCCATGCACCGGGGGTATCGATAAATGTAAAAATTGGCATTTTAAATCGGTTGGCATGGTCCATCAGACGCATTGCCTTACGGTACCCTCCGGGAGATGCCATCCCAAAATTACGGGCAACGTTATCCTTTGTATCCCGACCCTTTTGATGACCTAGCATCACGACAGAGTGACCATGAAAGCGGGCAATACCACCGACCAAGGCTAGGTCATCTTTCCCCGAGCGCCGATCACCATGAAGCTCTATCCATTCCTCTGAAATGGCTTGGATGTAATCCAACGTACTCGGTCTACGGGGATGGCGCGCCACTTGTATCCGCTGAGCTGGAGTCAGACTTGTGAAAATCTCTTGTCGCAGCTGCTGGGCGCGTGACTCTAATTGCTGAATTTGTGCTGAGACGTCAACATCGTTATCTTCGGCCAATGCCCGTATCTGCAAAATGCGCGACTCTAATTCAGCCAATGGCTTTTCAAAGTCAAGCAAAATGGGCCTTTTTTCCGTTGTTGCCATAACAGGTCTAGGTACTCCAGCAGTGATTCCACCCTATCGCAAACTGTCCCGCAAAATATACTGATGGATTAGCAGATAGGGATGCTTGCAATGAGGTAGAAAAATTAAGTTGTTAATAAAGGACGGAAGCCATGTTTAACAGAGGCCATACCAATTTGTTCCATTTTCTCAAGGGTGATTTGATTTCTTCCCCAAGAGAAATTAGTATGCCATTTTTCAAATTCCAACAGCATTGATTCTGCAAAGCAAGCAAATAGCTGTCGGGCAGGTACGTCCATAGCCACGATGTGCATAATCCGCCAATCAATATCGAGACTGTGTTCAACAATACCGCCCTTGAGTACGTGAACATTAGGATTGCTAAACTGGCTGCCAATATTTTTGGGGTAGCCGCCATCAACCATTAAGCAAGGCTTCTTGAGGCTACTAGGATCAACCTCAATACCTTTAGGCATGCTAGCGACCCAGACAACGACATCAGCCATGGGTAGAGCTTCTTCTAACCCCATGATTTTACCCATGCCAATCTCTGATTGAAGATTGTCTAGACGCTCTCGGTTACGGGCAATCAGTAGCAAATCCTTAACACCGGTATTGTGGCTCAGCCAACGACAGACGGCACTTCCGATATCACCTGTAGCTCCACAAACAGCTACTGTTGCTTTAGAAAGGTCAATACCGTACTTAGGGGCGGCTTGCTCGACTTGCTGACAAATTATGTAGGCCGTATGAGTATTGCCCGTTGTAAATCGATGAAAGTCAAGCTCTAAGTTTCGAATACGTCGGATTTGCTCAAGCTTAAAGTTCTCAAAAATAATCGAGGAGAACCCACCTAGGGCTGTAATATTTATACCCATTTTTTGAGCATGGGCCATGGCATTTAGAATCTTGCGCGTGGCTGCTTTGATGCGTCGGGTTGCCAGCATTTCTGGAAGGAAGCACGATTCTACGTAACGTCCTTCAATGACTTGGCCAGTAGCGCTGGTCACCTTGATGTCTTCCACGACAAATGGAGGGGCGCTACACCAAAAATCCAAGCCCTGGCTGCCATATTCTGGATATCCCAAATCACGGGCGACCGCTTGGGCATGTTCTAAATTGGTAAGGTGTCCTATTAAGCCAAACATTTGGGACGTTTCTATAAAAAAAGTAATCTTAGAAAATCAGACTACAACAAAATGTTACAACCATGCGGTTCATATCGGTTCGTTAGTTCTGCATAAAAAAGGAGGCTGATCGGACGATCAGCCTCCTTTCAATATGATTAAAACCTATGCCATGGCTAAACCTTGGGCCGAAAGACGCATGACTTCTCTACTGGTAAATCCGATATTACCTAGAGCTTCACCATAAGTAATCATGAAGTCTTCGACTAGAGCATCTTTTTCCATGCCTAGGACAGCTGCATCTTCAGCAACCTGGTTGAGCATTTGCCAGACTAAGGGCAAATTTTGACGGTTAGCTGCTTCTAATTCAGCTTTGGCGGTGTCAAAGTTAGCTTTCAGCCACTCTTCACCAAAGTTCAGGTGCATGTATTCGTCTTTGACAACACCCTCGGTAATTTTCCGTGCAAAGTCGTCTGCAACTGGGATATAGATGTTGTACGCAGAAATTGCGAAGGTTTCAATAATCAAAGACTGAATTAATAGGCAGGTCACTACCTTACCCTCATCCCAGGCTTCCTTAAAATTGTCATGCAACTTAGCAAAGAACTCCTTGGCAAATTCCATGTCAGGAGTCACACTTAAGTTTCTGCCACATGCCTGGAATCCCTTCATATGACGGTTTTCCATGCGAGCGAGCTTAATCAGCTCATCCTTGTGATCGCTGAGGTGCTCAGCCAACTTTTTGTAGTTATCGTTAGCCTCCAATTCCCCTTCAATTACAATTGCGTTGATGCGACTGTATGCATCCTTGTACGCTTCACTTTGGAAGTCGAGCGCTGGGCTGGCCTCAAGCTGCGGCATATCTGTCCAATTCCTGCATTACAATAACCACTCAGCTGCCGATATCTTAAGCCATGGCCTAGCACAACTGCTGTGGTTAACTTAAATATTGACATCTGATTTCACACTTTACACCCTATTAGTAGGGGGAGCATGGTTATAGGTACAAGTAAAACATGCTCATGCTATTAATGTGTAAGTGTTTTAGCCTGATCTATTTAGAATTTTTATCTATTAGATTGATATTGATTTGCTGCCTCGGTTGTCTTGCCGACGATTGGTTCAGGTTTTGATGGTTTTGTTAGTGCTGTGCTGTGTGGATGGTGATTATTCAATCTCTCCAAGAACTTGTAGTCGAACGGTTTTGGTGGCAGGGCTATTGGCATTACCAAGCTGGATTTCGATGATTTCATTGGTAAGTGGACCTAGGGCACTCAGGAGTGCTCTGAGTTGAGGGGTACTTTCGCCACTATCCACGTAAACTCGTTCTGCGAGTTTATTCAGCCTGCGCCAGGCTGTGTAGAGTTTGGCAGTTGCTTGCTCTAATTGGGTGGCTTGATTAACTAAGTCTGCTGTGGAGTTTAAGCAGCCTACCCGGAGGGCTTCTTCAAGGGCCTGTTCTAGATTGACGATATCTGGATCAATCGTTTGTACCTGGCTGGCAGCGGCGATGTATTTGGATAGATAACGAGCTTCGGATGTGATTTGCTTGAGGGTATCCACATCTGGATTGCGGGCAGCTTCTGTTCGCAGGGTGTCCTGATGGCTAGGAGGCAGTTTTTCCATTTCCTTGACTAGCGGTGTTAGGTAGCGCGTAGGAATTGTATTATTTGCTGCTTTTTCTCGTACCGTTTCTGGAATGAGGTCAGAGGTCATAGCGGTCCATTCGTCGGCTAGCTGCTTCACCTCTTTACGGGTAATTTGTTCGCCTCGTCGAGCGGCTTCGGTGACCATCTGCTGTACTTCTGGTGCAGCCTGGGCGGTTTCAACAAAGGCCCGTTTACTAAATTGATTGACGGCTTGCTCGTTGAGTAATCCTTCCTTGAGCAGTTCATCAGCGCTATTACCTAGTTCAATGAGGGCATAGGCTTGGCTTTTGCTGATTTCACGATCTTTGAGCCAGTTGAGAAAGCCAGTACCACGACTATCGCCCCCTTGCTTTTCGCGATCGCGCACTGCCCTCAGAATACGACCACGCCAAATATCGGTCTGCAAATCAAAGCGATCGCATACTTGCCAAGCTATATCAATTTGTTGGTTAAAGTCGTGTTCAGAAATGCTTGGATCGCTTGGATCAGGAACTTTAAAGTCGAGCGTGACATCTTGCTCTGTGCCGCCCTGGGTGATGTCGGCCACAAAATCGGCTGCTCCAACCATGTAATTCCTCTATTCTGCAGACCTACTAAACCTTGTCCACGTCCAGAACTGGAGTTTTTCCGTAGAAGAAGCTACAGGTTTCAACTTGGACGTGGTTTAGGTAAACACTTGTCAAATCTAGAGCGGTAGTTTTTTCGTAGGGGAAAACCTAAGAGTTCACTTTAGACATGATTTAAGCTTCTTATGTTACAGCTGTAGGACCCAGCGCACAAACAATAGAGTTAGGGTGGCTGCTCCTAGAACAATGACCAATAGAGCTGCGATTAAAATAATGGCAAATAGCTTATCGGCGCGGCTACTGGGAATAGGTTTACGAATATGGCGCTCTAGTAAGTCGACGTTGCGAGCATTAGCTTTCCAGACCACATCAAAGAAGTCGCCAATCATGGGCACTGTGCCCATCAGCACCTCAGTCAAGATGTTGAGACCCATCCGACCTAGCGTGGCAGCGGGTACTCCCATCCGAGCGGCTTCAGCGACGACATAGATGGAAATCAGACCTGTCATCAGGTCACCGCCGCCAGGCACTAGGCCGATCAATGGATCCAGACCGACTCGATAGCCTAGACCAGGGATTGCGATCGCATTATCCAAGATATGGCTAAGGCGACGCAGCCGTTGTAAAGCTGGATGAGCATTATCGTTCGATACCGTTGGAGTGGAATTAGAAATAGGCATAGAGAACACTTACCTACTAGCAAATTGTGCAGATGCTATGCGTCTCGGCACAATACATGTAAACCTGAGATTTTGTCTAGAAAAGTGATGGAGCGTTAGCTTTGGCAATGAAGCTAGCTATCGAACGTTACAACCTAGCCTAGCCACACACTGAAATCCTGACTTGGGGCATAATGTCACCAACTATAACGACCCATTTTTCCAATCATGAAGCTATCTAGGAAGATTTTACGCCGTGTCCTGTTTTTACCCACAATTTTGCTAACGCTTGGCGGCTTAAGTGCTAGTGCCTGGGCTCAGATTTATAATCCCATTGAGCTATCAGGCGGGCGTGAAATTAACGATACGCTATCTGAAAATGATATTCCTACAGGTGTAGGTGGGTTTGCTAGAGATTACAGTGTCGAGCTGTTTGAAGGTGACCAAATCACCATTGATTTAATTTCAGAAGAGTTCGATGCGCTAGTGAGTTTGCTGGGAGACGATGGTACGACTGTCAGTGAAAACGATGATGGCCCAGATGGATCCACAAATTCATTACTGTTTGCTCGCATTTCTAAATCTGGTCAATACACTGTTCGAGTGAGAGCCTATGCAGGGCAGGGTACAGGAGCCTTTTATCTGAAACTCGCTCGGCTCAGAGAGATTGAATAAATGCCTGATGGCCTTGGGCAGCTGTTCTGTGTGACTGAGGCTAGTCGAAGTTTCTCTAGGGGGGTGACCAAGGTAGATCCAAAGATCCAAAGTTTGAGCTTGCTAAGGGCTCCCTCTTTTGTTAACTTATTTAAGCGCGCAAGCGAGGCAGTTATGCCGCTTGTTGCCGGGATAGCTCAGTTGGTAGAGCAGTGGACTGAAAATCCTCGTGTCGGCGGTTCAAGTCCGCCTCCTGGCATTACCGATTGTAGTTATCGGTAAAATGTGGTATTGGGTCGTTGCCCGAGTGGTTAATGGGGGCGGACTGTAAATCCGCTGGCTACGCCTACGTTGGTTCGAATCCAACACGGCCCATCACATTTTTTATTTACTTGCCTTCATAGCTCAGCGGTAGAGCACTCCCTTGGTAAGGGAGAGGTCACGAGTTCAATTCTCGTTGAAGGCTTAGTGTATATGCCTTTCAGCCCTATGAGTGAACCAGATATTGTTGGAGACTTCAGTGTCGTTAGGGTGATCAACTCCAGCGATGTACCTGGTGTGGGTGAAGTCCTGATGGGTTATCAGGCAGCCCAGATAATTGAATCCGTCAAAAGTGACCCTAAACAAGTTAAGCGATGGACTTCTGGCGTACCTTGCCAAGCTTTAACACCTGGCGGTCAGTGGACTAAAGGCACAGTGAAATTTGCAATGCTGTTTACCCCAGCTGATCAGCCAGACGATCAGAACGCTGTCCAATAAGGTCCCCATTCTCCCCAAGCAATTAACACACCTTCGAAAGGCATGCGAGGTTCAAAGAAGCTGGCTAGCTTATCGTAGGAATCGAAACCATCTGCGATCGCAAGTCGCTGACGCTCTAACTCATTGAGAAACACACCTTCAATCGACACTTCGGACCCGTCAATTTTTATCTTTAAACTCGCGACACATAACGGATCTGGGGCTATCAACTTTGTGCATGCCTTCGTACGCATGCCGGTATAAATCTGAATAGTTTCACCTGCGATCGCATGTCGATTTTTTCGAGGTGCTCTAATGGTCTGCTGTTTTTGTCCGCTCTCAATTAATGGAGCGAATTGTTTCTTGAAGTTGGAAGCCACCATATCAAGCCACCTCCAACCTTAACTGCCCTTGCCTTTCCAGTTTTAGCTGCTGCTTTATAAACATCGAGGATGGCTGCAGGTCGTAACGACAATGGCATGGTGCGCACAACGCTTTTAGGTTGGAACGCTTGCAATTTTCTGGCCTATGATCCAGGTGAGCCACGGTAAGCGTAAACCGTTGAGGATGCTCGTCTATATTGGATATGGCTGTCTGGTTAACCCAGTCCAAAAATTGATTATTCTGTCCTTCGATTCGCACCACAAAATCAGCTAACTCTTCTTTAGGCTGGCGGCGGATTCGTCCATACTCAGCGAGCATCGCCGCCGTCGTATTCCTTGTCCCATAGCTCTTGAAGCAATAGTTTCATCTGAACTATTGCAAGGAAAGCGGGTAGCTCGATCTAAATTTGAGTGGCGATCTCAACTTAGTGTTTCGGTTTCTTCGCTTTTTATTTAACTTTGATGTGTTATTGCTTCTTAGAGACTGTGAATGATTGAACTGCGCAACAGATAAGTTCAAGAAAGTTAGTTGGCGGTGTTTTCTGACAGGAGGAACACCGCCAACTTTAATATCTCAGTTTTTGATGCTTCCTTTTCTACAGATGTAGCTCGTTCTATGCGATTCATTTATGGAACATTCGCGACCCATATATCCAGGTGAATTCATCCTCAATGTATATATGGAGCCTTTTAAGGTCAAAGCTTCTGAGTTGGCTGAGAGTCTAGATGTGGATCAAGCTACAGTATCCCGGCTTCTAGTGGGCGATGCTTCAGTTTTTCCCGATATGGCTATACGTTTATCCGTTGTCCTCGGTGGCAGTTCTTACTTTTGGCTCAGTATGCAGTCTCAATATTCTCTATGGTTGGCTGAGCATCAAGTGGATAAATCGAGACTGAAGCAGATGGTATTTTCGTCTCACCTTGTTGGGATCAGTTGAGGTATCCAATTTCCAATCAATTAGCTCAACAGCGGAGAACAGCTGTCGAGTCCAACACGGTCCATCACATTTTTTCTTTACTTGCCTTCATAGCTCAGCGGTAGAGCACTCCCTTGGTAAGGGAGAGGTCACGAGTTCAATTCTCGTTGAAGGCTTTTTAAGCTCGGTGTTCAATCCTATGGGCACATAAAAAAGCCTTGGCAATACACCAAGGCTTGTGAGAAGGCGCGTGTTTTTGGAGTTCAAAGGTGACCTTAGTTCAGAGATAAGGCTCGCCAGTTATGTAACTCCAGCTGCAATGCATGTATGTGTAGTGTTCCCATCAACTACTTCTGTTCTCAGCATCTGCAAACTAGTTGATGCATCCTTGTGGTGCGGTTCCTGTGATGGTGGCCAGTAAAGCGCATTGGGGCTTTAGAAAAAATCGTAGATAATTAATTAAAAATAACTGGACTAATAACCAGGCCTTATATCGCTGCCTGAAGTGCAAACTTTTATGAGAGAGCATTGGAAAAGTTTGATGAGAGGCGCGTAGTTTTACCCAACATCAGGGACTTGGAAGAGGTAGTTCTGCCTATTTCACTACCAAATGACGGCTAGTTTCGTAAATAAATGTTTCTTTCATTATTTATCGCTTGACAGGTTGACGCTTAGTTGCAGTGTGGTTAGAATTTCTGATAAGACAGCGGGCAGATGCCTCTGTTAGCGATACTGATTTCTGGAGGAGTGACCCATGGATATGCCAGGTCAATTGACATTAGAACAGCAATTTCAGCTGCAGGTCTTGAAGGATCAAGTGCGTAATCTTTCTCATGAGGATGCGCAAAACTATGTGGTTGAAGTAATGCGCCAAATGATGGTTAAGGATAATTTGGTGAAGCATTTGCTTAAAAATGCCTAAGGTTGCAATGATGAAAATTGTAAAAATGCCCCCTCGATGGACGACTTCGAGGGGGCATTTTTATAGGTAAATAGTTTGTTCAGTCTAGGCCGTCTGAGGGGAGATATTGTTAGCCAAATGAATAATGCTTGCTAACAGCTGTGTCTATCCGCCAGGTACAGCTCATGCCTGCAGGAAAGACCACTAAGTCTCCTTTGCCTATGGTGACAGGGGCTCCATTGTCTGGCGTGACGGTTACATCACCTGCCAAAAGATAACAGGTCTCTGTTTCGTCATAATGCCAGGGAAACTCTGATGCTTCTTTTTGCCAGATAGGCCAGGAAAAGACGCCCATGGTTTCCAGTTCAGAGTGACTGGGGTTATGGTTAATTTGAATGATGCTCATGTTGTGCCCTGCTGATAGGTGCTACAGCCTCAGCCACCCCCCACCATGCTAGTGCATAAGGTTGAAGTGTTTCACGAGTTACCTGCTGCTCATAGACGACTCTCAGTTTATAGCGGCCAGACTTAGGAATTTGATAAAAGATGTGCTCAAGGCTATCCACATCACTGACCGAAGACCAGATACTTTTGGAAGTATCCTCCTCATCGATAGGCATCAGATAAAGATTTAAGTTATTGAGGCCTCCAACGTCGAAGCTTTCACCAATGTCATACAGCCCGTTATCATCACTGTCTTCTAAGGACACTTGACGCTCCCAGGTGAGAGTGGCAGCTAAGTAACTTCCTGCCTTCAGCGGTGTCTCAATGGCGTAGTCCGTGTGGGCCAGATGTTGATCTGATGTTTCTGCAGTATTTAAGGGTAAGGAATTGTAATCCCATCCTCTAACAGTGACGTTTCCAGGCCCCCATTGACCCCCATTGAACTGTTCATAGGCCCTAAAGGCATTCAGATGGCCGGTGCCTAACTCTCTATGAAGCGGTATTTTGGGGTCGGTATAGGCATCCGAATCAACCCAGGTAAGGTTTGATTCGTCCAAGAGTGTGCGACCCATGCCAAGCAGTTGGCCGTTCCCCTCATCTCTCAACTTATCAGCAGCATTGAGGAGTACTGCTTTCATCACCATGGGTTCACGGGCATCGAGTTGCCAACCGGCTGTTCTGATTTGGCGATCTCCCCATTCCTGCAGGAGAGCTACGGTTGCCGCGACATGAGGCGCAGCAAAACTTGACCCACTACTTAGCACCTCTTGTCCATTAGGATCCAACATTCTGATGTCGTCTCCAGGGGCAACCAAGTTAATCGAACGCCGAGGGCCGACATTCGATTCCGGACTGTCAGCGCCGCGAGGTCTGAAGGCAGGCTCACTACTGGAATTGGCATAGTCAACTTTGACAAATCGACCATCTACCTGAGTAGAGTAGGCGACATTAATTCCATTGAAGTTATCCGTAGGAATAGGGATACCACCTCCCCCCTGGTTGCCTGCAATAACGTATAGCGCTTTATGAACACGGCTGGACCAATCGACACACTGTGTTAGGAGCGCATTGCCATCGAGGCTGGCATCAGGTCGAGGATCGCTGACTAGAGGTTCGCCAAAGCTGAAATTAATAGCCCGAACATCACCACTGTTGCGAAGGGCAATATGTTGGCTTGTTAAGCATTCTTGAGGTTGGCCACTGAGTTCGCCAGTTAATGGCCCAATGGCAGCTGAAAATAATCGAGCATCAGGAGCGACACCAATTAACCGCTTTTCCTGACTAACCATAACGCTAGCCACATGATTGGCATGATCATCGACGAATTCATCAGCGATCGCAGGCCCGTCAATCTGAAGAACTTGCGTCACGGTTACTGGATTATTGGAAATCGAGATTTTATCTAGTCCGAAGAGCCCAGGGCGTCCTCCTTCAACTTGACCAATTGCAATTTTTTTTCCTGTGAGATTGTAAGGAGGTTGATGTAAACGACGAGCATCAATCCCATCTTCTCCCACGGATACAGACAGGGCTAGGGCTGGAATTCCAGCGCCAAGACCGATTAAGAGAGCTAGAGGAGGCCATAGGTGCTTTGCCTGATGTCGATAACTAGAGCTAGATCGGTCCAATATTTGCTGGAAAATTCCCATGAAAACTCCCGTGAAATGCGTTGGCGATGATGAATAACATCAGCTAGAGCAGTTTGTAACGATTTTGATACTAAGTTTTTGTTACGATAGTGACCATTAACGGTGATCACACGAGGCGGGTTCCCCATGACGCAATCAAAAAAATCTGTTGTTGTTTCTCCATCTATCTTATCGGCTGATTTTAGTCGTTTAGGCGATGAAATCCGTGCAGTTGATGCTGCTGGTGCAGACTGGATTCATGTCGATGTGATGGATGGCCGTTTTGTGCCTAACATCACCATTGGTCCATTAATTGTGGAAGCCATTCGACCAGTGACTCAAAAACCTCTTGATGTTCACTTGATGATTGTCGAACCAGAAAAGTATATCGAAGGATTTGCTCAAGCGGGGGCTGATATTATTTCTGTTCATGCTGAGCATAACGCATCCCCCCATTTGCATAGCACCTTGAGCCGAATTCGCGATATGGGTAAGCAGGCTGGAGTAGTTCTAAATCCCTCCACACCGTTAGAACTGATTGACTATGTCCTAGAGTTATGTGATCTGGTATTGATCATGAGCGTCAATCCTGGTTTTGGAGGCCAGAAATTTATTCCTGAAGTTTTACCCAAAATTCGTAAGCTACGTCAAATGTGTAATGAGCGTGGCCTCGATCCATGGATTGAGGTTGATGGTGGCTTGAAGGCTCATAATACTTGGGAAGTGCTAGAAGCCGGTGCAAATGCAATTGTTGCTGGTTCTGCTGTGTTTAAAGCACCTGATTATGCTGAAGCGATTAGCAATATTCGTAACAGTAAGCGTCCAGCCCCTGAGCTGGCTGCTGTCTAGGTGCAACTAGCTGCAATCGGAAACTGAGAGTTAAAGTGCTGCTCAAACCAGTTTAGCTCTAGGTAGTTTAGTCCTTGTATGACTAAACAGGATGATTTTCAATACGCTTTGTAGCCTACTCAGCTTGTTTAAGCAGGTTGCAAAGCGTAATTTTTTTGTCATGAAAACTGATTATAAGTCTGTATATGTGGTGTAAAGCCCCTGTAAATTCACCATTCGTTTTCATTACAAAAAGCCTAAGTGAAATTACGGAGAATTTTCGATGAAAAATCAATAAAAAATACAAAATTCCTTTAGCTACCCATGGCTGTGGGGGACTGGGGAGTAGTCGTTGAATTTGCCTGATAGGACCTCTACATAGACCTATATAAAGGGAGGACATATCCCTAGTCAATTGTGACTATCAGCATATTTACTGGTGCTACTTTATGACATTGTACTCAGTTTAAAGAATTTGTGTGACGGGAGCATAATTACTCATGAGTGGGCCTTCATGCCTAGATAATTGAAATACGGCATATCACGGATGTGAGTCTGTAGCGCACACTATAGATTGGTTTGTGTAAAACAACTGGGTTGCGTGTTTTATTTTATACCTGTTCTTGGTCGCTGGAGTGCGATTCTGTCTCTCTGGGTTTTTGGTGAATCTCTATGGCTATTCAATCGGTGGAAGAAATGGTTGCTAAAATATTTGCAACTCGCCGTATTACACGCGCCGATCAAAGTGTTTTGATGGCGATGTTCTCTGGCAACAACATCAGTGCCAATGACAAAATGTTGATTAATCAAATTTATGATGCACTCAACCAGGGTCGCCTGCGGGTGGTTGAGTAAATTTCCAACTGATTGATTGATTTAAGGCAGACGTTATCGTTGCAGGTTTGTGTAGGTCTCTGAGGTGCATGAAAGGTTAGTCCTTTTGTAGGAGTTCCGAAAAAGCCAAATCTTCGGCAGCGAGTACAAAGATTGTTGGTGGTAGGCCGATAGTCTTTTGTTGTAAAGATGTGTAGTAGTCGGCAAAACCCTCGTCGGGGGTTGCTAGTCCCATCAGAATTAGGTCTGCTGTGGCAGATGATTTTCTCAGAATAGTGTCGAATGGACGGTCTTCGGCGACGATGATGTTAGACTGTGCGCCGATGCTTAAGGTCTCAAGCAGTTTATTGAGGTTTGTTTGAGCAGCTTGAGCGGCGGCTTGATTAGAGACAACCAGCTTGATATAAATATCGGTTGAACGCCATCGCATGCCTGTGCGTAACAGATAGGCCAAAATTAGCATCAGCCCTCCGTTAGATTGTAGGCCACCCCACCAGACATCAATGCGTTGTGGGAATTGGGGCATTTGGTTGGGCGGATTTCTCAGAATAATGATGTTACGTTTTGCCTGGTGGCATTTGCTAATGATTTGGCAGTATCTTTCTCGGGCTTCATGATCGTCAGTTTCAGTGTCTCCTAGCAGGACTGTGTTGGGCCTGAGTGGTCCAATGCCATAGGTATCAATGAGTTGTCGGGCTCCCGTGGAGGTGTCGTTTGCCTCAATCAGTTTGACGAATGCTTGAATGCCTCGCTTTTCTAGATAGTCACGAATGGTGCTGCGCATCTGTTCTTGTTGTTTTAGATTGCGGGCACCGGTCGGTAGGATGCTGGCTACTGTGATTAAGCCGCGATTGTGAGTAAAGTCTGTAGCTAGCTCAATTAGATGCCAGCGTTTGGTGGGCGCTCCAGAGAGAACGAGCAGATGGGGCCTCCAGTTTTTAGGATCGGCACTATCGGCAATGTTGTTAAGTCCAGCTCGGACCAGAGATAGCCAGATTCCTTGGCGAACATCTCCCCAAGTGGTGCGGATCTCGCGTCGCTCTAGCCAAAGGTAAATAATCAAAACGATCAGAGCAGCAGCGACCGTTGCGGCTGGGTTGATGAGGAACATAATGGCAATACAGCCCAATGCTCCTAGCAGGGAAATATACCAGGGGATACGAAATGTGGGTCGAAAGGAAGGGCTCTGGAGGAATCCCTCAATGCCTGCGGCGACGTTCAGCACCATGTATGTCGTGAGAAAAAACATGGTGAGGACGGGGGCGATCGCATCTAAATCACCTATACATACCACTGCTAAGACCACACCTAAGGTAAATAAAGTCCCTAGTCTCGGTTCATCAGCCGGACCATGTCCATTGCCCAACCAACGTAAGCGTTTTGGCAGAATATTGTCTCGTGCCAAAGCCTGTAAAACACGAGGGGCTCCCAAGATACTTCCTAGGGCACTGGATAGAGTGGCACCCCATACTCCCAACAAAATAGCGCCTCCCCAAAATGCCATCTTGCGCATAATCAGTGGATCGGCAAGCAGGCTGGCGTTATCAGCACGATTGATTAGCAATATTGGAATGATCATGTAAATGGCGTAGCCGACACCGACTGCTGCCAAAGTGCCCATGGGGATAGCCTTTTTGGGATCCTTCAGGTCTCCGGACATATTTACGCCGGACATAATACCTGTGACGGCTGGGAAAAAAACAGCTAGTACAGCCCAAAAGCTTACTTTGCCAGCGTCTTCGGGCAATGGTAGTTCGGTGGGTGGGGCATGGCTGCCAAAGGCGAGACTAAGCAGCGATAAAATGATCGCTGCCATGATCACATACTGGGCCTTGATGGCGATATCGGCTGATTTGAGAGCCAGGGCTGTGATGGTGATGGTGGTTCCCAGGGCCATCACGGTTACCGTGATGGGGAGATTGGGAAAAGCATTAGCTACGCTTTCTGCAAAACCAATGGTGTAGAGAGCGACTGAAAATGCTTGAGCAAAATATAAGGGAATACCAACAGCACCACCGGTTTCGAGACCGAGAGAGCGGCTAATCATGTAGTATGCGCCACCGGCTCGGACAACTTGGTCGGTTGCGATCGCGCTAATAGATAACCCCGTAATAAATGTAATTGCTGTTGAAATAGTGACAATTAATAAGGTTTTGACTAACCCCATTTGGCCGACAACCCAGCCAAAACGGAGATACATGATCACCCCCAAAATGGTGAGGATCGATGGAGTAAAGACACCACCAAAGGTGCCTAGTCCTGTAGGGCTAGTTTCAATTACTTTGGAGGACGATTCAGAGGAACGCGACGTCATGGGTAGAAAGCATTAGATCACCTTAATTTAGCTGGCAATGGTGCAGGTATGCCACCGAAATCAGAGGTTATCTAATCCGTATCAAATATGCTCTTCACTCTTCCTTATTAGTTCAATGTCTGAATCGAAACTTATATTCAAGGAAATTAAGACATACAGCTTCTGTCCGCAGTATAGATGCTCATCTCTTTAAGTAAAGGAGCGCTACCCATGCTTTTTTTCGACGTCACAAGATGCGTAAATGCCCTTATCTTTTAGAGGTTTGGCTGTAGCATATTACGAATGCAATGATATGCATGACTTATTTAGACGCTTGAATCAGTAGCAAACTGCCTACAGCAAGTCCCAGAATTGGAGGTAGCCAAGCGGCGGCGATGGGACTGAGCGTTCCTACTTTGCCAAAAGCATCGGCAATAAATCCGACAAGATAATAGCCAAAAATAATGACAACGCTGATGCCAAAACTGGTAGCTTTACCAGTGCGTTGGGGCCGAATGCCAACGGCTGAACCCACTAGTCCAAATACAATGCAGACAAACGGTAGAGCATAGCGTTGATATAACCTTAGCTCCCAAACCCGAATGCCACGCTCATCACCAGACTTGCGGACGATTTGGTTGAGATGTTGCCGAGTTTCGACAATATTCATTTCATCATCATCCTTGCTGCGTGCAGCCAGGTCTAAGGGCGTTCGAGGTAAGTCAAGCTCCTGACGATCAAATTTTACGATGTGGCCAAAGGAGCCATCTGGAGAGATGGCATAGATCGTGCCATTAAAGAAAGTCCATACATTATCTAGAAAATTCCATGTAGCAGTTTCTGCACTGACTACTTGTTCTAACCCTGCTTGAGAAAAGTCTAGAATCGTTAACCCCTGCATTTCCTCGCCGTTGAATCGCCGGGCATAGAATAATCGTCCCAGTTCCTTGCCGCTGCCATCCTCAGCCTGTTGATACTCCTTGTACATGATGTTGCGCTCCCGAAAGGGAGGCTTTTCGGAGTTGAACGCCTGCTCCAGCATGATTTTTGCCCGATAATTGGCAGCGGGGGTAATCACCTCATTAAAGACAAAAGTGAGACCGGTGATGAGTAGGCTAAGGACAAGGGCCGGTGCAATAATGCGGCGTACGCTCACACCACAACCCCGCAATGCTGTCAGTTCACTATCGCTAGAAAAACGACTGTAGGTCATCATTGTTGCTAGCAGTGTTGACATCGGAAAGGCTAGCACTACGAACTCAGGCATTTTGAGTACAAAGATCTGCATCGCCAGTCCTACTTCCAGACCGGATTCTGTGATTTTTCGAATTAAATCGAATAGGGCACCGACAGAGACCAAGATGGAGGAAAAAGCACCCACACCAAAGAGGAAGGGCAGTGATAGCTCCTTGGCAATATATCGATCCATGATCGATAGTGATGGCCACCAAGGCAGGCCGGGGCTGGATGCATTGGGCTGGGAGGTGATGGCCATAACCGATGATTACTGATGGGGGAGGGTGAGGAGACGTGAAAGAAGGTTGGATGTTTGCACACCTGTAAATCACAATTTAAAGTCGTCACCTAGGTAATGCTCGCGTACCAAGGGATTGTTGGCGAGATCCTCAGCACTACCGTAAGCCAATATACGACCATCGCTCATGATGTAGGCTCGATCAATAATGCGCAGGGTTTCGCGGACATTATGGTCAGTGATGAGGATACCCATCTTGCGATCGCGCAGCTTAGACACAATCTGCTGGATTTCTGATACAGCAATCGGATCTACACCTGCAAAAGGCTCATCGAGAAATAAGAATGTGGGTCCCTGTTCACCGGAAGCAAGGGCACGAGCTAATTCCGTACGACGACGTTCTCCTCCAGACACCTGAATACCTAAAGTATTTCCGACTTTTTCCAATCTGAAGTCCCGCATTAACTGCGTTAGCCGAGCATTACGCTCTCGGCGTGGCACCCGCGTTTGTTCCATGACTAGACGAATATTGTCTTTGACTGTCAAATTACGGAAAATACTTGCTTCTTGAGCCAGATAACCAATCCCTAAACGGGCACGTTCATGAATCGATAGGGAGGTGATTTCTCGATCGTCTAAGCGAACGGCTCCCTGATCGGGATACTCTAACCCAGTTGCCATGTAAAAGGTCGTCGTCTTCCCGGCTCCATTTGGCCCGAGCAATCCGACAATTTCTCCCTGGGCTACCGATAGGCTGACACCACGAACAATCGTTCGTTTGCCATAAGCCTTGTGTACATTTTCCAGGGCAAGCACCGTCCCCTTAGTGATCAAGGTATTGGGAGTGTGGCCAATAGCGGGAGACAGCATCTATTCGTCAGTTGGGATAGCAAAATTAGGTAGTTCCTCAGGCAAGGCTGGGAGCGTGGTCACTGGCTCAGGCTGTGGTGCTGCTGTAGGTTCTTCTACTGGTTCTGGAAGCACATAAATAGATTCAACCTGTTCATTGTCATTTGGGGTTGCTACAAAACGCCCCTCATCAATTAAATAAGTAACAACTTCAGCCTGTAGAGTATTCGCTTCTTGCTGGACAAACACATTACCGGTGAGGATGATGCGTCGTTCACGGCTGTAATACTGTGCCTGGGCCGATGTTGCATAAATTGCTTCTTCTGGATAGTCAATCTTCACATTACCGCGTGCGGTAATAATGCCTGTATTGGCATCAGCTTCTTGCACATCGGCGCGGAGCTTAATAGAGCCTCCGGACTGAGCCTGAGAAGGCCAACTCAAACCGCCGATTAATATCAGCATACCCAACACTCCAGCACCGAAATGCTGTATATGTTTTTGGAAAGGGTACCGCAAGACCTGTCCTCGCTCTACAACCATGCCTTACCTGTTTCTATTGCCCATTACTTAATCTAACCGCTGATCGCTTTATTAATTAGTTGGTCTTAGCCCAGTTCTGGGACTGTCTTGATCACCTATCTTCTACTACTAACTTGTTATTATTGATGACTAATTTGGTTAAATGCACCTAACTTAAGTGTATTTCATGGTGTGAATAACTTAAGTTTCTTTGTGTTTTGCATACTTGTACTAGCTATTTAGTACATCAGAAATATGAATATTGCATGAAGGACAATTGATAGCGTCCAATTCATGAGTGTCTATCAGCTTGATACTAGAGCCTTATGAGCGTTTTTGCAGAGGCATGGCAGCTGATGATGGATAGGAAGGGAATACCATGAGGGCGGCTATTTGTTGCTTGGAGATGGAGGCACTCTTCGCTGGATGCTCTACTGGTATCGGGAGTGAGAGGATCACGGATGGTTATATTCCTTGAATTTTAGGTTTCACTAAATGATATTTACTGGCAACTGTGTGATCATCTACTTCTAATGGCTTAGCTAATAAAGCCGAGGCAAGCTGTTGAACGTTGTTAGGCCCTGTTTCTTGTAGAGCAGTAAGCCAGTCGATGGCTTGCTGTATTAAGTCAGCAACGTCAATCCCCCCATAGATATCCTCATAGGCATCTAGGCGATTAATCCCCTCCCCCAGCAAAATTGCAGCTCCTTGCCAGTTGAGATTAGTGAGATGGTATAGCCCGACAGCAATTTGGAGAATGCCCTGATAAAAACCCTTATTGAGGATTTGGGCATCCAGCCAAATAGCTTCAAGCGTATCGTGGCAGGAGTAGTAGTCTCCTTGGTTGAATTGCTTAATGCCTAACCAAAATTCGGCAGGCTGATTGCCAGCGTTTAAGGAATTATCAGCATGATTCATGGGTAGCTTATAGCAATCTTTAATCTACGGAAACTTACAAATGCTATCCTCCACTTTGAGTGTGTGTCGTTTGGAGTGTCAAGTATGGTAATGTCTCCCGCTAGGCCTCAACAGGCTGACTTTGGTATAGGCTGGCAACCTTTGGATTTACCTCCTACCCCTCTATTTGGAACAGATGGGATTCGTAGTCGGGCTGGAGAGCTGCTCTCAGCTCCTCTGGCGCTTCAGGTGGGCTTTTGGGCAGGACAGATTATGCGTCAGCAGCAGCTAGGGGCAATCGTGCTGGGGCAAGACTCACGTAACTCTAGTCCCATGATTGCTGCTGCTTTAGCTTCAGGCTTGACGTCGGCTGGAGTAGAAGTTTGGGATATGGGATTATGCCCGACGGCAGCGGTAGCCTTTATGGCAGCTGATGCCGAAACGGCTGGTGGCATTATGATTTCGGCTAGCCATAATCCACCTGCAGATAATGGCATTAAGTTTTTTGGTGCCGATGGCACTAAGTTAGAAAAGTCCATTCAGGCCAGTATTGAACAGGCACTGCGTCAGGGATCTTGCTCAGGTGCTTTTAATCCTGGTAACCAATGGGGGATAACTCACCAGCGTCCTGAATTGGTTGATCGCTATGTTGACTGTTTACATCAGCCTTTCCCTACGCAGAACTATTTGAGTGGGATGCGTATTGTCTTGGATTTGGCTTGGGGTGCGGCCACTCGTGTTGCTCAGCGTATTTTTGAGGCGACTGGCGCAGAAGTGATTGTAATTCATGGTCGTGCTGATGGTAATCGTATCAATGTTAATTGTGGGTCGACCCATTTAGCCTCTCTCCAAGCTGCTGTCAATGAGCATAATGCTGATATTGGGTTCGCCTTTGATGGGGATGCCGATCGGGTTATGGCTGTCGATAGTCAAGGCTGTGTGGTCAATGGCGACTATATTCTGTATTTTTGGGGGCAAACGCTACGGAAGCAGGGACAGTTGCCTGACGACACGATTATTTCTACCGTGATGGCCAATCTGGGGTTTGAGCGTGCCTGGGAACGTTTGGGTGGCAAATTGGTACGTACTCAGGTAGGCGATCAGCATGTTCACGCTGAGATGGTAGCTCGTGGGGCGATGCTCGGTGGTGAGCAGTCGGGGCATATTCTCTGTCATCATTACAGCCTGACTGGTGATGGAATTCTGACCGCACTACATTTGGCTGATTGGTTGAAGCGGGCTGAGTGTTGTCTACCTGACCTGATTGAGCAGAGTTTTACACCCTATCCTCAACGCTTGGAAAATGTACGGGTTGAGAGTCGTGAAAGGCGTCGTCAATGGACAGACTGTGAACCTGTGCAGAATGCTATTGTCAAGGCTGAGTCGGCTATGGGCGATCAGGGGCGAGTACTGGTGCGAGCCTCAGGAACTGAGCCTGTGATTCGCGTTATGGTCGAAGCGGCCAACGCGGACCTTGTAGACCACTGGACTAATGCATTGGCCGATGTGGTGTCAACGCATCTGGCGAGTTAGTAGATGTTGATCGATGCGGGTTCTACCTACTTTTGAGACAATCTAATCCAAACAAGGCAAAATCCAATATGCTTTAAAGGCTCTGTTGTGCCTTTGTGTGTTGGGTTTTGCCGACTTAACAGCAGTCTATGGTTTCACAACCTAGTTTTCTGGCTTGCGTCTGCCTATGTTGGTGTGACATCATAGATCCCCTGTGTCAATTTGCTAGCTAGCACCATCAATCATGGCTAAAGGCGTTCGCATTATCATTACCTTGGAATGTACGGAGTGCCGTAGCAATCCCAACAAGCGTTCTAAGGGGGTTTCTCGCTACACCACTCAAAAAAATCGTCGGAACACGACCGGTCGATTAGAGCTGAAGAAGTTCTGCACCCATTGCAATACCCACACTGTTCATAAAGAGATTAAGTAACCTATCACCATGGCCTATTTTCGCCGTCGGGTATCACCCATTAAGCCCGAGGAAAAGATTGATTATAAAGATGTCGATTTGCTGCGCAAGTTCATTACTGAACGAGGCAAAATCTTACCCCGACGTATTACTGGACTGACAGCTAAGCAGCAGCGAGATTTGACTGTTGCTATCAAGCGTGCGCGTATACTTGCACTGCTTCCTTATGTTAACCGTGAAGGCTAGTTGGTGGTCGGGAACTTTGGCTAGCCAACGATAAACCACAAGGACAAGGATCTAGGTGGGTGGAAAAGGGAACGCTGATCGAGTTTAAGGTGCAGGGTACCCCTAGATTGGGGGTAGCCGCTCGCCCAGAGGGAAAGAAAAACTGGGTGGTGATTGATGGTAATGGTCAGTCTCATGTTTTGCATCCTCGTCAGATTACCTATGTAGTCGAGCAGGGCAGCTATGAGTCGTCTGACATAGCTATCTTCTTGGCTGAGGCTGAGCCAAATATTGACCCAGATAACCTGGAGGTTGCGTGGGAATTTTTACAAGAGGCTGGGGAGTTTACCGATCCAGCTTCTTTGGCGTTATTACTGTTTTCAGAGCAGTCACCACCCCTATGTTATGCATCCCACTGTTTACTGAGCAGTGACAAGATTTTTTTCAAGCGTAAGGGTGAGCGCTATGAACCTCGTTCGGTCAAGCAGGTAGATGAGGTTCGCCATCAGCAGGCTCGTGAAGCGGCTCGTAAGCTGGAGTGGGAAGGGTTTTTATTGCGATCGCAGCAAGCTTTAAAGGCTCACCAATCGGCATCTCTTGAAGCTCCAGCGTCCGTAGAGTGGGAAAAAGCCGATCGGCCACGTCTGGAACTATTGGAGCGCTACGCTACCCTTGGAGAGGATTGCTCTCAAAAAGTAGCAGCTCAAGAAATTCTAAAGGCTTTAGACTACGGGGCAGGCGCTGAAGAGGCGTTTCAGCTGCTTGTGGATCTAGGCCTGTGGAGTCTGCATGAAAACCTGGCGCTACGGCGTAGTCAAATTCCTACCCACATTCCTGATGAGATTAGTGTCATGGTGCAGCAGCGTATTGATAATCCGCCGCCTGATGTCGATGCTGAACGGTTAGACCTGACTCATCTCAAGGTATATACAATCGATGATGAGAGTACGCGCGAGATTGATGATGGTCTCAGTCTCGAACTCCGGAGTGATGGCCGTCCTCGTATTTGGGTGCATATTGCGGATCCAACCCGTTGGCTATTGCCAGGGGATGAACTTGACTTAGAAGCGCGTCGTCGCTGCACAACGGTATATTTGCCAACTGGGATGATTCCTATGTTTCCTGAGGCATTGGCAACCGGTCCTATGAGTTTGCGTCAGGGAGAGGTTTGCTGTGCCCTCAGCTTTGGCATTGTCCTCAGCGAGGAGGGGGCAGTTGAGGAATATGACATTAAAGCTAGCTTGATTAAGCCCACTTATCGTCTTACCTATGAAGATGTGGATGAGATGTTGGAGCTGGGTCTAAAGGCCGAACCAGAGCTCAATGCTATTGCTGATTCGGCTAAACAACGTCGGAAGTGGAGAAAGTCTCAAGGGGCAATTTCTATTAATATGCCGGAGTCATCCATTAAGGTCGTTGATGAAGAAATTACGATTGACGTTTTAGAAAACTCTCAGTCACGTCAAACGGTTGCAGAAATGATGATTTTGACGGGAGAAGTGGCGGCTCGTTATGGTGAGGCTCATGATCTGGCTATCCCGTTTCGTAGTCAGCCTGAACCTGAGCTTCCCTCCGATAATGAGTTATTGCAATTACCTTCAGGGTGGGTAAGGGATTCTGCGATTCGTCGCTGCATGCCCCGTAGCGAGATGGGGATTAGTCCTGCTCGTCATGCCACATTAGGGTTGGACTATTATAGTCAGGTGACTTCACCGATCCGTCGCTACACGGACTTGTTGGCTCATTTTCAGCTAAAGGCTCATTTAAGAGGGGACACATTACCCTTTTCTCCTGAGGAGATGACCGAACTGACCCAAGGGGTCTCCACGGCGGCCTATGAGGCTGTAACTGTAGAACGACAAACTAAACGTTATTGGGCGTTGGAGTTTTTACGTCGAGAGAGCGAGCATACTTGGCCCGTTATGCTACTCCGATGGTTGCGAGAACATGAAAACCTTGGTTTAGTGATCATTGAGGATTTGGGGTTGGAGCTGGCCATGCGGTTTGAGACACCGCCTGTTCTCGGTGAACGCTTTGATGTGCGTGTGGTGCATTCAAACCCGCGACAGGATTTTATTCGACTAGAGTTGGTGCCGGATGAGGTGGTTTCCAGTGAAGCAGTGGCATGACGGTACAGCCTTTTTTGCATACAACACCTGATGATGCTTTAACCGATACGGTTGAAGAGTTGGTGGTGATTCCGTTTAAGGGGGACGTTTCTCGGCAGTTTCGCTTGTTGCTACCGACTAGTATTGATACTTTATTGGATCATCCTGCTACCTATGCTGCATTTGACCAAGATGAATATATGCCCTATTGGGCACAACTTTGGCCATCAGCTTTGATGCTGGGCCAGGAGATTGCCCAACATTCTTGGCCTGGCAATATGCAGGTATTAGAAGTGGGCTGTGGTTTGGGGTTATCAGGCTTAGTCGCACTGGCATTAGGCATGGATGTCGTCTTTAGTGATTATGATGTTGCTGCTTTGGAGTTTGCTGCATTGAATGCTCGGCGGAATGGGTTTGATCGGTTTCTTACCTTGCCTTTGGATTGGCGCTGTCCGCCGGATGGGTTGCAGGTGTCGTTGATATTAGCGGCTGATGTGATTTATGAAATGCGTAATATTCGACCGCTAATTGATCTAATGACAGTGGTGTTAAGTCCTGGAGGAGAATGTTGGCTAGCTGATCCAGATCGACCTCATAGGGAAGACTTTCAAGCTGAGCTGGTTAGCCAAGGTTTTGAGTTTGAGGCGATGGTGAGGAGTGTAGTCCGATTAGATCAGCCAACGGTCAGAGGGACGGTTTATCGAATTTGGCGGGGGATGCAATGTAGCCATTAACTAATGGTTGCGCCTTGCGATCTCAACCAAGTTTTTTCTGACGGCGATAACCCAATCGGATGCTCAAAGTGAGTCCCTTTGACCGAGGTCTGGTGCCAGATGATGCCTTGTAGATAGCTATTCTGTATAGTTGCATGATCTAATTGAGCGCTTTGTAGATTAGCACCGGATAAGTTAGTAGCCGTGAGTGTTGCATGAAGCATGGCAACCTGTTTTAGATCGGCTGAGATTAGATTAGTTTGATGCAGATGAGCCCAAGTCAAATTGGCGTACTGTAGAACAACTCCTTTCGCCTCAGATTCGATGAGATTGGCGTAATTGAGATTGGCGTGATTAAGATTAGCCTTGGTTAGATTACTCTGATGCAGCGTTGCACGACGGAGATCACAACCTTGGAGCTGGGCCTCGATCAACTGGGTATGACAAGCGTTAACACCATAAAACTCAGCTCCGTTCGCATTCACCCGATACATTCTTGCGCCACTGAGATTGGCTCCGATCAGACATGCCCGACGCAACATTGTATGGTTTAAGTCAGCTTCGGTGAAATTGACATCATAGAGTTCTGCTTCAGTGAGATTGGCCCCTGCTAGGTTTGCTTGGGACAGTGTTGCCTGATTGAGAGTGGTGCCCATCAAAACGGCACCCAGTAAATTGGCGCGCCTCAAACTGGCGGCAGTTAAATTGGCATAGGCCAAGGTCGCTCCGCTCAGATTGATGTCGGCCATTTGAGCGTCGACTAGTTGAGTGTGTTCCAGCTTTGCGCCACTTAAATCTGATCGAGTCAAATCTACCCGATTTAGATTTTCATGGCTGAGGTCGGCACCTCGAAGCTTTGCGCCAGCCCTATTCAATTGATTGGCTGGCGGATATTGTCTGGGTAAAATTAATTCTGTTGGAGGTGCAACGGGGGGAGCTCCCCATCCATCAGCCATAGTTCCCTTGAGAGCAGTTAGGGATGTGGCCTGTAGGCCACCTTTTTTTGTGGATATAGATATTTGCGTATCTAAGTAATTTTGACCATATTTTGTGAGGAGATGTCACCCAGGGCAACCCCATCTTTATTCGAAATTTTTACATTGTGTTTGAATCCCACACTCGATTCTAGGGGATGAGTTCATTGGTTTTCCACATTTCCACGGTAGTTTTCCACAGGTTTTCTCTGGAAATGATGGGCTATAGCGATTTTGTGGAAAGTGGTGATGGCTGAGGGGATGAGCCTGATTTTATGACTTTATGTAATAGGAAGAGGCTATAGTCCACCGATATTCATTCTCGATAGCTTATTAGCTATACGGCATACTCAGGGTGATTACTCATGGGGCTAATGATTAGTGCAATCACGATCAAGTTGCTGACCATCGGGCATGATAGTTCGACATAGACATGCTCCTTCTAGATCTTCAATATGAACTTCTGCCCACCATAATTCTGCATCGCTGAGGTCTGCACCCCACCATTGCACTTCCCAAAGTTCAGCATTGCGTAAATTGGCTCCCTGTAAATTACTGCCTTGTAGGTTGGCTCCTCTTAGGTTGGCGTGTTGTAAATTGGCTTCTCGTAAGTCTGCTCCTTGGAGATTAGCGCCGCTGAGATTTGCTTGGCTGAGGTTAGCCATACTGAGGTTGCAATGCTTCAGATCTGCTTTTGGCAGTTCGATCTCAGGCAGATTGGCATGAGAGGCTTCTAGGCCTTGAAGTGATAGGCCATCTTGATGCAGATCTTCTAGGGCTTGATATCGGGCATAGCTGACAGACATATGAGCAGCGGCAGCCATATCAACTACTCGCCACGCCTCATAATTGCGTTGTGCTCGTCGCTCAGGTGCACCTTTGATGTACAAAATAACAGCGATAACAGCGGCAATTGATTCCACATCACTGAGTAAGGTGCTGATCGTTTCCCAATGGTGGGTTTGGATTTGAGGGGCTATTTGATCTTGGATTTCGGGAACGGCAGCCAGAATCTTAAGTGCCAACAGAGCGATCACGGCTAAAGTCGCCACTAGCCATGTAGGCACTGATTGCATCCAGCGTTCGAGTGGTTGGTCGGGGCGGGTTGCTCTCCATTTCATAGGGTGATTGTATAGCTTTGGCAAAGCGATATTACTGCGTGCAGCCCAAATAGGCCCGATGCAATCCTAGGATGACGGCGCTTTGAGATGGAGAAAGCTGGTACAGGCGGGGTGAATGCGAAATCGTTCAATATTTTCGAGATTAATGGTAGGTACTTCGTAGTGACCCAAATAAGCCCCAGCTAAAGTAGTGCGTCGGTTGGTATGACGAGGTACCCAAGCTTTGAGGAAGCCTATTTTCCAGAGGATTTGTTTAAGTTCGAGATAATCCATATTAAGAATCCAGGAGCCTGCACGCTCGACATCATATTCTCCACAGACGATGGCTAGCAGTAAATAGTCCAGGTCTTCTTTGTCATAGTGACTACGTTTGCCTCGAAAGATTTCAAAAACGTCTAGGAGATAGGGATATTGAAATCGATATTCTGATGCGAGATCACGAGTTTTTTGTTCAGAGTAGGATTCTTCGGCAGCTGAGATCGCGGCTTCATCAATTCGGCGTCCTGCCAAGGAATATTCAATTCGCTCTGCACAGAGTTTGCAAAACTGCAGCAGCTCACGGGGACGTAGCTGAGTGCGGTCAATAATATAGTCGATGGTCTCGACTCCGGTAGACGTCATCTGAGCGACAAAGATTGACTTCCAAAGCTTATGGGCATCGAGCCGAGTAGCTTGGGGAAAGGAATGAACAATACGGCGACCAATCAGTTCGAGTAGTTCATTTCTGCCCCAGCGAATGACTTCAACATCTTCTCGAATTTTTTGGGCATCTTCATAAATCTGAGGAATATTATCAAATAGCTCTTGCCGAATAGAAATATACACACGTAAATTGGGACTGATCAAATTTAGTTTTTGAGTGGCCTGAAATAGTCCGGCAATAAAAAATTTGGCATCTTCCGAATTGTCCCAACCCTTATCCAGTTCATCGATCAGGATCTTAACTTTAGTGTTCTTAAGTACGGTCTTCAGGCTAGGCAATAGGGTTTGAATTTCTTCCAGACTGTAGAGTGCTTGCAACCCTTGGCTGCGGAGGCCACCTGCGAGAGCACTGGTTTTGACTTGTTCGATACGCTTGAGATAGTCGACTAGGGTAATGATGGAGCTAGTTTGCTGCAATAAATTTTTGCTAGCGACATAGTTATAGATATTTTTGGTGGCTCCCAGGAGCAATCCTCGTTTAGTCTGAGCAATATTTTTGAATATCAATGTATAGAGCAGATATTGCCAGGCGACTGAGTAGGCACTTTGCTTACGCCAAAACCCATCTTCTTCACTACTCAGGTGATCTGAGAGGAGTTCGTAGGAATATTCTTCGGGAGAAAGCTCTAAAATTAGATTTCCCTTACGGGTCTCAGTGGCGGCAATGTATTTGAAAATTGCACTTTTCCCGGTACCACGGTTCCCTACTAAAATCGTCTTACGCCCACTCAAAAACTTTTGATAGGTGACATTGGGATAAAAATATTCTGCTAGTCCAAGATTAATATCACGCTCAGCAGAGTCTGACCCAAGGTTAAGTTCTCTGATGTCTAGCCTCATGGGACATAGGGACGGAATTGCTACAGATTAGTTTAGCGTTTCTTGGATATGGGCCATAGTACCCACGAGAGGTATTTGTTAGCAGTCAAAAAAGACCGCTGAAAAGTTTATACTTTTCAGCGGTCTTTTTTCTAATGTCGTGAGTCTAGTCGGACAGCAACCTGTTTAGGGCTTGGTTGTTCAATGGGCCTCTGTCACCATAGCCTCTCCTTCATCAAGCAAGTCGATGGTGATAGCCAGTGGATACCATTAGAGAATGTTGAAAGAAACAATAACATCATCGAAGTCACTGTCGCCAAGATTCACTTGGTCTTCAATACCAAAGGTGTTGTCACCCAGACTTCTGAAATGGTCTACGTTACCATTGGCACCGCTGTGACTGAAAAAGATTTGATCATCATTTGCTAACGTAGGATCCACGCCATCAACGGCAACAAAAATGCCAAGATGCGTATCACCGGTTAGAGTGGCACGAAAGCTGTTCACCTGACCATTGGTACCAGTAAGGTTAATATTCAGACGATTTGCGATCGCAGCCTCCTGATAGCCCTCTTCTCCTGGCATAAACTTATTGCCCATGGCGTCGAAAACAGCCCCATCAGCATCTGTTTCATATAAATCTACGACGTTATTGAAGGAGGCCTCGCGATGAATCGATCCACTGATAGTGATTTGACCCGTTAGGTTAGTAAGGTCGATAGTCGCCGCATCATTTTGCAGTAGCCCAGGAGCTGGGGCTGTATCTTCTAGAGCTGCATTTAGTTGAGTGCCATTATCAAATATTAAGGAAAGAGTCCCATCACCAACGGCTTTGGGAGATCCGATACTAACAACACCGTTCTCCTCAAGCTCAAATTGGAGATGAGTCACGCTCGAAAGAGAGCTACGCAGAAGATTAAATTTGGGAGTGAAGTCAGGTAGTACGTTATCACTATTTTCGATTACTGAGAAAGCACCGATTTGGGTGCGATTACCGCCATTTGCATCGGTACTAAAGACTTTAAGCGATCCAACAGTAAGGATTTGAGAAATTTCAACTGTCAAACTAAGAGCCTCTGAAGCTCCAAGTTGAGTAATGTCTACAACATTTGTCTCTGTGATCGCAGATAGTAAACTCTCAGATCCTCCAGAGGTTGGTAGCCCAGGGTTACCACTTCCAGAATCGTTTCCGGAATCATTTCCAGAATTGTTTCCGGAATCATCCCCACCAGTAGAGCCATTCTCTAATGTGAATGTCCCGAGTGGAATATTATCTCCTAATGCAGCCAAGGGGGTATTGTCATCTACACTATTAATAGTGACATTCTCAGCCAAAGTAAGGCCAACGTCACCCGAAAATGTTCCTAAATCACCATTTTTAACGATAATCTGAAAGATTGTACTATTGTCATCACTGATTGAGAAAACATCAGTGATGACAGCTGTAGCACCACCGGTAACAATGAAGTCGCCCGTATCAAGGTCTTTAACATCTTCATTAAAAATAGCACGAAAGACTAATCGAGGATCGCTACCCTCAAGCTCTGATAAGTCTTCTCGGGTGATAATTCTGTCTATTGTGGGCGAATTACCTGTAGGAACAGGAGTCTCAGGAGAGGTCGTGTCGCCTAGAGTAAACGTATCACGTCTAAGATCCTTAGGGGGAATTGCGAGAGGGCGATCGTTGGCTAGGCTAGTGATTGTTGGATTTTCGGCTAAATCAACTCCAACTTCACCAGAAAATGTGTCTAAATCACCATTGTCAACTGTAATGTCAAAGGCGAGAGGATTGCCATTTGCAGCGGGAGCAACGCTAGTGATTTCCGCTGTGCTACTACCAGTGACAACAAAATCATCCTTGTCAATCTTTTGAATTTCTTCGTCAAAGATAACTCGAAAGACTAAGCGACGATCACTACCATCGGTAACTGATTGGGTTTGGCGGGCGACAATTCTTAGTAGATTAGGACGCATAGCGATTCTTATGATGAAATAAATGATGTAAGTGGGCAGTGCTGCAGCTACCTATATTTGGTAACCCTAGGCTGAGTAAATACTCTCTTGCTACTAACTGGAGTATGTAAAAAGCTCCATATTGTTGATTTAAAACTCAACCTGTTGTTTGTAGCTCAGACCTAAATAACGCAGAGTGTTTTATATTGACGCTGCAATAACCTATTCAGAGGCATAACAATGCCTCCCTATGAAATTGCCTAGAATTACGGAGGCTTTATCTAATAATGAAATGAGTATTATGATGCTTTAAATGGAAGTGATACCGAATCCGAATTCATTAAGCCCGATTAAAAATAGACAATCTTGTAGGGGCATTCCCTTGTGGATGCCCTACGATACCGGACGCTATCAGTCAGGATTGCGTATGAGTAGATCCTGGTAAGGTTGATAGCTTTGCAGTGAGCTTTCAACTTAGATCGATTTTTATTTAAAGGATTTTGCTCCTTTTTGTATGGCAAGGTGAAAAACTGATAGCGTGCACCTGGCGATGAAGCGTGAACCCGCCTTGGACTCAAAGTCGCAAGGCTAACTGGATCAAAACCGCTCAAGCGGTTAAAGAATCCCTAAAAGCTCTATGTTTAGAATGTAGGGCTGCCCAGTCTAATCTTGTTCCTTTAGTGGACAGCCTTCAATTAGCGTTGGGTTTTGAACCCAAGGTGGGTTTGAGCTTCACAACCGACCTTGGTGCAAGATCTGAGAAAAATACATTTTTCACATTGCCATACATAGCTGTTGCTATTTATTATGAGGCGATCACACCCCTCTCTACCTGTAATTCCTTAATTCGTTCTAGGGTCCCGGCAGGAATGGCTGAAATTAACTGCTTCGTGTAGGCCTGCTGTGGGTTGTTATAAATCTCATCGGCAGGACCGAGTTCCTCAAGGCGGCCCTGATTCATCACCATGATGCGATCGCTCATAAATTTCACCACACCCAGATCATGGGAGATAAACACATAGGTGAGGTTAAACTCTGCCTGCAGCTCTTTTAGCAGGTTAAGAACCTGAGCCTGGACCGATACATCCAGGGCAGAAACCGACTCATCGCAAATAATAAACTTGGGATTGAGGGCCAGGGCTCGGGCGATACAAATACGCTGCCGCTGTCCCCCGGAAAATTCATGGGGAAACCGATTAACACAGCCAGGGTCGATGTCGACACGATCTAGTAAGTAAGCTACCCGTTCTTTCAAATTACGACGACTGCGGATGACATGGTGAATTTTTAACGGTTCAGCGATGGCTTTACCAATGCTCATCCGTGGATCCAGAGAGCTAAAGGGATCCTGGAAAATGACCTGCATCTCTCGCCGGAGCTTACGCATTTCTCCCTTAGGCAGTTGTCGAATGTTGCGTCCTTCGAAAAAAATATTGCCTGCTAGCGGTTCAACTAGACGTAGCAATGCTCGACCCAAGGTGGTTTTGCCACAGCCCGACTCACCCACAAGGCCAAAGGTCTCTCCCTTGTACACATCAAAGGACACATCATCCACAGCCATAAATGTCCGGGTAGTCTGGCCAAATACACCTTTAATGGGATAGCCCACTTTCAGATTTTGTACCGTAACCAGAGGAGTTTCATGACTAATCTGTTCCAGACGACTAGCCGTTTCAGCTGCGCTGACCTCTTCTGTTAGAGTGACGGCCTCATCGGTATCAAAATGTCGGGCAAAAATTTTGACCTCGCCGTTTGGTTCCTCTTGGACTTGCATGTAGTCAGCAACAGTGGGTAATTTTCGCAGGCGCTGCTCGGGGCGGGGGCGGCAGGCCAGTAACCCCTTGGTGTAGGGATGCTCTGGACGGGCAAAAATCTGATCCACGGGACCATATTCAACGATCTTGCCACGATACATAACAGCGACATCATCAGCGATTTCCGCGATGGTGCCCAGGTCGTGGGTGATAAAGATCATCGACATGGAACGACGGTCCCGGAGGTCTCTAAGCAGGTCTAGAATCAGCGCCTGGACAGTCACATCTAAGGCGGTAGTGGGTTCATCAGCAATGAGTAGGGCGGGATTACAGGCGATGGCCATGGCGATCATGACTCGTTGCAACTGTCCACCGGACAACTGATGAGGATAGCGCTTGAGAATAGCTTTTTTGCGTTGCTGGACGGCTCGGGCAATCGTGTTGCGATCGCTTAAGTTCTGCTCAGTCGCTATCTGAGTTGCTAATTCTTCATCGCTCGGCAGCAATTTCACCTCTTGTAAACTAGCGATGGCTTTTTTTTCGGCCTCAGCCTTACTCAGGGTTTGATGCTGTTGGATAGCTTCTATGAGCTGGAAGCCGCAGGTATAAACTGGGTTCAAGGAACTCATGGGTTCCTGAAAAATCATGGAAATTTGACCCCCCCGGTAGGTTTGCAGTTGCTGTTGAGATACTTGGCACAAATTGACGGGGGGAATCTCTGCTTTTTCTGAAAACAGGATATCGCCATGGGTAATCCGACCCGGTGGGTTAGGAACTAGACCCATGACCGCAAGGGATGTGACCGATTTCCCCGATCCTGATTCGCCTACAATCCCGACGGTACGCCCCCGTTCTACTTGAAAGGAAATGCCATCGACCGCCTTGATCACACCGTTAGCGGTATCAAACTCGACTTTTAGATTGCGGACGTCCAGGATGGTTTCGCTCATGGAGTGTGGGTGTTACTAATGGGAGAGGCAGAACGAGTGGGAGGCTGACAACTAGAATATTGGTAAGTCCTTATTATCAGCTATGTCAGAAAACCTTTCGTTGTCTATGTATCTATTCGAAGTAAGACAACTATATTGGACTGAGGGATAGCCATTGAGACTTCGGCAAATCTGCGGTATTACAAGTGTGCAAAAAATGCAAGTGTGCAAAGGATCGGTATGTTGAAATAGCCGCTACTGTAGCAAAACCACTCATATCCTATGGGTCCGAATTGTGTACGGTGATTGTGTACGCTTAGACCACGTCCAAGTTACAACCTATTGTTTCCTCTACTGAAAACGGCTGTTCTGGATGTGAACAAGGTTTAACTAGCCAGAATCATAGCAATCCTTCGCCGCTGATTGTTAAATATGTTGTCTCTACTCCCATCATGGCCCAACTTGCGATCGCAGTTTTGATCGTTATTATCGGTTCCGCTATCTGTTCTGGTACTGAAGTGGCATTGCTGTCTCTCCCCCTACTCAAAGCTCGACAGCTTGCCCAAAACCGTAATCCAGCCACTGTTGCTTTATTGGCTATACGGGAAAAAGTCAACCGCCCCATTGCCAGCATTGTCATCCTCAACAATGTGTTTAACATTGTCGGGAGTTTCGTGGTGAGCCGCATAGCTGCGGGGCTCTTTGGCAATGTGATGCTAGGGGTTTTTTCAGGTCTGCTCACATTTTTGATTATTCTGTTTGCTGAAATCGTTCCCAAAACGGTTGGTGAGCGCTACGCGGAGCAGTTTGGTCTATTGGTGGCTATTCCAGTCCGTAGCCTGACCTGGCTGATGACGCCCATTATTTTGGTCTTAGAACGCCTGACCGCACCGCTGGTTCAAGGCAATCAGCGTCCTGTTACCAACGAAGCCGAAATCAAGCTGCTGGCTATGTTGGGGTATCAGGAAGGTCTGATCGAGGATGACGAGGCTGAGCTGATCCAAAAGGTTTTTCGGATGAATGATATTGCGGCCGAAGACATCATGACGCCACGGGTGGCGATCACATATATCCAAGGGGGCCAATCCTTGGAATCTGCCCAGCAAGAAATCATGCAGTCACAACATAGCCGCATCATTGTTACAGGTGAAGAGTTGGACGAGGTGCTGGGGGTGGCGCTTAAGGCTGAGTTATTGGCAGCCTTAGTTCAGGGGCGTGGTCAGGATCCGGTCACTAGCTGTATGCGTCAAGCACGGTATATTCCAGCGACGGAACGTTCTGACAAGCTATTAAAAACCTTTCAAACTGCCCGTGAGCATCTCATGGTTGTGGTAGATGAGTATGGTGGTGTCTCCGGTGTAGTGACATTGGAGGACGTGTTAGAGGTGCTGATTGGTGAAATTGTAGATGAAACTGATCGCAATGTAGACTTGCAAGCCTTGGCTCGACAGCGGCGGCGGCGACTCTTGCAACGGCAGGGGTTTCAGACGGATTTGAAGCGACACTAATAGAGATTTAGGTTGGAGTGCTGAATTTTTGACTCAATCCTGATTTGAGATGTTCGATACAAGAATTTACATCGTTTGTCATGTGAAACTGCCCTGGGGCTAACGCATTAAAAAAATCCTTAGCCAGTGGGTTGTTGGGCATCAGCACAACGGATTTTTGAGCCTTGAGGGCGAGGGAAATTTCAGAAACGGTACCGAGACCCAGGCCGCAGGCAATGATGCCATGACTGGAGAGTATATTAATTGTATTGCGGGCACTCCCCATACCCGTGACGATAGGCAGAGTGACCCCACTGGCCACTTGGTTACCCTGCTCATCCGGTAAAATTCCCAATACGATGCCACCGACAGAGGCTGCGCCAGCGCTGGCGGCTTCCATGATGCCTGCTGGGCGACCACCTGTCAGCAAAACCCACCCTTGCTGGGCAATAGCTTTGCCTAATTTGTGGGCAAGCTGTAACTCAGAGTTAGGGACCTGATTGCCTGGCCCCATGATGCCAATAATTATTTGAGGGGGCATAAAATTAGCAGTAATGTGTCCGGCATTATGACCATCTGTAATGAATTAACGTTAATGAGTTAGAGTTGTGAGTTTTGCATCAAGTCCTGTCAGTTCGCTACATTAGCAACCGGTACTATCGAATTTTGATTGCTATGTTAGGTATGATCTGACGATTTTTCAGCTGGCTTGAGGGTTTTGTTTCCTTGGTGAGAAGCTTACTTTCAAATCGTCCGTTTATCTACGTCTGTTCAACCATGATCCATTCTGCTTGTGTGGTGACTCAATCGCCTCAACTTGCCGCCTCGTTGCCGAATACAAACGGTTTGAAATTGAGGCACTTGAGTCGTCGATGGCGGTCAGTCTTATGGGCTGGTGCTATGGCTTTGGGGATGGCATTCAGCTTGCCAGTGCAGGCTGCAGAGCGAATCAATATTCAAATAGGGCCGATCAAACAGACCATCTATGTCAGCGATCTTGAAGAATTTGCTCAAACAGGTCAAGTTCCTGCTCGTCTCAGTCTTTATCAGGCACTATTGACTCCTGAGATTCAGACAATGCTCAATAACCGGGTTGCCCTTGATCCGGCCATGGCTGATCGGATGGTAGCCGATATTTTGGCATCGCCTAATGGGGAGCTATTGCTGGATTCTTTAGCCCGTGTTGCTCCTGGTCTTTCAGTGGAGCAGATCCGCTCAGCGATTGGTTTGGCTGCTAAACAAGCCAATGGGTTAAACATGCTGGGGGTGTTACGTGCTGTTCCCCAGGAAACTTTGGATGTTGATTTGACAGCGGCACTAGCGCTGGTGTCGCAGCTCAATTTATCCCGGTTAGAAGGGGATGCTTTGAGCACGGTACTAGAACAAGAACTGTTGGTTAGCGATGAAATAGAGCTGCCTGATGATGTGGATCCTACGGCTGTTGGGTCGATGAGTGTGATTCAGCGCTCGTTTAAATTTGTGGATCGTGAGCGCGATCGGGTAATTCCACTAGATGTGTATGTACCAGATGGGGAGACAGCAGAAGAGGCTCCCTTGGTGGTTCTTTCCCATGGATTTGCGGCCGATCGGCGTTTTTTGACCTATGTCGGTGAGCACTTGGCATCCTATGGATTTACGGTGGTTGCCGTGGAGCATGTGGGCAGTAACGTTGAGGCGTTAAATAATATTCCTTTGGATCCAGCGGCGGTTGAGAAGCCTAGCCGTATTTTGCCAGCGAGTGAGTTTCTAGACCGTCCTCGCGATGTGTCCTATGTACTTGACCGTTTGGAGTGGATGGAGCAAGTTTCACCCATGCTAGCGGGCAAATTTGACCCTGAACGTGTGGTGTTAATTGGTCATTCTTTAGGCGGATATACTGGGTTTGCGTTGGCAGGTGCACAGCTCGATTTGTCGGCATTGCCTCCTTTTTGTGACAGTCTGACGCCTGTAGGGCTCTCCCCAGCAGATTGGCTGCAATGTGCTGCTGTAGATCTGCCAGTAGTAACGGCTGATCTGAGTGATGATCGCATTGTCCAGGTGATTGCGATGAATCCTTTAGTAGGTCGATTATTTGGCCGCAAAGGTTTGAAGGAGATAACGGTGCCCAGCATTATTTTGACTGGGACTAAAGATGGTGTGACGCCAACATTGGCTCAGCAACTAGGACCGTTTAATCAACTCAGTGGACCGGATCATCATTTAATCGCTGTGATTGGGGGGACTCACCTCAGTGTGGGTGATCCTGCCAATGTGAATGAATCGCTCACGCAAATTCCGTTTATGCCGGAACTCTCGGGGGAGCAAACGGTGAGGCTGCGTCAATATCTGAAGGCCCTATCCCTCAGTGTGGTGCAGCAGCAAACTGAGCAAGCAGAGACCTATCGTGTCTTTTTGCGACCAGCCTATGCCCAAGAATTTTCGACAGCAACTCTGCCTCTACGGATGACTCAAACATTGCCCGATAGCGTTCAGAGCTGGTTGAGAACTGTCTCCCCTGAACATGCCCGTGCTGAAGGAGAAACGTTTCGTTCTTGGGCACATTTGAGTACTTTTGACGTTCGCCAGTCCATTGGCAATGCCCATCGTCGGATGATGGCGTTTTTACGCCAAGAACAGGTGTCGATTACGGTGCTCTATTGGCCGATGGGATTACCTTGGATTTAGAATGTAGGGCATTACATGTAACGCTCCTACATCTTTGGGGATTTTTTGGGGGTTAAATCTAACAACGCTGCCGATTCTCTTGGGCTGACGAGGCTATTGGCGCAGAGGATGCCAGAGGCGGCAACAGCTGGGACACCGATACCAGGTAGGGTGCTGTCTCCGACGCGATAGAGACCTCTGATCGGAGTTTGGCAGCCTGGGAATAAGCCTTTTCCAGCGGGGATGGCGGGTCCGTAGGTACCTTGGTAACGACGGAGGAATCGTTGGTGGGTGAGGGGGGTGCCGATCAGTTTGAGGGTGATGCGATCGCAAATATCTGGTATTACTTTTTGCAATGCATGGAGCAGCGGCTCAGACTTAGCTTCTTTTTGGGTTTCATAGTCTGTATCTCTCTGCCAGCCATCATAGGGTTCTAATGTGTAGGCATGCACTACGTGATGTCCGTCAGGTGCAAGGGACGGATCTAGCACTGACGGAATGGAAATCATACAGGTATTGCCAGGTTTGGTAATGTCTTGAGCTGTGTCATGAACTACCACGTGGTGAATTGTTAAATTCTCCAGACCTTCAGCTCGGATACCCAAATGTAGGTGCATAAAACTATCAACGGCAGTCGTTTCTAGAGCCTTTTGTCGATATTGTGCAGGCAAATCGGCTTCGTCGAGCAGATGATTATAGGTATCCCACAGGGTGGCATTGGAAATAACCTTGTCGGCTCGAATCTGTGTACCGTTTTTGAGCATGACCCCTTGAACCTGGTTATGCTCAACCCAGATTTTGTCCACATGGGTGCCTAGGCGGAGTTTTCCTCCCCAGCGTTTGAGGCCACGTATTAGGGCGTCTACGATGGCCCCACTACCGCCGATGGGATAATCGATCACTGATTCGGCCCGCTCACCAAACATAAAGGCCATTTCAGGAGCCACAGTTTCATGGGCTTTCATGCCGGAGAGCAAAAAACACTCTAAATCAATGAGCCGTCGTAGCCATGGATCTTGCACCGTTTCATCAACAAAGTCTCCCATGGATCGCCCTAACCCCGGTAGCTGTGGGAGTAGCTGCACCATAGCTTTTGGGAAGCGTTTTAGTAATAAAGGAAATAGCCAGCCATCCGCTCTGAGGGCTAGGGTCGGAATGGACCCCAGAGGACGATAGATGGCCAGCATTTTTTTTGTGAGCCTCTTCAGCTCTATCGCTGCTTGAGGACTGACTTGAGCTAGAGATGCCTGGTAGCGTTCGGCACTGCCATAAATGGCCAGTGTTTTGTCAGGAAAGTGGTAGTGCCCCAGCGGGTCATAGGTTACTGCCTGGATCGATTCTCCTAAGACATTAATGACCTCTCGCAGGGGATTACAGGAATTGGGATCTGCCAACCCACAATAAAAAGATGGCCCTGAGTCAAAGGTAAACCCTTGCCGCTTAAAGGAATGGGCTGCACCACCAGGCAGTGTATGACTTTCACACACCAAGACGCGCCGACCGTAGCGGGCGAGTAAACCAGCGGCCACGAGACCACCTATACCGCTGCCAATGACTACGACGTCATATGATTCCATTAAAAATTCACAACTCTCCCTAGCGAATCAAAACCTGCTCGATTTCTGGCAGATAATCACGCACGGCGATTTCTTCTTCGGGATGAATATCTTTGAGCTGATTAATACGCCAGTGGGTAGATTGCTCAATCTCCTGAGCTTCATGTAGGAGACGCAGATATTCATCTGTGGCTTCGGGCTGGTTGCTGATTTGGTTGAGTCGCTGGGTGATGGCCTCACGCTCTCGCCCACAGTGATCTTTGGCCGCTTGGATTTGAGCTGCAGCACCACCGGATTTGACGACGGCATAGATGTCCATCAGCCGCTGATACTTATCTAAGTAATTGGAATCAACATCTTTGACTACAGGGTTGCTAAGTACATCTCCCGAATTGGCGCGACGTTTACGTCGCTGCCACCACTGTAGGATAACGGGAATGGATGTTTCACTGAGGAGGCTTTTTTTGGAAAGCAGATGCATAGTTACGAACCTAATGGACTAACTAGGAGTTTGGTCGCTTATTCTCAAGAGGGTAATATTTAATACTAAGGCGTTATTGGCACACTTGGTGTCTTATCTACGTACATTTCACGAATGTTTGCTTGGCTTAGTTAGAGTGCCGACTATCCCTTTCGAAGGTGGCTGGTCAAGATCTCTAATCTCGTAATTTGGCACAATGCTCAAAGCAGTCTTCTTTGGTTTTCACGGTGTCGTGATCAATGACGATGCGATTCATCCGCAGCTCATTGCTCAGCTTTTGTTGGCTGAAAATTTGCGGTTTGACCCAGATGAATATAGGGAGATGTATTTGGGGCGTAGCGATCGCGCTCGGCTGACGGCAATTTTGCAGGCACGAGGTCGCTTTGTGCGCGATGAGTATTTAGATAGGATGTTACGTAAGAAGGCCGAGGGGTACAGTGCATGGTTGAGATCGCAAGCTAAGCTTGCCCTCTATCCAGGTCTGAATGATCTGCTCTATCGAATTCGTGCTAAACAATACACCACAGCCATTGTGACGGGTGCTCAGCGAGCTGATGTGGAACAGGTGTTGACCATGGCTAAGCTGACCGATCAGTTTTCTCTGGTGGTATCAGCGAGCGATATGTCAGTCTCAGCGAGTAAACCTGCTCCCGCTAGCTATTTGGCGGCCATTGATCAGCTTAACCTACGTGATCCAGCCCTAGGGCTCACCCCGCAAAACTGTCTGGCGATTGAATCATGCTTTGCCGGGATCAAAGCTGCTAAAGCCGCTGGCATTCCTGTTGTGGGTGTGGCTCAAATCTATCCATATCATATGATTCAGCGCTGTGGAACTTGGGCGGTGGACTACTTAAACGAAATTGATTTTGATTGGATTGCTCCAAGGTTTGAACCGGGTTCGAATACCGCTACCATTACAGGAGGGGCAGAATCCTAGTGATGACAGTGATTTACGCCATGATAGAAAAGCCAGCCGTGTAGCCGATCCAGGGGAGTAGTTGATGATAAAAGTGGCAGTAACTGGAGCAACCGGATTTGTTGGATCACGTTTAGTTCAGCGACTTCATGATGCAGGCCATCGGATCAAAGTATTTGCCCGTAACCCTGAGCGGGCTAGAAAAGTTTTTCCAGAATCTGCGTTTAAACAGGTGGAGATTGTCGGCTATACACCCCAACAGTCTGGTGATTGGCAATCAGAAATTTCGGGCTGTGATGGGGTGATCAATCTGGCTGGTGAGCCGATTTCAGAGCGTTGGACCCCTGAGCGTAAGCAAGAAATCATGAACAGTCGCGTGATCGGTACTGAAAAGCTAGTGGAAGCCATCGGTAAAGCCGCAGAAAAACCCAAGGTATTGGTGAGTGCGTCTGCCATTGGATTTTATGGCACTAGCGAAACGGCTGAATTTTATGAGACCAGCGAACCGCTGCAGCAGGATTTTCTTGCCCAGGTGTGCCATTCATGGGAAAAGGCGGCGGATAAGGTGACATCCTATGGGATCCGCTTGGTGACGATCCGGATTGGCATTGTTTTGGGCATGGGAGGTGCGATCGCAAAAATGCTCACTCCCTTTCGTCTCTATGCCGGTGGACCCATTGGTAGTGGGCAGCAATGGTTTTCCTGGGTCCACCGCGATGACCTGGTCAGTCTATTTTTGCAAGGTCTGACCGATGAGAATATGTCTGGTGTTTACAATGGCACCGCACCGCACCCTGTGCGTATGGCTGAGCTCTGCGACACCCTGGGTAAAGTTATGAATCGTCCCTCATGGCTGCCCGTCCCTGATTTTGTCATTGAGACCCTCCTGGGCGATGGTGCTGTGGTTGTGCTCGAAGGTCAGAAAGTATTACCAGAGCGCACCCAATCCACTGGATTTTCCTATGCCTATCCCAAAGTAGAACCAGCGCTGCGGGAAATTGTAGTTGAATAGTTGCCACCACTAACTTCAAAGCACCGCTAGTGGTGGCGAGCTGGAGATAGATAGCGCTACTCCTGTTTCAGCAGCTGAGGTCGCTTCTTATTGCACTACCTGAGCTCCATGGCTACGAGGATCGTCTGGCGCTCCTGATGCTTCAAGTGCTGTTTCAACGTCTGATGTTTGGCCTTCAGCCTGAGCGTACGGAAGTTTTTCTCCAGCTACAAGGGCCGTCAGGTTGTCTGCTAGAACAGCCCGAGGAATTTCTCCCATGGCTGCCCCAGCATCATTGCCTGATTGATCAAGAAAGGCAAAGTGAGGAATACCATCAACGCGGTAGTGGAGCATCTCTGGCAGCCATTTGCTATTATCCACATTCAGCATGACGAAGTTTACATCTTGCTGATACTCATGCTTAAGCTGTTGCAAGTCACCGGCCATAGCCTGACAGCTCGTACACCAGTTGGCATAAAACTCAACCAGTGTTGGTTTACCGTTAGTAATTGCCTGATTTAATGGCACAGATGCTTCTGCCATGTCCGATAAAGAGGCAGATGGTGTGCGGGTTTGTAGACCCAAAACAACAGCCACACTCAGGACGACGGCAACAGTTACCACTACAAAATTTCGTAATCGTTGAGCCAGTCCTTCAGATTCGGAGGAGTTAACCGACATAGAATAAAAAAGCGCTCACGGCGTCATTACAGCATCTTCTTCAGTCTAACGGAATGAAAAAGCGCGTTACCCTAACATTTCCAAAACAGACAGTGAATATGCCCATTACCTACCGGTTAGCCAAGGATTTTAATGTGGCAGCAAATATTATTCGGGCACAGGTAGCACCGAATCAAGTAGGCAAAGGGGTCATCGAGCTATCAGGCGATATCGATCAGCTAGATGAGGCGATTGACTGGATGCGCAACCAAGGGATCGATGTTTCCTTATCTAGTCGTGAGATCCTAATCGATGAAGACCTTTGTGTGCACTGCGGTCTATGTACCGGTGTGTGTCCGACCGGTGCATTACGCCTTGACCCAGACAGCTTCAAGCTAGTCTTTAATCGAGTTCAGTGTATTGTCTGTGAGCAGTGTATTCCTACCTGCCCGGTCCAGGCGATTTCTACCAACCTTTGAGGGCAACAATGATGAAAAACTTGCCCTGGTTATCATCACTGCTTTTATTGCTTGCCTATATGGGGTTTGGAGCCTTCTTGCATTCTCGCCATAGTTCAGACCTGATTTGGGGGTTTGCGTTGGTATATGCCGTGTTTGAGGCAGCTCTGCTGACCATTATGTGGAAACCCCTACGCGACTTTTTCTTGCTAGGATTTCAGTCTGATGTTGGCTATACGGTGATGGCACTAGTGGTCGCATCCTTGGCTGTTGTAGTCGTGTCCTGGATTCAGATTTTTATTTACTTTTTAGTAATGCTAGCTGCGGCATTGCTGCTGCGGGTGGACTTATTGATCCGTGATACTGGGAACAGTTTGGCATTTGTCACAATCCTTTGCTTATCGCTCATGGGCTTAGGTCTGAGCCGTCTCACCACAGAGTTGCTCGCCACAGGGCTGATGATGACTCACTTTGCTGAAACTCAGGCAGTGATTGGATTATGGACACTCTAGAAATCGGCATAAGCCAAATCGCTTAGAGCTTTTTTTGAGCGATTCTAATGACAGCACAAGCGTTTAACTGTTGCCCCTACCTCGTGAGCCATTGAGTGTTCGCGGGGTACTTTTTTATTTAAAGGTAACGTTTGAATCAGCTGCTCAGCAATGCGATTTCACTTATCCAATGATTGGGCTTGTTTTAAAGAGTCTGTTGTGATTCACTCACGACGCGTCAATGATGGTCGTTATCTTCATGTCATAAGATGAGTACGACACTAAACTATTCAACCCATATTGACTTAATGCAGCCTTAGACGGAGTTATGGACACTCCAGGAAGCGGCACAAAACTGAGGATTTCGTCGTTTATTTACGCGATTCTAATGACAGCACAAGCGTTTAACTGTTGCCCCTACCTCGTGAGCCATTGAGTGTTCGCGGGGTACTTTTTTATTTAAATTAAGGCTTGGCGCATATAAACCTTGTCCATGTCCAGAACTGGAGTTTTACCGTGGGAGAAACTACAGGTTTCAACTTGGACGTGGTATTAGTTTCGCAATATCAGTGATTGTTAGAACCTGCAGAGAGCAGCAGCGATGTGTAGTGCATCGCTGATTAATGAATTCATTAAAGACTATATTGTGATTGAGTTACGGACGGTCTAGAAATCGACACAGAGTCAGGCGTTTAACTGTTGATTTAAGCGATTCTGTTGATAGCACAAGCGTTTAACTGTTGCCCCTACCCTGTGATTCACATCTGTGTTTCCAGGGTACTTTTTTTGGCCGTTGCTGCTTTCAAGCATAGGCTGATCCTCAAGTAGTGCACTCAGTCACAACCTTACAGATGAGACCATAGTTTGGAGCAGTAACGCCCTGTTGGCGCTGGAAGGTGAAAGCGGAGAGGCGTATAACGCCTATCATTTGTACAAGGGGAAGCGGCTCAGCCACGTCTTATTGGACTAAGCTGGTTGCCGCCTTCCTTTGCACCCATTCGGTGATTAATGGATTCACCAGTTCGGGTGCTTCATCCTGGGGGCAATGGCCCACTCCTTCGAGTGGTATGAATTGTTCGACGACTTTATATTCACTGAGTTCCCGACCTAGTTCAATTGGCTCCCACGGGTCTGCATTTCCCCACAGCATTAGCACTGGACAGGTGAGTTGGGGAAGCAAATCTTCGGGGAGCGGTCCTTGGGAATAGCTGATAAAGGCGACGAATACATCTACGGCTGCTGGGTCACGAGCAGGGGCTAAGAGGAGTTCGATGAGTTCATCGGTCACTGCTTCCTTGCGACCGTAGGCTTGGCGTAGGATATTTTTGAGGGTTTTGGGTTTGGCTAATTGCGAGAAAAAGAAATTGCCGATGGGCTTGTAGTTGAGGATAGCCTGGATCAGTGGCGTGGGAGCGCTACGGTACCAGGGGAGAGTGGCTCGTTTGCGATCGTGGAGTAGGCGTAGGGAGCAGTCAAGGACAACCAGTCCGTGGACTTGGTTCGGTGCCATCGTCGCAGCTTGCATGGCAACGATGCAGCCGATGGAGTTGCCTACGAGAAAGGTGGGTTCGCCGATGATGTCTTGGCAGAAATCGATAACTTGCTGACCCCAGGTTTCGAAGGTGTAGTGGAAGGGGGTACCGGGAGCTGGTTTGGCGGATTGGCCATAGCCGATGAGGTCAATGGCATAGACGCGGTGGGTATGGCCGAGGTCAGTGAGATTTTTGCGCCAGTGATCGCTGTGGGCACCAAAGCCGTGGATGAGGAGGAGGGGCGGGCCTTGGGTACCTGAAGTTTGGTAGCGGATGGGAAAGCCTTGCCATGTCCAGAAGCGAGTTTGGATGGATATAGATTGGGACATAGGGAGTAAGGCTGAGTACTTGATAAATAAGAATATTATTCCTAACTGGATTATTGAGCAAAGCCATAGCACTTTGATTTGGTGCGTTACGCTTCGCTAACAGCACCCTACATCAATACTTTATTGGTTGCTCGGCCAAAGTCTGTTGTGATCGCTCGGCATCAATCTCGGTGGCCTGTTGTCCCTGTCCTGACAAGCAGTAATCATCTCTATAGTCGATAGAGCCTCATCAGCTGACTTATCATATTGCCCATCAAACAGCTACCTCAAATTATTGAAGATCATCGTAACCAGGGACGTCGGGCAATTCGCCAAGCCATACGGCGATGGGTGAAAGCGCAAAAATCCTAAGTTGTGTGACACAACAAAGCCCCAATGGCTTTCACCATCAGGACTCTTAAAAAGACAGTGTTCAATTAAGGAGCCTTGCAACAGTCACAGTCCTCTGGTTGCATGATTTGGGTAGATGAGTGAATGCGCCTTTCCCAAGCACCCATCTACCCATCTACCCCCAAAACCAGGAACCCTATTGCTTCCCACCTAATCCATTAACGCTTTTTGGCCAGCTTCTTCTTGGGCATCTTGCGCAGACGAATGGACTCTGGAGTTACCTCAACCATCTCATCCGATGCAATATACTCCAGCGCTCGTTCTAACCCCATTTCTTGGGGTGTTTGCAACTGCACTAGCTCATCACCACTAGCTGCCCGGTGGTTAGTGAGTTGCTTTGCCTTACAGATATTCAGCTCCAGATCCTGGGGGCGATTATTCTCCCCAACGATCATGCCCTTATACACCTTGGTACCAGGCTCAATAAAGAAGATGCCTCGATCCTCAGCATTCTTCATGGCATAGAAGGTAGAGACGCCTTCTTCAAAGGCGATCAGCACACCGTTACGACGAGCACCCACATCTCCAGACATAGGGCGATAGTCTAAGAAACTGTGGTTCATGATGCCTTCACCGCGAGTTTGACGCATAAACTCACCTCGAAAGCCAATCAGACCACGGGCAGGAACCACAAACTCAAGCTGGGCACGACCATTGCCGTCCATCATCATGTCCTGCATTTCACCGCGACGCTGACCCAGACGTTCCATACAGCCACCTACGGCATCTTCGGGCACGTCCATTACTAACTGCTCATAGGGCTCACAGGGCTGCCCGTTCACTTCCCGAAAAATTACCTGAGGCTGAGAGACCTGAAACTCATACCCCTCACGACGCATGGTTTCAATCAAAATACCCAGGTGAAGCTCACCACGACCCGAGACACCAAAGCGGTCGGGAGAATCAGTTTCCTCAACACGTAGAGCTACGTTAGTTTCTAATTCGCGCATGAGGCGATCTCGAATCTGACGAGAGGTAACGAACTTACCTTCTTTACCGGCAAAGGGAGAATCATTGACGGCAAAGGTCATCTGCAGTGTTGGCTCATCTACCTTAATGAGCGGCAATGCTTGAGGATTCTCAGGAGATGTCAGGGTTTCACCAATGTTGGCATCAGCAAAACCAGCTACTGCAACAATGTTGCCAGCCGTTGCTTCGTCAATATCGGTGCGCTGTAGGCCTTCAAAACCCATCAGCTTCGAAATTTTAGATTTGACGATTTTGCCGTCTTCTTTGACCAGAGCAATCTGTTCACCAGCACGGATAGTACCGTTATGGACCTTACCGATGACGATCCGACCCAAATACTCGGAGTAAGCCAGGGTGGTCACCTGTAGCTGCAAGGGCTTCTCAGAATCACCAACGGGCGGTGGCACATGGTGCAAAATTCCCTCAAACAGAGGCTGCATATCCTTATCTTCGTCTTCTAACTCATTCTTGGCATAGCCAGCCAGGCCCGAGGCAAATAGATAAGGGAAGTCGCACTGGTCATCATCAGCGCCCAGCTCAATAAACAAATCCAGCACCTTATCCACCGCCCCCATAGGCTCTGCCCGAGGCCGGTCAATCTTATTTACGACCACGATGGGGCGTAGACCTTTTTCTAGAGCTTTCTTTAATACAAAGCGAGTCTGGGGCATCGGCCCTTCGTTCGCATCCACAATCAGGATGCAGCCGTCTACCATACCCAAGACGCGTTCCACCTCGCCACCAAAATCGGCGTGGCCAGGCGTGTCAATAATATTGATCAGCGTGTCTTTGTAGTGAACTGCTGTGTTCTTGGAAAGAATGGTGATACCGCGTTCACGCTCCAAATCATTGGAGTCCATGACACAGGTGGGAACGTCTTCGCCTTCCCGGAAAATACCGGATTGTTGAAGCAGAGAATCGACCAGAGTTGTTTTGCCATGGTCGACGTGAGCGATGATGGCAACGTTACGGATGGGAAGGCTCATTGGATTGGAACTTCCAGAACTAGCAGCAGTAAGAAATGTTTCGTAAAAAACCTTAACAATTGTAGCTTAGATACCTAAGATCTCAGGCAAAGCTTGGTAACTGATCAGCTGATATATATTCGGCTGGGGGTCAGCAATTGCTTCACAACGACATCTGTCAATTCAGGGAATATACCCATGCTAGCTTCAGAATAATATAGCTAGACCGTTAACCAGAGCTTCATCCATGGCATCATCCATACTTCTAAAGTCAAGCTATTGTGCCCTGATGAAGGCATTTAATATGGTTGCTGCTAGCCCCACCATTCAATTCTCTGGTAACAAAATATAAGGCTTTGTCTGTGATGTGGGCATCGACTTGCAGCCAGGAAAGAGCATATGTTTCAGTCTGGTCCGTTATATTTTCAGCTCATGACTAAACGACCATCAATCAGTTGATCAATGCTGTGGGGTTCGATAACTGGGAGCTATGGCCATGGTCGTTATCGGTAATGGACTACACGTTGCTGAGGCTTTAGTTGACCTGTAGACCGTCGAACGACAGACCGTCGCTGTCGGCGATGGTGAAGCTACTGTTGTTGTCGTTTTGCGGACAATACAGCTGCTGGAGGCTAGGGTTTCTGGATTGACGAGATTGTCGGGGAGTTCGGTAAGACTGTCTTCAATAAAACTGATACCGGTGAGAGATAGGGTGCCAGGGGTGAGACGTCCTGTCGCGTTAATATAGACTTGATCGTTATGGTCGAATATCTCTCCTTCAACAGCGAGGATTCCCTACCTCTCAGTTCGGTTCTGCCCACTACGAGAACTCAGGCAGGTTTGTTAAATTAGCATTACAGCGGCAAACGACCCGACAGCCGCTACCAGCCACGTTTCGAGTGAGGTAATGATGACTAATCAATCGAACAACAGTACAAATTCAGACTCTGGGTTTATGGGTGGAGCTGCTGTACAGGGTAATTCTCTAATGCAGTATGTTCAGTCAATGGAACCAGAGACGATTGCTCAGCTATCGCGCCCTGTGTCAGGGGATGTGATGCAGGCAATGGAGCATAATATCATCGGTATGTTGGGCGGTCTGCCAACGGATGGTTTTGATGTTTCTGTGACCACCAGTCGTGAAAATTTAGGCCGCTTGCTGGCTTCGGCCATGATGGGAGGTTATTTCTTGAAGGGAGCTGAGCAGCGCCTGGCAATGGAAGCCTCTCTCTTGGGCAGCTTTGGAGCTGATGTTCAGGAGTAGTGGGTAATTTCCCTGCCAGATAGAGCATGCTATAAGCACCTACCCATGGCAGGATCAAAGCGGTGATAGTAACGAGCTGCTGTGGGCGAGGTAAAGAAAAAACGATATCGGGCGCGTGATAGCGCCGACGGCACATATGGCCCTAGGCAGATGTCTGTATCCCAGGCATCTGCTTTAGTCTTTGGTGAGGCTGTCAGCTTAGATGATGTGGCTCCAGTATTACGTCAGGCTTTATTAGCCTGGTATGGCGAGCAGGGGCGGGATTTGCCATGGCGGCGTAGTCGAGATCCCTATGCCATTTGGATTTCGGAAATTATGTTGCAGCAGACCCAGGTAAAGACGGTGCTGCCTTACTATCAGCGGTGGTTAGAAATATTTCCCACTGTGGAGCAATTGGCCAAGGCAGAACAGCAAAGCGTGCTCAAGGCTTGGGAGGGACTGGGCTACTATGCGAGGGCACGAAACTTGCATAAGACTGCCCAGCTGATTGTGGAGCAGCATGATGGCGTGTTTCCTACAGGGTTTGAGGATGCGATCGCACTCCCAGGCATTGGTCGTACTACTGCCGGAGGCATTCTCAGTGCCGCCTACAATCTCCCTCTAGCAATTCTCGATGGTAATGTAAAACGGGTGTTAGCCCGTCTGGTGGCCCTACCCAAGCCACCGGCCAAAGCCATGAACGAGTTATGGCAGTTGTCCGAACAAATTTTGGACCCGCAACAGCCCCGTGACTTTAACCAGGCAATCATGGATTTGGGGGCCACTTTGTGCACCCGTCATCGTCCATCGTGCCTCCTCTGTCCATGGCAGGACTACTGCACCGCCTACCGTCAAAATCTACAGTCTGAGTTACCCATGTCTGAAGCCAAAGCTCCGGTGCCTCACAAGCAAATTGGTGTCGCCGTCATCTATGACAATAGCGGTCGGATTCTCATCGACCGTCGTAAGCAAGAAGGCCTACTCGGTGGTCTGTGGGAATTCCCAGGGGGCAAAATCGAGCCCGATGAAACTGTTGAAGACTGTGTGAAACGAGAAATCAAAGAGGAACTCGGCATCGAGATTGTCGTAAATGATCGCCTAATTACTGTCAATCATGCCTATAGCCACTTTAAGGTGACACTGAATGTGTTTAATTGCACCCACATTAGTGGTGAACCCCAGACGATTGAATGCGATGAGGTGAAGTGGGTAACCCTGGATGAAATTGATAGCTATCCTTTTCCCAAGGCGAATGGTCAGATTATTGACGCCATTAAGGAAAGGGCCCTTTCCCAAAGCTAATGGTCAGAGTATTGACGCCATTAAGGAAAGGGCCCTTTCCCAAAGCTAATGGTCAGAGTATTGACGCCATTAAGGAAAGGGTAAATAAGGCACCTTAGGGGAACCCACCCCGTTGTCCCTCTCAAGAGGGGATAAAATCTCGGCGATGGTCTCAATCCCACCCTAAAATCATTCAAAAGTTGGGCAATGCTCAACCTACAAATGTTCTCATTAAAAATTCGAAATTCTCTATGTCAAGTCTTGACTACAGATGGTTGACCGTGACCACCCTGCTTTCTTTCTAAAAAAACCTAAAATCTCGATGCTGATCCCCGAGGGAGAAGAAAGAGCCCCAAAGATGCATCTCCAGGGCTCGGAATCAGGGTGCATCTACCAATCCAACATGCGTGATTTATTAGGTAATATCCGGAGTTGGGACTTGACTTCACTAAGACTTCAAACAATATTCGATGTCATCCGGGGGTTAGTAAATTTTCCAGCTACGCTCTAAAAGCGTGTTGCATTATTTACGTAGAGCTGCCATGGTATTCAAACTTGTCCAACATGCTGAACATCCTGTGGATAGGACATTTCAGATCCTGGAGAGGGTCCTCCGTACGCCCCTGAAGGGATTGTTAGGAATTGTCTGCGGTGCCAGTTTATGGGTATCTTCATCCCAGCCTGCTGTTGCCCAAGAATACTGTCGAGCGGATCTAGTGGAGCAGATTGATGCGATCTCAAATCGTCCCGATCTTACTCAAGCCCACATCGGCATCCTTGTAGAACAGCAAGGCTCAACTGCTGCAGAGCGCCATGTCATCGTAGAACGCAACACCGACAAATGGTTTGTACCTGCATCCACGCTCAAGCTTTTGACAACAGCAGCTGCATTACAACACCTGGGACCAGATTTTCAGATTAAAACGTCCGTATACGCCACCCAACAAGATAATAAAACTCACCTATATATCATGGGACGCGGCGATCCTACCTTTACAGATACCGACTTGGATAACCTGGTGCAACAAATTGTTCAGCAGGGTCTTCAACATATCGATTATCTGTGGGGCTATGATGGCTATTTCTCGGGTCGGGCAGTTCATCCTAATTGGGAATGGGAAGATGTATTGGCAGGCTATGGAGCCTCAGCCAATGGTCTCATTCTGAATGAAAACGCCATCGGGGTGACTCTATATCCTACTGAGCTTGGCCAGCCGCTACGGGTGGAGTGGCCAGAGCCCACTCAAGCTGCCCGATGGCAAGTAAACAACACATCCTTGACTGTAACGACCGGAGAACCAATCACAGCTGATGTTGGCCGTGACTGGAGTCAACCCATTCTGCATGTATTTGGTAATTTACCTATAGATGCTGGGCCAGATCCATTTGCCCTGGCAATTACACAACCTGGCATTCACTTTATAGAACAGTTTGAGACCCGTTTGAGTCAGGCTGGCATTACTGTTGTTGCAGATGGGCTAACCCCAAGCTGGCCCAGTTTACAATTAACAGAAATTGCCACGATTACCTCACCCGCTCTATCTGAATGGTTACCTATAATTAATCAAGACAGCAACAATCTTTATGCAGAAGCTTTACTTAAATCCCTTGGCCGCTCTACTGGCAATCCAAATGATGCAATCCAGGCAGGGACAGAAGTTGTTCAAGAGACTTTGAGTGATGTTGGGATAGCTGCTAATAGCTATCAAATGGTAGATGGGTCAGGGCTGTCGCGTCATAATCTTGTTACCCCTCGCACTCTAGTCGATACCCTACAGAGCATGGCTTACAATAGCCACGGCAATCTCTATCGTCGTTCTCTGACAACAGCAGGAGAAGATGGTGGTTTAAATTATCGTTATCGTAACGCCCCAATTCAAGTAAAGCTGCAGGCCAAAACTGGCTATGTTAGCAACAACGAATCTTTAGCTGGATATCTGCAGCCCTCCAATCATCCACCCTTGGTATTTAGCATTTTCTTGAATAATGCTGCTCTCTCAGCAACTGACATGCGAAAAATTATCGATGAAATTGTTGTAAATCTTGCTCAACTGAACGATTGTTGAATGATTGATTAGTCAGAGGCCGATGTTGTTGCATCGATTCTTGCTTCCAAGACTGAGACTCGTTCTTGTAGTTCAATAATCAAAATTGCCAAGGTATCGAACTGCTGATCAAAGGATGGCTCTTCAGGGCGAGGGGATGTACTCTGCGGAGCCGTTCTACTGTTGCTAGCTCGGGGTAACTGAGACTGGAGTCGGGTGACCTGAGATTGGAGCGATCGCACCTGCGACTCTAAGCGATTAATCCGAGGATCAACCAAAGACGACGATGCCATCACTGGCTTCCAGCATAAGCTTAGGAACAATGCTGTGGCGAGGCAGAACCAAATTAAATACTTGACAAAGAATTTCATGGTTAACAAGCAAAATGCTTAAACACATTCTAGCCATGCTTTTGAATTTTGTATTAACCATGAAATCGCTCTCTAACAAGAGAATTGTAATCACGACACTATATTGGTGGTGACGTAACACTTGGTAGGGTCTGGTTTATCAAATGCTGTTCTCAAGCGAGACGTTCTGAAATGCAATTAACAAGGAATAATAGAACCTATCGGGATTTGCCCTGATTTGGAGCCTACTTACCATAAATGTCCCTATGAGATACCTTGTTGCTGTTTTTTGCGATCGCACCAACGCCGAAGAAGCCTATGCCAGGCTAGAGTCCAGCAACTTTTCCATGGACGATGTCGCCATTCTGGGCCAGGGGTACAAGACGACTGACGAATTTGGCCTACAAAACCCCAAAGAAGCTGCTTGGACTCAAGTCAAGCGCATGGCCCTATGGCTAGTACCCTTTGGATTTGGTGGTGGTTTTGTGTTTGACACTATCACCGGTCTCAATACCTTTGAATGGACGGGGAGAGTGGGCAATCAGCTGCTAGGGGGTCTTTTGGGAGCAGGCTCTGGCTTGATGGGTAGTTTCTTTATTGGTGGCGGTCCGCCGCTGCTATTTAACAATAATGAGACACCGTATCGAGATCGCATCGAAGCGGGTGAGTATCTCGTCGTCGTCAACGGTGGTGAAAGCGTCATTACTCAAGCCGCTCGAGTATTACAGGCCCTGGAACCAGAAGTGCTTGAAGCTGGATAAATCAGTTCATAGCAAAGGCCTTTGGCAATAACTCATGTGGTGAACTTTGGACGCGAAGCTATAATGAGCTAAGTCGGAATGATTCCGGGAAAGTGGTTTTCCTAAAAATTCTGTCACATTCATTTCTTAACCCACAAGACCTCTATGACTACGGCAACTACCAGTGCTCCCGCCGCGACCAATCCCTTCTTGCTAGGCCATGGCCTACCGCCTTTTGATCAGTTTCAACCTGATCAGGTTGAGCCAGCAGTTACTCAGTTACTTTCCGACCTGACCACGGCTTTAGAAGCCTTGGAAAAAAGCATGACTCCTACCTGGAATGGTCTGGCAGCTCCCCTGACTAAAATTAGCGAACGGCTAGGTTGGACCTGGGGAGTCTTGGGTCACCTCATGGGCGTTAAAAATAGTTCGGAGCTGCGTACGGCCTACGAAGCAGTACAACCTTCCTTGGTCCAATTTGCCAATCGTCTCAGCCAGAGCAAAGCTTTCTATCAAGGTTTTAAAGAATTGTCAAAGGACACAATCCTGAGCCCGGCCCAGCGACGCATCGTAGATGCAGCTATCCGTGATGCTGAGCTATCCGGTGTTGGGCTAGAAGGTGATGTTAAAGAAAAATTTAATCAGATTCAGCAACAGCTAGCAGAGCTATCTACACAGTTTTCCAACCATGTCCTGGATGCCACAAAAGCCTTTAGCCTGACCCTAACCTCCCAGGACGATATTGTGGGCTTACCCCCCAGTCTGCTCAGTCTTGCTGCCCAAGCGGCCCGTGATGCTGATGAAGACAACGCAACGGCAGAATCAGGCCCATGGCGCATCACCCTGGATATCCCCAGCTACGGCCCCTTTCTCAAGCATAGCCGTCGTCGTGACCTCCGGGAAAAGCTTTACCGCGCCTACGTTAGTCGGGCTGCGTCTGGTGATCTTAACAACTCACCTCTGATCGATAAAACCCTAACCCTAAGAAAGCAGCAGGCTCAGCTGCTAGGTTTTGATACCTATGCTGACCTCAGTATTGCTCGCAAGATGGCACCTTCTGTGGCTGCGGTCGAAACCCTGATGGAAGAGCTGCGCATTGCCAGCTATGATGCAGCGGTGAAAGAACTCGATGACCTGAAAGCCTTTGCCCAACGTCAAAATGCTGCTGAGGCGAATGATCTTAAGCAGTGGGACATTCCTTTCTGGGCAGAGCGGATGCGGGAAATAGAGTTTGACCTTAATGATGAAGAACTTAGACCCTATTTCCCATTGCCTCAAGTTCTCAACGGTTTATTTGAGCTGGCTAGTCGTCTGTTTGGGGTCACCATTACTGCCGCTGATGGCCAGGCACCTGTCTGGCATCAGGACGTGCGTTACTTTGCGATCGCAGATGCCAGCGGTAACCCCGTGGCTTACTTCTATTTGGATCCCTTCAGTCGTCCTGCCGAAAAGCGAGGCGGGGCTTGGATGGATGAATGCATTGTTCGCTCCCACACAGATCCCAATCAGCCCGCACGATTGCCGGTTGCCTATCTAGTCTGCAATCAGTCACCTCCCATTGATGATCAGCCCAGCCTGATGACCTTTCGAGAAGTGGAAACCCTCTTCCATGAGTTTGGCCATGGATTACAGCACATGCTAACTCGGGTGGACTATCCAGGGGCAGCAGGGATTAACAACGTGGAGTGGGATGCCGTTGAGCTGCCCAGTCAATTTATGGAGAACTGGTGCTACGACCGCAGCACCTTATTTAAAATGGCAAGACACTACGAAACCGGTGCTCCGTTGCCTGAAGATGACTATCAAAAGCTCCTGGCCGCTCGCAACTTTATGACAGGCAATGCGATTTTGCGTCAGGTCAATTTTGGCTGGCTCGATATTGAATTGCACGCCCGATATCAGCCTGATGGTTCTGAAAGCATTTGGGATGTGAGGGATCGGCTGGCTCAAAAGACCACTCTTCTACCCCCATTAGCAGAGGATGCGTTTCTCTGTAGCTTTGGTCATATTTTTGCCGGTGGCTACGCGGCAGGCTATTACAGCTACTTCTGGGCCGAGGTACTCAGCGCCGATGCCTTTGCCGCCTTTGAAGAAGCTGGCATCGATAATGAAGCCGCTGTCCAAGCAACTGGTCAGCGCTTCCGTGACACCGTACTTGCCCTTGGGGGTAGCCGTCATCCTATGGAGGTATTTCAATCCTTCCGAGGTCGTCAACCCACTACCGATGCTTTGTTACGGCATCGTGGGTTGACGGTAGCGTAATTAGCTCTGATGCTCTTTTCCAGGGCTGTATGTAATAGGTTCACTCAGCCCTGGAAAAGATCTTGTCACGAAATTTGCAGGATTTTTTTCATTTGGGAGCCATTCCACCACTAGACTATAGGCAACTGGATCGGGCACACATTCCTTGACGGACATTGAACAGGCTACTAGCGCTGCATCATTCTCGCGCAGGGAACTGCGCGAACTTGTGCGATCTCAACTTCAAGCACTACTAGAGCAAGATAATTACCAGGGGGCCAAAGTACTGCTTGTACCGGTCCAACCTGCCGACATTGCAGAAGCAATTGAGGGGCTGCCTGAGGCAATGCAGGCGATTGCCTTTCGGCTCTTATCTAAAAGTGAAGCCATCGAGGTTTACGAAAATCTTGACACGAGCATTCAACAATCCCTGGTTGAAGACTTTAAGCGTCAAGACGTGATTGACATTGTCGATAAAATGTCGCCCGACGACCGCGCTCGTCTTTTTGATGAACTTCCCGCCAAGGTAGTACGCCAATTGCTGCAACAGCTCAGCGCTCAAGAACGCGAGGCCACAGCCCTGCTGCTGGGGTATGAAGCGGGCACGGCTGGCCGAGCCATGACCCCTGAGTACATCGCCCTCAAAGAGGATTGGACGGTGGAGCGGGCTCTCAAACATATTCGTAAATTGGCCAGCGTTAGTGAAACTGTTTACTACCTCTACGTCACCGATAGCGCCCGTCGTCTTACAGGCATCCTATCTCTACGCATCTTGGTGATCGGGCAGCCAGATCAGACCATTGGAGAACTGATGACTCGTGATGTGGTTTCCGTACAAACGGGGCTTGATCAGGAGGAAGTTGCCCGTTTGATCCAGCGTTACGACTTTTTAGCTGTTCCTGTAGTTGATACTGAGGAACGGCTGGTCGGTATTATCACTGTAGACGATGTTCTCGATATTCTCGAAGAAGAAACCACCAAAGATATCTATGCCCTGGGAGGTGTTCAATCCGGTGGCGATGACTACTTCCAGACCAATTTGCTAACCGTGGCGCGTAAGCGGGTGGTGTGGCTTTCCGTACTACTGGTTGCCAATACCTTTACCGCCGCCGTTATCAAAAGCCAAGAAAGCCTAATCCAGCAAGTGGCTGTGCTCGCCTCTTTTATCCCATTGCTGATTGGCACCGGGGGGAATGTGGGTGCACAATCCTCGACAGTCGTTATTCGGGGATTAAATACGGACGAACTCAAGTTGCGAGAGGCCTTCCAGGTGATTCGACGAGAGGCAATTGCCGGGGCATTTTTGGGCTTAATGCTAGGTATGGTGGTGACTGGTGTGGCTTATCTAGCCCCTGAGATCAGTCCTGGGGTGGCAATTTCTGTTGGTTGTAGCCTGGTGGCCATTTCCATCTTGGCCTCTAGTGCTGGAGCAGCGTTGCCACTTCTTTTCCAGGGGCTAGGATTTGATCCGGCTCTAATGTCGGCCCCCTTTATCACCACTGTTGTGGATGTTTTCGGAGTGCTGATTTACCTAAACTTAGCCCGTAAGGTTCTTCACATTTAAGGCTTAGCCCCCAATATCCAGCAAGAACTACGCCAACCGAACCAAACCGCCCTTAGACCGATCCCGGTCATGTGTCCTAAATAATTTAGGATATAAATAGTGATGTGTGACACAGCACTGCACAATAGTTTTCTGAATCAAGCACTATCCAAATGCCTATTTAATTCAGACATCCACTGCTACGACCGTAATCGAGACGTCAGCCCGTGCTTAAAAACTTCCAGCAAGGTTTAAAGAATGACCTAATTGCAGGTCTTCTGGTGGTTATTCCGCTCGCCACAACTATTTGGCTAACCATTACCGTTGCCAGCTGGGTTATTCGTGCTCTGACCAGTTTTCCTAAGCAATTAAATCCTTTTGTCGATTTGCATCCTGCCCTGGTCGCGCTTTTTAATTTGGGTGTCGGTTTTTCAGTGCCCCTTTTAGCTATTTTGCTAATCGGCCTCATGGCTAGGAATATTGCTGGACGCTGGCTATTGGACTTTGGGGAGCGCCTTTTACAATCTATTCCGCTGGCTGGATCCGTCTACAAGACACTCAAGCAACTCCTGGAGACTGTCTTTCAAGACACCAAAAGTCAGTTTAGCCGCGTTGTTTTGGTGGAATATCCCCGTCGCGGTATCTGGGCCATTGCTTTTGTCACTAGCTCAGTCACATCGATGAATCCTGACTCATCGATGTTGAGTGTGTTTGTCCCCACCACACCTAATCCCACCAGCGGTTGGTATGCAGTCGTACCGGAGACTGACGTTGTCAATCTGACTATCTCCATCGAAGAAGCATTCAAAGTACTTTTATCAGGTGGGATTGTGGGTCCAAATTTGGCTGAAGCCTTGGTGGCCAAAGAGGATTCAGAACCGCCACAACTGCCACCTGGGGAAACTCAGGCAGTATCCTCAGACTTATCTACTGCTCAGCCGTCGTCATCACCCAATGCTGAGTCTTCTGAAACTAGGGCCGAGTCTCCTGAAACTAGGGTTGAACTCGTCAATATTGATCAGCCAGGATAGGTCTGAATCATGACAAACCTCAAGCAGTGCCCTCACACTGGCTGATAAGATATCTGAGCTAGATCACCACTCCCATCACTATGCAGTCCCGTCGCATTGCTCGTGAATTGGCGCTCCTGGGTATGAGCCAACTGACCGACGACCCCAAGCGCCAGAAAAAAAACTCAGTTCCATCTGTTGAAACACTACTGACTGAGGCTATCCGTACTCTAACCACCGAGGTCAAAGAAACCTTAGAAGCGGCATCAGCAGAACTTGTGCGTGGTAATCGTTATTTGCTCGACAGCGAAACTCGCTCTGGCAATCTTAGCGACGCTCAAGCTACTGTCAAAGAAGCGATCGCGCAGGTCCAAACTGCAATTAATCGTCTGGGAGCCGCAACGGAACTGCCGGAATTTGTACAGCTAGCAGGCCGAAAGGACGTGCAGGACTATGCTCAAAGGATCATTACCCAGCTGATTGACCATCGTGATGCCATCGATGAGCAACTGGACAGTGCCATGGTGGGGTGGAATCTAAAACGTCTTGCCCGCGTCGATCGCGATATTTTGAGGGTTGCTGTCACCGAAATTTTGTACCTGGCTATCGATAAACGCATTGCTATCGACGAAGCTATAGAAATAGCCAAACGATACAGTGATGAAGATGGCTATCGATTTATCAATGGCGTTATGCGTCGTGTCACCGATCAACTAGACCAAAAGAAACTGAATGCTCGCTCTACTCCTCTCAAGATCGCTCAGCCAGCTACGGACAATACCCCTAAAAATACATTGCCTGATGACACCCTCTAAAGGTTGTTCTCAGCAGTAAAATTCCCATTGCTGATGGATGAGTATGCATTGCTGCACTGCAATCAGTCCAGACTTTGCCAATGTAGCTCTAATGAGACTCAGCAACGCCTTAAAATTTAATCTGTGACACACTTGCCCTCATTTTTCCTTTGTGTTGGGCAGTGATCATTCTTCTCGATCTCCTTCGCTTCGCTGCTATGTCTTCATTTAACTGGTTTCGCCGTGGCTATGATGATTCTGATGATGAGTCTACCAAAGCAGATGAAACATCTTCAGAGTCTACTTCGGAAGACGGGAGCACAGAAGAATCGGATGCTCCTGCTAGTGCCGAAGATTATTTAGCCTGGGCTAAGGCTGCCTATCAAAACATTCAAGAGCAGCAAACAGAAACGGAAACTTCCACTGCAGAACCCGAACCCGAACCTGAACCTGAACCCGAACCCGAACCCGAATCATCCGGCCCTACTGAAGAAGCTGCAGCGCACGAGGTAATAGCAGTTGCTGAGATTGCAGAATCGACAACGCCTGAAGTTATAGCAACAGAAGAAACCGTAGGCCCTACAGCCGATAGTGCCATCACTGAAGCTGCCCAGACCTCAATCGATGAGTCGTCTCTAGACACATCGAAGGACTCTGTGGCCGCTCCATTTTGGGCAAAAGCAGCCGAAGCAGAACGGGAGGCACGCTTAGCTAAGCTCAAAGAAACCGCCATTGTAGAACCTGAGCCGGAACCTGAAATGGAGCAGGAGGCAGAACCAGAACTGGTGATGCCAGATATTGACTTGGACGAGGCGTTTATATGGTCAGCGGAAGTCTTAGCATCTCAAGGGCGACGCCCCGATGATATTTCTCTCGAAGAAATTACCTGGCTCAATCAACTACGTCAGGGGCTAGGTAAAACTCGGCGAAGCCTGGTTAATCAACTCAAAGCCGTTGTCGGGCAAGGCCCACTGAACGAAGATGCTATCTATGAAATTGAGGCGTTATTACTACAGGCAGATGTAGGTGTAGAAGCCACTGACAAGATTATCGAAGCCTTACAGGCAAAAATGCGAGAGGCCACCTTGCCACCGGAGGCCGCAATTCGCTATTTGAAGACTATCTTGCGACAGATGCTGGATAGCCCCCTTGATGGGGACCATAACCTACTCTTTGTGCCTGAAAGCGAAAGGCTTAATATTTGGCTCATGGTGGGCGTCAATGGCGCTGGTAAAACCACTACCATTGGTAAACTTACCCATATTGCTAAAAAGTCTGGCTATACCTGTTTGATTGCTGCTGCTGATACTTTCCGAGCTGCTGCTGTAGAACAGGTCAAAGTTTGGGGTGCTCGCAGTGGTGTGGAAGTCATTTCCAACCCTGGCCAAAATACAGACCCTGCTTCGGTTGTATTTGATGCCATTGCAGCGGCCCAGGCTCGGAATACAGAACTCTTGCTTGTGGACACTGCAGGCCGTCTGCAAAATAAGAAAAACTTGATGGATGAGCTATCAAAAGTACGGCGCATCATCGATAAGAAAGCACCGGGTGCTAACGTTGAGGCCTTATTGGTCTTGGATTCGACGCTGGGGCAGAATGGTGTCCGTCAGGCCCAGGTATTTTCCCAAGCGGCAAATCTCAGCGGGGTGGTGCTGACGAAACTAGATGGCACAGCTAAGGGAGGGGTGGCTCTTGCGGTAGTACAGCAGCTGGGACTACCGATTCGGTTTATTGGTGCCGGGGAAGGGATTGAAGATCTACGGCCATTTTCCAGCTACGAGTTTGTTGAAGCATTATTAAGCGGTTAGGTTGGGTTGAAGAATGAAGTTGCGGGTTGGGTTGCGTAAGGCTCAACCCAACCTGCGGGAATTGATCATTTGAAGGTAAATGCCGGTTTATTTTTTTTGGGGTGCTGATGAGTTTCGGATGAAAAAGGCGGTGCGGGCGCTGTGCGATCGCAACCTCAACCCTGATTGGGCCAGCTTCAACTACGAAAAAATTCCCCCCGAACAATCAGACGCCATCATCCAGGGCTTAAACCAAGCCATGACCCCACCCTTTGGCATGGGTAAACGGGTAGTGTGGCTAGTGGATACCCCCCTCTGCCAACGTTGCTCTGCCGATTTACTAACCGAGCTAGAACGCACCCTGCCCAATATTCCCGATAGTTCGATCCTGCTTCTGACCAGCAGCAATAAGCCTGATGGCCGCCTCAAGTCCACCAAGGTCCTCAAAAAACATGCTGACATTCGTGAATTTGACACTATCCCCCCCTGGAAGACCGACCAGATTGAGCACCAGGTCTACCAAGTCGCCAAAGATGTCGGTCTCCAGCTCACCCCCCAGGCGGCGGCTCTTCTGGGCGAAGTCATCGGGGCCGACACTCGACGCCTCTACAACGAACTCGAAAAACTTAAAACTTACTGGACAAAACCGAACCAAGCCCTGCCCCCTAACGCCATCACCGATCTGGTCGCCACCAGCACCCAGAGCAGCCTCCAGCTAGCCGCTGCCCTACGTCAGGGCAACACCGACCGCGCTCTAACACTGATGACAGACCTGCTGGAGCGCAATGAACCAGCCCTCCGCATAGTCGCTACACTAGTGGGGCAATTTCGTACCTGGCTATGGGTCAAACTCATGACCGAGTCTGGTGAACGCGACACTCGCATCATTGCCCAAGCCGCCGATGTCGGTAATCCCAAACGTATTTATTTCTTGCAAAAGGAAATACGTAACGTTTCATTGCCTCAATTGCAAAACGCCCTGCAGTTATTGCTATCCCTGGACTATTCCCTTAAACGAGGTGCGCCAGAGACAGTGACATTACACACCAAAGTCATTGAGTTGGCCCATTGCTTTAAGCCTGTCTAAGGCTCTAGCATGCAATATCGCTATTTTCTCATTAGAATTGGTCAGTTCTTGCTAGGTATTGCCATGATGCTCCCCCGTCGCTCTAGTAATGCAATCCCTCATCCCAGTCGCTGGGTCGTTAGAGCCAGTCTTGGTCTTGTCGGTAGCACCCTTGCCTGGTGGTCCCTCTCCACACTTTGGCACAGCGGATATGCCCAAACCTTTACGGCCCAAGAAATTAGCAATTACGCCGCTGCGATTGTGGCGATGGAGGATATTCGCAGAGCCGCCTATGGTGAGATCAGTGATCTGATGACCATCGCCAACGAGGATGTTACCCGCTATGACTTACGATGTCTCAGTGCTGACGCTTTAAAAACATTACCTCGTACGATACGATCTCAAGTCCGTCGAGAGCTGATTGATTATTGCAATGATGCACAAAAGATTGTGCAAGATGCTGGCCTCACGGTCCAGTTGTTTAACTCCATCACTGTTAACCATCGAGAAAATGCAGAGTTGGTGAACCAGATACAATTGGAGATAGCCAGGATACGTTAGGTTTATCCCTCCTCCAACCATTCCATCAATTACCCATCCCTCCTATGCAATTCATTGACCAAGCAGAAGTTGACGTCTACGGGGGGAATGGTGGAGATGGTCTAGTTGCCTTTCGTCGAGAGAAGTATGTACCTGCAGGGGGACCCTCTGGAGGCAGGGGGGGGAACGGTGGGTCCGTCATTCTCAAAGCGGTAACCAATTTACAAACCCTGTTGGACTTTCGCTATGCCCACCGTTTTCAAGCCGAACATGGTGAGCGAGGGGGGCCAAAGAATATGACTGGGGCAACGGGGAAGGATTTGGTGGTAGAAGTTCCCTGTGGCACCATGATCTATGATGCTGAAACCGGTGAGTTACTGGGGGATTTGGTGACCGAGGATCAAACCCTGTGCGTGGCGGCAGGGGGGAAAGGTGGTTTGGGCAATGCTGCTTTTTTGAGTAATCGCAACCGGGCACCGGAAACTAGCTTGCCGGGTGAAGAAGGTGAAGAGGGTCGGATTCGTCTAGAGCTGAAGCTGTTGGCAGAGGTGGGCATTATTGGCCTACCCAATGCGGGTAAATCCACCCTGATTTCTGCCCTATCTGCTGCTAAACCTAAGGTTGCAGACTATCCATTCACGACACTAGTGCCAAACCTTGGCGTCGTGAGAAAGCCTACGGGGGATGGCGCAGTCTTTGCTGACATTCCAGGACTGATCGAAGGGGCTCATGCCGGAGCAGGTTTAGGACATGATTTCTTACGCCACATTGAGCGAACACGGGTGCTGCTGCACGTCATTGACATTACCACTCTCGATCCCATTGAGCATTACCATACGATTCAGCAGGAGCTGATTGCCTATGGGCATGGTTTGGCAGATCGACCTCAATTATTAGCACTGAATAAGGTGGACGCTGTTCCTGAGGATGAACTGGAGGTTGTCATAGAGGAACTAATGGCACGTAGTGGATGCGATCGCATCTTTGGTATTTCTGCTGTCAGTCGTCAGGGGTTGGACGAACTGCTCCATGTAATCTGGGACCTGCTTGAAGAAACTGCCCCCGAGGATACCATTGTTGAGCCCAAGCCCTTTCCAAAACTGGTGCCCCCAGAAATGGCTCCCACCCAATGGACTTAGAGGGGCATGCACGACGCTCAGCTGATAAATTCTGTCATCAACCATCGGTACCAAATTGTTGCCGTTCTTGGGCAGGGTGGTAGCAGTATTACCTATGAGGCAGAAGATCAGATTACTGGTCACCACGTAGCAATCAAGGAGCTATCCCTACAGGGTTTGAGCGATTGGAAAAAGCTAGACCTGTTTGAACGAGAGGCCCAGGTATTAGCCAGTTTAGACCATCCAGCAATTCCCAAATATATTGATTACTTTCAAGTCGATACCCACAATAATCGCTACTTTTACATTGTCCAAGAACTAGCTCAAGGATATTCTTTGGCAGACTTAGTCGCTACAGGCGAACGGTTTTCCGAAACAGAAACTCGGCGGATCGCCATGGAAATTTTGCAGATACTGGAGTATCTCCATCGCCTGAATCCACCTATTATCCATCGGGATATCAAACCCCAAAATATTATCCGTGGACCTGATAGTCGGATTTTTCTAGTAGACTTTGGTGCAGTCCAGACCGTGTACCGCCATACCATCGCCTTTGGTAGTACCGTCGTTGGTACGTTTGGCTATATGGCTCCCGAACAGTTTCGCGGCAAAGCCTATCCAACCACAGACCTCTATGGCCTTGGTGCCACCTTGCTAAATCTACTCACTCACCAAAACCCAGCCGATTTGCCACAAAAACGACTCCGGCTAGATTTTCGTGCAGCCGTCACTGTTACCGAAGAATTCTCCCTATGGCTGGAAGGGTTAGTCGATCCTCTGGTCGAAGAACGATTTGATTCTGCTAGTACAGCGCTATTGGCATTGACTCAGCCGCAGCGAACAGCGGTGCATGCGATCACCCAACAACCTGCAGGTAGCCAGATTCAACTTCACTACAGTCGTCGTCACCTATTGCTCAAAATCCCGGCCACAGGGTTACAAAAGGCTGCGAATAGGGGACATCTCACCTTAGCGATCGCATGGAATAGTATCGCTTGGTTTATTGGTCTATCGGTTTTGCCTTTTTTCCCGTTGGCAGCCGCTGTTGTCTTTTTTATCCCATTCTGGGCTGTTGGTATTGGTATTGCATGGAGAACCCTCTGGACAGTTTTTGAACAGATTAGTTTGGAGATTGAACAAAATTGTTTTACCCTCAAACGACGACTGCTATTTTGGCAAAATGTGCAGCAAGGTAGCGTTGATGATCTAGAAAGAGTTGTTTTAGAAACCATCTTTTTGAGAAACGATTTCCCAGTGAAAACCATTGCCCTGAGGGAAGGTGTATATAGCCACCAGTTTGGCATATCGCTATCACTATCAGAAAAAGAATGGGTTCAGGAAAAGCTAGATAGCTTTCTCCAAGCCCAGAAACAAACCTGACTATCTAAAATTTATCTACTAACGTAGTTTCCAATCCTGCCCCTGCTGAGTCAAAACCTGTTGCAGATGATCAATCGTGATAGCCTCATCACCGGCGAGAGTTTTTGTCATCTGGCCAATCTCGAGGATCTGATTATAGGAGAGTGGTAGGCTCTCAGCTAATGCTGTCCAACGCACTTTCCCCATGCCCTTGACGCTCTCGGGAAAGGATTGTTGCCAAAGCTGCAAACGTAAGTCCGCATCCGGCATGGGTATATCCAAGACTGTTACTTGCTGTCGCCAATGGTGGCGTACCAGGTGACGATGGCGCACTGAGAACAGGATATGGGCTGATGAAGTGGTTAGCCAGTGCTGGAGAGGGGCTCGCTCTACGGTTGAATTTCGGCCTAGCCAGTGGTGGGCGGATTTGACTAGAACCATTGCATAGTTAGCCTTGGTAAGTTCGCTCAGGCAGTTGGACCAGGCTTGGGGTGATACCTGATCTAGATCGAGAATGTGTAGGGGGTGTTGGAGATGGGTGGACAGTGCGATCGCAACCCGCTCTTTACCGACTCCTTTTTCCCCCACCAACAGCAATCGCGACTGAGCCTGAGCCGTCACCCCTTGCAATTGCTGCTTGAGTTCATTAGCCAATATCAATTGTGACCACATCATTCGCTGTCGGCAGCGATGCGAAAACCGATCAGCCATCAAAAACTGCATAGGCCAAACAGGATCTGGATTTTCTGCTAGCAAGTACTCAACCCATTCAGATGCCAGCTGCAACTGACTACCCAATAACGTCGGTGCACTATCGGCACGATGTAAAATCTGCCTTTTTAATAATGACTTTGGTCCAGACAACCGTACGCGGGCCTGTCGCCGTTCAGCCTCATTGCGACACAGCACCCGAAGCGCCAGATCTAAGGTTGGTAGAGACCCTGTTGCACAGTGTGTCCCCGTCTGTAAATAGTGGTATAGCTTGCCATAGCGCATCTGCACCTCAGGAGCCAGGGTCATCAGCACCAGTTTCTTTTCAAATAAGCTGAGACCCAAGACCATCTGCATCGTAGGTAGCCCCAGCGAAACCTTACTGGCTCGGCTTAACAAGATTCGCTTATCTAACGTTTTTTGATAGCCCAGGGATGGCCCCTCGCTTGTTTTCTTCGGTGCAACATCATCATAGGCACGATTTTTAATCGCTATTAGGCCCTGCCACCAATCACTCGTCGCCTGATCAGCCGAAGTTTTGGCCACCCGAGTGACCGACTTTAGGTTTTTGCGTTGCTGAGATACAGACACCAGCAACAGCCTTTCCAGCCAGCTCAGTTCTGTCTCCAGATACGCCCAATTATTTGCAAACGGAATCCCAGAACCCATTAATTATTTTAAGCGACGCAGAAACTCAAGCGGTAACCCATCAGCATCAGCAATAAAAGCCACCTCATACACACTAGACCCAATCATCTGTTGCCGAGGTTCCAATAGTATGTTGAGAGCGATATTTTGCGAAACCGCATTCTGCCGGAGTTGCTCAAGCCAGACTGGTAAACTGTCAGCCATCTGCGTCAGGTCAAACGACAGATGATAGTACCCAGTGTAATGTTCATCACTAAAGGCATCCGCTGCGGGCTGTGGCTCCGGTACCTGCATTAACTCAATCCGGCCATCTAGCCCTTCCATCCAGCAAGCTAGAGTAATCCCAGCCGTAAACCGCTCTACCACCTCAAACCCTAACAGCTCATAAAAAGCCATCGCCCGATGAATATCCGCCGTTCGAATCGACGCATGGTGCATAGTTGTCCTATCGCTAAACCTGCGATCTACTCAAAGAACTTCAAATACCGATAGTTATTAGGCACACCGGGCTCTTTTTCTAAATCAAAATTGATCACTTCCCACTGGGGTACCTCTTTGGAAGAAGGGCTAAATGCAACCGGTAACCCGTAAAGTCTAGGTGTGCCTGTATCCACCTGACCACGCCAGGGCGCACTATACTCCAGATATGATTTCACCAGGGGCCGATATCGCTCTGCAATAATTACCCGTGTGGCCCGATACCCCTCGGTATAGAGACGATCAAGCGCTTCATGGATCTCAAATCGAATGCCGTCAGGATGGGTGTGCTGACGGTACCATTCCCCCTCCCACTGACGCCAGTGACGCCCCGACTGCACATGCACCAGATCCTGGGTGTCGAGACTCACCTCAAACGCACCATGACGTGTACAGAGATAGCTATCAGTGAGTGTAAGTGCCGGAATCGTCTGCCGACAGTGGGGGCATTTTATCTCTGGCCCATAAAACGGATACTGAGAAGCAGAATTTATCATGCGGGTTTATTAAAACGTTGACGCTCAAACTGCATCGGCCTGTCTCAACCACCCCTATGTTGAGCCCATGAAAAACCATCGCTGCGGGAGCATAATACAGCACCGCGCCAACGAGGCCAATTAGGCTTGCGCTCGCCTTATTATAACGGGAGGTAAAATTAGGGCACTTTTACCTCTACGTATATTATTCCAGAGAGTTCTACCCCTGCCGATGTCAACCCTAGTAATCTCACTAAAATGTCAAGATATTTACTGATTTAGGGATATTCACGCCCATTTTGCTACCTATTAGCCAGCATCAAACAGATGTAGCTATGCCAACACTCCAGCCAGTAATTACAGTACTTTAATGATTTTTAGGTAACACTGTGTCAGACCTTACCCCTGTTTTGACTGTACCGGGAGGCTTTTGGCCTGCACCAAACCTTGCCCAAGCGGCCTTTATCGCCCCCAATGCGACGGTCATCGGTAATGTGCAAGTCGATGAAGGAGCTAGTATTTGGTACGGTGCCGTCGCCCGTGGTGATGTAGAAGTGATTCGTATCGGTGCCCATAGCAATGTGCAAGATGGTGCCATCCTCCATGGTGACCCTAATGTGCCTACGGTGCTTGAAGACTACGTCACGATTGGTCACCGCGCCGTCATCCACAGCGCCCACATTGAGCGCGGTTGTCTCATTGGCATCGGTGCCATTATTCTCAATGGCGTCCGTGTCGGAGCAGGCAGTATGGTCGGAGCGGGAGCCGTCGTCAACAAAGACGTCCCCCCCGGCTCTCTAGTCGTCGGTGTCCCTGGCAAGATTTTTCGCCCCCTCTCCACCGAAGAAATTGACGACCTGCTCGAACATGCAAAAAAGTATGAACAGCTAGCTCTAACCCATGCAGGCAAAGGCACTAGCTTAGGATTTGAGTAACTAACGCAACTCCAACACTGCCCGGTAGCTGAGCGAAGTCGTATAGCTCTCCGGGCATGGGCAAGCCTAACGCAAAGCGTTTCCAACGGAAATAGCTAAGACCTAACCAGCGTCCCCTGCGACTTCGTTCAGGGTGCGCTCACTATATTTCTCCCACCTATGACCGCTAAATTTTTCCAAACCGACGATGCCCTCCAGAAAAAGCTCACCCAGGTCCTTGACCTCACCTGGGCTCGCTTTCCCACCCTGGCGCAAAACCAGATTGCCGTTACCTGGCTAGCGTATGAACAGCCCTACATCGTTAATACAGGGGGAGCTTTGAGTACCGATGATTTCTGGAAACAGCAGCCAAAAGGAGCCAGCTATCGCGGTGTAGAACGCATCTATCCAGCCAGTGTGATCAAGCTCTTTTACCTGGTCGCCATCTATGAATGGATAGAGCGGGGTATGACCCAGACCAGTCCAGAACTAGAGCGGGCTATCCGAGACATGATTGTCGACTCTAGCAATGATGCCACTGGCTATGTCATGGATGTGCTCACGGGGACGACTAGCGGTCCTGAGTTGCCCGCTGGCCCCTTTGAAACCTGGAAGCAGCAGCGGAATATAGTCAATCGCTATCTACAAAGCCTGCAGTGGCCGGAACTGGCCACTGTAAATGCCAACCAAAAAACCTGGTGCGATGGCCCCTATGGTCGCGAGCGCGCCTATCTCGGAGAGGGCTATGAAAACCGCAATATGCTAACCACTGAGGCTTCAGCCCGTTTGCTCCATAGCATTGTCGGTGGTGTGGCTGTAAATGCGGCTCGCTCCCAAACTATGATGCGGTTTATGACCAGAGACCTGGAGCCTAAAGTATTAGCGGCTGATCCAGAAAATCAAGTGACGGGCTTTTTGGGAGCTGGTGTGCCGATGGAGACCCAGGTATGGTCAAAGGCCGGTCTGACTAGCAAGGTACGCCATGATGCAGCTTACATTGAGGCGGATGGGGCACATCCTTATTTACTGATTGTGTTTACTGAGGGCCCTGACCATAGTAATAACGAAGATATTCTGCCATTTGTATCAGCACAGATTTTGGCAGCAATGCATGAGATAGGGACTTAACGTACTGGCCTTTGGCAGAGGGAATCCTAGGTGCAAATCTTAGGGTGCATAATGATTTCCACAATGCCATGGCAGCAGGTAGAGGCTCGCTTTAAACAAATCTGGGGTTACGACAGCTTTCGCCCACCGCAGGACGATGTGATTCGGACATTGCTGTCAAAACAAGATGCTCTGATCGTGATGCCGACTGGTGGGGGGAAATCCATCTGTTTCCAGTTACCAGCTCTGTTGCAAAAAGGACTCACGCTAGTGATCTCTCCGCTAGTGGCACTCATGGAAGATCAGGTACAAGAACTAAAGCAGCGACAGTTGGCAGCAGAGAGAATTCACAGTGCGCTGGCCTCTTATGAGAAAAAGAAGATTCTGCAACAGATTCAGCACAACAAGTTAAGGCTTTTATATCTCTCGCCGGAGACTCTTCTGAGTAGAAAAGTTTGGGACACTCTTTGTCAGCCTCAAGTAATGATCAACGGTCTGATTTTGGATGAAGCTCATTGTCTTGTCCAGTGGGGAGATACGTTTCGGCCTACCTATCGACGCTTGGGGGCTGTGAGGCCAACGTTGCTAGAGCACAAACCTACGGGCACTCAACTACCGATTGCTGCGTTTACGGCGACGGCTAATCCGGTGGCTCAGAAAACTATCTGCGATGTGTTGCGGTTACAACAACCTCAAGAGGTGAAGCTAAGTCCCTATCGGGATAATCTACATCTAGCTGTAAACGTGGTATGGACACCGCGTGGTCGGAGAAGAGCGATGCTGAACTTTGTGAAGTCACATCCTGGGCAGGCGGGATTGATTTATGTGCGTACACGACGGACGGCAGAGGACTTGACGCACTGGTTAAAACCTAAGGGATTTTCAGTGGCGGCATATCATGCTGGGCTAGCAAGTACAGAACGGCGGCGGATTGAGACTGAGTGGTTAGAGGGGCGTTGTCAATTTGTGGTGTGTACAAGTGCGTTTGGGATGGGGATCAATCATCCGACGGTGAGATGGGTATGCCATTATCACGCGCCGAGTACGTTGAGTGAATATGTGCAGGAGATTGGGCGTGGGGGACGGGATGGAAAACCGGCAGATGCACTGACGCTGGTGAGTGAGCCGACGGGGTGGCTAGATTCGGATGATAAGCAGCGTTGGAAGTTTTTTGCGGAGAGTGAGCGGAAGCTGCAGCGGGAGGCGAAGCGGTTGGTGAAGTCGCAGCCTGCGGCTGGCAATATTGATGAGGTGTTGAAGCGAGATGGGAAAGCGGCTACGGCGTTAGCGTTATTGCACAGTCAGGGCCGACTGATTTGGCAGGATCCGTTTCACTATCAGTTACAGGTGGGGCAGGCAGAGAAGTCTGGTGAGACTTTCGATAATGTAAAAGAAATAAAGCAGTATCTCTTTAGTCGAAAGTGCCGTTGGCAAAAGCTTTTAGTCCAGTTTGGCTGTGAAGTAGAAGCAAAAGGCATGCAATGCGGTCACTGCGATAATTGTCGGTGCTCCTCAATTTTTAAGGATCGAGAATAGTTGATATAGCCTAATCGTCTACACTTAAGTGATAACTGGTAGGACCTTGAAATGACCTCTCTTCAAGACGAGCAACAAGTACCTAATTCACAAACCAATGCGCTGAAAGCTATTGCTTACAGTCTAGATGCTTTAATCCCTGGACTGTATGTCTGGGTAGGTCCTATCAAACTGCGGATTGGCGGAAGTCAACCGGAAGAAAATTATTCAGGCACAATTCACAGCAGTATTGGTATAGCCCTAATCCTTCCAGGTTATCGAATCTATAGCACCTATCAGGACAGCTATGACCCTCGATAAACATAAGTTGGATGGTATTGATCAAATCACTAAAAAGACACTGCCAGTCGAACAATTTGAGAAACTTCTCACTGATGCTGGTTATCAGCGCTTAGGCAGCGCACCTGCTAAGGGTAAACGCATCAAAATATGGTGGCGACATGATAAGTATCGGCGTGTTGAATCAATTTATAGCCCTGATGAAACAATTGCCATTACGGCCTATCATGTTGAACAATCATAAGCAGCTCCCTCAACCGTAGGGTGTCCCTATGATGAAAAAGGAAGTGCGGTGAGCTAAACAACCCGTAAGCTTGAATTACACAAAAATCATCAAGCGAGGACGACTTGCATGAACCCCACCACACAACTCCAATCATATACCGGTCAATCAGTTTATGTCGGTATAGATGTTCATAAACGGACCTATGCCGTTGTGACTCGAGTTAATCAAAGGGAGGAGAAGCGATGGACCACAGTAGCCGAGCCTAAGAAATTGGGGCAACAACTTCATAAGTTTTTTCCAGGAGCAGAGATTTATAGTGCCTATGAAGCAGGATTTTCAGGATTTGGATTACATCGAGAGTTAATGAGCCAGGGAATAACCAATATTGTTGTTCACGCTGCTGCGATAGAAGTAGCCGCCAACAATCGGGTAAAAACAGATAAACGAGATGCTCGTAAGATAGCAGAACAACTAGAAGCAGGTCGATTGAGAGGGATACGAATTCCGACGGAGTCCCAAGAATCGGCTCGATTGCTCAGTCGCACGCGAAGTCAACTGGTCTATCAGCGCACCCAAACCCAAAACTGTATTCGAATGAAAGCGCATCAGTTTGGTCTGATTAGTGCGGACGACCGTCGTCGGATGAGCCATAAGTTGGTGAAAGACTTGTTGGAGGAGAGTCATAGTGAGGCGTTTTGTTGTACCGTAATGAGTCATCATCAGGTCTGGAAGACATTGGATGAGGAGATTAAGCAGTTAGAAGCTCAATTAAAGGAACAAGCGGCAAGTGACCCCTATGAGGAGACATATCGTTCAGTACCGGGAGTTGGGTTTATTAGTGCTCGAATCCTGGCCAATGAATTAGGAGATTTATCTCAATTTGCCAACGAGCGTCAGTTGTTCAGTTACATTGGACTGACACCTGCAGAGTATTCCAGTGGAGAGAATACGCGACGAGGGAGTATCACCAAACAGGGCAATCGACAAGTGCGTAGTATTTTGATAGAGGTAGCGTGGCGAGCGATTCGTGAGGATGGCTCGTTAAGCGCCTACTACGAACAGCTCAAGGGACGTCGAGGGAGTAAACGAGTGATTGTGGCAGTGGTTCGCAAATTAATTGGACGCATACGAGCCGCATTTCGCGATCAAGTTTTATACCAGATTGAGGAGGTTGAGGCAGTGGCCTGAGAACGTTGGTAGAGTGAAGTGTTCTCTGAGGAGGACTACTCTCTTTGACTCATCATCAGCGTTGCGGGTGAACTAGACGACTATTTTCTCGGCTGTGACCGCGTAGTTTACGCAGGTTCGCGTTTTAATGACGACAACGTTAGGGTGTCGGCGGCGCAGCTCCTCATGACAGCGAATAAGGAATAGGTGGCATTGTTACGACAATGACTACGAATGACTGGTTGTTGCACGGGTACCCCATTAATACGTGAATGAAGAGTCTATGTTTGAGAACACTGATTATGCGTTAGCATATCGTAAATTGTGATGTCTCGTAGGACTCACAAAAGTTTGTTTCGCCTTTACTTGACTTTTTCCATGACTGCGTTGCAACGCACCATCTACAGCCGTTAACCAGAGTTTTTATCCCTGAGTGATAAAGTAAGTTCCTCCAGTATTATAAGGCCGTCGATAATTTGGCATCCTGATGAAGTGTTATCCAGGTCTATCCAAGACTATGACCATGGCGATAAATTCAATGCCTATCGAACAATCGCCACATTTCAAGAATATGTACTAATCAACCAATACAAACAACAGGTCGAACACTATGTGAAAACAGCTGAGAAGCTCTGGTCTTTTCGGGAATATGACACTAGCGATCAGCAGTTGTTGTTGGAAAATGCCCCTTTTGAAATCTCTTTTGCTGATCTCTATGATGAAGTCGATTTCACTTTAGCAAGCTCTGAGAACTAATGTGAGCACCATATGGCAAGGAATTGATGCGTTACGCTACCGCTAACACATCCTACAAATAATTATGACCACCTACTTCATAGGAACTCCATCTGTTTTCAATCGTAAAACAGCATTCAACTTCTACCCAGGATCATCACCCTGTCTATCCATATATCAGCCAACTTTGTTAAGAGAAACTACGATAACCGAATCATTTCCCTATGACTGGGCACGCTGAGGTTCCAGTCGTGGGGCCTTGTTTTTAATACTCGGTTTAAGTGTCCTGAAAATAGCAGCAGAGAAAACGCCTCAACCGTAGGGCAGACTATAAAAAGGAAAATTGGGAGATTTAACCAATGTCCATAACAACTCAGCAAAGCCTAACAACGATGTTCAAGACTGTTATCAAGGAGTATAGTCCCACTGATATCTTGATCGCTCTGGATGCAGCCGTGAAAAATCGTTCTGAGTATACAAAGGTGGCGAATAGTATCTGCGATGTGCTGATGGATTTGGATAGTCCCAAGGCTCAAAAGTGGCGCGATCGCATCCTCCTACGAGACAACACATTCTAACCATACCAAGACTCCTAAACTCGACTCTAAGAACCAACGCTGTCAGACCATAGTCTGCATCATCAGAGTATGGTCTTGAATCCTGACGGGAATATTGAAGCCAGTAGACCTCAACAGATCAAGAGAGTGGCTCCATGAAAACAGTAACCTTAGGTTGGCAGTTGGCATGTTCCCTAGCTTTACTAGGATGCATAGCAGATAGCACCCTGGCTCATAACATTAGCCACTCAACGGAGCACGAGCACCCATCACCTACGCTTGGTACCACACTACACCACACCAGCACCATTCCCAACTTCACCCAGGCCCTCCTCCAAACCATGGTCCTGGAGCCCTCCCAACCAGATACCATCCGCCTCAGTCAGACCAACCTAATCAACCAAGTCAGATTCGAAGAACGCGACGGCTATCGCTACATCTACGCCAACGGTATCCCAGACCACACCCCAGGCACCTTCCCCAACCAAGGTAACCCCAATACTATCTCCGCCCAAAATCATCTCTTCCGAGTTACCCTGACACCCCAGCTATCCGGCAACAGCACTCCCATCAGACCTGTTTTTGGCATCGCCCTCAACGGTGTTCCTTTTGAGCCAGGCACTGCTGAATATTGGAACCGCGATCGCAGCTCTGGCTGGAACTATGACGCCCTCTCCGGCAATATCAATCTCGGCCTTGATCAGCACAATGCCCACGTCCAGCCCACTGGCTCCTACCACTATCACGGTCTCCCCATAGGACTCCTCCAGGGCACATCCATGACCCTCGTTGGATACGCCGCTGATGGCTTTCCCATCTATGGTCAATACGGCTATAGGGACGCCAACTCCTCCACTAGTCGCCTCATCAAGTTACAAAGCAGCTATCGACTCAAAACGGGGCAGCGCCCCAACGGTCCTGGCGGTCCCTATGATGGCACCTTTGTCCAAGACTTTGAATACATAGCTGGTCTCGGTGACCTGGACGAATGTAACGGCCGCTTTGGTGTCACTCCTGAACATCCAGACGGGATTTATCACTATTACATTACCGAAATGTTTCCCTTTATTCCTCGCTGTGTCCAAGGAACTCCCGATGAGAGTTTTCAAAGGCAGCTTGCAGGCGGTGGCAACAATGGCAATAGAAGACCACAGGGGAGACCTAATCGTCACCCAGGTGGGCGTCCATCCTTTCCCCCACCGAGACATCGATCATTTTGAAGTCATTAAACTCTAAGGAATCAAAATCAATTAATTTCCAAATTCTGGATGTACAGACGTTCCATGGAACGTCTCTCCAACATCTATTTTTGATTAACTTCGGCGAATCAGGTCTAGACCGCAAATGCCGGCAAAACCTGCGAAAAAATAGGTGGCAAATTGCCCTGGATGAGAATCTATGATCGGTTCTGAGGAGCCGATTAACCGTCCAGAATTATTACTGGCAAAAAAAATCAGCATAAACGCGACAAAACATAGACCAATCCCTTTGCCAATGGCATAGCGTCTATTGTCAGTGTATTGAGTTTTAACCGGCGACTTCTGCATGGGCGACTTCTGCCCCGTGGGCTGGCGAGGTTTTAACTGTTTTCCATTCATTGGTCTACTCCCTAGATGCCATCGTAATCAGCCCCACACCGCCACCCATTAGTATCGCTGCTACGCCAGAAACCTCGCGATTGGGAATCAAACTAATGGCGGTAAATAGTAACCCCATGCCAAACATAACGCTGCCTAAGATAGCAATCATACGTTGGGAAAGATTCATCATGGTCAGCGCCTAAGGGTGTCTAGGCATAATTGTAGAGGGGGAAAGGTCAGCTGTTGCGGAATCTTGGTCTGAATCTGCAACAGTAATATGGATTCAGCGGTATTTACTCTAAAGAGTGCAGTAACCTATGGGCTGGAGGGTTCTGAACTGCATTAATGACCATACCTGATCGCACTGCACAATTGCAGACATTGCGCGATAGTCTGCGCCCTGGCCAACGTCGTCTGGCTGATTGGCGTGGTGGGCCACTGGCGGTATCTGCTGTGCCAGGATCAGGGAAATCTACGGGCATGGCGGCTGGGGCTGCGATCGCAATTGCCAACTTCCAACTCCACGCTCGCAAACAGCTCGTCCTTGTTACCTTTACTCGTTCAGCAGCTGCTAACCTGAAAGTCAAAGTCCGCCAACATCTCAAAGATCTGAAGCTCCCCTACAATAGCTTCCTGGTCCAAACCCTCCATGGACTGGCTCTCAATATCGCCACCCATAATCCTGAAGTCTCTGGCATCAACCTCGATACCACCACCCTCGTCTCCCCAAACCAAGGCAACCGCCTGATCCGTACAGCCGTCGAAGCCTGGATTCATGATCAGCCAGAGCTATATCACCGTCTGGTCGAAGGTCAGAGCTTTGACGGAGAAGAAACTGAGCGGCTACGGCGACAGTCGGTGCTGCGGACCGAAGTCCTCCCGGCCCTGGCTTATACTGCTATCCACGAAGCCAAAAGCTCTGGCCTGCGACCGACAGATCTGAGCGGTATTGGTCAACAGGGTCCACCCAATATTTATCAGCTATTGGAGGTCGCGGCTGGACTCTATGAGCAGTACCGCCTATTGCTCAGCCAGCGAGGGCTGATTGATTACGATGACATGATCTTGGCGGCGCTGAAGGCCTTAGACGATCCAGATATCTGTCGTCGTTGGCAAACCCAGATTTTTGCTGTGTTTGAGGATGAGGCACAGGATTCATCGCCGTTACAGACGCGGTTATTGGAGAAACTGGCTGCATCTCCTCTGTCCCATCCTGATGGTGAGGAGGAGTCACCCCTGATGGCAGCAGGGGTTAGGGGAGAGAATCTTGTGCGTGTTGGCGACCCCAACCAGGCTATCAACTCCACGTTTACCCCTGCCGATCCGGTCTTTTTTAATCAGTTCTGTGATGCCAACCGTCCCCATCATCTGGCCACAATTGCTCAAGCCGGACGCAGCAGCCAGAAAATTATGGATGCGGCCAATTACCTGCTGCAATGGGTCAACCAGCAATTCCCGAGTCAAGAACCTCCGTTTCGTGCCCAGGCCATTTTGCCGGTCCCGCCTAATGATCCACAACCCAATGCGAATCCAGCTCCCTTGGGGCAAGGGGTAGAGCTGATCAAACCCGCTGACATTACGGCTTCTGTAAAACATATTGGTCAGCGGGTAAGAGACCTGATGGATGAATGGAAGCAAGCGCAAGACAACGCTCCATCGGGTGAACGTCTCCAACCACCTACCCTGGCGGTCCTAGTCAGGGAAAACCGTCAGGGTCGATTTCTTAGAGAAATTTTAGAAGCTCCTGACCGGTTGGGGTTTGATTTTGCCGAGACCACTGGGCTGAAAATTTATGATGTGGGCAGTCGCGATCGCAATACCCAAGTGCCTCTGGAAATGCTGCGACTCCTGCAGTTTATTGAACGTCCCCATTCCCCCGACTATCTCAAAAGTGCATTGAGGGTCCTTGTCGATCGCCAGCGCATCCCCACGCAGGACCTCAACCCCCTTGCTACCAATCCCGAACAGTTTCTCTATCCCGGCCCCCTCGATCCACCCCTCACGACTGAATCCGCCCTGAGTGCTCGTCATTACTGCAATAGTCTACTCAGAGCTAGATTCAACCTCCCTCCTTATCACCTGATTCCCTTTCTGGGTACCACCCTCAGCTATAACCAAAGCGAACTAGCCACTGCTGACAAGCTAGCCGCCCGTATCGCCCAGCAGACTTCAGAAGATAGTACCCTCAGCACCATGATCGGCGCACTCCAAGAAATCGTCAGCGCTGAACGCTTTGATGCCATTGAGGCAGAAGATGCCGAAGCCCAGTACACAAGACCAGGGCAGCTCACCATCATCACGATGCATAAAGCTAAAGGGTTGGATTGGGATGTTGTCTTTCTTCCCTTTCTCCACGCCAAACTCATACCTGGCGAATCCTGGATTCCACCGCAAACCGAATTTCTCGGCCCTGCTTCGCTTCCTGACGTCGCTCGTGCCCAAATTCGTGCCTATGTTCACGGCAACACGGTCATCCCTGATATCTCTAATGCCTGGCACCGTGCCAACGACCTCAAAAAAGCTGAAGAATTTCGCCTGCTCTACGTTGCTATGACCCGTGCCAAACGCCTGCTATGGATGAGTGCCGCCAAACAAGCTCCTTTTGCCTGGAGCAATCCCGATAATCTGCAGGAGGGGGAACCTTGTCCAGTCTTGCCAGTGTTGGGTCGGTTTATGCGAGAGCAAGGAGCAGGAAGGTTTTAGAATTAATGAAAAGGTTTGAGTTTTGAATTCTTAAGCACTACCCCCTACGTTTTGTCCCATAGGAATCCGTTATGCCTAAAGCTGTTCTAAAGTTCTCCTCGGAAGACTGCGGTATCTGCCACAAAATGTCCTTTTACGATGCAAAGGTGGCGGATGAACTGGGTCTGACATTTGTGGATATCAAAATGCAGGACACGGTCACCTATCGAAAATATCGCCAGGTGCTACTTTCTCAATACCCTGACAAGGCAGACATGGGTTGGCCCACGTATCTTGTCTGTGAAGAACCAGAAGGGGACTTTAAGGTTTTAGGCGAGGTCAAAGGTGGTCATCCTAAAGGAGAATTTCGCAAACGGCTACAAGCGGTTATTGGCTAACAAGACATATGGAGCTTGTTTGGATTGTAAGCATGACCGCTCTGCCAAAAGTGTTGTACCAAATCCGAATTCCTTAACCCCGATTCAAAATGGACAATTCCGTAGGGGCATCCCCTTGTGGGTGCCCTCGATATCGGGCGCTACTAGTCAGGATTTCGTATTAGATGTTGCCATCATCTCCCAGGTCTAGAGGACATGATATTGAGCCGCCGCCATGCGATGTCAAAATAAAAAAGCTGGAGCCTAAAGCCTCCAGCTTCTAATGACAATGCAAAGTTTTTGAGTGAAATCTTTTTAAGAACACTTAAAAACGAGTTATCTAGCTAGCGGAGCCAGATAACTCAAAAATTGATAGATTGTGGTTTTAGCTGGCGCTAGAGAACACCGATGGAGGCCAAGCCGATGATGGCACCGATTCCGATCACATGACCAAGACTGGTGCACGCTAACATTGCTCCATGTCCCATACCACCGAAAAACTCGGGGGAGGGTAAACTAAGGCCTACATTCTTATGCTTGATGCCGTAGTTGCCGAGCGCGATCGCAAGAATATTACAAATAATCATGACGAGTGCAACCTTAGGGCTCCACTCAACTGTACTAGGGGTCACCGCCAATAAAGAAGGTAAGTAAAACAATTTACCGTCTCCTCTCAGAAATAGTATGGATTTGAAAGCTTGAGATCTGACTTAGCGCAAACGCAAACTAAGTACAAACCTTGTAATCATCTTTCATCAAGCTGTATTCTCAACGACAACCTCGTTGCAAGACTTTACAATTCGATCATAAATACTCAGGAATTACTGAACCTCGGTATGGGTCCTCATTTAGAATCTAGATGGGTTACAGCGCCCACAAATCGATCCCTGTTCAGCAACGGCAATACCTATGGTGCACGGCTTACTTTGGCTCCCTCTACTGATCTTCTTTGTTTGGATTACATGGGCTGGCTGGAATGAGTACCAAAAGGTCGAAACCTATAAGGAGTGGGCCAATCAGTTTGAACGAGCCAAGTACGATATCTACGCAGCTTTAGGGCAATCGGGCCGTACACTCACCTGGGGATTACCGACGCGCCAGGGCGTGATTAATCTAAAAACGGCTCAGCTCGGTAGTATTCGGAGCATTGATCTATTGCTTAAAGGAGACGATACCTTTACCTCAGGCGTTAAAGGTATCGCTAAGAAAAGCGAAGCCGTTATCCAACTCAATTTAGAAGATGGCGATCAGCCACACATTCCATTTACAGATACCGACATGGCAAAACAGTGGCATATTTTTTTGGTGAAAACGCTAGAAAGCGTTGACCCGGCATCAGTAGAAGGTTAGTGAAGTTTTCCGGATCAGCCACGTCCCCGTTGAAGCCTATAGTTTCTGCTACTGCAACGCCCCAGGGCTGAACGTGGACAAAGTTTGAGTTCCCTTTTTTCCAAAGAAGTGTCAGAATACTGCCTCCATCGGGAAGTCTGGATGCTTAAATAGACACTTCCACTTAACTGATACAGAATCCCCCCTGGCACTCTGACACCATTAAACCCGCACCCACTCGCCATGCCAGACATTACCGAGTTCTCCAAAGAAAATCTGACAGCGCGTCGTAAAAATCTTAAGAGTAGGCGTAATAAGCTTTTCTGGCAGCAGCTCTGGCGACAAGGGGCAATGATTGGACTCACCGTGGGCTGTTTGAGCGTGGCGACATCCAGCCGTTGGCAGTTGCAGTCTGCTGAGCAAATCACGATCAGTGGTCATCGTCTCCTGCCTGCTGAGGAGATCCATGAGCTCCTGGCTATCGACTATCCCCAGTCTCTTTTGAGGCTCCATCCGCTGGATTTGGAAAATACCCTGATTGCTAAGGGACCCATTGCCGATGCCATCGTGCGGCGACGACTGTTGCCACCGGGGCTGAATATTCGGATTCAGGAGCGCACACCGGTTGCGATCGCACTACCCAATACCGATATCGCTATCAAATCCTTAGATGATGAGCCCCAAAGCTTTGCTCAAATCGGATTACTGGATGCTAACGGCTACTGGATGCCTTACAACAGCTTTACCAAGCTAGGCTCCCAAGAACCGAAACTACGGGTCCAGGGCATGCGGCCCGCTTATCAAAAAGATTGGCCAGATATCTATCAGGCATTACAAAAAACACCCGTCGCTATCCCCAAAATAGACTGGCGGGATCCTACCAACCTGATCCTGCATACAGAACTGGGCACCGTGCACATCGGTTCCTATGGACAAAACTTCTCTAATCAGCTCGCCGCCCTTGATCGAATGCGAAATTTGAATGCCAAGATGGATATCGAAGAAATCGCCTTCATTGACCTGCGCAATCCCGATAATCCCACTTTAGAAATATTGCAAGCAACAACGACTCCATCTCCCTAAGGAAACACAGATCTAAAGGTCATCCTCAGATCGCTACATGCATTCTGCAGCAGTAATCTGCGCCCTTAGATATTGATACTTAGTTGATGGTGATCAGGGTGCTCTTGGGGGCTGAATACAGATGATGTGTATGCTTATTTTGAACAGGTATTCTTAACCGATCCAATTCTTGAATTAATCGGTAAGTTTTATTGGTTTTTTAAGCAGCTTCCCGTATAGTTGACTAGAATATGCGTCAGCGTGTTTGAAACTAATCTTCAAGTATCTCTGTAGACTCCTCTGGAAGCGTATTTCAAGCTTTCTCTGCATCATTGGACTGCTGGCTCACTCCGTCAGTCATAGAGATTTACCCTGTCGAGATTGTAATTGCTATATAGTTAGTCCTTACCTTTTGCGGCAGTTGCGTGTGTTCTGTGACTGATTGGGTCAATCGCTTGCTGATACCTCGTATACACTCGCCCTATGTCTAAATCACAAAATTCTCACGGAAATTCGGGCTTGGGTCTCAACATGTCTGATATGAATAATAATCATCGTAATGAAACTGCATTAGGCAATGCGGCTATGGGAAATGACATTGTGCCGGGGAGTATGGCGAGGATCAAGGTTGTTGGCGTCGGTGGCGGTGGCTGTAATGCAGTGAACCGCATGATTGATAGTGGAGTAGCCGGTATTGAGTTTTGGGCACTCAACACGGATGCCCAGGCCCTGACCAAGGTCAATGACTCCCATCCGCTACAGCTGGGTCAAAAGCTAACCCGTGGATTGGGTGCCGGTGGTAATCCTGCCATTGGTCAAAAGGCTGCAGAAGAATCACGGGATGAAATTTCCACGGCTATAGAAGGGGCCGATCTCGTTTTTATTACGGCTGGTATGGGTGGTGGTACCGGCACTGGCGCTGCCCCCGTCGTCGCTGAAGCTGCCAAAGAAGCTGGTGCACTCACTATTGGTGTTGTCACTCGTCCTTTTACCTTTGAGGGCCGTCGTCGTACATCCCAGGCTGAAGAAGGGATCATGGCCTTGCAGGAATGTGTCGATACGCTGATTATCATTCCTAACGACAAACTGTTGTCGGTGATTTCAGAGCAAACTCCGGTGCAAGAGGCGTTTCGCTTTGCCGATGATATTTTGCGCCAAGGGGTCCAAGGTATTTCAGACATCATTACTATTTCTGGTTTAGTCAACGTTGACTTTGCGGATGTGCGGGCCGTGATGGCTGACGCTGGCTCTGCTCTGATGGGGATTGGTGTTGGTTCTGGTAAGTCCCGTGCCCGTGAGGCGGCCATTGCTGCCATCTCCTCTCCATTGCTAGAGACCTCGATTGACGGTGCTTCAGGAGCAGTTCTTAATATCACAGGTGGCAATGATTTGACCTTGCATGAGGTGAATGCGGCTGCAGAGATTATTTACGAAGCGGTTGATCCCAACGCCAACATTATCTTTGGTGCTGTGATTGACGAGCGGATGCAGGGAGAGGTCCGGATTACGGTCATTGCGACCGGATTTAATGCAATGTCTGAATTTGGCGGTAGTAGTGCTGCAGCGACAGCCCCATCACGGATTGCGCCGCTAAAACGTCCATCATCGATTGGTTCCACTCCATCTGATCTGCCGCCACCACCACCGCCGTCGCCGACTAATCGACCCAGCGTTTCTCCTGATCTGGATATTCCAGATTTCCTGCAGCGGCGACGTCAATCACGGTAGGGATTGGCTTCTTATGGTTCATAATCCACCAGTGGCTTTGACCATTGCTGGTTCTGATAGTGGTGGCGGTGCGGGTATCCAGGCCGATTTGCGGACGTTTTCATTCCATGCGGTACATGGGACCAGTGCGCTCACCTGTATCACTGCACAAAATACCCAGGGGGTCTCTCGGGTGGATGCCCTGGCTCCTGAATCGGTGATTGCTCAAATTGAGGCCGTGGTCAGCGATATTGGCATTCAGGCTCTAAAAACGGGCATGTTGCTTAATCAGTCGATCATTGAGGCAGTGGCGGGTTATTTGCAGGGTCTAGAATCCGTGGATTGTGTGATTGATCCCGTTATGGTGTCGCGGACAGGTGCGCAGTTGATTGCTGACGATGCGATCGCAGCACTTCGTCAGCACCTCATCCCCCTAGCCACTGTCCTCACTCCCAACCGCTACGAAGCTCAAATCCTGAGTGGCCAGTCCATTAGTACCCTAGACGACATGAAAGCTGCTGCCCAGACTATCCAGGGTCTGGGGGCTAATGCAGTGATGATTAAAGGAGGTGGGTTTGATGGCGAACTCCGAGGCGTTGACGTCTGGTATGACGGCACCACACTCACTCAGCTCACCACTCGTTGCATTGATACCACAGATACCCACGGGACTGGATGTACGCTTTCTGCTGCGATCGCTGCCAATCTGTCCCTGGGGCATAGTCCCCTGGACGCTGCGAAGCACGCTAAGGACTATGTGACCAAAGCACTTAGCTATTCACTCCGCATCGGTAACGGTCAAGGCCCCGTCGGCCATTTTTACCCACTACTTGAAAAATAAATATTGTGTGGGGACGTTCCATGGAACGTCCCCACACAATATTTGTTCAAAACTAATCCTCAGGTTTGGGCCAAACGCTATCCCAGTCTGGGCATGAGTCATACTCCTCAGGGCCGGTGGGATGTAAGGCACACACTAACATCTCACCCCCATAGCTCTCACCATGGTAATAAGAACAGCCAGCACATTTCGGATGGTTCTGTAGCCAGGGGGTCAGGGTCTGATGCACCGGAGCCATGGTTTGCTCACACCACGTCACCACCGAACCCACCCATGGGTCTACCTGAGCTTCTAAATCGTCTAATGCCTGGGCAAAGGGTGGGGAAATATTCTCTACGACCTGTTCCGCTAGTTCATCAGCAATCTCATCCGCTACATCCAAAACGGGGCTAATGGCTTCTACCGCCTGCTCCGCGAGCCCATCGAGAATCTGCTCAGTCTGCTCTAGGGTGTCATGAACCGCCGTTTGCAGCTCTTCCTGGAGTTGCTTGAACCAGTCATCCATATCCATCTATTCGCCCTCTTCATCCTTCAATCGCTGTAGCTCAGCCTGAAGGTCTTCAATCTCCTTGCGCAGGGCGTCAGTTGCAGCCCGATCGTCAGGCTCGGTATCTTCAATAATTTCTATTTTGCGGGGAGCCGTGTCAGTCGGCTGGGTAGATGAATCCGTCGGAGTCGCACTAGCACTCTGAGCACGATCTACCATATCATTCACTATCTTTTGAGCTTCATCGGCGGTAATTTCACCACGCTCTACCAACTCATCCACTAGCTTTTGGGCCTGCTGCCGCAAATCGCTAAATCCATCACCCGCTTTTTCAGAGGCATAGGAAGCTAAGCCCACACCTAGATAAAATGCTTTTTGCACTAACTGGCCAAAGTCTGCCACAGTCTATGCTCCTCTAACGATATCGGGTGAATGTTCACCCCATTGGGCGAACATTCACCTCATACTTTCCGTTTTAGCAGTGGAATACGACAGTGTGTAGCGGGTCTGACTGTCGGATAGCCGTACCTGATCGAGTGGAAAATCCTGTCAAAAACAGAGGAGACCCGGAGACTACGCCTATCGCAAGCATCCCGTATTGCTGCTACCTTCCGGTCCTGACAAGATTTGGGCGTTGTGATCGCATAGATCCGAGTCAGTCCTTAGCATAACATCGTTTACCCCTGACATGTCGATCATGATGATTTAGGTACCTGACGCAAAAAGCTAATTAAATTACGAAAAAAGCTAGGACTCAGCTTTTCGGCCTCAGTGGCATCAGCTGAAAACAGGGATTCTGGCAGATCTACAGGGGGTTCCGATAACATTCTGGGAACCTCCTCCGCCAGACCCACAAAGATTAGACGAAACGCAATCCGCTGCACCTCTTCGATGGGTAAACTCAGATGTCTCGCAATCTGACTCAGGGTAATTTTTTCGTCCATCAGTCGCCAGACACTCCACTCTGACTGGTTAATCCGGATATGGGGTTGACCCCGAATCAAACTTACCAAGGCTGATTTGGGATGGGGGAATTTATCTTTAAAAGCGTCCCAATCCTTCAAAATCCTCAATCCTGGCAAAATTACTTCGGTAGCAACCACACTCAAACCGGTCATTTCCACTTTGGGTATGGGAGCTTCAGGATCAAAGACAAAGTAGCCGTCAGGAACTTGAAACAAGTCACAAATCTGGCGAATGACCTGAGATGCAAACAAAATCTGTAGTTGTTTTGTAGTCAGTACGCCTTGGGTCCGTAGAAACCGGCCTAAGGGTTCATCGGGCGGACAACGCCGAATTAAACGCTCAATCATGGCCACGTTTAAATAGCGTCGCTTGCCAATTAGGGCAGCTAGACCACGGCTATCTAATCGATTGGTCACGGTGACAATACGTCCACGGTGAAGCCAGATGAAATAATATTTGGGCTGCATTTGAGCAGGAGATGCTAGCCCCTGAATGGAAAGGAGTCCCGTCTTTTTACCATCCTGCAAAAGTTGAAAAACTTCTGGCAGTGAAAAATCTGATAGATAACCATTGACGGACATGCTGCACGATAGCGACGATACGGCATAACGTTGCGCTATTTTAACAGCATAAACCACGTCCAAGTTGAAACCTGTAGTTTCTCCCACGGCAAAACGTCAGTTCTGGACGTGGACAAGGTTTATCTCACCCTGAATTGTTCAGGGAACAGGCGTTAGATTTGACCGTTGATTTTGTTGTTTATGAGGGGCAATGCGCCTAGCGTCTCATATCGAAGGGCACCCACAAGGGGATACCCCTACAGAATTATCCATTTTGAATTGGGGTTGAGGAATTCGGCTTTGGTATGACTAGCTCAACAGTAGTTGAACCTCAGCCACAATCCGTCTGACTTCCAGGTTCAAAATCCCTTTTTTGACCATGCGAGTTGCCAACACTAAGAAAATGGCTTCTTCACTACAGCTGCTTAACAGGCAATAGCCATCGTCCCCATCAATCGCAATCTGGCTAATACCCCCTCGCATCAGTTCGCTACCAATGCGTTCACCCAAAGAAAGCAAGGCTGCAGACATGGCTGATACTCGCTCTTCATCCATATGGCTGGGTAACACCGTTACCAATGGCAACCCATCCGGCGTAACCAAGGCAGCACCTTCAATTTCACTTGTACCGCTGACAAAGCTATGCAAGGCTGATTGAATTTTTGCCGTATCAATGGCCATATATTCCCCTAAACTCCCAATCTGATTACGAGATTTTATTATTCTAAATGTCCTGTATAAAAGACATTTGAGGTCAGCCACATCAGAATAACTTGCTTGGTCGTGATTTAGTAGAACTTGTCGATGAAGGGTATCAACAAGTTCCATCGCATTATCATTATTTATTGCATGCGGTCAATCGTACGATACTGGATTGCCTCGGCAATGTGGGCCGTTTGTAAGTTGTCCACAGCAGCTAGATCAGCAATGGTACGCGCGACCTTGAGAATACGGTCAGTTGCCCGAGCTGATAATCCTAATTTTCTCACCGCTGTTTCTATTAAGGTGCGCGAGGCCTCATCCAGCTGACACCATTGGCGCAAATGGCGACTTTCTAAGTCTGCATTGCATTGTAGTTTGGGCTCATTAACAAACCTGGCTTGGGCTCGCTGACGTGCCAGCTCTACCCGCTGTCGTACTGGCTCCGAAGGTTCTCCAGGATTATGGGCCGTAATCTCTTCTGGCTTTAGTCGACTGACGACAACTTGCAGGTCAATTCGATCCATCAGCGGTCCCGACAACTTTGCCCAATATTGTTCACGACTGCGGGGTGTGCAGGTACAGGGTTGAACAGTATCGCCAAAGAATCCGCAGGGACAGGGATTTGTACTGGCTACCAGGGTAAACTGCGCGGGAAATTCGACCGATTGTCTTGTCCTCGCAATACTGACATAGCCATCTTCTAGAGGTTGTCGTAAAAACTCTAAGACTTTACGATTGAATTCTGTTAATTCATCTAAAAAGAGAATGCCACGATGGGCTAAAGAGATTTCTCCTGGCTTGGGAAATGTGCCTCCACCCACGAGTGACGGCCCTGATGCCGAATGATGGGGACTACGAAAGGGGCGTTCTGTTACTAATGAGCCTTTCTCTTTTAGGAGGCCTGCCACCGAGTGGATTTGGGTCACCTCCAGGGCTTCTTGAAAGTTGAGGGGGGGCAAAATGGTGGAGAGTCGTCGGGCCAGCATCGTTTTGCCACTGCCTGGTGGCCCCACGAAAATAAGGTTATGGCCGCCTGCGGCTGCTATTTCGAGTGCCCGTCGAGCTTGGGCTTGTCCTTTGACGTCGCGTAAGTCGACTGCGTGAGGCTGGGCCTGGGCTAAGGCTTCACAGCCGTTAATGGTGAGGGGGGTGCGATCGCTCGGGTTATTCAAAAACTCCACTACATCGGCAATGGTCTTAAACCCATAGACTTCCAGGTCAGGGACAACCGCTGCTTCTTGAGCATTATCCTCGGGCACAATCAGGCCATTAATGCCTAGCTGAGGTGCGGCCGCTGCCATGGCCATGACGCCCGCCACAGGCCGCAGGGTGCCGTCTAGAGATAATTCACCCAATAGTAGATAACGATCTAAATTTTCCTGGCTAACCAGATCTGCTGCTGCCAAGATGCCAATGGCAATGGGTAAGTCGTAAATCGGGCCTTCTTTGCGTACATCTGCCGGTGTCAGGTTGACCACCACCTTACGCATAGGAAACGGAAATCCGGCATTTTTCAGCGCTGCTTTCACCCGCTCCCGTGATTCTTGTACAGCGGTATCGGGCAAACCTACCACGACAACACCGGGCAAACCACCCGACAGGTCCACCTCCACACCGACTTTTAGAGCATCAATGCCAACTAACGATGCACTCCAGATTCTTGCCAGCATTGTGGACTCCTACATATTTATGTAGAGTTCCCCAAAAGCTAAGATAAGAGTACATACGATCTATAAAATATGTTTCAGTACTTTAAAGATTGAGCGTGAGGCTGATGTTTTCTGACAAGGGAACCAGTAGAGGATAAAAATGGACGCGCAAGATGGAAGGTAGCTAAATCATGAGTGAATCAGCCAAAGCCACCCGCTCCTCGATCCAGATAGGGAAACTAACCGTAGATGGGTTTATGCTGCCAGACGGTACCTATCGCATGAGCCAGACCCAAGCAGCCGAAATCATCGGTAAGCCTGAAATTAACGCCCGACGCTTTTTAGGTGCAAAGGGGTCTAAAGCCCTGCTAGGTAAGGATTATACGCCCGACACTATTGAAGCTGAGGGCATCCAAGGGAAGCGGGGTAGTACGCGGTTTAATGCCTTGCCATTAGAAGTGGTATCAGCCTACTGGGTTTATGAATGCAGCAAGGGCAATAAACAGGCCTTATCTTTGGTCATTGCCCTAACCAATGAAACTCTTGCTAGACGATTTGATTCTGCCTTTTGTGTCCAGCGTACTGAAGAAGACTATAACCAGCTTCTAAAAGATCAGAACGCGGCCCTACAGTCTACTTTGGAATCCTTAGGTGATGCTTATGCAGAGCCTGACCTACTCCGTGAGGAAAACGAGCGGCTACGGCAACAGCTTAGGGATGCTGGGATTGAGCCTTGGCAGTTGTCTGGTGGGGATGAGTAATAACTGCGATCCATAAATAACCGACGATGCACTCTAGATTTTTGCCAGCATGGTGGCCTCCTACATTTAGGTGTAGAGTGCCCAGCACTACTTTGCATAAGAACCACCTAATAAGCATTCATGAAGGCGGTGCGTTGAAAAACGCACCCTACGCTTACTTCCCTAAAAAGCCTAAAAGCATTCCCTGCTATATTCCTGAAGAGGTAATGCGTCAGCTCAATGAGCATATCGACGAGCTAGCCGAGCCCATTATGCGAATGATTTTGGTACTTCAAGAATGTGGGATGCGGATCTCTGAGCTTCTGACATTGAAGCTTGATTGCTTGCTGCAGGATAAAGCGGGTGACTGGTTCCTTCGCTACTACCAGTACAAGATGCGCAAAGAAATTACCATTCCTATCTCACGGGAGGTTGTACGCATCATTCAGGAGCAGCAACGCTTTATTCGAGAAAACCTGCCAGAAAGCTTTGAGTTCCTTTTCTGTGCCAATGGAGGAGCCAAACGACCGAGGTTTAAGCCAGTGCCCCGAACGATGTCCTACAAGACCATCCCGGCCTATCTGAACCGTCTGGCCCAGGAGCACAACATCACCAACGAGAACGGCAAACTATGGCGGTTTCAGACTCATCAGTTTAGACACACGGTCGGTACCCGAATGATTAACAACGGTGTACCTCAGCACATCGTGCAACGGTACCTAGGTCATGAGTCAGCTGATATGACCACGGTCTACGCCCATATCCATGATGCAACGATGAAAAAAGAGGTTGCAGCCTTCCACGGCAGAGTCGTGAACGTTGCAGGTCAGGTCGTTGAAGCGAATGATATCGAGGCTGATGATGTTGATCTGCAATGGTTTAAAAAGAACCTGCAAGCCCAGGCATTGCCTAACGGCTCTTGCGCCTTGCCTACCATCTCAAAGGGATGTCCACACGCTAATGCCTGCCTGACTTGCACCCATTTTCGGACGACGGCTGAGTATCTGGATATCCACCGGGAAGAGCTACAGCAGACGAAAAGGATCTTGGAGAAGGCTCAAGCCAACGGGTGGACTCGTCAAATCGAGATGAATGAACGGGTCGAAGCAAATTTAATTGCAATGATTGATAGCTTGGAGGCACGGCAAGATGAAAGTAAAGCGTAATGCTGATGGGCTAAGACGTAATGCCGAAAAGAAGCGTCAGGAAACCTTTGAGAAGGTCGATAAAGCTATTCGAAAGTTAGTCAAAGAGAAGAAAGCAATTACCTTCAATGCAGTTGCTGAGGCGGCATCTGTTAGCAAAGCTTGGCTATATAAGGAGCCTGATGTCAAGGAGCGCATTAGCCAATTGCGCGACCAAAGCAGCGTTAAAGGCAAAACGCCAAGGGCTGTATCGGCTAGCGAGGCTTCTTTGCGGAAACTGACAGTGACGCTCAAGGCTCGCATAAAGCGATTGGAGGCTGAAAATATTGATTTACGTAGGCAAAACGAGGTGTTTGGTAGCTACGTACTAAAAAACCGAGAACTAAGCTCCAAGATCTTGGAGCTTGAACGTTATACCCAGAAGCTCAAGACTAACACTCATTTAGGTGAAGAAAATTTGGACACTTCTAATGAACTGAAAGCCTTAGGTGTCAAGCTCAACTCTACCCTTATCAAGCTGATAGCTTCTACACCCAGTGGAATCTTAGAAACTGCTACACAGGCACTGAAACAAGCCCAAAAAACCGGAGCAATACATAACCCTGGAGGGTTTCTATATAAAGCGATTACCGATTGCTGGCGGCCCAATGAAGCTATTAAAGGCAATCAAGACATGGGTGAATTTAATCAATGGTGGAGTTGGGCTTACAGTGAGGGGATTGCAATTGCTTCGCAGCAAACTGAGCAAGGTCTCATGATATTAGACACGAAAGAAGAATGGATCTCGTTCAGTGAAATCATAAAAAGACATCCGCTGCCAACTAAACACTAGATGTAGAGTTATTTTGACTCCATTCCCTAGTTGCGTTTTCTAGATGTAGCGCTACCAATTTTAGATCTTGCAGATCTAGGAATAGATCGTGTAAAATTTTAAACGTCAAAAAACGCTCAAGTTTCTGAGGCTCAGAGCGTTTTTCGACGGTATTGACCACGCCAGATGGCGAGGAGGTTTTAATGTGGCCTGATAATGCCAGTATATGCATTTTAAACGACGCTCTTGAAAAACGTCAAGCCTTTGATTCTAGGGAATCTCAGGTACTAAAGCTGGAGCGGATCTTAGCTATGAACGATGCAGATCGTAGCGAGTCAATTCTCGCTCAATTAGGAATACCAAAGCGCTACGATGCACATGCATTAGAAGTGGCGCTTTATGTTCAACGCTCTCCTAAAAGAGTAGGGCGCAAAGCTGTACAAATAGCCACTAGTCTAACTTTGTCTGTAGTCACAAGACGATTAAAGTGGCTCGTTGCAGATGGCTATCTCGATTACGAAGAAAAACCTCTTCCTAATCCTAAAATGCCTGCATCTCGTCTTTATTCTTCGACAGGTCGATTAACTGAAGAGGATCTGCAACTTTGCTTGCAAGAGCTTCAAGCCCAAGAGGCATTACCTATTAAGCCTCTTGGAGGGCTAACAGAAGTCACACCCCCTGCTTCGCCTCTTGAAGCGAAGAAAAAACACGAAGGACGTGTTTCTGTCCGCTCTGCTATTTCAAAACTACGACCATACGCCCTTCAAGACTATGTACAGCTTCTATTGATCTTTGTGGCGCATGGTGAATTATCCATGCGCCAGGCTGCTGAATTGTCTGGCGATGCTCCTCAAACGCAACATGGTCGATTCACTAAGCTCACTAGCTTTGGCCTATTGAAGCGTGAGCGCAAGAGAAGTGAAGACGGAATTCTTGAATTCCATTATTCATTAGTGCCAGGTGTATCAAGTGACGAAATTGTTGAATTAGCCCGTGAGCACAACATTTCAACCAATCAGTCAAACGAATCCTCTACTCCAGAAACGGTAATGACTTCAGATTCAAAAGCTAATCAGCTACCCGAAAAGCAACGTCAATCCGCTACTGAGATGTTAGTGGCTCGATTGCCGGAATTTGACCCTAGCTGGCCTCAGGAGGTCAAGCAAAGCTGGTTTGAGTCTTACCAAAAATTGATTGAAATGTCTCAGAAATGAAAGGAGGAACCTGAAATGTCGAAATCACAGTCACTAACGACCATTATTCCTGAGCTTGGCAATGCAGCTATTCGTCGTACACCTGAAGGCCATTGTAGTGTCTATGACTTAATTACTGTAGTCGGAGGTCAAAAAGACCCATATAACGTTTGGAAACGTCTTTGCAAAGAGTATTCCGAGGTTCTGACAAAATGTCAGGACTTCAAATTTTCCGGTCGTGGCCAACGAGAAACACCTGTCACTGATAAGGAAGGTTGGGCTTTCATTCTCGGATTACTGCCTGGTGTAATGGGCAAAAAGTACCGTGAAGGTGCTGCGAACTTAGTTCTCCGGTACCTTGATGGCGACGTCAAACTAGCTGCTGAAATTGCAGATAGAAATGATAGTCAGGAGGATCTGGAATGGCTTGAGGCCAGAGTTAGAGGTAAGTTGACGCGCAAACGCTTTACGGGTGTATTGAAAGCTCGAAATGTACGGGGGCGTGGTTACGCTATTTGCACGAACAAAACCTACCTAGGCTTGTTTGGAGGCACAGCCAAACAGCTAAAAGCTAACAAGGGCTTGCGCAAAAACGATAACCTACGTGACCATCTTGCAATTGGTGAGCTTAACCAAACTGCTTTTACGGAGGATCTGAGTGGTAAACGTATCAACAAAGTTGAAGCCGATGGCAACAATGGATGTGCATCTGAGTGTCTTTTCGTAGCTCAAAAGGTCGCTGATTTTTCCAGAAACATTCTGAACGCTTAGCCCTCTAGAAAGCTCAAAGCGCAGGCACATCGCACCTGCGCTTTATTCGTTAGGGGCGCGTGTGGTCACCAGCCGGATCTCCTAAATCGTGATGCTGCAGGGTCCGAATCCCTGGCGCTCCATGCTGCCTTCAAGTTTAGCTTAAGCTTTCGTTTCTGATTAGCTGGCTTAAAGGCATACAGGCTTGTCGTTTAGCAAAGGAGGAAATTGATCAAGATGCTGCTTGCAAGGTCGAGCAGGCAGTCCTGAAATAGTCACTTAATAGGAGGAACATATGCGCATTTCATATGTTCGACGGTGCAAAACGTACCGATATAAAGTGCGTACGGGTAGAAGCAGCTGGAAATGGATCACCAAAACCGTCTGCTTCAAGGTTCCCGTATGCCGTTAAACCTCTAACCTAGTCGGTTAGATTAGCCCTCTTAGCTGGCACTGAGAGGGCTGCCTTTTGGAATATAGCTAAAATGTTGGTACCTTGCTAGGGCATTTGCAGTTGGGATTCCTACCCTCGACTACGGGGTCCAATCCCCCGGCGGTCCACCTCTATATTAATAGAATAAACTTTCTTTCTATCACCTACCGGCCCCCCCCGGATCTCCGTCTACAGGAAGGCCAGCTTCTAGTTTTATCTGAAACTTCTTATCAATTATCTGTAGATCTAATGAAGTGGAATACGCTAATAGTATGGTTAAAACGCCTAGACATATCACCATTGGCACTATCAGGCCTGCTTTTCTAGACATGACTTTATTAAAATGTTATCCAGGTTGCAACAATAACTAATACAAAAAAACCAATTATATTTGGAATTATAATCCCATTTATTAACTTAAGTTTTCCATCCTCGCACCACCCATTTCCTCGAATAAAAGTAGACACAAAAAATATTAACAGTAACACCACTAAAAACATTGCCCAGGACACGCCGAATTTATTAGCAATAAGTTCGTTTTGCTGAGTAGATAATTTTTCTAAAGAAGTAATCTTACTTTGCAAGTCTAAGTTAACTTGCCCTTCTTCAGCGCTCACCTCCTTTAAGGTTGATAACACTCCAAATGTAGGATCACTTACCATTTGGGTTACTAAATCAACCATGCCTATTATAAATATAAATATAGCTGAAACACACAAATCAAAGCAGATAAACCAATCATCTAAATCAATTTTGAATTTTACATTTGGTTTGCTATTGGCTTTAAAGAAAATCGTTATTCCAACGGTAATTAGTGGAACAACAATACTTTTAAACCACCAAGCCAACAAAATGACATAAAAGATTGAATAAGGCTCTCTTTGCTTCATTTCATTGCAGCATTAAGGTAGTATTTCTGTTAATTCCATTGCTGTTGCACCTTTATATTTACATACGGTTGAGTTAGTTGGAGGATGCACCTCACCCACGCCCCTAAAGCCCCTTCGCTAACTGACTTATCGGCACCTCACACTCAGGGCACTGGCCAGTAGAAGCGGATGCCAGTCGAGTAGAGCTAGTTGCTGCTCTGGGGCGAGGACGCCCGAGGCACTGCAAAATAGGATTGGTACATTTAGCGGTATACCCGTCAATGTAATTGCTAAATATTCTGGAATCATCTAACCACTGCACAGATGACTCCATGAAAAGCATTCTTCTGACCGTAATACTTTCCACCACTGCCATCACGTTGGCCGCGATTTCCCTGGATTACGCCGGAGCCATTGACATGCGTTTCGGTGGTGAGGGGCTTCAGATCAAGATTGAGTCAGGTGAAAAACGCTTGCCCCAGACAGGTGATGTTTCTGACGGCACTTTGTAGATATGTCTATACAGAACAAATATTGCTAAAGAAAGGATACAGAAAGATAGCTTATGTAGCTAAAATCACATAAGTAAGCCTTAGATATGGATTTAATGTTTTTTAAAAAAAGTAATCATAGGGTAAAGAAAAATTCTAAAAAAGCTATTTCGTAATAAAATATTAGGTAGATTACGGTTGACAAAAATGGGGAGTTATGATCTTCTATGGGTATGTGGCTCTTGTACATACGGTCAACATATTTCGCTTATGCTACATTTCTGTACTTTTAAGTGTCTTGGCTTAAAAAGTTCAGAATATAAGGAAAAAGGGGTATTCAAGATGTAGTTAATCGTGATTACTGTATTATGGTTTGGTTTTAAGTTCATATTTTTCAAAATTAAAACCGTGCCATCTTCTTCTCTTATCCAGTCTAATGACACTGCTGCACTGCCAAGGTTCACTGGACGGGCCTCTACTCAACCTATTCGTAAGGAAGCAAAACAAGCTACCTCAGAAGTTCTTGCCGAGGCCCGAGCTTTGGGTTACGAGTTTTACCCAAGTGCTCAAGATTTCATCGTGAGAGAGTTAATGCCCGTTATTAAGCAAAATAAATTTAGGTCTAGGGAAGAAGTTTACTGGGCTGCTGCTGCAATAGTCGCTGGTGCCCTTTCAAAGGGTAAAAAGTCTAGAAAGAAATTGATGAAAGTTGAGGATATTAAAGATGGTTGGCAACTTTATATATCGGCTGTTGAAGGGAGTACATGTAAACCTCGTGAGTGTATACCAAGATCAGTTCTGAATAGAAAGTCTGAACTTTTAGAGCAAAATAAATTCTTCAGAACGCTAATAAGATCCTAGAATTAAGGCCCGACATTAAATATATGTCTTTTACTTCTTCTCCACCTTTATCATTTAGTTTCAAAGAGGTTTTAGAGTCATTTTTGCCTCCTTTGATCTCCGTTTGTCTTTTTGTCCCGTATGTATTCCCATCTTTTCAATTTTCAGCAGCACTTGTATTAGCTGCATTAGCGGGCTTAATAATTTCGCCTGCCATCACGAAAATTGCTTTTAACTCTTCCAAAAAAATTATTTTCCCTTTAACTTATCCAGTAACTAAAAGAAACTGGGAGACTCTTCATAAAGAGAGATTTTGGTGTGAAGATAATTGGGATTTTGATAGGTTAGACTATTATCTCAAGCCCGATATGCAAAATCTTATTTATTTATCAGGGGCATATATCAAATTTTATACATCCCTATCTTTCTACTTTTTTATTTATAGCTTTTTGCAAGTCATTTTCTTGCTTTCTTACATATTTATTAGCATAAAAGATATTCTTCAGACCCCCACAGGTTCAGGGGTTGGTGAGATTTTTTTGAATCTTTTTCAACAGCAGACGCCTCTTTTGGGTGGAACTGAATTGCCTACTCTGCTGACTCTTTTAATCTCTGCTGTTGCCATGTATATGCTGGTAGATCAAGCTCAACTTGAATACCTCTTATTGTTTGGAAAGAATGGCCATTATGATAAATATGCAAGAGCATATCATGAGATAAATGGTCATTTAGCAAAAAGTATTTGGGGGAGAGTTCAAGTTGATGGAATGCCTCTAAGGCTTTCAAAAATGAAATTGCAAGAGATAGATAGTGTTAGTCCTGATGATGCAATTGGTGAAGGAAAAACTGACGAAAATGGTTATTTTCAGTTGAGAAATCCGCTGAGAATTAATGAAGATTCGAAGCAATACAGAATTATATTTACATACAAACAAAAAGATAAAGACATTAAATTACTTCATGTGCTTGACGTAAAAGCACATGAAGTACCTGAATTTAATTTAAATCTTAAGGAAACTAGTTGAGTTTGCAGCCTATTTGCTTGAGCTTAAAATAGCTACTGATTTCCTGAATACACTGATCTAAATGGCTTCAGGAAATCCTGTAGACAAGTTATCTAATTGACAATGCAAATAGGCCATGCCTTGCAAAACGTTGCTTTTAAGGCAGCTACGACAATCTTTCGGCCTAACTTAGATTCACCATTGGATACAGCTCTTTGAAGACTACATGTATATACAATAAAGTTCTCTATAGTATATCCAGCCCTTTTTTTAACTGTTTTTTGTCTTTTCTGTTTTTTCCCGCTCCAAATCCTTGCATTTCCAGCCACTAAAGGTACAACAATCATCTTTTCTATTAGGTCGGTTGAAGTACCTCCATCATTAAGCTCATTTAGTTTTTCTAAATCAATTTTACCTTCCAAAAAGTTCTTAAGTATGATTATGCTACTTTTGCTGAGCGGCATATTTTGCCGTTTTGCTGCACGCTTGGCTTTTTTGATTAGAGTTGGTGTGGATGAGATCCTGAGTCTATTTTTTATTGATATCTTTTCCGAAGACATTAGTAAGGACTACCTACAAATAAAGACAGAAGCCTTATGATACTTTATATCCTCAACCCCATGTCCGGGCACCCTATACCCACACATACAAGATGCCGCTATGACCAAACCAAAGCCATACAAACGACCCCGCAAATGACGGCAATGGGTGACGCTCGTATTGCTGTGATTACCTAGCCCTGGACGGTTGCTGAGCGGGTGAGGTGGGGGGTGTATGGAGGAAGTGGCGGGGGTAGGGTTGGGATTGGCTTTCGTCTTTACTGTGAAGGGCTAGAGTGGTTTTCTTGAATGGGGGAGCGAGGGCTGGAATTGAGTTTCTAATGTGTAAAATAAGCCTAAGCTCAAGTTGTATTTGCTTTTGCTCTGCTAAAAATATCTAAAAGACTTGGGACCAATCATGACAGATAGGCAGGTTAGCAGAATTGTCAGCATGATGTATGCGCTAATAGGAAGCATTCTGCTGAATGGCGTCCTCGCAGGGGGGCCTCATCTCGAAGATGGCATTGCAGACGAAATACTGGGTGGTGTGGGCTTGGTTTTGCTGATTGGCGGGCTAAAGAAAGAATATGAATTTGACAAGGAAAAGGATGAGCCAAATGGCGATAAATTAAAATGAATCTGATTCATCCCTCAACCCCATCCTCTGGCAAATGCTTTGCCGTCTCCTACTCACTAGCAGCCTGCATCAGAACCTGAGCAACCACCTCAAGCTTGACTTCAGCTCCCATTTCCTTCAGCCGAACCAGACTGTCAACGACATCTTTAAGCCTTTGGGTTCTCAGTTCATACATAGAAGCTTGATGCTCAGCAATAGCCTTATCTCTTTCATCAATCAGCTTCTGCCGTTCCAGTTGTAGAGATCCTAGCTGAGCAAGCGCCTTGGCCTTGATTTCAGCTGCTTTGGCTGATTCCTGCTCCCCTCTGCCTTGAACATAATTCGTAGCACCGGCAAGGCCACAATCAAAAAGCTCTTCTATGGATTCCCTGAGCTTGTCTAGTAAATCTGGAGGACTACCAGGCAGTTGACGCATTCTGATGCGATAGCGCTCATCGTTCATGGTTAGACCTCCGCTAACTCACGAACTGCAACCAGGGTTTCCCAATCGTCAATTTCAAGACCATTGCCGCCACAAGCGATATGATAAGCGTTCAAAGCTTTGCAAAGAATTGCTAGTTCAGCGGCAATTTCATCAACCAATACTGTTTCATCTGCTTCAATACTCAAAGCCAACTCAGTTGCTTGTGAGTCGCTCTGAGCTTTTTTATTAGTAATTTTTACTGTAGATACTCTCCCGTCAGGATAAACCAAAGGAAAACTATCAGTCTTTGGCTCTTCTATAGGCTGCACCAAAAGGGTAAGACCGTTGTCGCGTCCAACAACCTGAACAATTGCACCTTTTTCAACAGCCGCGTTGCCGTCAAAAAGCTTAGCGGGCCAGAACGTCGCCTGATAACTAACACGCCCAATTTTTCCTGGCTCTAAACGTTGAGTTACTCTTGCTTCGCGGGCAGAGTCAGATCCAGGGAACAAGCGCACATTCTCAGGGTCTGGCACTAAATTTTCATTTTCAGGATTGCTGACACTCATATAAACACCTCCCAGCCAGACCTTAGCATAGCTTACTTTATAGACATGTCTATAAAGTGAAAAGCTTCTTTTACAAAGGCATCCCTCGATTTAGCTCAAGATAAAATAAGGTTATGGCCGCCTGCGGCTGCTATTTCGAGTGCCCGTCGAGCTTGGGCTTGTCCTTTGACGTCGCGTAAGTCGACTGCGTGAGGCTGGGCCTGGGCTAAGGCTTCACAGCCGTTAATGGTGAGGGGGGTGCGATCGCTCGGGTTATTCAAAAACTCCACTACATCGGCAATGGTCTTAAACCCATAGACTTCCAGGTCAGGGACAACCGCTGCTTCTTGAGCATTATCCTCGGGCACAATCAGGCCATTAATGCCTAGCTGAGGTGCGGCCGCTGCCATGGCCATGACGCCCGCCACAGGCCGCAGGGTGCCGTCTAGAGATAATTCACCCAATAGTAGATAACGATCTAAATTTTCCTGGCTAACCAGATCTGCTGCTGCCAAGATGCCAATGGCAATGGGTAAGTCGTAAATCGGGCCTTCTTTGCGTACATCTGCCGGTGTCAGGTTGACCACCACCTTACGCATAGGAAACGGAAATCCGGCATTTTTCAGGGCCGCTTTCACCCGCTCCCGTGATTCTTGTACAGCGGTGTCGGGCAAACCTACTACGACAACACCGGGTAAACCACCCGATAGGTCGACCTCCACACCGACTTTTAGAGCATCAATGCCTACTAACGATGCACTCCAGATTCTTGCCAGCATGGTGGACTCCTACATGTTTATGTAGGGTGCCCATCACCCTGATGCGTTCTACGCGTCATCAGCAGTAGGATAAAGATCACAATCCTACGCTGTGAAGTATGGTATCTGCTTATTAGGGATAAAAGCTCGCAACGAGCCTCTTATATAAATAGATATTCCATCCGCGACTCCAACATCATCTATATATAAACCACCCTAAAAATCATGCTAACGACTTCCAACTCCTCTAAAGTCGCTATCACCATTCGCGAAAAGCAGCTCGCTGATGAACATATGAAGGACGTGGAACTCCTACTAGAAAACATGTTTAAACGCGAAGAGGCCACCCTACAGCTAGTGTTGGATCGCCTTTATGACATTGGCTCCAATAACCTCATCAACTACCGAGTCAAACCCCGTCGCCTGAATCGGTTGATGAAATGGATTGCCCGACTTACAAAACCAGCCTTCCATTACATCGCCGTACGCTGGTCCAAGAAAAACTGCCCCAAACTCATCGCTGACTGGCTATATACCCAAGTGCAGTTTCCTCACCCCCCCGTAGGAAATTAGTTGCAAGTTCAAAGAAATTCTTAGCCTCCGCATTCGCAGCTAACCATTAAAATTCAAAGCGCTGTCACCATCAAAGCGCTATGAGTGAAGACACCATTTTTGGCAAAATCATCCGCAAGGAAATCCCTGCAGATATCGTCTATGAAGATGACCTGTGCTTAGCATTTCGCGATATTACGCCTCAAGCACCGACTCATATCCTGGTGATTCCTAAAAAACCTATTCCAAAACTTGCCGCAGCTACGTCTGACGATAAGCAACTGCTCGGTCATATGTTGCTAACTGTTAAGGAAATAGCTGAAAAAGAAGGCTTATCTAATGGCTATCGTGTCGTAATCAATACTGACCAAGATGGAGGTCAAACTGTCTTTCATCTCCACATCCACCTACTGGGGGGACGTTCACTCACTTGGCCTCCGGGCTAACTTGGTGAGTGCTCGCTCACTCTTTGTATAGAAGTGTGTCGATGTGGCAAGTTTCGTATCCTACCCCTACAAACCAATAAGCATATTTACTAATCTTATAAACGAGCCGGTTCTTATTTTATTGGAGCAACTGGGTTTTTCTTAGTTGCTTACCTTCACAGAATCGACTCACGTTTATATAACATTCATTCATCACTATGACTTCTACTTTGCAATCCCGTGATCGGGCGAGCACGTGGGATCAGTTTTGTAATTGGATCACTAGCACTGACAACCGCATTTATGTTGGTTGGTTTGGTGTTCTAATGATCCCTACACTGCTGGCTGCTACAGCTTGCTTTGTCATCGCATTCATCGCTGCTCCTCCCGTCGACATTGACGGTATCCGTGAGCCTGTTGCTGGTTCTTTGCTTCTAGGCAACAACATTATCTCCGGTGCAGTAATTCCTTCTTCTAACGCTATCGGTCTACACTTCTACCCTATCTGGGAAGCTGCTTCCTTGGATGAGTGGTTGTATAACGGTGGTCCTTACCAGCTGGTCATTTTCCACTTCCTCATTGGCTGCTTCTGCTACATGGGTCGTCAGTGGGAATTGAGCTACCGCTTGGGTATGCGTCCTTGGATCTGTGTTGCTTACTCCGCTCCTTTGGCGTCTGCAACTGCAGTATTCTTGATTTACCCCATCGGTCAGGGTTCTTTCTCTGATGGTATGCCTCTGGGTATTTCCGGTACCTTCAACTTCATGCTTGTCTTCCAGGCTGAGCACAACATCCTGATGCACCCCTTCCACATGCTTGGTGTGGCTGGTGTATTTGGTGGTTCCTTGTTCTCCGCTATGCACGGTTCTTTGGTGACGTCTTCCTTGGTTCGTGAGACCACTGAAGTTGAATCTCAGAACTATGGTTACAAGTTTGGCCAGGAAGAAGAGACTTACAACATCGTTGCTGCTCATGGCTACTTCGGTCGTCTAATCTTCCAGTACGCATCCTTTAACAACAGCCGTTCCTTGCACTTCTTCTTAGGCGCTTGGCCGGTAGTTTGCATTTGGTTCACTGCACTGGGCATTAGTACCATGGCATTCAACTTGAACGGGTTTAACTTTAACCAGTCCATTTTGGATTCTCAAGGTCGTGTAGTTAGTACTTGGGCTGACGTGATCAACCGCGCCAACCTGGGTATGGAAGTCATGCACGAGCGTAACGCTCACAACTTCCCTCTTGACCTAGCTGCTGGTGCTGAAACTCCTGTTGCTTTGGCTGCTCCTGCAATCAATGGCTAATCGTTTGAGCTACGGCTACTAAGTTATAAGGCTTAGTTTGAAAAGGGGGGTCCTCGTTTGGGGAGCCCCCTTTTTTGATGGCATACCTTTCGATTCAGCTCAAGGTAAGCTACCGATCACCCCCACAGGTTTCTAGGGATATCACTGATATTTTTCCGTTGGGTTCTAAGGCGGGCGGAACCGCCCTAGTCATGGGAAACCCCAATATGCATAATCGAGATAACTTGTCTATTTCCGGAAAGGGAACTCGAATGGACCCCACTCAGCCGGTTTTGCTAATTGCCAACCTCCCAAGAGATATCGTTTGAGCATTGATCAATTGCGATAGGGATTGCTCAGGGCTTTCCTCCCCGAACCCCTCCTATTCGTGGGGGCCTAACTCCCCCAAACCCCCTGAAAGTAGGGTATCGTTCAATCATTGGTGATTCAGGCTTAGTGAGAGTTACGGCAAGGTCAGGGGTAGGGCTATCGCCATCCTTGAAATTATTTTTTCAGCTCTTTAGCCTTCTATTCTCTCCAACTGCCAGAATTTCTCCTGATCGGACTCGCTGCTAACACAGGAGACTGTCCAGTTGCGCCAGGTCCAGTCGTCTCCTCGCTTGGCAAGTTCACTAGCGGACACTCCAGTTAGGACGACTAATTCTGATGTAGTAATTAAATACCCTTGCTTAGCCAGTTCATCAGCAACTTGCAATAGTTTTAGGGTATTGCTGACGCGGGTGATTCGAGTTTCAGACATATCGCTAGGGGTGGGATCTGGGTTAGATACGGAAATTGCTTTTTTGGGATTAGCTGTGGTCATCGGCTTGGGCTTCGCCACTTCCTTGGGCTTAACTGTTTCAGCCGAGGATGACTTTGAGGTGACGGTAGCTTTGTTATCCACTGCTTTTTTAAGACCAATGGCACGTTGATGGGAAAAGGCACGGGCAATTTCATCACATCGCTCATTGCCCACATTGCCTGCATGGCCTTTGACGTAGTTCCAGTCAATTTCTACATCTTGATCCGACTTCAGGCTTTGAGTGAGATCATCCAGGGTAAGCCATAGATCTTTGTTTAATACGGCTTTACCTGCGGCTGTTTTCCAACCCTTGCGCTTCCAACCCCGCATCCATTGGGTAATGCCCTGGATCAGATATTTGCTATCGGTATTCAGTTCGATGGAGGTGTCGTAGTCATGCTGTTGGAGAAATTGGAGCGCTGCGATCGCAGCCTGCATCTCCATTCGATTATTCGTTGTTCCCGCTGCATGGCCTCCTAGCTCATGCACACCACCATTGGCAAAATAAATTACCGTGCCCCAGCCACCCGGACCAGGATTACCCGAGCAAGCACCATCGGTATATATCGCCTTAATCGCAGGCAAATCAGTCATAGAGTTTAGCGATCGCAACAATAAGCCTTACGGATCATAGCGATGATTATCAAAATTGCTCAGATCTCAGCATAAAAATTCTACTGAGAGAGCTATTTCTAGAACTCAAGCATTGCTCCTGCCCCAACCTTTCTCAAGCACTTTCTAATCACACTGATAAGTAAAACTTTGCACGCAGCACTCTAAAGATATGGGATAAGAATTAAAGGGTGATCATGGTGGCCACCCGCTGGGAGTACTGAGGACTAGGGACGATGAAAAAGTTAATGCGGGGCCTGCGCCAGTTTCAGGAAGACTATGTTCCTGAACATAAGAAGCTAATGGCAACCCTGGCCAAGGGCCAGAGTCCCAATGCCCTGTTCATTACCTGCTCTGACTCACGGGTCCAGCCAGAACTGATTACCCAGGCCGAGCTAGGGGAGTTATTTGTCATTCGCAATGCGGGCAATATTGTCCCCCCCTTTGGTGCCACCAACGGTGGTGAAGGGGCCACGATTGAATATGCCGTTAAGTCTTTGGACGTAGACCACATTATTGTTTGCGGCCACTCTAGCTGTGGTGCGATGAAGGGTCTGCTGCAGATTGGTCAGCTTGAAACCAAAATGCCCCTGGTCTATAACTGGCTCATCCATACAGAAGCGACCCGTCAGCTTGTGGAAGACCATTACAGTGACTTAGATAAAACTGAGAAGCTGGATATGCTGGTGGCGGAAAATGTATTAACTCAAATCGAAAATCTACGCACCTACCCTGCCGTTCGCTCTATGCTCCACAGCGGTAATCTATCGCTCCACGGCTGGATCTACCACATCAACGACGGCAGTATCCTTGCCTACGATTCTGAGCGCCATGCCTTTGTCCCGCCCTTTAGCGATCCTAGTAAGGCCTCAGTTAATGGCCATAACAACAGGCCTCCCGCTACTTATATGCCTGGAGAAAACCGTCTCCATCCCTCTCTATCGGAGAGAATCTTTAAAGGCTCCTATTAAACCCAATCCTTAAACGGATGCCGTACCAAATTGGAATTGTAATATCGAGGATCCCCCGTTACTTCTTTGCCAATCCAGTGGGGTAGCTCTACTGTCTGTAACTCATGGGTAAGTTCTACCTCAGCCAACGTCAATCCTTGATTTTGGCCTAAAAACTCATCCACTTCCCAGACTACTTTCCCTAAAGGAATCCGATAGCGGTGCTTCTCAATCAGAGGTTGCTGGCATAGTTCCGTCAATATCATCTGGGCATCTACCAACGGGATTTCATATTCAAACTCAGAACGACTGATGCCCTGGGTTGGCCCCTTTAGGGTGAGATAGCCCTGTTGGTCAATAATGCGTGCCCGTACAGTTTGTTTTCCCTGGGTGGGAATGTAGCCCTGACAGTAATAGCGTCCTTCAGCCAGGGAACGCCACGCATCGTTTCTCAGCAAGAATTTGCGCTCAATTTCTTTAGCCATTAATTTTCAAAAGCATCATTTTCTCAAAAATAGGAAGGCGTCTACTTCTCGTGGGGTGGGTTGCCCTGCGATCGCACCCGCTCTAGTCGTTGTCAGTGCTGCAACCGCGCTGGCATAGCGGACCATCTCATGGGTACAGTCAGCATCCAATAAACAGCTGCGTCCCCTTGTACATAGCTGATGTAGAAAACCAGCAACAAAGGCATCCCCGGCACCGGTCGTATCCTCAACATCTACATCAAAGCCAGGTACATGACCACTATAACCACCCAGATAATAACGACAGCCCGCTGCTCCTGCTGTCACCATAACCCCTTCTAAATAGGGGCGTTGGGCGGCGATGGCGACGGGATCTGTCGAATCTAACAACCATTGAGCTTCAGTATCTGACAGCTTCAGAAAGGATGCATGTTTGAGTAAATCATGTACCAATCCCATCGCCTGCGCCGGATTTTCCCAAAACATAGGTCGCCAGTTAACATCCAGCACGACTCGACCATTCTGTTGTTGAACCCATTCCACCGCTTGTAGCATGGACTCTCGGGTTTCAGGATAAGCTAGCCCCAAGGTGCCAAGGACTAGATATTTTACTCCGGTGAAAAGGTAGGGATCGATGCGATCGCAAATCAGATGGGCATCTGCAAATCCGGTTGGATCAGGTAATGAGAAGCCAGCAAATGATCGCTCTCCAGTTTCATCGCTCAGGACATACACCTCGCGGGTTGGAGCCGTCGGATGCTGCTGCAGCCCGCGTGATCCTACCTGCAGATCTGTTAACAATCGCGCCAGTGCCTGCCCCCAAGAATCAATCCCAACAGCCCCAATAAACTCAGCTGTAGTTCCTAACTTCGCCAGGCCACAAGCCACATTCGCAGGGGCACCCCCTGGCAATGACATTTTCTTTCCCTGGTCTCCAGTCCAAAAACTGTCAACCAGGATCTCTCCCAGACACACCACTGGACTCACCGGACTATTCATCCACGCCTCCGATCATCATTCCAGCAAAAAACATGAAAGCTCATCACAAGCTCTCAGCCGAAAGTATAGAGCACGTAAAACCTCAGCAAGAATTTATCAGGGAGAAACCTAGGTCCTAGATAATGGACGATGCTCAACCTCTGCTAGTACAGACGACTCAAAACGTAGCCTGATAATGCTTCCAAGGCCCGTTTGGGTTCAGACTGAGTCAAACCAGCTAAATTCTCCACTGCCCGCTCAACATGTTGAGCGGCCAGATCGCGAGACCGTTTGATCCCTCGACTTGCTCTGACCAATGCCATGGCTTCCTCAAAGTCTCCATTTTGAGCAAACTCCCGCTCAATCAATGTTGTCAGGTATGGGGTTTCCTCCATGGCATACAGCACTGGTGCTGTGAGGTTACCACTGAGTAGATCAGAGCCAGCCGGTTTACCCAGCACATCTTCAGACCCGGTAAAATCCAAAATGTCATCCACAATCTGGAAAGCTAGACCCAGATTACGACCATATTGATAAAACGACTCGGCCAAAGAGTCAGACACTTGACTCAATACACCAACGGACTTAGCGCTATTGGCAATCAGTGACGCTGTCTTGTAATAGCTCTTCATTAAATAAGCATCTATGGACAGTGTCGTATCAAATCGATTTAATCCCTGCTGAATTTCCCCTTCCGCCAAATCCATAATCACGCGGGAGAGCAACTTGACCACCGTTAGATTATCCAGATTGGCCAGATGCCAAGACGACTGGGCAAATAGAAAATCTCCAGCCAGTACCGCAATGCGGTTATTAAAACTGCTGTGGACCGTAGGCACTCCCCGGCGTAAGGAGGACTCATCTACCACATCATCATGAACCAGACTAGCGGTATGAATCATCTCAGTGATTTCAGCCAGTCGCAAATGGCGCGCTGGAATGTCGGACCCCATCACCGTAGCCCGTGATAGCAGCAGCACAATAGCAGGTCGAATACGCTTCCCCCCTGCTCCAAAGAGATGCTCTGCAGCAGCGTAGAGGATAGGATGTCGAGCACCGACCAGCTGCTTTAGGTTATCCGTCAGCAGTTTCAGATCTGCTTCGACGGGGGCAAACAGCGATGTTGTTGAAGTCATGGGAGAAAATGCTCAGACAGCTTGATTACGAAATTTTAAGTAATCCATATTCATTCTAAGCTAACGGCTCAGTTGGTGTCGTAAATCCATTTGGAATATGTCGAAACACCATTGTTATAAGCGCTTTTTAGCCTTTGGGGCTGAGGGATTCACAAAGAGCATAATCTGGCCAGTATTGATTAGATATTTCTATTTCATTTTTTTAATTAGGTCTATGTGAATAACAAATGCTTATGTTAATCTAGTGATAGGAATTGGAAAATTTCATAAATAAGATTAATGATTGGTGCTTGTTAGCTTTCTAGTAGTTTTGTTCTAGCGTCAGTAATGACAACTAGTCTTACTAGGGTTATTCGCCAATGTGTTGCAATTGCCTCGGGTAGCTAATCCCGGCGGCAAGCCGATGTCTACAGAGTATGGTAACTAGCTGACTCAGTTTAAAGCTGGCTCAGCATAGTAAGGTCTCGAGCGGACGACTGGTTAGAGAATTTATCGGTGCATGTGCGTATTAAAGTGCGTATGGAGTGACGAGCGATACTGCAACACCTATGGCACTAGGTAATTCTAGTATCAAGGCTTTTTGATTATTGAGCATCTAGTTAACTTTGAGCCAGCCATGTGCTGCCACTTCCTGCTGTCTGCTTTTCTCATGCAGATCAGATCGTCCTTGCTGCTCCTCTCACCCCGGCTACGTTCATGACTCACCCCTTTACCCCCTTGCTGATATTGCTACTTGCTATTAGTTATCTACTAATGGTCTATTGTGTTTTCGCCGTTATTCAACGCTTTGTCAGCGGACGAGAGCAAATGTTGAAATAAATTGTTGACGAGTTGCAAGCCAGGATTCTTTTTGGTCCTGTAAGCTTTGCTGACTCTGGTAATCGTTCGGCGCTTTTGTAGCGACTTTTTATCCTATGGTTACTTTTCAAGTAATGGCTTAGCTACTACGGTGGCTGAGCCATTGTTTTTGAGGCATGATTTCGGCCAATCTCTGAGCCTGTGATTTTCTAATCCACGCTCCTGGGCTGCAGGTTTCAACTCCGAATCCGGTGCTCCGGATAAAATAAATATGCTATTTTTTCTCTTTTTACTATTTATTACGAGTTAATTGTGTCATTCAATTTATGTATTCACGAAAACAACTTAGGGCGTTACGATTAGACTTTCCCTATATCCCCCATATTAGGTATCGATCAACTTGAGTTCAGTCTCTGACGTTTCTGCTTCCAATAGCTCTGATGGCGGTAGGTTTAAGCGCCCATTTCCTGCCAACGTTGTCCGGTTAGACAGTGGGCTAACAGTTATTCATCAGGAGATTGCAACGACACCGGTGGTGGTGGTAGACGTTTGGATTAAAGCAGGGGCACGCTATGAGCCCGAAACATGGACGGGCATGGCTCACTTTTTGGAGCACATGGTGTTCAAGGGGACTGAGCAAATCCTCCCTGGCATGTTTGATGCTGCTATTGAAAGTCGCGGTGGCCTGACTAATGCTGCCACCAGCCATGATTATGCTCACTTTTATATGACGGTGGCGGCGGATGATTTAGCCCATGCCCTGCCCTACCTCGCTGACCTCCTACTCCATGCAGCTATTCCAGCCGATGAGTTTGTCCGAGAACGCCATGTGGTGATTGAAGAGATTCATCAATCTTGGGATGATCCGGACTGGATCGGTTTTCAGACATTATCGGAAATGGTTTATGGGGATCATCCCTACAGTCGCTCGGTATTAGGAGCGCCTGAGATTTTGCAAGAACGCTCCCCTGAGGAGATGAGACAGTTTCATCGCACCCATTACCAGCCTGACAATATGCAAGTGGTGATCACGGGTGGCGTCTCTCTCGATCGGGTGCTAGAGCTGGTGCAGACGACATTTCGTACATTTCCTCACCGCGAATCGTGCCCTACCATGGGGTCCATTGCACATCCTCGCTTATTGACTAATCCTCAACATACTTTGGCATTGCCACGTTTAGAGCATGGACGGTTAGTCATGGCCTGGTTGGGGCCTGGTATAGATGACCTCAAAACAGCCTGCGGCTTAGATATATTGGCGACGGTTTTGGCGGAAGGGCGGATGTCACGATTGGTGCGAGAGCTACGCGAAGATCGCCAGTGGGTAGATGAGATTGCTAGCAGCTTTTCGGTGCAGCAGGACTGTAGTTTGTTTGTTTTATCGTCCTGGTTGGCACCCGATCATATTAAGGAGGTGGGGCAGGTGATTTGCGATCGCATCGCTTCCCTAGCTACCATACCGATTACAACGCCAGAGTTAGAGCGAGCCCAGCGGGTATTATGCAATGATTATGCCTTTTCTATGGAAACCCCAGGCCAGCTTGCCGGACTGTATGGGTACTATGGAACCCTGGCCACACCTGAGCTGTCCTTGGCCTATCCAGGCTACATCGAGTCCTACACGATTGAGCAGCTTATGCCTCTCGCCAAGCAATACCTATCGCCCGATCATTGCGGTACCCTGGCTCTAACCCCTGCTTAAGGCATCAACCATTTCCCACCCTTCCTGACAGACTTCACTACTAACTCTCAAACACGACACCTGTGACTGTATCCACTGCCCCGAAGCAAAACTCCATTACGACCCATCTGGGCAACGGCCTCAAAGTTATCGCCATCGAAAATCCAGTCGCTGATATCGTCTCAGCACGAGTCTTTTTACCCGTTGGCCAAATTCATGAAAACCCACACAATGTAGGTATCTTCAGTCTGCTCACATCGCTTCTGACTAGGGGGACCGCCCACCGAAGTTCTTTGGACATCGCTGAAGCGGTAGAGTATGTCGGTGCTAGTTTAGGTGCAGACAGTGCCTCGGACTACAGTTTAGTCAGCGTGAAAACCGTCTCCGCTGACTTTGAGAACATTTTCACCCTCGCTACCGAAATTCTTCGAGAGCCTAGCTTTCCCGAAAATGAAATTGAATTAGAGCGTAAGTTAACCATTCAAGGGCTGCGGTCAATGCAGGAGCAGCCCTTTAGTGTGGCCTACAAATATTTTCGTGAGGGCATGTATGGCCACCATCCCTATGGTTTTTCCAGTATGGGCACTGAGGAAACCGTCATGGCCATGCAACGCGATGAACTCCTGGAAGCCCATCGTCAACATTTTCGCCCCGACAACATGGTGGTGATTATTGTCGGGCGTATTGATCCAGAGCGGGCTATTGACCTAGTAGAAAGGCTGTTGGGTGATTGGGCTGCCCCTGAGTATCCAGCCCCGGCTCCTAGACTGCCAGCGGTCGATTCCCATGCCTATCGTATTGTGACCCCGCAGGAAACGAATCAGGCATTTGTGATTCTTGGATATCTAGCTGTTTCAGTCACCCATGCAGATTTTGCAGCCCTCAAACTACTGAGCACCCACCTGGGCAATGGCCTATCCAGTCGTCTTTTTGTAGAACTGCGGGAGAAACAAGGCTTGGCCTATGATGTGTCAGCCTTTTATCCCACACGACTAGGCCCATCACAGTTTGTTTCTTATATTGGTACCGCTCCAGAAAATACATCTGTCGCTTTAGATGGTCTACAAAGTGAGCTACGTCGTCTGTGTGAGGTCCCCCTTACGGCCCATGAGCTACAAGTCGCCAAGAACAAAATGCTGGGACAATATGCTCTTGGCAAACAGACTAATGGGCAGATTGCTCAGTTGCTAGGCTGGTATGAGATTTTAGGCCTAGGTACCGAGTTTGACCATATTTTCCAAGCTAATGTTGCTGCAGTTACCATCGAAGCAGCCCAGGAAGCAGCCCAGCGCTGTTTTGTGGACTCATATATTTCTATTCTGGGACCTGCCACAGCGGTAGAGGCCTTACGCTAAATTCACGTCCAGGGTGTACGGATTACTTGGCCTCCAAGCTCTCTGAAGCGAATCATACGCAATCTTGGCTGATAGCGTCTGGTCTAGCAGGACATCCACAAGGGAGTGCCCCTACAAGATTGTCTATTTTGATCGGGCTTAATGAATTCGGATTTGCTATCAGTGGTGATAAGTAAAGATTTTGTTGCTGCCAAGGTTGCAGATGAAACTGTGACCCAACTGTTTTAGAGTTTGATGCTACTTTTTGTAGCCTGAATTGTAGTATGAGTCGGTGGCTATGCTGTTGTGGTGAATGCCGTCTGTCCCTCTCAGTGACTTGTCTGCATATGCTAGAAAGGAGTCTGGATGGGCTTCAAAAATGTCATTTGGGATGCATCGGTGAACAAACGTATTGCCAATTGGTTAGAAAGCAATTGGGTTACCCCTGCCTATAGTGGTTGGGTGCTGCTGGGACTTACCCTTTGTTTCTTGGGAGCGGCTACAAATACCATGGCTGGTTGGCTGTATGTGATCAGTGGTGTTGCCATTGCTCTGCTGTCAGTATCGTCAATTTTGCCGCAGCGAGCGTTGCGAGGATTAGCTATTGTGCGGCAAGTACCACGCCCGGTGTCGGCAGGAGAGGGGCTGTCAATGGTGGTGAGCTTGGAGAATACGACGGCGCAAACGAAGAGTTTACTGCAAGTGCAAGATTTGGTACCTGCTGGGTTAAAGGGACCGCAGACATGTGCGATCGCAACCCTAGCTGCAAAATCCCAACACACCTGGCGTTACGAAATTGCTACCCAGCAGCGCGGTATCTACACTTGGCCAGAGGTGCGTTTACGCACCGCCGCACCCCTGGGCCTATTTTGGTGCAGTCGGCTATACCCGGCCAAAGCAAAAGCCATTGTTTATCCGCAAATTTTGCCCCTGGAACGCTGTCCGGTGATAGATACCCTGGGCGATGAAACCGGGCAAAGGCAATTACAAAAGGCTGCCATCAATGCCAGCGGTACCGAAGGGCTGACTCGGGCGCTACGTCCCTATCGTTGGGGTGATCCCACTCGTTTAATCCATTGGCGGACTAGTGCTCGCTATGGGGAGTTGCGGGTGCGAGAGCTGGAGGTCCTGACTAGTCACCAAAGCTTGATTATTGCATTGGACACATCAACAGCCTGGGATATTGATAGCTTTGAGCGGGCTGTGATTGCAGCAGCTTCGCTCTATCACTATGGTCAGCAAAATGGTTTAGCTACTCAGCTGTGGAGTGCAAAAACGGGACTGGTAAAGGATATGACGGCTGTTTTAACGGTGTTAGCTGGGATTCAGTTTAACGATAGTGGCGGGCATAAACTACCAGCACCGCCATTGGTTTGGCTCACGGCTCAAGCCGGTAGACCATTACCGGTCCACAGTGCTGAGATTTTGTTTCTATCTAAGACAGCGGCCCACTCTAGTGATGCTTTCCAGGGTGACGTGACTGGTTTGGTGATTAATCCCGTCGATGATTTACAACGGCAGTTGCAGGGCTAGGATTTTGTTTTTTCTAGTGGTTGTAAGTCAGCCCACAACATTATTCTTGTTGACTTTGACTAGACTAGAGATAAAGCACGTGGGGTTGCATTATGGCTCAGCTTACAGCCCGTCGCCCAGAGAATGTAGAGGGTGATATTTTTGTTGATCATACCTGTATTGACTGTGATACCTGTCGCTGGATGGCTCCGAATGTATTTGGTCGAGAGGGGGGCATGTCAGCTGTCCATACCCAACCAGCAACATCAGAAGAGAGAATTCAGGCACTCAAAGCACTGCTGTCTTGCCCCACGGCCTCCATTGGTACGGTTGCATCTCCTCAAGATATCAAACAGGCTCAGGCTCAGCTGCCGGAGCCTGTGGCGGAGAATGTTTATCACTGTGGGTATCATTCAGAAAAATCCTATGCAGCTACCACCTACTTGATCCGACGACCTGAGGGTAATGTGCTGATTGATTCGCCTCGGTTTACGCCCCCCTTAGTCAAGCAGTTGGAGGCCATGGGTGGGGTGAAATATTTGTATCTCACCCATCGGGATGATGTCGCTGACCATGCCAAGTTCCAGGAGCATTTTGGCTGTGAGCGTATCCTCCACGCTGACGACATCACCGCCGAAACCCAATCCGTCGAAATTCAACTGCAGGGTCAACAGCCTGAGCAATTAGCACCTGACATCACCATCATTCCAGTCCCAGGCCATAGCAAAGGCCATACCGTCCTGCTCTATCAGAACCAGTTTCTGTTTACCGGTGATCATCTAGCCTGGTCAGTTGATCTGGGCCATCTCTATGGGTTTCGACGTTTCTGCTGGTATTCCTGGACCGAACAGATTAAGTCGATGAAACGCCTTGCAGATTACTCCTTTGAGTGGGTACTGCCTGGTCATGGTCGACGATTGCACAGTACTGCCATGGTCCAGGAGTTACAAACCTGTATTGCCTGGATGGAACAGGCTTAATGAGGCATCAACTGCTTTGCTGAGTGGGACGTACCAGAATGTCATGGACCTGCACATAGTCTGGCTGACTCAGAACGTAGCCAATGGCATTAGCAATGTCTTGGGGCTGCAGGATGGGAAATTGGCTGTAGACTTGATGGGCCTGTTCAAGACTACCGGAGTACTTTTCAGCGAACTCCGTTTCAACGAAACCAGGGCTAATGGCTGAGATGCGAATGGCGCTGTTAGCGGCTCGTAATTCTTGACGTAGGCCTTCTGTTAAGGCCCGGACCGCAAATTTCGAGGCAGAATACATACCGCTGCCGGGGACCCGATGCCCTGACATGGAGCTGATGTGGACGACATGGCCTTGATCTTTACCGAAGTCGCGCATGAGTTTGATCGCTTCGCGGGTGCAGATGCAAAGGGCAATTACGTTGACATCCAGGGTTTCTCGCCACTTGTCGGTTGTCCCACTGGTGAGGGATTCTTTATAGCCAAGACCGGCATTATTGACGAGGACATCGAGGCCCTTGAAGCGAGTTGCGATCGCGCTAAACCACTCTAAAATCTTGGCCTCATCTCTTAGATCAACAGTGTGGGTCAATACTTCAATGTCGTATTCCTGGGATAGCTTGCTCGCCAAATCCGTTAGACGCTGCTGGCGACGAGCACATAAGGCTAGGTCATAGCCATCTGCAGCCAGGCGAGTGGCAATGGCAGTACCAATACCGCTAGAAGCTCCGGTAACGGCTGCGACAGGACGTTTGGTCATAGTGTAAATGGTAAAAATTGATTATGAATCCTGATCCAGAATTGAAATTTTGCTGTAGAGGCAACTATTGGTTTCAACTTCGACATGGTTTATGAGAATATTATGTCTAAGTATTTATTAAAACGTTTTTCTCCGCAGGAGGTTCGGTAATGGACATTGATTTCCGGGTTGTAGCTGTGCTTGCTCCCATTGCCCTAGCTGCGGGCTGGGCTGGCTTCAACATCTTTCAAGCTGCATTAGGTCAGGTTCAAGAAATGTTTGGCAACGGCGAATAAAGCCTGATTTGTACAGAAAAGTTATCGAATTACTCATTTAAGCTGCCTCTATGATGGGGCAGTTTTTTTATGGCAGCCTTGTCTAGGCCAACTCTAGATGGTTTAGTTCCTTCATGATTTGGGCAAAGGCGATACCCCGATGGCTATGGGTTTCTTTCTGGGTGTCGCTCATTTCGGCAAAGGTTTTGCCCTGGCTGGGGACGTAAAAAATGGGATCATAGCCAAAGCCGTTATGCCCCTGAGGTGCAATGAGGATTTTTCCAGGGCAGATGCCTTCGGTTTCGAGGGCGATGGTGCCATCGGGACGGGCCAGGGCCAGGGCACAGACAAACTGGGCACTGCGATCTTGGGTGTCCTTGAGTTCTCGCAGCACACGGTTAATGCGGTCTTGGTCATCTGTGCCATAGCGGGCCGAGTAGAGGCCTGGTGCACCATCTAGAGCATCGATTTGGAGGCCAGAATCGTCGGCGATCGCCCATTGGTTGGTTGCGATCGCAACTTCCCTTGCTTTCAGCCGTGCATTCTCTATAAATGTCGTTCCCGTCTCATCCACATCAATTTCCTCGGGTTTTAGCTGTAGATCCCAACCCAGAGGCGTCAGATAGACTTGCATTTCCTTCAATTTTCCAGGATTTCCAGTGGCAACGATAACGGTGGGCATAGTACTACGCAGGTGGTGCTTTGCGTCCACATTTAACCATGAACGTAGGGTATCGGAAGCAGGGGAGGAAAACCTGGTAGCGTAATTCCATGCAACGCCGATCAGATCACTTCACCTTGGATAATCGCCCCAATTATTGGCAGCTGCTGCCCTATATTCATCGTCAGCAGGCAATACTGATTCCCGCCTTTGTCTGCACCCTGGTCTTCACTATTTATTGGCCGATTCTTGCCAAGCTCGGTGGTCTGGCCATTTCCAGCCTGGTCCAGGGGCAGGTTACCGCCTTTGGTAAAGTTGCTGCCATTACCCTAATCGGATTACTGATCCAAAAAGTTGCCCAGTATGGTCAAGACTCGCTGATGGCCAAGGCCGCCTTCCGAGTTGCTCACCAACTGCGCACTCGTGTCTACGGCCATCTCCAAACCCTGAGCCTGTCCTATTTTGAGCAGACGAAAACTGGTGATCTGGCCTATCGCCTCACCGAAGATGTGGATCGGATTGGGGAAGTGGTCTATAAGCTATTCCACGACTTTGTACCCTCGGCGCTACAGCTGGTGGTTGTGTTTGGCTACATGATCTATCTCAACTGGCAGCTGACGGCAACGGCGCTGATTTTAATTCCGCTGTTAGCCGTGTTGTCTGGTTGGTTTGGTGAGAAGATGCTCTCCGCCGCTCGTCGTAGCCAGGATAAGGTGGCTGATCTTTCCTCCCAAGTGGCGGAGGTTTTCAGCGGCATTCGTCTAGTGCAAGCCTTTGCCGCAGAAGACTATGAGGTTGATCGCTTTTCCCAGGCGTCAGCCAATAATCGGGATGCGCGCTACTCGGTGGCCTGGCTGCAGGCAGTGCAATTTCCTGTGGTGGGCTTTCTCTATGCAGGCATGATTGTGGTTTTGCTACTGGTGGGTACCTGGCAGATTAGTCTTGGCAACCTGGAGCGGGAGGGCTTTGGCACCTATGTGATTAATGCATTACTGCTGATTGACCCGGTCAACCATGTGATTCAAAACTTTAATGAGTTTAAGCAGGGGGAAGCCTCGGTTGATCGAGTGCTGGAGCTTTTGCAGATTAAACCCTTGGTGCAGGATGCCACCGATGCGAAACTGATGCCGGTGGTGACTGGACGGGTAGACTATCGGGATGTGAGTTTTGCCTATGAGGTTGATCAACCTGTCCTACAGCAAGTTAGTCTAACAGCCCAGCCAGGGCAGACAATTGCGTTAGTGGGGCTCTCCGGAGCGGGTAAAACCACATTAGTTAATCTGTTACCTCGTTTTTATGAGGTGGCCACCGGAGAGATTCTGATTGATGGCGTGAATATTCGTCATGTGACATTGCAAAGCCTGCGGCGTCAGATTGGCATTGTGCCCCAGGAGAATATCTTGTTTTCAGGCACGATTGCCGAGAATATTGCCTTTGGTCAAAAGGACCTGGATATGTCAGCGGTGGCGGCGGCAGCACGGGTTGCTAACGCCCATGGATTTATTAGCCAGTTTTCCCAGGGCTACCACACTTGGGTGGGAGAGCGGGGGGTAAATTTATCGGGGGGACAGCGGCAGCGAATTGCGATCGCACGAGCCGTTCTCTTTGATCCCAAAATTTTGATCTTGGATGAGGCAACTTCTGCTCTGGATGCGGAGTCAGAAGCGCTAGTGCAGGAAGCCCTCGATCGACTGATGCAAGGACGGACAGTGTTTGTCATTGCCCATCGATTGGCGACGGTGCGGAGTTGCGATCTCATCCTGGTCATGGAAAAAGGGCGCATCATCGAATCCGGCACCCATGGTGAGCTTCTGCAGCAAGCGGGGCGCTATGCCAGCTTCTACGCTAAACAGTTCCAAGGATGAGCTTGGCTATCAATGTATTTGTAAAACTTTACAAATACATTGGGTTTTGAATTTTTTCTGACTGCGCATGTAGTCTTTGCAAGAATCGTGGCAAATTACCTGGTATAGGATAACTGACGAGGGTGTCCTTAATTAAGGAATTTATGGTAGGCAGTCGTTATCGGGTCATCAAAAAGCTAGGCACTGTGGGTGCGAATTATCTGGTCAACGATCGTGTCCGTTCGCAGCAGGCTCTCTTGACCAGCCAGAGCCTAACTTATCAATGCTCGCGGCGCAAAGCCCTTAAGTTTTTAGGAGTGTCTACAGCTACCGCTATGGTGACTACCGGATGTAAGAGTGCCTCCAGTCAGCTAATTGCCCCCACTGGCGAACCCCTCAAAAATCGAACTTTGAAAACTGTGCAAGTAGATACTGAGGGGCAGATCCTGGCTGAACCCTCGGTCAAAATTGCCTATTTTGATGAGCCATTGTTGCGATCTCAGTTACGTAAAGCATTGCCCTTACGCATGGTAAAGATTCCAGCTGGGGAGTTTCTCATGGGCTCTCCATCGACTGAACCCCAGCGTGAGGCAAAAGAGGGACCTCAGCGTACGATTCAGGTCCCAAGTTTTTATATGGGAGCCTTTGTGATTACCCAGCAACAGTACGAGGTAGTTACGGGCAATAATCCGTCTTACTTTACGGATGATGAGGGACAAGATGGGGCCGATCTTCCGGTCGAGCAGATCTCCTGGCAAGAGGCTGATGCTTTTTGTCAGCAGCTGAGTGAGAGCACAAGCCGCACCTATCGACTGCCCAGTGAAGCTGAGTGGGAGTATGCCTGTCGGGCTGGAACAACAACCTCTTTTTGTTTTGGAGAGACCCTAACAACAGAAATTGCCAATTTCTTTGCGGATTTCTCTTTTACTGAAAACTTTGAGGAGAACTATCGTAATACACCGGTGGCTGCTGATAGCTTTTGGCCGAATGCCTTTGGCCTATATAACATGCATGGCAATGTTTATGAGTGGTGTTCTGACGATTATCACGACAGTTATAAAGGTGCCCCCACGGATGCTAACCGCTGGACCTCTGGCAACTCTCAATCCTCTAAGGTGATGCGTGGTGGATCATGGTTTAACGACATCCCTTACTGTCGTTCTGCAGCCCGCGATAAAAATAGCCAAACAGGCCGTAGTAATTCCTTTGGCTTTCGAGTTGTCTGTGAGTTATGACGCGATTTTTCATATTGTTGGCCAACAAACCCTGTTGACGGACACCTTTCTATGGCTAGATATAAAAAAGTAGGATTGTCAAGGAAAGTCTTGACAATCCCATGCATAATCCTTGTATCTGGCGGCCTACTGATGTGGGTAAAGTTATCTGTTCATTGTCCTTGCTTGCATGAAAAAGTGGTTCCCAAAAGATTCTTTGGGAACCACTTTTAAGCTGAGAAACATGCATTAAGCAGCCAAGTTAGGCTCCTCAGTAACAATGTCTTCAGGGACTCTTAAATCCTCTACCAATTCTTGGATTTCAGGCGGTGGGGGTGGCGTTACCCTCGATACTACTAGGGTGACCACAAAGTTTAATATCATGCCCAAAGTGCCGATACCTTCAGCTGAAATGTCGAAGCACCAGGTAGGCATGTCAAAGAATTTCACGCCAATGATATAGAAAGATGTGAAAACTAGACCGACGAGCATGCCTGAAATGGCACCTTCACGATTGGTGCGCTGATCAAAAATGCCCAACATAATTATCGGGAAAAAGCTGGCTGCAGCCAAACCAAATGCAAAGGCCACCACCTGACCGACAAATCCTGGTGGGTTCATGCCAAAGTAGCTGGAGATCGCCAGGGCAAAGGCAATCATCACCCGACCCACAAACACTCGTTTACGTTCAGAGGCACCTGGATCGATGATCCGGTAATAGACATCATGGGCGATTGAGCTGGAAATGACCAGTAGTAGGCCCGATGCCGTTGATAAAGCCGCCGCTATTCCCCCAGCTGCCACTAATGCCACCACCCAAGGATCTAAGTTTGCAATTTCTGGAGTGGAGAGTACGATAATGTCACTATCAATACTAATTTCATTACTCGTTTCGTCGGGAGTTAGCTGTAGGCGATTATCCTGATTTTTATCTTCAAAGGCTAGCAGGCCAGTCTTCTCCCACTTCTGTACCCAGTTAAGTTGTTGTACTTCTTCGATCGTTGCATTGTGCAGTGTATTCACCAGATTGTAACGAGCAAACATCGACAGGGCTGGAGCGGTGGTGTAAAGCAACGCGATAAATAACAGCGCCCAACCCGCTGAGAACCTTGCTGAACGCACATCCTTCACTGTATAAAATCGTACGATAACGTGGGGTAGCCCTGCTGTGCCCACCATGAGTGCAGTGGTAATAGCTAGAACATCTAGCATGGATTTGTTCGCAAAGGCTTGGGTATACTCTGCAAATCCTAAATCCACCTGAATTTGATTCAACTTAGTACTGATATCGCCAAAGGTCATGGCGAATTGGGGAATTGGATTACCAGTGAGCAGCATGGCCATGGCAATAGCCGGAATCAGGTAAGCCATGATCAGCACGTAATATTGAACCACTTGTGTCCAGGTGATGCCCTTCATCCCTCCCAAGACAGCAAAAAAGCCCACAATAATCATGCCAATAATCACACCAGTATTGACATCGACTTGTAAAAATCGGCTAAAAACAATGCCCACCCCTCTCATCTGGCCAGCAATGTAGGTGAGAGATATAAAAATAGCTGCGACTACAGCCACTAGTCTTGCCCAATTGGAATAGTAGCGCTCACCAATAAAGTCGGGCACTGTATACTTGCCGAACTTGCGTAAATATGGGACTAGAAACAACGCGAGGAGAACATATCCTCCGGTCCAACCAATTAAATAGATCGAGCCATCATAGCCTAGAAACGAGATCAAACCCGCCATGGAAAGAAATGATGCCGCTGACATCCAGTCTGCTGCAGTAGCAGCCCCGTTAGCGATGGCAGATATCCCCTGACCAGCTACAAAAAAACCTTTACTGTCGGAAACACGAGAACTCCATCCAATGTAGAGATACATTAGGATTGAAGCGCCAACAAATAGTCCGGTCCAAACCTCAGTTGGCATATTGCTATTCTCCTATTTCCTGTTTAGAAACAGCTTTGGGCTCTGACTCACCTTGACGGGAGCGATAGCGCTGATCGAGGGTATCCATTTCAGAGGCATATAAAAAAGTTAATCCCACAAATGTGAGGATTGACCCTTGCTGAGCTATCCAAAACCCTAGGGGAAGACCAAAAAACTGAATCTGATTCAGCAGGTCTACAATCAGAATGCTGCAGACTAAGGATACTGTTGCCCAAACTGTCAATAATAATTGAATAGTCGTGATATTAGTGTTCCAATAACTTTGTCGTCGAGAAAAGTCTCTCATAACCTTTGAAGTATATGAAATTATATAGAGCAGCTAAGGCGTATATAAACCTTTGGTAATGTAGCTCTCATTTAGATGCTTGATTCTTCTTTATTAAAGCGAGATGTCATAATTTAAAGCGCTTTAGCCACGTAATCTTTATGCGATCTTTGTGTTTTATCTCTGCGTGTAACGTAAGTCTGGAAAGGGCTTTGTAGTCTAATCGTTTTGCCGCTGTAACAAACTATACCCGCAACAAACTATATGTTGAATCTTGTTTTATGAGAAGCTTTTAATGTTGAGCATTATGCCCTAAGAGTGTTGCTGGCCTAAAAGCAATACTCTTAAGGTTAGATCCTACTGAGGAGATAGACTCCTATCTCCTTGATACAGCGTCCTTAATTTCTTATCCCTTCGCTATAGCGCCAATGCCAGGGTTCCTGATTTCCAGCAGGATTGCCTTGGGGGTATGACAGCTCAAAACCGTGATTTTTGGCATATCGCCTGAGCCATCGATAGCCATCTGTTTGCGCAAAGCTTGGATCCCAGTCGGTACTCTCGTCAGCATTTTTGTCACCGATGGCAATAGCATAGCCTGTGTGATAATCACTTCGTTTTAACCATTGTTGGATATTGACATCGGTTTCTCCCGTGAGATCTCTCCGTTGATCGGCTAGAGAAATGTATCCTGCCAGGGGTAATAACTCGACCCCTTCGTTTTTGGCGGCGGCAACCATATCCCAAAAGGCGTCTACAGTTTCAGGCCTAGCTTGGATACTACCGTCGTCTAATAGGCCTACTAATTCTCTTGATTTGGCAGCTTGATAGCCTTGGGGGGCAGTGGCAGCTTTGACGGCATCCCAGCGATCACTGAGCGCACGGGCTGTCCATTGATAGCCCTTGACGCCAAACCCCAGCATCATTAAAGCGACTGTGATGTAGCCGATCACTTTCAAGATTAGGCTGGTTGGGATCAGGGTGGCAGTTTGGGTATTGGTGCGGGTTATGTCGACGGGCCTTGGGCCTTTGGCGGCGACATGGGTGGGTAGGGAGCTGTCTTGTCCGACTTGGATGCTATTGATGATGCGCTCAAGGGCGATGAAGGCTTCTGTCGCAGTTGGGTAGCGTTTGTCGGGATTGGGATTGATCAGTCTTTTGATAAATGTTTCCAGAGGGGGACTCAGATTCGCACTGGACCACTTCATGTTTTGGGGCAAGGGCTGACTTGCTAAACGCTGTGGAGACATATCCATCAGTGCTGCGATCGCAACCATGCCAACGGAGTATAAGTCGCTGGCATAACAAGGCTTGCCCCGTGCTTGTTCAGGGGCGATATAGCCAACGGTACCGACATTGACTGTGGCTGTCATCTGACCATTTCTATCTATCTGGCTATGGCTGAGTTCCTTGACTACGCCAAAGTCGATCAAAAAAATGTCACCGTTACTCGTCTGTCGGATCAGATTGGCAGGCTTAATATCGCGATGAATCATGCGGTGCTGATGGACAAAGGCGAGGACCTTGAGAACATCTTTAAGTAATTTGATGACATAGCCTTCATCCAGGGGTTTGCCCGCTTTGATTTCTTGACTCAGGTCATGGCCATGAATCAGCTCCTGAGCAATGTAAAACTTGTTGCCTTCATCGAAGTAGGCCAGTAACTGAGGAATGTGGGAGTGTAGCCCAATTTTCTCTAGGATGCTAGCTTCCTGCCGAAACCTTTTTAGAATTTTGGGGCTTGTATGAATGAGTTCCTTAATCACGCAAGCGGGCTTACTGGGCTGGTGATGATCGATTGCCCGGTAGGTAATTCCGTAACCACCCTGATCTAAAATAGCCAGTACTTCAAAACGGTTAGCAAGCTTCATGGTTGATGGCCGGGGCTGGAGTGATTTAGAAAATGTGATGGCTGGACAGCCTAGCGTTCAGACAACAGGGGCATACTTCTCAGTGAGCGCTAGATTTTCGGGTCTGGTTCCCAGGGTTTCTACACTGAACGCTGCACATTGAACGCTGCACACCTGATGCACTCATATTGTCTGTTGAAGGTTGGTAGGAGTCCTCTAACCCATAGAATTCTTTTAAGCTCTCAATCCTATCTACGTGTAAGTTAGGGTTTTCCTTTGAAAAAAGCAGTATCTCTGGATGTGAACAGGGTTTAATCTAATTAGTTGTTATATAACGAGCTATTGTCCATGGTTGGTCGCTATCAGCATGTATTCCCGTTCGTATTGGCTGCAGTCGCTGTCATCATTACAGGCAAAGATGCTGTCAAGCAACCTGTATGGGCTCAGGCTAGTCCTCCGATTGTTTGTAGCTATGACCCAAGTACTGGGATTCCCAATCCTTTAGGGATGAGGACCTTTATCACTCTGACAGAAACCGATGGGTCGACCGAAGTGGGGTATGAGCAGTTTGGTGCTGTGGTACCTGGACCAGCGGAGGCTGTATTAACTACGGAGCGATCGCTGGTTTTTCCAAATCGCTCTATTGATGCTGTGCGTCAGCTACTGCTCAATAGCCCCAATTATTACCAGCGGCTGGTGGGATTTAATGACCCAGATGGATTTGCCCCAGTTAATGCAACCTTGATTTGTCGGGCTGAGGCTGTTGCAGCTAGGCCTGGATCGACCCGTCCTAAACCTGCTCGCGTTGGCTCGGAACGTTCTCCGCAGCGTCCGGCGGCGTCAGCAGAGCTACCGGACCTGAGTGGTAATCCCAGCAGTCGTAGTCCTAGTTCAGACTTACCGGTACTGGGGGATGATGGTCCTCGTGGTTCGACGGGGAGCTCTACAACGCCGACGTTCTATGACACGATTGCGGGGCTGGCTGATGGTAACTATCGTTATGTGTCAGGTCCTGCTGCTGTTGATCGGGTTTATTCGGATCAAGAATTGCTCAATCGCGGTGGGGTCCTGTTTATCTTTCGTAAGACGGGGGATGAGATTATCGGCTCCTATAGCTATATCGATGGAGAGGCGATATGCGTCATCGGTCGCGTTAGTGGCAACACGGTTAGTGGTCAAGCTTACCCCGATAATGGAGTGGCCCGCGACCTGGCCGAAGACTTTATGGCTTGGGGACCTGCTAAATTTTTGCGGGTGCGTCGTACCCGTGGTGATGAGGGCGAACGCTACTACAGCAGTGCTACCCTGGAGCTGAATGATTTCTCGAAAATTAATGCGGGGTCGGTGCTACCGCCGAGTAGTTGTGAGTAGTATGGACTGGATTCTTTAGGCTTATGTAGAGGCTACCAGCTGATCGAGGGCTGTTTGCATTTGATCAACAACCTGCTTGTAGCACTGTTTTACATAGGCATTATCCTTGGCTGCATCACGGCCCATGTGTTCAAACCTGATAGGAGCGCATACCCGTGTATAAATTTTCTGTGGCCATGGGATATGGGGTAAGGGGCCAATGGCTAGTCCCCAAGGTAGACCTAGATAGATGGGAAATACTTCTGGATCGATGCCTTTAAACCAAGGTAGTAACCCTTGTTGGTTTAGCCATTTGGCGTGTTCGTAACAGTTGTCCAGGACGATAAAGCTTTCGTGGGCTCCTCGGGAGATGATAGGGACAATGGGGACATTCTCTCTGAGGGCCAATTTGATAAAGCCAGTGCGTTCCATCAGCTGGATTTTGTGACGCTGGTGATAGGGACGGAAGACGTCTTGGGCTCCACCGGGAAAGACGAGGACGCTGGCTCCGCGCTGGAGAGCTGCGATCGCAAACTTTGGTTGAGCAGGCACCGCACCACACTGACTTGCTAGCTTGGCTAAGTCCGTATTGACCTGCCAGATTTTGGCATGCATCAGACCGTATATCGGGCGTTCATAGCCAAATCGGCGAAACCAGTCCACCATCAGCATGACTAGGTCGGGGGCGGCCAATCCGCCATTATGAGACCCCACAAAAAGCGCCTGCTTGGGCACATGGTGCCAACCATCTGTGCGAGTTTGGAAATAATGATCGTACGCCCACTCCCACTTAGGCATGAGCGATGCGATGATTTGAGGATCGCGCTGGGCCAGCGCTGCCGCAACACTGTGGCTGCTATTGAGCATAGGCTGATTCCAATCAGGGCAGCCCTTAGCCTATCGAAGATTGGTCAACCTGCTTGTCAAGAATTTGACGTATGGAGAAAAAAGTCCTGAACTGATGCCATCAGTGGGGATATTGAAGTGCTGCTCGATGGAAAATGCTGGGCAAAATAAACGGCATATACAAAAAGGGCTCCCACCGAAATGGGAGCCGCAGTAAGCGTTATTCCTTAATGACCTAATTGTGCCAGGGGTATTGAATCTGGGTTGTGATGATGATCATGCCCGAGTTGTGTTTAAGTTCATAAGATACAAATACAAAAAGGGCTCCCATCGAAATGGGAGCCGCAGTAAGCGTTATTCCTTAATGACCTAATTGTGCCAGGGGTATTGGATCTGGGTTGTGATGATGATCATGCCCAAGTCGTGTTTAAGTTCATATCCCAGTACTGATCTATTCTGTATCAATTTTTTGTTTAGCTTGATAGCGATCTAAGTCCTGTAAAAAAAGAATTACCATGAAAGAACGGGTGCTGTGAACCCGGCACTGACCCCCTACGCTAAACCCTACATATATCCATGCAATTTCTTAACCGTTTGCTAGGTCGTAAGCCTGACTCAGTCAAAGCGAATGTAGAGATTTACACATGGCAGATTTGCCCCTACTGTATTCGTGCCAAACTGCTGCTGTGGTGGAAAGGAGTTAATTTTACGGAATATAAAATTGATGGCGATGAGGCTGCTCGTGCCACGATGGCAGCCCGATCAAATCAGCGGCGTAGCGTGCCTCAGATTTTTATCAATAATCGTCATGTGGGTGGTTGTGATGACCTCTATGCTCTTGACAGTAAGGGCCAGCTCGATCCTCTTTTAATCCAAACCGCTTCGTAGGGTGGGTACGGCCCACCATTTGGGATTAAACGCCTTTGGGGATAAAAAAATTGTCAGAGTTTCGCATCGGCTGTGCCGTATGGGCCTATAAAGAATGGCTCGGAGATTTTTATCCGCAGGGCAGTCGTGCCACCGATTTTTTGCGTTTATATGGTCAGCGCATGACTTGCGTGGAGGGCAACACCACCTTTTATTCCATTCCCTCACTGGAGATAGTGCAGCGCTGGTCTGAGAATACCCCTGATACATTTCGCTTTTGTCCCAAACTACCGCGCATGGTGACCCATGAGGGGGCGCTGATGCCGCAGTTGCCGCAGGCGTTGGATTTTCTAAAACTAATGCAGAGGCTGGGACCAAGCCTAGGACCGATTTTTGCTCAGTTGCCCCCTCGATACAGTCCTGCGTCGTTTGCTGACTTGGAAAAGTTTGTTGCAGGCTGGCCCCATGAGTCAAGTCCATTGGCGTTAGAGGTACGCCATTTAGATTGGTTTAAGCCTCCTTATGCAGACCGATTGGATGCGCTGTTGACGAACTTTGGTGTGGGGCGGGTGTTGTTGGATACGCGACCCATTTTCATCTGGAGCAATCCGGCAGAGGATCCGCAATTGCGATCAGAACGGAAGAAACCTCGGGTTCCTCTGTTGCCAATGGCGACAACGAACTTTGTGCTGGTACGGTATATTAGCCATCCTGAGCTGGACCGCAATCGTGATTTTTTAGCCGGTTGGGTAGACCGTGTGGGTGAATGGTTAGCCCAGGGGGTATCGGTGTACTTTTTTGTGCACTGTCCCACAGAGGCAAAGTCACCTACCATTGCCCGTTATTTTCAAGAGCAGCTAGAAAAAGCTGGCATTAATGTTCCGCCTCTACCCTGGTCATTGATTGAAGCACCACCCCAGCAGCTCGGCCTCTTTTGACACCTAGCTCCCAGACTTCGGCTGGGAGTATCCCCAGCGGCTCTGCCGCCCAAAAAAGTTATGCCTAGAAAGCACTATGGGGCAGATATCTGAAAACCCTTACGACGATAGAGCTGGGCATATCCCCGCTGAGGCGAGGTATAAATCAGATCGTATGCGCTAAAAAGCTGCTGAAAAATTGCCTGTGCCCCTTCTTCTTGAAGCGGCAAATCAGAGGTGCGCCAAATCGAAACATAATCGATGGGACGACCTGTTATATCTGAATATCCTAGGATATCAACAGAGGTCTGACGGCCCAGCTCCCAATCATCTGCTGCCAAAATTTCAAATGGATTCAGCTCAGGTCGAAAATTGACGGGGAAATAGTCTTCATTGGCCTGATAGTTGTTGATTAATACGGCTTGTCTTTCTACCGCTGTATATCCAGAAGCATTGATAAAGAGATTAATTTGCCAGGGGCGCACAAACGTTGGCGGTCGCCACAGGGCAGGCTCATCTGCTGTCCTGCTCAAGGCGTCTTTAGGTGTGGGGAAATTAATTGCTAGTAGGGTGGCGTTTTGCTCAATCAAAGGGGCTGTAGAGATATATTCGGTTAAGTAGTCATTGAAATAGGCATAGGTGTGGGTCTGAAGGATTAACATCGCTGAGGATATGGCGACTAGCAGCCACTTCATCCCTTGACGAACAAACCCTGGGTAATTCCCTGCGGCTAGCCACAGCATTCCGGTTAAAACTGGGTAGAGCAGGAGTCTATCTTTAATGGTGACGCTGCCAGAGAGGGTTTTGGGGGCTAGCAGATAGACCCCTACCAAAACAATGGTGACTACTAGTAACCCATCCCTATCATTAAGGTGAAAATGGGGGAATTTTTGCAGGAGCTGGTAGCTAGCTAAGGCCAATAGCAGGCTAATGATTGCGATCGCAAAAACCAGCTCAAGCCAGTTGTAAGACACCAGAGAACTCAGGGTGAGTATACTCCCCAAGCGCAGGTTGTCGAACATTGAGGCCGTCCATCTAGGCCCCCTAGACCCCACAGAGGTTTGGCCGAGAAACTGAAGACAAATCACGCCAGCAGGCAACAGGGCGACCAGGGTAGGTAACGTTGTTTTTACAACCAGCTGCTTTAGGAGAATCAGGGTATCTCGGCGGGGTGTCAGTAAAATATGTATACCCTGAAAGAGATTAAGCACGCCCACGACAATGCCAAATACAATAAACGAAAACAGGTGGGTAAAATAAAGCCCTAAAATCAAGAGTAGTAATATCCCCATTTGCGCCAGACGAAAATGACGCCGATGCCTTAGCCAGTAACCGATAACAAACAAAAAGATAACCAGACTGTAGGCAAAGTTATAAAACCCCATGTGAAACATCAAGTTGTAACAAAAAGGGAATGACAAAAACGCCAGAAAAGCAGGGGCAAATGCGTTAGCTCTAACCCCATTAAGGGCATAACGAACGGCAACCGGCAGCAGCAGCACATACAGTGATAACAGCAGTTTTTCGGCGATGATGGGGGAGGTGATAAACATCAGCCCCGTCAATATGATCTGGGTGGTCCAGTTAGGGGCCAGTTGTAAATTGGTAATGTAATAGTCTTGAAAAATGGATGGGGTACTTGTTAAAAACCCGTGTAAAACATTGGCAGTGTGGACGTGAATGGGGCCATCTTGCAATGGTAAGTACTTAAATAGCCAGATCGGCAGCAAGAATAGCCCAATTAGTCCAACAAATAGACTATTCTCTAACGGACTAAAGGGTTGGTGGCTAAAAAACTGATTGCTCATCTGTGGATGGCTCAATTGGGTTTCAGATACCTGCATCATCGATCACCCCGCATTTTGTGCCTAACCTTGCTTGTCACTTTTATAGCAAACGTCCTGATGCATTAGGACATTTGCTCGTCACATTGGTGCTGTAGCTTAACGCTTTCAATCGATACGAATTGTCTGAGCTAAGTATGACTAACGTTATAACTTCATGCCTTTTATTGAGCACTGCTACCTCTTAAACCCCGACCCGCAACTTGACGCCTGTCGAGTAGTGCAAATGTATGCTGAATCCGTAAATTCTTCAGTAACCTCTAAACCATCCAATAAAAAAGGGGACATTGAGTCCCCCGAGGTTCCTTCTTAGTTACTGAAATGACTGGGCATTGCTCATATGTAAACTTAAGGCTCGTAAACTTACATACACTTTCCATATGTAAGGGAGTCAATTTTCAGTGCTTCAAAATAGCCATATGTAACTTTAATTGCACTCAAAGTTACATATGGCTTTCTACATGTAAGGCAACGTGGCTATTCCATGAATAAGTTGAAGTAACGCAAGAAAACATAAAGGCGGTTTCGTTGATAGCCTGTCGTTTCGCTCAGAATATTATTCTCCTCTAGTTTTCTGATCAGGATTGAGGCGCTTTGATGGCTCAGGTCAAGCATCTCAGCCGTTTCATTCACGCTAATAACTGGACGCTGATAAAGGTGTAGCAGTAGCTTCTTCGCGTTTTCAGCACGCTTCCCAAAGGTCAAAATTGTATTTTCGACTTCATTGCGGAGTTGCATGATCTCGATAAAGGTTCGCTTCCCCTTGGTTGCAGTTTCTACCACAGCGGTTAAGAAAAATTTGACCCAGTGCATCAGATCGTTTGAACTACGAACTACAGTTAAAGCATCGTAATACGCACCTCTATGACGCTCAAAGAAATCGGACAAGTAAAGAGCTGGTTTGTTGAGTAAGCCTTTGTCAACCAGATACAGTGTTATGAGTAATCGACATCTGGTACGATTTGGGAAAAAGCGCTCAATTCTGCAAGGGCGCGCGAGGCTTGCTCTAGCAATGTGTTAACTTGCGGATCGCGCCACTGCCATTCTTGGTTGATTAAGGTGGGAGCGAAACTTTTGTATTGATACTGCTGAATCCATCGACCGGAGTTAAATTCTTCTACGTACATCAAACTGCCTCCAATTGATTGAACTGTGGGCGTTTGATGCCACGCATATCGTTTTTGCCAGTGACAGCGTTGGTAATGAGGGCAGTGCGATCTACCCTCACTGAGATCTTAGACATTACTTTCTCTAGAGTCACCTCTTTAAGCCCTTTATTGCCAAGCTTTTCTTTGTGTTCTACCGCGTACTGCGTCGAGTCCATCACACAGTTCAGGCGGCACAGTACAAATACGATTAGTCGCAGCACCTCAGCGGCTTTCATGTCCTGTCCTTATCACTCCAACCCAACCAATCAGCAATACATTTTTAACTCATCAATCCACTGTCCCACGTCAACTACTCCAGAGGCATCGCTGCAAAGTGTTTCCTTAGGAGATCATTCATAAAGCGATAGTGACGAGAAGATTACAGCTAGCGAATCAGGGACACCCCAACAACCGCTAGAGCCAACTGACGCCATTTGAGCGACAGACCATCAATAATCGGTGTACTGACGTGATGCGATGGCATGGTTGCGCTATCGCCAAACAGGTGATGAGTGACCGCCTTCTCTATCTCAAATGTAGGAATATCGGCCCATTGACGACCGTTTGAGAGCTGGCCCCAATCCAGGCCAATGTGATCGGCTACATCCGTAACGGTTTGCTTCCATCCTCTATGAGGACTTCTCAAGTTCGCTATGTGATGCCAGATATGTTCAGGATGACTGGACGGAGAATTTAGCAGCTTTGCCAACTCTGCTAATTGCTCAGGGGTAGCATCTTTAATCGCTTTGTATAATCCGGGCATTCCATATTGCTGGCTTCCACCAGAGAACAGGTGAGCCACAGCCCAACCAGCCAAACCCACTACACCCCCTAACGCAATAACGGGAGCAGCACCGATCGCTACGGCTCCACCACCAATGGCAAGCCCCATACCGCCAATGGTGTTAGCTGCAATTGCTCCTCCAACTGCTCCAGCTCCACAGGCCGCACCAGCTTCTAAAATCTCAGGTGTTTTATCGTCTGACATCAAGATTTAATGACCTCAATTGTTGTCCTTATCGTTCATCATTGCTTTCGCTAAACGATAGCCACCATAAGTACCAGCCATAGCAACTCCAACAGTTCCAACTGAAAGAACGGCAACCCCTGCAATTGCAGTACCACCACTTAGTCTTGATTTTCTGACCAATGCTGTACCGTTGCCTTAATGCGAGATGCATATTGGTAGATCTCATCAATGTTATCGATGTTGATCTTTTCTTCGCAGGAGTAGCTACCATCCGCGTCGAAAAGCCCGATTCGCATCCTATTTAAGTCGTTGAAATACAGACGACACAAGGGTTTATTAGCATTGTCTAGAAGGATATTGAAGAAACTTTTTTTATCTCGATAAATAACCCGGTCGGGCTCAACTGTTTCATGGAGGATTGCTTTAACAAGATAGTATCCCTCTAGCTCTTCTGGGGTAGTCTCAATTTCTACAGTATGGGACTTAGGCTCGTAGTCTTCTTCGGGTTCTGGGCTGTCATCTATGTCTGTCGGAACGGTTGCAGCACTTCGGCTAGACACCTGATCAAGGCGTTTATCGATTTCTTCCCGAATGAATGAATTTAGAGCGCTGGGCACATATTCCTGAAAATCTTTTTTGAGCTTGCCCACAAATTGATTGTCTGGACACAGCTCCTTGAAGAAAAAGTGAATGAACTTATCATGGGGCTCATCTAGCTGTTGTCTGAGTAGTGCTTTAATGCCATTGGAATATTTGAGCTGAACTGCTGAATCAATTACTAAATCTATGTTTATGGAAGCTTTGCTAAGTGCTCCCAGTTCTTTCAATAAAGGTTCTTGCAAGTTTCGCAGGTCAAGAACCATATATGGCTTCTTGTCCATGACCCCAGGCTTCTCAAGATCTGCGTAGAACTTGTAGACCAAGCCGTTTGTGAGCAGACCGATGCGGGCTTCAGTCGGTGTGTAGTAATTGAATAGTTGGGACAAGCCAGATTCCAGCTTGACGTCATGATGCTTGCATTCAATGAGAATAATTGGCTTACCGTCACTCAGGATTGCATAATCAACGCGCTTATCCTTTGGTACTCCTGGAACGTCTAGGTTTGCACCAAATTCAGGTACCACTTCTAAAGGATTGCTGGGATTATAGCCAAGTGCTCGGATAAACGGATCTACTAATGCCGATCTAGTTGCAGCTTCAGTTTGGATATGCTCAATAATTGACGGGATTGTTTGAGCTAGAGCTGTAATTTGATCAGTGACGCTCATGATGCCTCCTAAATAGCCTGATTCATTTGAATAGATAGAATTTGCATGTCCACTATCTACATCCTTTCAAGAGGGCTAACCCGCACCAGGAACCAAATTTCGTTGATATTAGGAGTTACGCATTGACAAAAGTCCATCAATAGTATCAGGCAAAGGTAGCTTCTGTTGCATGGTCCAGAATAAACT